>JBEBRQ010000077.1:0-3039 GCA_040394755.1 Castellaniella defragrans | reverse complement strand
GGCAGTAGGTTTGACCTGATTTGAGCGGAATAAGGTCGCTCAGATCCGTTAGCGCCGAAAAATCGGCTTATTTCGTGGAATAAGGGCTGTCAGATCCGTTAGCAGAGGTTAGCACAGGCGCAGCAGCTGATTTTCGAATAAATCCACCCTCATCGCCTTTTCCCCCTCCCAGTATTCCACCCACTATTTCTTTCGCTGCACTTTTTCTCTGCACTTATCACATTTTCGCCCATTCTTCAAATTATTTTCTAATTATTTTTTGTAGTAAGAGGCTTCGAATGATTGTAACCGAATAACGCCGTGTTTTGGTTGTTTGCGAAAAAAGAATGTTAATAATAAGCGTGGGACAATTAACCATATATGCCAGAAGAACATACTAATAGTTAATGGGATAGGAACCCAAGGATACATAATCGCGATAAGCAGCAAACCAATCCAGAATAAGTGTCGATGTACACGTCGGAATAGTGTGATGTTAATATCGTTGGCAGGTTTAAACCCAATCCATGGCGGATTAATGCGCCAAATCCATTTGCGGTCAGTTGCTTCATCCATTCGTATGAAAGTCATTAGTAAAACAAGAAGATGTAGCAATTGTACGATGATGAACCCAGCTAACCAGCCGAATAAACCTTCCAGTTGGTATAGCCAGGCAAGGAACACGGTGAAGATAATTAGCATTAAAAAATGGCTTTGAATCAGTTCACGAGTAATCGTAATCCGTTTCGTCAATTTATATTGGTATATTGTTGCTTGTTCTTGGTCGGATAATTTGGATCGCATGCAGGTACCCCTTCCCCTATACACAATGAATCGCTAATTAGTATATCGACATTTCGATGAAAAACAATAAGGTGACTAAGCACTTCTTTATGGGCAGGAGCATAGTATATATAAATATTTGAAAAATCCTATGAAAACGAATGAAAAGAAAGAGAGTAGGTTATACTATAGTAGAAAGTAGATTATATAAAGCAAGGTGGGATAATAATGCAAAATACTGTAGTGAAGCAAACGGAATGTATGATATGTGGTTTCACCAAAAGTGAAGATGAAGGTATGTACATTGTTTCTGGATTCATATGTCAAAGTTGTGAGTCGGAGATGGTAAACACAGATGTTGCGGACGAGAAGTATCCCTTTTTTATATATCGAATGAAGCAGTTATTATTAAAAATGTAATGTTCTCATATAGATAACAGCGCCTAACCACTTATATTGATGAGGGAAAGGCGTTTTTTGTTTGTTGTTCATAATGGAAAGGGTAAGATAGTTGCAAGATGATTATGATATTTAATTAGGAGAATGGTAGAGATGACTATTTTTCATGCACCATTAGCAAAGCAGTTATTATCATTTGTTAACTCAGATCCGACAACATTCCATGTACCTGGACATCATTATGGTCGAGTGTTGCAGAAGATTGAGTCCGAGATAAAAGAGCAGTATTTGGGCGAGTATGGTGAGGAAGCATTGCAATATTTGCAGGCTGTCATGCGGCTTGATACGACTGAATTGAATAGTACCGATGATTTGCATGATCCGGTAGCAGCGATAGCAGAGGCACAGCAATTAGCGGCGCAAACATTCGGGGCGGAACAAACTCATTTTTTAGTTGGGGGTAGCAGTGCTGGTAATATCGCGCTTATACTGGCAACTTGTAATCCTGGAGATACGGTGATTGTGCAAAGAAACGTACATAAGTCGATCATTAATGGGCTGAAATTGGCAGGAGCGAGGGCGGTATTTTTGATGCCTCAGTATGAGCCAGTAACGAATACGATGACGATCCCTTCCTTAGAACAGGTAGGGGAAGCACTTCGTAGTTATCCAGATGCGAAAGCGGTGTTGTTAACGAATCCTAATTATTACGGGATTGGTTATCGATTAGAGCGTTGGGTTGAACTCGTTCACCGGTATCATATTCCACTTATAGTAGATGAAGCGCATGGGGCTCATTATTCATTACATCCATTAATCCCGTCGAGCGCCTTGCAAGCTGGTGCGGATGCTGTCATCCAGTCCACTCATAAGACATTAACGGCTCTTACGATGAGCGCCATGTTGCATCTACAAGGAACTATTATCGATCGGGAACAAGTAGCGTCATATTTGACAATGATTCAAAGTTCTAGCCCATCTTTTCCACAAATGATTTCTTTGGATATTGCTCGGGCAATAATTGATATAGCTGGAGAAGCTTTCATCGATCGAAGTATTAAAGTAGTGGATGAGTTAGTGAGTTGGATCGCAGAGCATGCTGCATATATCGGTGTAGTGTCTGATACAGAAGTAATGGCAGAAACGAAGAACTGCCAAAAAGATCGCTTGCGCTTATTGTTATATGATCAAACGGGTCACTATAGTGGTTACCAGTTGCAGCAGCTGTTCGAGCAGGATAATTGTTGGGCGGAGATGGCGGATCTGACATACGTTGTGCTTGTCGTACCGTTAGGCGCCGATCAAGGTGATATGGATAGATTAAAACAACATATTAAACGAGTAGAATACCAAATAAAGCAGCAACTAAATGCATCCGACAACATAGAAAATGGGAGTGAACAAGCTCCAAAAGTAGCTCCACAATCGTTAGTAGGTATAAGTATAAGTGCTCCTGTATTATTCGAACGTCAGAAAAACAATGCAAAATCCATGCAGATGGTGCACTTATATGAAGCAATTGGTAAAGAAGCTGCCGAAGCGATTATACCCTATCCACCAGGAATTCCGATCGTATATGAGGGAGAAGTATGGACGAACGAGCATTATCAACTAGTGCAACAATATGTGGAAGTTGGCGCTAAGTTTCAAGGTTCAAAGGTTGGAAATTTACAAAAAGTGAAAATATATGACGTTTAATCATTGTACCGGCCTTTAGCGTTTGATAGTATAGATATACAAGGGAACGAATACAGTAAAGCAATTGCCTTCGTTCTAGCATAATACTGATGAGTAGGGGATTTCACTTTGGATAGAGGGATATTTGTCACTTTTGAAGGTGGCGAAGGTGCAGGGAAGACAACGGTCATGGAAGCTGTC
>JBEBRQ010000076.1:0-3149 GCA_040394755.1 Castellaniella defragrans | reverse complement strand
GCTCCCCGTGCCCCCCACCCTCGTCCACACCAAACTCGTCTGTCGGGGGTTTTTTTGGCGCACTGGGGGGGCCGCCCCCCCCCGGGCCCCCCCCCCGCCTACGAAAGTGGGCGGTTGCTGGTTTTTGCGGAGGTTTGTCACCGGACGCGGCGCAAGAAGCCAACGACCCGCCCGGCCAGGGAGGGTTTCATGCGTTTACCCTGCCGGTACGGCCCTCATTCCTTGCGCAGCCGATAGACCAATGTATCCATCCGGGTGAGGCCGCGTTCGGCGAAATGGGGCTCTTTTTCGAGGATGCTGCGCGTCTCGAGCCTGTCGATGCGCCAGCCCGGCGTGTACAGCCGATGGATTTCCGCATCGTCGAGCGCGAATGGCGGGCCGTCCATCTGGGCCTGCGGGTAGTCCAGCGTCAGCAGCAGGCCGCGGCAGCCGGTGGGCAGTCCGCCATAGACGTGGGTCACGTAGCGCTGCCGCATGTCGGCGGGCAGGGCGATGAGGGCGGCCCGGTCGTAGCAGCCGGCGCAGCCGGCCAGTGTCGCGGCATTCAGATCGAAAATATCGCCGCAGATGAACTCGATGCGGCCGGCCGTGTAATGGCGTCCCTGCGCGGATTCGTGGATCGCGGGCGTCAGCCCTTGTTCGGTAAAGAATTGTTCGACGGCGATGGCCGAGAGCTCGACGGCCAGGACGTAGTGGCCCTGATCGGCCAGCCAGGCCACGTCCAGTGATTTCCCGGCCAGGGGAACCAGTACCCGGCTGTCCGTGGGGAGTTCGAGCGCGGGCCAGTGTTTTGGCAGCAGCGGGATGACCCGGGTCTGATGAAAACCGATCCGGCCCTGGTGCCAGCGTTGCTGCCAGAAATCCTTGTCCATCCAATTGCCTCGTCCAGAATGTCGATTCCCGCAGTGTAGCGGCAGGCCGCGGCCTTGTCCCATCCCGCGACCGTGGCACGTCGATACAGGATTACACACAGCGAAACTTGAGTCGGGCGAGGGCCTGAACCATCATGGAGGGGTTGCCAATCTGTTTCAGGAGGGACTTCCATGAATCAGGGTATGAGAGCATTTCTGGCGGCATCGGTGATTGCCCTGGGGCTGGCGGGGCCGATCGCGATGGCGCAGAACAGGCCCGGTGCGCGCGCCGGCGCGGCCCAGGACGTCATTGCGCAGCCGACCGAGGAACAGCTGCGGCACTATGCGGGTGCGGTCAAGAAAGTCAGTGCGGTGGTCGTCGATTATCTGCCCCAGTGGCAGGCGGCCGGAAGCGAGCCGGAGCGTCAGGCGGTGGTCGCCGAGGCGGACCGGAAAATGGTGGACCAGGTCGAGGCCGGTGGCATGAGTGTCGATGAGTACAACGGCATCAGCCGCGCCATTCAGCGCGATCCGGAGCTACGCAAGAAGGTCGAGTCCCTGGTCAATCAGTAGGACCTCTTGGCCTGTGGGGGCGGGCTTCCAGGTTGCGGAAGCCCTATTCCAGGGGCCAGCGGCGCGCCTGCGCCGCCATTCAGGGGTCATTCGAGGGTCTTGACCATATCCTCCAGGACTTTCTTGGCGTCGCCAAAGACCATCATGGTCTTGTCCATGTAGAACAACTCATTGTCCAGGCCTGCGTAGCCTGCCGCCATCGAGCGTTTGTTGACGATGATGGTGCGCGCCTTGTAGGCCTCGAGGATGGGCATGCCGGCGATCGGCGAGTTCGGGTCGTTCTTGGCCGCCGGATTGACCACGTCGTTGGCGCCCAGCACCAGCACCACATCGGTCTGGCCGAACTCGCTGTTGATGTCCTCCATTTCGAACACCTGGTCGTAGGGCACCTCGGCCTCGGCCAGCAGCACGTTCATGTGGCCGGGCATGCGGCCGGCTACCGGATGGATGGCGTACTTGACCGTGACCCCCTGGTCCGAGAGCTTGGCCGCCAGTTCCTTGAGCGCGTGCTGCGCCCGGGCCACCGCCAGACCGTAGCCCGGGACGATCGTGACCGAGTCGGCGTTGCTCATGAGGAAGGCCGCATCGTCGGGGCTGCCCGACTTGACGCTACGCTGCTCGCCGTCGCCGGCGGCGCCCGCCGCGGAAGCCTCGGCGCCGAAGCCGCCCAGAATCACGTTGAAGAACGACCGGTTCATCGCCTTGCACATGATGTAGGACAGGATGGCGCCCGACGAGCCCACCAGCGAGCCGGCGATGATCAGCATCGGGTTGTTGAGCGAGAAGCCGATGCCCGCCGCCGCCCAGCCCGAATAGCTGTTCAGCATCGACACCACCACGGGCATGTCGGCGCCGCCGATCGGGATGATGATCAGCACTCCCAGCACGAAGGCGATCAGCGTCATGATGATGAAGGGCGTCCACGCCTGCGTCAGCATGAACCACACGCCCATCGCCAGCATCAGCAGCGCCAGCGCCAGGTTCAGCATGTGCTGGCCGGGGAACACCACCGGCGCGCCCTGGAACAGCCGGAACTTGTATTTGCCCGACAGCTTGCCGAAGGCGATGACCGAGCCCGAGAAGGTGATGGCGCCGACGAAGGTGCCGATGAACAGCTCGAAGCGGTTGCCGGTGGGGATCAGCGTGCCGGCGGCGACGATGCCGAAGGCGTGCGGCTCGGCCACCACGGCCACGGCGATGGCGACCGCCGCCAGGCCGATCATGCTGTGCATGAAGGCGACCAGCTCGGGCATCTTGGTCATTTCGACCTTGCGCGCGAGCAGCGTGCCGATGCTGCCGCCGATCAGCAGGCCGAGGACGACGCGCCCCAGGCCCAGGGTGCCCGTGCCGTCGCGCGCCAGGCTGATGATCAGCGCCGCCGTGGTGAGGATGGCGATGGCCATGCCGACCATGCCGAACACATTGCCGCGCCGCGAGGTCGTCGGGTGCGAGAGGCCCTTGAGCGCCTGGATGAAGCAGACCGAGGCGACCAGATAGAGCAGGGTGACGAGGTCCATGGAAATCATTGGCCGCCTCCCTTGCGTTCTTTTTTCTTGAACATCTCGAGCATGCGCTGGGTGACCAGGAATCCGCCGAACACATTGACGGCGGCCAGGGCCACGGCGAACACGCCCATGAACTGGGCGAGCGAGCCCTCGGTCAGGCCGGTGGCGAGCATGGCGCCGACGATGACGATGGCCGAGATGGCATTGGTGACCGCCATCA
>JBEBRQ010000075.1:0-4259 GCA_040394755.1 Castellaniella defragrans | reverse complement strand
CGGACATGCCGCCCATACCGGACATGCCGCCCATACCGGACATGCCGCCCATACCGGACATGCCGCCCATACCTTGCTGCTGGGCCATGGCACCGCCAGCCATACACATCATCGCCACCAAACCGGCGATCATCGTTTTACGAGCTTTTTTCATATCTACTCCTTCATGAAGGTTGAATTGCATCACCCGCCAATCGTCATGACGCTTGCCGGGTGCGATCCGGAGAAGCGCGATCCGCGCCGCCAACCAGATTGCTGGGGCGCGTTTCCGCAATGCTTCATTGACTCTGATCCTTTGGATGGTGATAGCCACGCAGGTCATAAACACCCGTCATGCCTGGATGCGTAAATGGCGTATACCAGGCGCCCTGGCTATCGAAAACGCGCAGCGACGCGGGATAGGGTTCATCGATCCCGTGAAAAGCGATTTTCTTGTCCAGCACGGGCGCTTCCTTGATGACCGGTATATCCGTCCTGCGGTGGTCAGGCGCGGTACCCGCGATATACATGGGCGGATCGGAATCGGGCGAGGCCGCCGCGGCAGCCTCCACCGCCGGCGCTTGCGCCGCCGCCGTAGCCATTCCCGCCGCGATGAGGCATACGCTCATCGCCAACCATGTCGTTTTCCGCATCCTCGCCGCGACCGTACAGGCCGCGGTGGCATTTGCTTGAATTTCCATGAACAGGATCGCTTCCTCGAGTGTTTTCATCAGCAGGGCTCGCGAAAAGTTCTCGCGATGCCGTCACAAAACATCAAGCAAATCCCATGCCAGCTTTGTTGGTTTTATAAGTTATTGAAATTATTTAATATTTTTAAATGCAGGAAATAGCCACGCGAGAGTGATCCTGTCATTTTGGCAGGGGAAAAAAAGGGATTATTCGATCTTCCTTGTGCCGGCGTAAAAAGGCGCCATGCCAAAATGACATGAGAATGGCAAAGTCGGACGGGGCTGTCCGGCAAGCGTCCGAACCCTCTGATCGAACGACCGGGGGGCCGGCAATAGCGGGCTTTTGGGTCGGCCGGATTTATTGAGTTCTTGGGCCCCGCGAAAACCACTTATACTCACAAGCACGCAGGGGTACTCGCCGGTCCAGCCAGCGGGTTGAGAAAAACCCTTCGTACCAGTACGGATAATGCCGATGCTGGGAGCGTGCGCGGCCCCTCCCCCTCTACGGACCGCGGTCCATTTCTCCCCGACTCGGCTCCACCGTCCGATCCTCTTTCGAACCTGGAGCTACACCTTGAACACCAATCCGCAATTCCTCGCCGCACAGGCCCGCGTCGATGGCGCTGCCGTCGAACCGCTGCCGCAGTCGCGCAAGATCTACGAAACCGGCTCGCGGCCCGACATCCGCGTGCCTTTCCGTGAAATCAGTCAGGCCGACACCCCGACGCTGTTCGGCGGCGAAAAGAATCCGCCCCTGACGGTCTACGACACCAGCGGCCCCTACACCGACCCTCAGGCGCGGATCGACATCCGCCAGGGCCTGCCCGCGCCGCGCGAGCCCTGGGTCCTGGAGCGCGGCGACACCGAGGTCCTGCCGGGCCTCACCAGCCGCTATGGCCGCGACCGGCTGGCCGATCCCGAACTGGCCGCCCTGCGCTTCGCGGCCGCGCGCCCGCCGCGGCGCGCGCGGCCCGGGGCCAATGTCACCCAGATGCACTACGCGCGGCGCGGCATCGTCACGCCCGAGATGGAGTTCGTCGCCATCCGCGAAAACCTGCGCCGCGAGCAGACCCTCGACAGCCTGCGCGCATCCGGCCCCGACGGCGAGCGGCTGGCGCGCAGGCTGACGCGCCAGCACCCCGGGCAATCGTTCGGCGCGGCCATTCCCGAGCGCATCACGCCCGAATTCGTCCGCGACGAGGTCGCCCGGGGGCGCGCCATCATCCCGGCCAACATCAACCACCCCGAAGTCGAGCCGATGGCCATCGGCCGCAATTTCCTGGTCAAGGTCAACGCCAACATCGGCAATTCGGCGATCCGCTCGGACATCAGCGAGGAGGTCGAAAAAATGACCTGGGCGATCCGCTGGGGCGGCGACACCGTCATGGACCTGTCCACCGGCAAGCACATCCACGAAACGCGGGAATGGATCATCCGCAACTCGCCGGTCCCCATCGGCACCGTGCCCATCTATCAGGCGCTGGAAAAAGTGGGCGGCATCGCCGAGGACCTGAGCTGGGATGTGTTCCGCGACACGCTCATCGAGCAGGCCGAGCAGGGCGTGGATTACTTCACCATCCATGCCGGCGTGCGCCTGCCCTTCGTGCCCATGACCGCCGAGCGCATGACCGGCATCGTCTCGCGCGGCGGCTCGATCATGGCCAAATGGTGTCTGGCCCACCACAAGGAAAGTTTCCTCTACGAACGCTTCGAGGACATCTGCGAGATCATGAAGGCCTACGACGTCGCCTTTTCGCTGGGCGACGGCCTGCGGCCCGGCTCGGGCTACGACGCCAACGACGAGGCCCAGTTCGCCGAGCTGCGCACGCTGGGCGAGCTGACCCAGGTCGCCTGGCGGCACGACGTGCAGGTCATGATCGAGGGCCCCGGCCACGTGCCGATGCACCTCATCAAGGAAAACATGGATCTGCAACTCGAACACTGCCACGAGGCGCCGTTCTATACGCTCGGCCCCCTGACCACCGACATCGCGCCGGGCTACGATCACATCACCTCGGGAATCGGCGCCGCCCTGATCGGCTGGTACGGCACCGCCATGCTGTGCTATGTCACCCCCAAGGAACACCTGGGCCTGCCCAATAAAAAAGACGTCAAGGACGGCATCATCACCTACAAGATCGCCGCCCATGCGGCCGATCTGGCCAAGGGCCACCCGGGCGCGGCGATCCGCGACAATGCCCTGTCCAAGGCGCGTTTCGAGTTCCGCTGGGACGACCAGTTCAACCTGGGCCTGGACCCCGACACCGCGCGCGCCTTCCACGACGAAACGCTGCCCAAGGACTCGATGAAAGTCGCGCACTTCTGCTCGATGTGCGGCCCCAAGTTCTGCAGCATGAAAATTTCCCAGGACGTGCGCGACTACGCCCGGGAAAACGGCCTGGACGACGCCACGGCGCGCGCTCAGGGCATGGCGGCGAAATCCGCCGAATTCATTGCGCAGGGGGCGCGGATTTACCAGAAGGTCTGAAGGGCGCTCGTCCGCCGATCCGCTATTGCTTCACCGCATACAGGAACAGTTCCACCCGGCGATTCAGCGCCCGGCCCTCGGCGGTGTTGTTGTCCCCGATGGGGCTGGCCGCGCCGCGCCCCTCGGTGGTCAGCCGGTCGGCGGCCACGCCGTGATTCGCCAGGTACTGCGTCACCGCGGCGGCGCGCTGCTGCGACAAGGGCAGGTTGATCGCGTCCGTGCCCGTGCTGTCCGTATAGCCGATCGCCTTGGCGCGCAGCTCGGGATGCTCGGACAACGCCCGCGCCACGCTGTCGAGCACCGGCAGCAGTTCGGGCTTGAGGACCGCCTTGCCCGTGTCGAAGGACACGTTGCTGGGAATGTTGACCTTGAGCGTGCCGTCGGGCATCTCGATCACCGACACCCCGAGGCTCGTGGCGCCGGACTGCTCGACATCGCGCTTGATGCCGCCCCAGTTATAGCCCACGACGCTGCCCACGACCGTGCCGATCCCCGCGCCGATCAGGGCCGCCCGGCTGGAGTCGCCGATCAGGACGCCGAGGCCCGCCCCGATGGCGGCGCCGGCGCCGGCGCCCACGGCGGTATTCTGGCCCTGCTGGCTCATGTTGGCGCATGCGGTCAACAGCACCATGCTGCTGACGACGGCCATCCGTCCGATCCTGGGGGCGCGAGTGTTCATGGTGCATCTCCTTGTCGCAAGGTTCTACATCGTTGGGAAACCCCTGATGAGCGCGGCGGCGCGCGGACTCATCCTGAGTTTCTTAGACTAACAAGAACTTGCGAACACCGTGCAACACAATGTATCGATCAGTGCAGGATCTGGCTGAGGAAAAGTTTGGTGCGCTCGTTTTGCGGATTGTCGAAAAACGCATCGGGCGCATTCTGCTCGATGATCTCGCCGTGGTCCATGAAGATCACGCGGTTGGCGACCTTGCGCGCAAAGCCCATCTCGTGCGTGACGCACAGCATGGTCATGCCGGTTTCCTCGGCCAGCTCGACCATCACATCCAGGACCTCTTTCACCATCTCGGGGTCCAGGGCGGAGGTGGGCTCGTCGAACAGCATGATCTTGGGGTTCATGCACAGCGAGCGCGCGATGGCCA
>JBEBRQ010000074.1:0-4905 GCA_040394755.1 Castellaniella defragrans | reverse complement strand
TTGCGATCAGTCCGGGGGACTGATCGCCCCGCAAGTTTGGCGACCGCCCCGATTGCGCCCAATCCGACGGGAAGTCCCGGCAAAGCCGGGACCGGGTGAGGTGCGCCGCGCCCCCCCTGGGCGCCGGCCGCGAGCTCCCTCAAAAAAACACAAACACACATCGATAAAAAAACACCCTCCGCTTCGATGCATCAAAACCACTCTTTCATCCGATTCCCCCATGATTTTCAACGGAAAACCATGCAAAATCATGCGACAAGGTCTAAAATTCAAGCCTTAAGGAACAACGGACGCCCGTCGCGTCCGGTCCGCGACTCCAGGACCATTTTTCCATGTGCCAGCTTCTGGGCATGAACTGCGCCACGCCCACCGACATCACCTTTTCCTTTGCGGGCTTCGCGGCCCGCGGCGGCCAGACCGACCACCATGCAGACGGCTTCGGCATCGCCTTCTACGAAAACCGCGGTTGCCGCAGCTTCATCGACAACGCGCCCTGCTGCCACTCGCCGGTTGCGGACCTCATCAAGCGCTATCCCATCAAATCGCGCAACGTCATCGCCCACATCCGCAAGGCCACGCAAGGCAGCGCCGAGCTCGAAAACTGCCACCCTTTCGTGCGCGAACTCTGGGGACGCCACTGGCTGTTTGCACACAATGGCGACCTCAAAGCCTTCCAGCCCACACTGCGCGGCGACCACCTGCCCGTCGGCCAGACCGACAGCGAGCGCGCGTTCTGCTTCATCATGGAGGGCCTGCGCACACGCTTTGGCCAGACCGAACCCGCGGACGACGAACTGTTCTCGGCGATCTCGGACATGACCCGGGCGCTCGCCGCCCATGGGGTCTTCAACTTCCTCATGTCCAACGGGCGCTGCATGCTGGCGCACTGCTCGACCACCCTGCACTACATCACCCGCGCCTGGCCGTTCCAGGTCGCCCATCTGGTAGACACGGACGTTTCCGTGGATTTCTCGCAAACCAATGTCCGCGGGGACTGCGTGTCGGTCATCGCCACCAAGCCCCTGACCGACAACGAGACCTGGACCGCCTTCGAGCCCGGGCGCCTGATCATGTTCACCCAGGGCCGCCCGCACGCCGACACACTGATTCCGATCTCCGAGGATGTCCGAAAAAGCAACTTCGACAACCTCGCCTGCGTATGAACCCGGACGACGATCCGCGCCCGGCCGAGCCCGTGGAGCCCGATCTCAACGACTGCTGCGGCAACGGCTGCGAACCTTGCGTCTTTGATCTCTACATCGAGGAAAAACGAGCCTGGGAGCAAGCCGTCAAGGCTTGGGAAGAACGCCGCCGGACCGCCGGGAACACTCCCCCCGCCTGATTCAGCCCGCCACCCAGCCCAGGCCCGCCGACACCCGCCGTGCCGCAGCCCGCAGGGTTTGCGCCGGCACGGTATCCGTGCGCGCCGCCAGCGAGGACGCCGGCCCGACCAGGGTCAGCGCCAGCACGATCCTATCCTGGGCGTCGAGCACCGGCACGGATACCGCATTGATCCCCACGACATGATCCCCCTCGACGCAGGCCATGCCCTCGCTGCGGATCCGGGCACGCAATGCCTCGGGCAGTACTGGCGCGGCAGACTCGCGCCAGGCCGCGAATACCCGCCCAGTGGCCGATGAATTCAGGTCGAACAGCGCGCCTTCGCCCACGCCGATCGACAGGCTGCGTGGCGGCTGGTAGACCCGGATCGCAGTGACGCCGCCACTGCCCCAGACGGCGACGAAGCAGGTCTCGCCCAGCGCATGCGCCAGATCCCGCGCCTCTACCATGGCCCTTTGCAGAGGATCCTGGCGGCTGAGCCACGACAGCGCCATGTCGCGCATCGCCGGCCCCAGGCCATACTGCCCGGAACCTGGATCCTGCTCGACCCAGCCGGCCCGCGCAAGGCTGACCAGATAACGATGCGCCTTGGCGCGGTGTATGCCTGCCTGCCGCGCGAGGTCCGACAAGCCGATCGGGCCGCCGGCAGCCGCCAGCACGCGGAACAGGTCGAGACCGACCTCGACGGACTGTACCCCCTGGCTGCTCTTGCCATTCTCATCCTGCTCCATCCGGGATCTCCATTCCTGCCCGCACCGGATCATTCGGCGCCTTCCGCGGGAATTGTAATCGCGGCACCTGCGGCGCACCGTCTCTCGGGGAAAAACCCCAAGCTTGACGTTCATCAAATACATCTGTATCGTTACTTTATCAGTAATTGCGTTACGTCATTAGTAACAAACAGCAGGTTTCTTTGCTGTTCAATATCGGAGACTTTTTGATGAAAACCCCCATCACCTTCCCCAAAGCTGAAGGCATTCACACCCGCCAGGCCCATTGCGACATTCCCGAAGGCCTGTACGAGCGTGAACATGGCCGCAGTGGTTTCTTTGGCCCCGCCAGCCATATCCTGCATGCCCACAAGCCCACGGCCTGGACCAAATGGGAAGGCCCGATGGAACTCACCCTGCTGGATCTGAACAAGCTCGAGGACAGCGCTCCCTGCCCCTGGAAGGCCCGCCGTTTCATGCACAACGCCAACACCCAGGTCTGCTTCTGGAAGTTCGACAAGGCCATGCCCGATCTGGCGCGCAACGGCGACGGCGACATGATTCTGTTCTTCCACCGGGGCGTGGGCGAGTTCTACTGCGACTACGGCCACATGAGCTATCGCGAGGGCGACTACCTGCTGATTCCCCGGGGCACGACCTGGCGCCTCGATCCGTCGAGCCCGGCCGAGGTCCTGACCATCGAAGCCACCGAAGACGCTTTCCAGCTCCCTGATCGCGGCATCGCCGGCCGCCATGCCCTGTTCGACCTGGCGGTGCTCGACACACCCAAGATCGATGAGGCCTTCAAGGCCCAGCAAGGCGAATTCGAAACGCGCGTGCGCGCCAAGCGCCGCAATCAGGTCACCACGGTCACCTTTCCCTTCAATTTCCTCGATGCCGTCGGCTGGCATGGCGATTGCTGCCCGGTCAAGCTCAATTGGCGCGACATCCGCGAAATGCTGTCCGACCGCTACCACCTGCCGCCCACGGCCCACGCAACCTTTCTGTCGAACACCATCATCATCTGCACCTTTGCCCCGCGTCCGATCGAAAGCGACCCGGGCGCGCTCAAGGTCCCGTTCTTCCACAACAACGACGAGTTCGATGAATCGATCTTCTACCACGCGGGCAACTTCTTCAGCCGCGACAATATCGGCCCCGGCATGTTCACCCTGCACCCCTCGGGCTTCCAGCATGGCCCGCATCCCAAGGCCTTCGCAGCCGCGGCGGCCAACAACCAGGGCGAGCGCAAATACACCGACGAAGTCGCCGTCATGATCGACTCGCGCTTTCCGCTGGAACTCGACGAATTGCCCGCCGGCGTCAAGAACCCCGACTACATGAAATCGTGGATGGAATGAGGGCGCGACAACCTTGAAGGCAATAGGGTTCCCGAAAGGCAATGGCGTGGCGATTCCTATAATGGAGCCTCGATGAACCGCCTCAAAAGGAACCCTTCCGTGGCCTCTGACTCCATCCCCATGTTTGCCGAAAACGTCTATCCATTCGATGCGCGCGGCGTCGCCAAGCGCTTCCGCCATGCGGCGATCTTCGGCGCCCTGTCGGCACTGCAACCCGGCGAAACCATGCGCTTTTGCAACGACCATGACCCCCTGCCGCTGCTGCAACAGCTTCAGGGCCATTTCGGCGATCAGATCCAGATCGAATATCTCGCCCGCAACCCGGGCGAGATCGTCATCGATTTCCGGATCGTCGCCTGACCAGACACATCGGACGCCATCCGAACTTCCAGCGTCCGTGTGTTTTGCCCCCTCTCCGGGGGCTTTTTTTTTGCCGGAGGGGACAGCCCCAAGGCAAAACCGCACCCCCTTTGGGGAGTAACAAGCCGAAGGCGCAGTGTGGGGACATTTTTTTCACCGCCAGCCCGCCCTCCTGGCCTCATCCCGCAAAAATAAACCAGGATCAAGGATTTACAAGAAACCCATCGCTTGGGTTGATAACACCATATGTTGTGTTTTATAGTCCTGCAAACACAATATATAGTATTCGACCCTCATGACTGACGCCCTGCAAGCCAACCGCCCAACGCCCCATATCGACGTCGCCCACTCGATCAACGAGTATCTCGACCAGCAGGACTGGCGCGTCAACGCCAACGCCAACCAGGGCTATTCCCTGGGCGGCCTGATCCTCAACACCTCGGGCAAGATGATCGCCAACTACTGGCTCAGCCATGTTTACCCCGAGGCCATCGGCCGCGCCCACCGCGAGGCGGACCTGCACATCCACGACCTGGACATGCTCTCGGGCTATTGCGCCGGCTGGTCCCTGCGCACCCTGCTCAACGAGGGTCTCAACGGCGTTCCCGGCAAGATCGAGTCCACGCCGCCGCGGCACATGTCCAGCGCCGTCGGCCAGATCGTGAACTTCCTCGGCACGTTGCAGAACGAATGGGCCGGCGCCCAGGCCTTCAGCTCGTTCGACACCTATATGGCGCCCTTCATCCGCAAGGACGCCATGCGCTGGGAGGACGTGCGCCAGTGCATCCAGGAGCTGATCTACAACCTGAACGTCCCCTCGCGCTGGGGCACCCAGACCCCCTTCACCAACCTCACCTTCGACTGGGTCTGCCCCGAGGATCTGCGCGATCAGGTGCCGCTGATCGGCGGCGAGGAAATGCCCTTCACCTACGGCGAACTGCAGGCCGAGATGGACATGATCAACCGGGCCTACATCGAGGTCATGATGGCGGGCGACGCCAAAGGCCGGGCATTCACTTTTCCGATCCCCACCTACAACATCACCCCGGATTTCGACTGGCACAGCCCGAACGCCGAGCTGCTGTTCGAAATGACGGCCCGCTACGGCCTGCCGTATTTCCAGAACTTCATCA
>JBEBRQ010000073.1:0-5186 GCA_040394755.1 Castellaniella defragrans | reverse complement strand
CGCTTGTGCGTGATCTCGGACAGCGGGTTGGTCTGGTCCATGAACTGCGAGAGCTGGCTCGAACCGAAGAACTCTTTGATGGCCGCGGAAATCGGCTTGGAGTTGATCAGGTCGTGCGGCATCAGGTTTTCGGTCTCGGCCTGACCGAGGCGCTCTTTGACGGCGCGCTCGACCCGCACCAGACCGGCGCGGAACTGGTTCTCGGCCAGCTCGCCCACGCAACGCACCCGGCGGTTGCCCAGGTGATCGATATCGTCGATCTGGCCGCGGCCATTGCGCAGCTCGACCAGGACCTTGATGGTGTCCAGGATGTCTTCGTTGGTGAGCGTCAGCGGCCCGGTGCCGTCTTCGCGGCCCAGGCGGCTGTTGACCTTCATCCGGCCCACGCGCGACAGGTCGTAGGTTTCCTCGCTGTAGAACAGGCGCTGGAACAAGGCCTCGACGGCTTCCTCGGTGGGCGGCTCGCCGGGACGCATCATGCGGTAGATCGCCACGCGCGCGGCGGTCTGGTCGGCGGTTTCGTCGGTGCGCAGCGTCGATGAGATGTAGGCGCCCTCGTTCAGCTCGTTGATGTAGAGCGTCTCGATGTCGCGGATACCGGCCACGCGCAGATCGGCGAGAATGGATTCGGTGATTTCGTCGTTGGCGTTGGCCAGGACCTCGCCGGTTTCGGGGTTGATGACGTTCTTGGCCAGCACGCGGCCGAGCAGGAAGTCCTCGGGCACCGAAATATGGCTGACCTTGGCGGCCGTCAGATCGCGCAGGTGCTTGGCATTGATGCGCTTGTCCTTTTCGACGATGACATTGCCCTTTTTATCGGCGATGTCGAAACGGGCGATCTCGCCCTTCCAGCGCTCGGGCACGAACTCCAGCATTCCGCCCTCGTTGTGCAAGGCGATATGGTCGAAATTCGAGAAATACGCGAGGATGGCCTCGGCCGTCATGCCGATGGACTTCAGCAGGATGGTGACCGGCATCTTGCGGCGACGGTCGATCCGGAAGAACAGGATGTCCTTGGGATCGAATTCGAAATCCAGCCACGAGCCGCGGTAGGGAATCACGCGCGCCGAGAACAGCAGCTTGCCCGAGCTGTGGGTCTTGCCCCGATCGTGCTCGAAGAACACGCCCGGCGAACGATGCAGCTGCGACACGATGACGCGCTCCGTGCCGTTGATCACGAACGAGCCGGTGTCGGTCATGAGCGGGATTTCGCCCATGTAGACTTCTTGTTCCTTGACCTCTTTGACCGTGGGCTTGCTGACCTCGCGGTCCATCAGCACCAGGCGCACCTTGGCGCGCAGGGGCGACGCGAAGGTCAGGCCGCGCATCTGGCATTCCTTGACGTCGAACACCGGAGTGCCCAGCACGTAGCTGACGAATTCCAAGCGCGCCATCTGGTTATGGCTGACGATTGGAAATATCGAATTGAAGGCCGCCTGCAAGCCTTCGTCCTTGCGCTTGGCAGGGGGCGTGTCCGCCTGAAGGAAGGTTTTGAACGACTGCAGCTGAGTGGCCAGCAGGAAGGGGACGTCCTGGACGTCCTCACGCTTGGCGAAACTCTTGCGTATGCGCTTCTTTTCGGTGTACGAATAAGGCATGAGCACTCCGACTCGAGGGTTGCTTAGGCCGTCAACCACGGCCATGGTTTACGACTCCAGAGAACCCGGCTCGGCTGGCGCACAAGGCGTCGAACACGGGTTTTCTGGAAACGCAAAAGCCCGGGAAGGCCTTGGCGCTTCCCGGGCAGGGCGATCCAGGTCTTATTTGAGCTCGACCTTGGCACCCGCTTCTTCGAGCTTTTTCTTGGCGTCTTCGGCGGCTGCCTTGTCCACGCCTTCCTTGACGGGCTTGGGCGCGCCATCGACCAGATCCTTGGCCTCTTTGAGGCCCAGACCGGTGATTTCGCGCACGGCCTTGATGACGCTGACCTTGTTGGCGCCGACGTCCGCGAGGACGACGGTGAACTCGGTCTGTTCTTCGGCGGCGGCAGCGGCGCCGCCAGCGGCCGGGGCGGCAGCCACGGCAACCGCGGCGGCAGCGGCGGACACGCCGAACTTGTCTTCCATTTCCTTGATCAGCTCGGACAGTTCGAGCACGCTCATCGCGGCGATCGCGTCGAGGATTTCAGCTTTGCTTAATGCCATTTTTAGAACTCCAGATAAATATATGAGCCAGGTTTGGTTGTCGTTCGTAACAACGAGCGACCCACGACGGATGCCTTATGCGGCAGCCTTTTGATCGCGCACGGCCGCCAGGCCACGCACGAATTTCGTGGGAACTTCGTTGAGCGTACGCACAAACTGAGCAATGGGCGCCTGCATGGTGCCCATGAGCTTGGACAGCAACTCCTCGCGCGAGGGCATCGTGGCCAGGGCCTTGACGCCATCTTGATCCAAGAGACTATTGGGCAGGGCCCCGCTCTTGATGACCAGCTTGTCGTTGGACTTTGCGAAATCGGCGAGCACTTTGGCGGCCGCGACCGGATCCCGGCTGATCCCGTAGATCAGCGGGCCGGTCAGCTGTGCCGAGAGCCCCTCGAAAGAGGTTCCCGCCACGGCACGGCGCACCAGCGTGTTCTTCAACACGCGCAGGTACACGCCCGATTCACGCGCAGTCTTGCGCAATACGGTTACGGAGGCGACGTCCAGACCACGGTACTCGGCAACGATGATCGATTGGGCCTTGGCGACTTCTGCCGAGACTTCCTCGATGACCACCGCCTTTTCTTGGCGATTGAGACTCATGGTTGAACACTCCATCTAACGACGCTCGGGAGGGTCCCTCGCGTCAACCGAATGCGGCGCACCTGGTCGAGTTCGTAAAGAATTCTTCCTGGGCGCCGTCTACGCTGGATCCGGCAAACGGCCCGGGATTAAGCCCGGCCCCGGTACTGCGGGCCTGGGCTCCAGCGGTCTTTGACAGCGGCGCCCGGCCGAAGCCGGGCACAGCCCAAAGTTCCTTGTGCCGGCCTCAAGCGGCCAGCGAAGCCACCTCGACGCGCGCGCCACCGCCCATCGTGGACGAAACGGCGACCTTGCGCAGATAAATACCCTTGGCTGCGGCCGGACGTGCCTTGTTCAGCGCATCGATCAGCGCGGCCAGATTGGTTTGCAGTTGCTCGACCTCGAAAGATGCGCGGCCGATGGTGGCGTGAATGATCCCTGCCTTGTCGGTCCGGTACTGCACCTGGCCGGCCTTGGCGTTCTTGACGGCGGTCGCCACATCCGGGGTCACGGTGCCGACCTTGGGGTTCGGCATCAGGCCGCGGGGGCCGAGCACCTGGCCCAGGGCGCCGACGACGCGCATGGTGTCGGGCGAGGCGATCACGATGTCGAAATCGATATTGCCAGCCTTGATGCTGTCGGCCAGATCCTCGAGGCCGACGATGTCGGCACCCGCGGCACGGGCGGCCTCGGCCTTTTCGCCCTGGGCGAACACGGCCACGCGCACGGACTTGCCGGTCCCGGCAGGCAGCACGACCGACCCGCGCACGAGCTGGTCGGATTTCCGGGGGTCGATACCCAGTTGCACGGCCACATCGATGGACTCATCGAACTTGGCGGTGGCGGTGTCCTTTACCAGGGCCAGAGCCTCGGCAACCGGATAGAACTTGGTGCGATCGATCTTGGCGGCAATGGCTGCCGCACGCTTGCTCAGCTTGGCCATGATTACACCACTCCTTCGACGTCGATACCCATACTGCGCGCGCTACCGGCAATGGTGCGCACCGCGGCGTCCAGATCCGCAGCCGTCAGGTCGGGCTGCTTGGTCTTGGCGATTTCCTCGGCCTGGGCGCGCGTGAGCGTGCCAACCTTGGCGGAATTCGGACGGGCCGATCCCTTTTGCAGGCTGGCGGCCTTCTTGATCAGGATGGTCGCCGGCGGAGTCTTCATGATGAACGTGAAGCTCTTGTCGGCAAACGCGGTGATCACGACCGGAATCGGCAGACCGGGCTCCATGCCCTGAGTCTTGGCGTTGAACGCCTTGCAGAATTCCATGATGTTCAGCCCGCGCTGACCCAGCGCCGGGCCGATCGGTGGGGAGGGGTTGGCCTTACCAGCTGGCACTTGCAGCTTGATGAAGCCGACGATTTTCTTCGCCATGCGATGCTCCTGTCGGGTACGAACGCCCAGCGCGAATGCGGCGGGCTCCCCGGGTTAATGAAATCAGACCTTTTCGACCTGACTGAAATCCAGCTCGACCGGCGTGGCGCGACCGAAAATGGTCACCGACACCCGGATCTTGCTCTTTTCGTAGTTGACTTCCTCGACATTGCCGTTGAAGTCGGCAAACGGGCCTTCCTTGACGCGCACCATCTCGCCCACCTCGAAAAGGACCTTGGGGCGCGGTTTTTCGACGCCCTCCTCCATCTGGGAGAGGATCTTTTCGACCTCGCGCTCGGAGATCGGCGCCGGCCGGTTGCCCGAACCGCCGAGAAAACCGGTGACGCGGTTGGTATTCTTGACCAGGTGCCAGGTCTCGTCCGTCAGATCCATCTCGACGAGCACATAACCCGGGAAAATCCGGCGCTCGGAGATGGACTTGCGTCCGTCCTTGATCTCGACGACCTCCTCGGAAGGCACCAGGATGCGGCCAAAGGACGTCTGCAAACCGGCGCGCTCGATGCGCTCGGCCAGCGCCTTATGGACGCTTTTCTCCATGCCGGAATAGACATGGACGACATACCAGCGCTTGCTCATGCGGTTCCTTTACTTCCAGCCCAGCAGCAGACCGTAGATGATCCAGCCCAGCAGTTTGTCGGCAACCCATAGCAACACACCCATCGCCGCCACAAAGGCGAACACGATCCCGGTCATCTGGGTGGCTTCCTTGCGGCTGGGCCAGACGACCCGACGCGTCTCGTTGTAGGATTCGCGCGCATACCCGATGGTGCGCCGGCCAGTCTCGCTGAACCAGGCGATCACGGCGGCCAGGACCAGGCCCGCGATGAATGCGCCCAGGCGCAAATACATGGGCTGGGTATCGAACACCGAATATGCGATGATGCCCGCAGCGACCACAAGCACGGCCAAACCGAGCTTGATGCGCTCGGAGGCACGGCTGACTGTTTCTACGTTCTGGTGCGACATATTCCGGACGATGACGCCGCGACACGCGCGGCGATATGATCTGTGGCAGGGGCAGAAGGAATCGAACCCTCAACCTTCGGTTTTGGAGACCGACGC
>JBEBRQ010000072.1:0-5324 GCA_040394755.1 Castellaniella defragrans | reverse complement strand
CTGCGTCATGGCATTCCGCAGAGGCATCGTCGGCGAATGGCTGCACTGGCGCGACCGGCGCGCCGCCCAGGCTAATCCGCCTGCGCCTGCCGCCCCAGCCCCAGATAACTCTCGATGACCCGGGGATGGCCGGCCAGCTCGCTGGCCGGCCCCTCGAGGATCAGCTCGCCCGTTTCGAGCACATAGCCATAATCGGCCACGCGCAGCGCCGCCCGGGCGTTCTGCTCCACCAGCAGGATCGACACCCCGGTGCTGCGCAGGCGCGCGATGATCTGGAAAATTTCCCGGACGATGCGCGGCGCCAGCCCCAGGCTGGGCTCATCGAGCATCAACAGGCGCGGCTGCGCCATGAGCGCCCGGCCCACGGCAAGCATCTGGCGCTCGCCGCCCGACAAGGTGCCCGCCTGCTGGCGCGCGCGCTCGCGCAGGCGGGGGAACAATTCAAAGACCTGGTCCAGGGTCTCGCGCCAGCCCCGCACACCGGCCTGGTAGAGCCTGAAACCGCCCAGCAGCAGATTGTCCTCGACCGACATGCTGCCGAACAGCTCCCGGCGCTCCGGCACCAGCGACATCCCGCGGGCGACCTTGCGCTCGATGGCCCAGTCCTGTACTGCGCTGCCGAGAAAATCCACCGCGCCGCGGCTGTGGCCGCCCAGCGGCAGCGCGCCCATGACGGCATTGAGCAAGGTGGACTTGCCCGCGCCGTTACCGCCAATCACAGTGACGATCTGGCCGGCGCCGACACGGATCGACAGATCCCCCAGGGCGGCGACTTTGCCGTAATGCGCGGACAGGCCGCGCACCGCCAGCACATCGACCGCCTCCGGCGCGGAGGAAATAGCCGTCGGAATACTCATGCGCCAGCCTCCGCCGCCACCGGCTCGTCATCATCCCAATCGCCCAGGTAGGCCTCGAGCACGGCCGGATTGCGCTGCACATCCTCGGGCCGCCCCTCGGCCAGCGGCGTGCCGAAATCCATCACCAGCAGGTGATCGGTCAGGTTCATGACAAAATCCATATCGTGTTCGACCAGCAGCATACTCATGCCCTCGCTGCGCAAGCGGTCGAGTACCTCGGCGAGGTCCTGCTTTTCCTTGTAGCGCAGGCCCGCGGCCGGCTCATCGAGCATCAGCAGCACCGGATCGCAGGCGAGCGCCCGGGCGATCTCGAGGATGCGCTGGCGGCCCAGGGGAAGATTGCCGGCCAGCTCGTGCATATGTTCGCCCAGCCCGACCCGCCGCAGCTGTTCAGCCGCCTCGCGCAGCAGCGAGGCCTCGCTGGCGCGTTCGACATGCAGGGCGGCGGCGACCACGCCCGCATGGCTGCGCAGGTGCGCGCCCAGGGCCACGTTTTCCAGCACCGTCATGTCGGGCATGATCTGCACGTGCTGGAAGCTGCGGGCGATGCCCATGCGGGCGATCTCGTGCGCCGACAGGCCGTCGATGCGGCGCCCCATGAAGCGCACCTCGCCGCCCGACAATGGCGTAACGCCGCTGATCAGATTGAAGGTCGTGCTCTTGCCTGCGCCATTGGGGCCGATCAGGCCCATGATCTCGCCGGCGCGCAACTCGAAACTGATCCCGTTGACCGCCACCAGCCCGCCGAAAGCCTTGCGGATGCCCGACACCTGCAAGACGGATTCACCGGCCGCGGGCCGCTCGCGCCGTGGCAGCGGCCGGGCGGCCTCGATCACGCCGGACGCCACGGCCCGGGATTCGCCGCGCCCGCCCAGGCGCCTCCAGGCGCCCGCCAGCACCGGCCAGAGTCCATCGCGCGCATACTGCAACACCAGGATCATCAGCACGCCGAACACCAGCAGTTCGATATTCACCGAAGTCCCGACCAGCCCGGGCAGCACGTTCTGCAATTGATCCTTGACGATCAGCACCGCCGAAGCCCCGACGACCGCGCCCCAGACGCTGCCCATGCCGCCGATGACCGCCATGAACAGGTACTCGATCCCATAGCTCAGGCCGAAGGGGCTGGGGCTGACGGCGCGCTGCATATGCGCATACAGCCACCCCGAGAGGCCCCCCAGCAGCGCCGCATAGACGAATATGACGACTTTGTAGTGCGCCAGATTCACGCCGAACGACTCGGCCATCGAACCGCTGCGCAGAGAGCGGATGGCGCGGCCCGAGCGCGAATGCAGCAGATTGTGGGTCGCCCACATCGCCAGCAGCAACAGGGCCCAGATCAGGTAATACATGCGCTCGCCGGCCGCCAGCGACCAGCCGAACACGGAGATCGCCGGAATGCCGGCGATCCCGTCGTAGCGCCCCAGGAAATCCAGATTGCCGTACAGATAATAAAGGGCCAGGCACCAGGCCAAGGTGCACAAAGGCAGAAAATGCCCGGACAGGCGCAGCGTGATCACGCCGAGCGCGTACGCCACCAGGGCCGTGAGCAGCAGACCGGCCGCCAGGCCCAGCCAGGGCGATACGCCGACCTTGACCGAAAGCCAGGCCGTGGCGTAGGCCCCCAGGCCCACGAATGCCGATTGTCCGAAAGAGGTCAGCCCCCCCACGCCGGTCAGCAGCACCAGGCCCAGCACGACCAGGCTGTAGAGCCCGATATAGTTCATCTGGGTGATCCAGAACACCGGCAGGCCCGGGATCAGCGGAAACACAGCCAGGAGGACGAGAACGCAGACAAGTAGAGAGCGAGCGCGCATGATTGGTCTAGGGCCTGATTGAGTATGAAGATCGGCCGCAACAGGACATCAATCTTCCTCCTCGATATGGACGGCGCCCAGAGAGCGCCACAACAGCACGGGAATGATGAGGGTGAAGACGATGGCTTCCTTGAAGGGGCTGGCCCAGAATGAGGAAAATGCCTCGAGAATACCGACGAACAGGGCGCCGAAAGCCGCCACCGGATAGCTGACCAGACCGCCGAAGATCGCCGCCACAAAGCCTTTGAGGCCGATCAGGAACCCGGTGTCGTAATAGATCGTGGTGATGGCCGCGATCAGCATCCCCGAGAGCGCGCCGATCGCCGCCGCCAGCGTGAAGGTCAGCTTGCCGGCGATGCTGGTGCTGATGCCCACCAGGCGCGCGCCGCGCCGGTTCACCGCGGTGGCGCGCAAGGCGCGACCGTACAGGGTGCGGCCAAAGAACAGCCACAGACCGACGATGAGGATCGAACAAGTCGCCAGCACCGCAAAAGTCTGGGCCGTCCAGGCGACCGGCCCAATCTGCACGCTGCCGTCGACCAGGGGCGGCGTGCGCCAGCCCTCGGCGCCGAAAAACACCAGCCCCAGGCCCGTGAACGCGAAATGGACGGCGATCGAAACGATCAGCAGCACCAGTACACTGGCCTGCTCGACCGGCTGATAGACCAGGCGGTAGATCATCGGCCCCAAGGGGACGACCAGCGCCAGCGAAAACAGCACGCGCAGCCACAAGGACGTCCCCTCGGCGGCGATCAGCGGGGCCAGGCCGTAGAGCGCGGCGGGCAAGGCCAGGGACCAGAGAGCAGTCCGGGCCAGGCCGCCCCAGTGACGTCCGCGCCAGGCCGCCGCCAGCTCGACGGCAAAGACCAGCACGCCCAGCAGCAGCAACAGATGGACCGTGCCCGGAATCCTGCCGTTGGACAGGAATGCCAGGGTGAGCGCGCCAAAGGTCACGAACTCGCCCTGCGGGATGAAAATCACCCGGGTCACGACGAACACCAGCACCAGGGCCAGGCCGAGCAAGGCATAGATGGCGCCGTTCATGACGCCATCCTGCAACAGGATCAATATGATGGTCAGGTCCATTCAGGGCTCGCGCTGCCGGGATTGTCAGCCTCAGAGGTCAGGCTGGTAAGTCCATTTGCCACCGACGACCTTGACCATCACGCGGCTGCGCTCGTCCAGCCCCGAATGATCGGTGGGCGTCATGTTGAACACCCCCTGCGAGGCGGGCAGCTCATGGGTCTGCTCGATCGCATCGCGCAAGGCGGCGCGAAACTCTGGCGTGCCAGGCTTGGCGCCGGTCTTGAGTGCCTCGGGGATGGCGTGCTGGATGATCTGGCCGGCATCCCACATGTGGCCGCCAAAGGTGTTGATGGTCCCCTCGCCGTATTTGCCCTCGTAGGCCCTGGTGTAGACCAGGGCGCTTTGCTTGACCGGATGGCTGTCTGGCAGCTGCCCGGCCACCAGCAGCGGGCCGGCCGGCAGAATCATGCCTTCGCAATCCTTGCCGCACACGCGCAACACATCGCTGTTGGCCGCGCCGTGGGTCTGGTAGATCAGGCCCTTGTAGCCCCGATTGACCAGTTCGCGCTGCGGCAGGGCGACAGGAGTGCCCGAGGCGGCGATCAGGATGCCGTCGGGCTTGAGCGAGAGCAGCTTGAGGATCTGGCCGGTGACGCTGGTGTCGGGACGCGCGAAGCGCTCGTCACCAAGGACCTGGATCCCCTTGGCCTTGGCCGCAATCGCCATTTCCTGGGACCAGCCGTCCCCGTAGGCATCGCTGAAACCGATGAAACCGAGCGTCTTGACGCCCTGCTTGACCATGGCATCGGCCAATGCATGCGCCATCAGCGCGTCGTTCTGCGTGGTCTTGAAAACCCACTTGCGGGGACCGTCGACCGGCTCGACCAGCTTGACATTGGCGGCCAGGCTGATCAGGGGCGTGCCGGTTTCGGCCGCAACGTCGGACATGGCCAGCGTCCCGGGCGTCGCCGAGGTCCCCAGCACCACATCCACACCGTCATCGGCGGTGAATTTGCGAATGTTCTTGACCGCCTGGGTGGTGTCGGTCGCATCGTCCAGGACAATGTACTGCACGGTCTGCCCGCCGATCTCGGTCGGCAGCAAGGCGACCGTATCGCGTTCCGGAATGCCCAGCGAGGCGGCGGGCCCGGTCGACGAGACCGTGACGCCGACTTTGATCTGCGCCGAAGCGGCCAGCGGCAGGACGGCCAGCAAGGCGCCGGCGCAGACTGTCAACCTGATCTTTCTTGCGAAACTCATAAATGTCCCCGTCAATCGAATATTGCGGATCGAGCAATCCGTGCCACGAAATTGCCGCAGTCACGGCATAAAAATACAATCGAGGCGCCATATTAACCTACACGAATATGATTCACTATCATATTCGTGATTTCCATGCGCATTATCCCCAACGCCATACTCGGCGGATCAGCGCCAGAAACCAATCAACGCCGGACAATCACATGCAGGCGTTCCAGGGATGGAGGATTCTTGGGGCCATGCGGGGATTTTTAGACGAATCTTGTTCCAGAAAATCCAAGCATGGCAACCCTCACAAAAAGACCAGCACCCTCCCACTTTCGCAGGCGGCCGGCGCCCAGGGGGACGCGGCGCTTTCGAACCC
>JBEBRQ010000071.1:0-5607 GCA_040394755.1 Castellaniella defragrans | reverse complement strand
CTTGAGCGGGACGCTTGTGATCAGTCCAGTGGACTGATCACCCCGCGAGTTTGGCAACCGCCCCGATTGTGCCCAATCCGACGGGAAGTCCCGGCAAAGCCGGGACCGGGTGAGCTGCGCCGCGCCCCCCTGGGCGCCGGCCGCGAGCTCGCACAAAAACAAGCACAAACAACGCAACCTGGACAAGAACAGGATCAGCTGTTCGAACGCCCGATCGGATAACTGACACCAGGCGTGTAGGTCGTGCCCACCGGCAACAAAGGCTGCGGCGTATCGACAGCCTGCGGCAAGGCGGTCGTATCCAGCGCGTCTGGAACGGCGGGTGTATCCGATCCCCCCGCGGTGGTTCCAGTCCCCTTGCCCGCAACCGGACCGGCCGACATGGCCGCCGCCTGGTCGGCCTGCGCCTGGGTGCGCGGCCGGAAGGTGCCCGGAATGTTGATGGCGTTTTCCATGCGCTGAAAGGTGCCGTCCGGCCCGAAGCGCAACCAAACTTCCTGGCGGAAATACACCGCATCCGTGGCGATGCTCCCCTTATACCCCCAGCGCGCCAGCACCGTGTCGCCCTGCCGCCAGGTATCATCAGGCAAGGCGCCGAGGTATTCCGCCGCCTGCGCAAACGTGGTGCGCCCAACCACGATCCGGTCGAGTCCGCCCGCATTGAACGTTTGCCCGGTGACGGTGCAGGCGGCAAACAGCAGGGACGCCAGCAGAATGACCGCCCGGCGCAGGGTTCGATCAAGAACGCCCACCGGCCGGCTCATTTGCGGGCCAGATTGAACAGGCTCAGGCTCTGGATGGTCTGGAACGCAAGCGTTGCGCCCTCGAGGGTCATTTTGCGCAGGTTGAGCTGCATCGTGGCGTCGTAGTAATCCAGGCCCTCGAGACGGGACAGGTCCTGGGCATAGCTCAGGTTGCGCTGCGAGCCCGCGTCATTCATGGCGCTCAACTCGTTCATGCGCGCCCCGATCGAGGCGCGCACGGTCAGGACGTTGTCGTAGCCCGAATCCAGATATTGCAGGGAGGTGTTGAGCACATTGCGCAGGCTGGCCTGCGCGCTGGGATCGCCCGACGCCGGCGCCTCGAGCGCGGCGATGAGAGTGCTCAGGGTATCGAACAGGTTGAAGCCCTGGTCGTACTGCAAGGGCGTGATGGCGAACGCATCGCCCGCCGCCGGATCGCCCAGGATCTGCACCTGGGTGCCGCTGGGGACCGGCGAGGCCGGGCTGCCGCCATCGCTGCGCGGCAGGTCGAGCAGCGTGGCGCCAGGGGTGAAAGCCAGGCCCGTGAAAGTCTCTGTCACCGCTGGTGTGGCCGAATGATCGGTTACCGCGACGTCGTAGCTCGTCTCGCTGGTGAAGGTGACCTTGAATTCCAGATGAGAATCGGCATTGCCCTGGGTCCGGTCGATCACCGCCGGTGCGCCGAAGATCGCGGTGCTGCCGGCGCCCGCGGCCAGTTGCCGGGTGGCATAGGCCAGCGTGCCGGGCTGAACGCGGCCGAACACGTCGCTGCCGATGTCGCTGCCGGCGATCTGCCGGGTCTGATCGGCCTGGATCTGGCGCTGCAAAGTGTCGCCGAGGTATTGATACTGCCCGGTGCTCTCGTCGATCCGGTACGCGGGCGTCTGCCCCAGGGACCCCGAGAACACATACTGCCCATTGCCGTCCGTGGTGTTGGCGATCGCCAGCATGGCCTCGCGCGCGGTCTTGAGGACCTCGGCCAGGGCGCCGCGATCGGCATCGGACAGGGCGCCGCCGCCCGCCTCGATGACGCGGGTACGCACATCCTGCAACAGGATGGTCAGAGAATCGAGCGCATTTTCCTCGGTGCCCAGGTTGCTCAGGGCCACGGCGCGGTTTTCCGCGAAGCGCAGGTTGCGGGCCTGCGATTGGGCGATATTGATCGACTGGGCGGCCGCCAGCGGATCATCGGCCGGCGTCAGCATGCGCCGGTCGGAAGCGATCTGCTGGTACAGGTGCATCAGATCGGACTGCTGGGCACTGATGGTCTTCAGGCCGGTGTTGAACAGGAGATTGGTGCTGATCCGCATGCCATCGATCCTTGATTGAGGGGACGAGCGCCTAGCTGCGCAGGCTCAGGAGAGTATCGAACAGGGTCGAGCTGACGTCGATCAGGCGCGACGCGGCGCGGAACTGCTCCTGGTACTGGTCCAGGTTCATGTATTCCTCGTCCAGGTTGATGCCCGAGAGCGCCTGCTGGGCGGCGTAGTTTTGCTGGATCAGGGCGTTCTGCGCCTTTTGCGCCGTGGTGTTCTGCTGGGCCATCACGCCGACCTTGTTGACGAGCTGGGCGTAGGCTTCGTTCAGGCTCATGGAACCATTGCCCAGGACCTTGTCCGTCTGCAAGGCAGCCAGTTTCAGAGCGGCATCACCGTTGGCCGAACCGGCGCCGATACCCGGCGCGGATTCCCCGGCCGCCGCGATCTTGCCGGGATCGCCGAGCACGACCTGCAGGCTGCCGGCCACATCCCGCGTGGGCTGGACCAGCCAGTGATCGCCGGCGGCAGCCGTCATGCCCGTGAAATCGATCTCGATGCCGTCGAAGGACAAAATCCCGGTCCCGGCGGCGGCCACGGCGCCATCGGACACCCGGGTCACCGTGTAGCCGGCGCCGTCATAGCTGATCCGGTAGTCCTGGGCGGTCAGCTGGCCGACGTCGGTGATCGTGACAGCCGGGTCCGCGCCCACGGCATTGGTCTCGCCCCGGATCACCTTGGGCCCGGCGATGCCGAAGACATCGCCGCCCGGCACGCCGCTCAGGTCATAGCCCTGCCGGTGGATTTCGTTGACCGCCAGCGCCAGACCCGCGGCCATGCGGCCCAGGTCGTTCTGCACCGTGTCCAGGGCCTCGCGCCGGAATTGCAGCAGGCCGCCAAGCTTGCCGCCCGTGATCAGGCTGTCCTTCATTTCGACCCGGGTGACGCCGCCCGCGCCGTCGGGGACGGCATAGTTCACCGACAGGCGCGAGGGATCGTCGGCCGACGGTTGCACGCCGAGGTGGAACACCGAATCACCGCCCAGCACGACCTGACCGTTGCCCACGGTGATGTTGACGCGGTCATCCTGCTCGAAGACCTCGATGTCGACGAGCTGACCCAGTTCAGCCACGAGCTGATCGCGCTGGTCGAGCAGATCGTTGGGCGGCTGGCCGGGCACGACGGCCTTGGCGATCACGATCTGGCGGTTCAGGTCCTGGATGCGGTCTAAATAGCTATTGATCTGGGTGACCGTGGTGCTGATCTGCTGATTGACATCGGCGCGCTGCTCGTCGAGAAAAGCATTGGCGTTGCGGATCTGGGTAGCCAGACTGTTGGCCCGCCCCAGAAGTTCCTGGCGCGCGGCGCTGTCGGCCGGCGAGGTGGCCACCGCCTGGATGCTATCGAAGAACGCCTCGAGGGCGGGCGCGATGCCGACGGTACGGTCGGCCAGCAGATTGTCGATCTTGCCGATCTGGTTGCCGTAGGTGGCGAGCGCCGCGCCCTTGGTCTGGGACTCGGTGAGCTGCCGGTACAGAAAACCATCGTAGGCGCGCTGCACGCTGACGGCCAGCACGCCCCGGCCGATCCAGCCGTTGGCCGTGGGCGTGGCGCCCGCCGTCTGCACCAGCACGCTCTGGCGGTTATAGCCCTCGGTCGCGCTGTTGTTGATATTGTGCCCGGCGGTCTGAAGGCGGTTTTGCGCCACCAGAATGCCGGCTTTCCCCAAATTGGCCAAGTTCATATGCAATCCTGCTTTTTGCCCCGATGCGCGCCGCTGCCACGGCTTCATGCGATTTAACGGCCGGCAGGCCCTGAAAGTTTAGGGGGCCGCCGGACTTGTTCGCTAGCGGCCGCGCACATTGAAATACCCCATGATCGAAATCAGCTTGTCGGCATACGACGGATCGGTGGCGTAGCCAGCCGCCTGCACCCGCCGCGCCGCCTCCTCGGCCGAAGGGGCGCTCAACACCTCGCGGTAGCGCTCGCTGCGGCCGAGCAGCCGGGCGTAGTCGGCAAAGGATTCGGCGTAGGATTCGTAGGCACGGAAAGGTTCATCGACCTTGCGCGCCACCCCATCCTCGTATTCGGTGGTGGTCGCGTACACCACGTCCCCCTTCCACCCGCCCGTGGCCTTGATGCCAAACAGGTTGTGGCTGCTGCGGCCATCGGCGCGCAGGATCTCGCGCTGGCCCCAGCCGGATTCCAGAGCGGCCTGACTGAGGATGAGCCGGGCGGGGACGCCGCTCTGCGCCGAGGCGTAGTCGGCGGCGGCGGCCATCCTGTCGACGAATTCGCGGATGTGGCCCGGCGCGCCGCGGATGGCGCCGGACACCTTTTCCGCAAGACGGCCGCGGCCAAGCAGATCGATCAGGGCCGAGATGGATTCGGCCACCTCGCGGCGGCCTTCGCCGATGCGCGAGCGCAGGCCCGGCAGGCGCGAGGCGGCGGCCTCCGGCGGATAGGCCTGGGGATGGCGCGGATCGGCGGCAGCCCCGCCGCGCATCTGCGCGAGCAGCGCCTGCGCCAACCCCAGGCCGGGATGGGCCAGGCCGAGGGCGGCCTGTTCGTCGCTGAGGCTTTGCGCCATGCGCACTGCCGGTGAATCCAGCAAACCGGGCGTCATCCCGGAAGTCTGGCGCGCCTGCTTGAGCAGCATCTGGATGAACATGGCCTCGAACTGGCGGGCCACGGCCTCCTGCTGCCCCGCCGGCGCCGAAGCGCCCGCCGCCACGCCGCGCCCGAGGCGATTCAGGCCGGCGAAGTCCAGCGCCGAGGGCTGGGCGGGCGCGGCCGGACGCGGGGTGTAGGTCACGAAACTCATGGCCGGCCTCAAATGACCTCGAGGTCGGCGCGCAAGGCGCCGGCGCTCTTGAGATTCTGCAGGATCGACAGCAGATCCTGCGGCGTCGCCCCCAGCGCATTGAGCGCGCGCACCACATCGGCCAGATTGGCGCTGGTTTCGACGCGCTGGATCGCCCCGCCCTCGCTGCGCATTTCGATCTGGGTATTCTCGGTGACCACGGTCTGGCCGCCGGCAAACGGCGTATCCGGCTGGTGGACCTGCTGCTGCTGGCTGATGACGATCGACAGATTGCCGTAGGCGATGGCGGCCTCCTCGATGGTCACCGTGCGGTTCATGACGACCGAACCCGTGCGCGCATTGATCACCACGCGCGCGCGCGCCGGCGGCAGCGTCACCTGGAGATTCTCGACCTGGGACAGAAAGGCCGTCTGCCGGGCCGGATCGAGAGGCGTCGTCAATTCGATCGTGCGCGCATTCAGCGCACGCGCCGTCTGCTGGCCGAACTTGCCGTTGAGGGCCGCGACCACGTTCTGCGCAATGCCGAAATCGCCGGAATTCAGTTCGAGGCGGACCTTGCCGTCCTGGGCATAGGTGGTGGGTACGCCCCGCTCGACGATGGCGCCATCGGGAATGATCCCGCCATTGAGCTGATTGACCTGCACGCTGGCACCGCCCTGGGAAGCGCCGGCCCCGCCCACCAGCAGATTGCCCTGCGCCAGGGCATAGACCTGACCGTTGGCCCCCTTGAGCGGCGTCATCAGCAAGGTGCCGCCGCGCAGGCTCTTGGCATTGCCCATCGACG
>JBEBRQ010000070.1:0-5845 GCA_040394755.1 Castellaniella defragrans | reverse complement strand
TGGTCGGCCCGCTCGAGCCAGACGAAGTGCGCCTGCGCCGCGCCGGCGCTGCCCAGCAGCGCCACGGCTGCCAAAGTCCTTGCGAATTTCATTGTCGATTTTCCTGTTGTGAATGCCGGCCTGGAACCGCCCCGCGACGGCCTCCTATCGGCAAGGAGATGAATTATAACCATTCTCACTACCATACAAACCTCTGATGGAACGAGCGGGGCTCCGCCGCAGGCAGACCGACACCGCCTACCAGCGATAGCGCAGGCTCAGGTCGATCGATCTCTGATAGCCGTACCAGCACCAGGAAATACCGCTCAGGCACGAAGCGATGTACGTTCTATCGAACAGATTCTGCACGTTCAAGGCGACCTGCAAGCCCTTGAGCGAGGGAGTAGCCCGGCCCAGGTCATAGTCAAAGCGCAGGTCGAACAGCGTAGTCGCCGGCACCTTGAGCGTATTGGCCTCGTCAGCGTACGAGGTGCCCAGATAGCGCACGCCGCCGCCCACCCCGAGACCGGCCAGCGCGCCTTTCTGCAACAGATAGCGCGCCCACAGCGACGCCTGATGGGTCGGCGTGACCGTAGAGGATTTACCCTTCTGGTTGAAACCGCTGCTGTCGGGGTTGGCTTTCGAATAGATACTGTTCTCCAGCGAATATCCCGCCTGGAGCGTCAGTCCGCGCAACGGCTCGGTGTTCGCTTCGAACTCCAGGCCGCGGGTACGTATTTCACTGCTCTGAACCGAGCAAGCGCCCCGCCCGCACAGATGGGTCGGATCGAGATCGGTGGTCGGCATGTTCGCCAGCCGGATGTCGAACGCCGCCACTGACAGCATGGTATTGGCGCCCGCAGGCTGGTATTTGACGCCCACCTCGTACTGGTTGCCCCGCACGGGTTTGAAAGGCACATCGTTCCAACCAGCCATTCCGAGCGGTTCAAAAGACTCCGCATAGTTCAGGTAGGGCGCCAAGCCATTGTCAATGCGATATATCGCACCGACACGGCCGGTGAATGCCTGTGCCCGCAACGCCGAAGAAGAAATTCGACGGCCCGTGGCGACCGCGGCGCTTTGACTTTGATTCAATTCACGCGACCAATCGTAGCGACCGCTTAGCAACACCGAGAGTCGATTGAGCTTGACCTGATCCTGGAAGTACAAGCCGCTCTGGTATCGCGCCTGGACGGCATCTTTGGAAAATACCGGCACGGCGATATCCTGGCGGTTGTCCGGATGCAATACGTTCAGCAGCGGCGCGCTGCCGGAGCCCGAGCGGGTGTCTGTCCTGATGTGCTGATAATCCAAGCCTACCAACAGCGTGTGACTCAACGCCCCGGTCCTGAAGCGCGCTTGCAGATTGGTGTCGAGCGTGAGAGCGCCGACGCGCTCTTGCGACACGCTCGCGGTGCGACGCCTGTAGAGATAACTCGAATCGGTATACCCCCAGTCGCCCCCGAATGCGCTGGTGACACTGCGGGTAAAGTTGCGGGAGTCGGTCCAGCGCAAGCTCTGCGTGGCTTTCAAGGTATCGTTGAAGCGGTGATCAAACAGGTAGCCGAGCGAATAGCTTCTGCGGTCGCTTTTCTCGAAATTGGCGTCGCCATCATAGAAGTTGACGGGCAATCGGATGCCATCGGGCGCCGGCAACAGCGTGCGCATGGGCGACACGCTGCCGTTGGACCCCATCGCGGGGTCGTGCTGGAAATTGGTCAATAGCGTCAGCGATGTATCTTCCCCGGCCCAGGCGACGGCTGGCGACACATAGTAGCGGCGCTCGCGGGTATCCTTGACCTGGCCGTCGGAAATGTATCCCGAACCCACCAGCCGATATTGCCGTCTGCCATTCTGGTCGACCGGCCCGCCAAAATCGAAACTCGCGCGCCCGTAATCGTAATTGCCCCACTGCAATTCGATCTCGCGCCTGACCAGGACCGTCGGCCGTTTGCTGATCATGTTCACCAGCCCGCCCGGATCGCCTCGCCCATACATCACCGAGGCGGGCCCCTTCAAGACATCCACACGTTCCAGGCGCCAGGCGTCCACCTGCGGCCCGCCGTAAATCCGCAAGCCGTCCAGATAGGTCGACGACGAGAAGCTGCGCAGGTGCAGCGAATCCGTGCGCGTTCCAGTCGCGCCCCGCATTTCAGGCGCGACTCCGGGCGTGTAACGCAGGATCTGGTTCAACGTATGGGCGCCCTGTTCGGAGATCTGCCTGCGGGTGACGACGGAAACCGACTGAGGTATCTCGGTCAGCGGAGTGTCGGTCCTGGTGGCGCTAATGCTCGAACCTGCGACATATCCCGCCGTGGGCCCCGATCCGTCCAAGGTACTGCCGTGGACCTCTACAGGACCCAGTGTCGGGAAGGCAGACGCTTGCACCAGCACCCAGCTGTTGTCACCGTGCGGCCGTGCCACCAATCCGCTGTCCGACAGCAATTGCACAAAGCCGGCTTCAACGGAATGCGTGCCCACCAGGCCAGCGGATCGCCGGCCGCGCACCTGAACCGGATCGAACGACAACACCACGCCAGCGCTGCGCGCAAACCGGGTCAGCACGTCTTCCAGCGAGCCGGGTGTGATCTGGTAGGAATGCAAGTCCGGGACCGCCTCGACGCGCTGTTGCGCCAAGACGTTGGCAGGCGTGGCCGTCAATGCGGTGCCGACCGCGGTGGCGGCGAATACAGCCACACGGCCAGCCGTGAACATGGCCCGGGAATGGAAAAGAGAGGAAACAGACACAAGAGCTCCTTTACGTAGGTCTCTCCGTCTTTCCGCACCACGATGAAAAACCTGCAGGGTCCTCTCGGCAATGTAGGACTCAGGCGCCGCGCGGGCCCACATGCAGCCAGAACTGCGTATGTCGCGTGACCACGACAGGCAATACCGGTTCCAGGGCCCGGAGCGCGCGTTCAGCGTCATCCAGCGGAAAAACGCCTGACAGCCGCAAGCCCGCCACAGCAGGATCAACCCGAATCAGCCCGAGCCGCTGCCGGCCCAGATACTCGGCGAAATCGTCCAGCCGCCAGTCCTTGGCCACCACCAGGCCATCTGCCCAGGCAAGATCGTCGGGATCCGTCCGCTGCCGTTCGACCTCGCCTCGCTCCCGGTAAATCAGACGTTCACCCGTATCGACCCGCAGCGATTCAAGCTCCCTCCATAGCACCACGCTGCCGTCGTACACACCGACCTGCGCGCCGCCGTGGCTCCGGCTTGCGTCGAAATGGGCGTTCTCGACCCGCAGCGTGCCGTAACCAGTATCGACCCGAAGCCCTCTGCATAAGGGACTGGACCGCATGAGCACCAGGATCTCGCCGCGCAGCAGCCGCACGTCATACATCCCGCTGCCACGGCGGACGCGCATAGCACTATCGCTGTTCAACGTGAGGTGCAGGCCATCCCCGACGGTCAATCTGCGCCGCTCCCCGAGGCCCGTACTCAGATCCGCAGCCAGGCGCTGCCAGGGCGCATACCGGTAGCCCGCCCATCCCGTCATGCAGGTGCTCGCCACGGCCAGCACGGCCCGCAGCGCAGCGCGACGGGTCGGACGACATGGATCGACCAGCGCGGCATGGGCCAGCCCGGCCGGTATGCGCCTCACATCCCGGCCGATCGATTCCATGCGTTCCCAGGCCTCGCGATGGGCAGGATCCCGTTCCACCCAGACACGCCAGGTCTCGCGCTCATGTGCAACGGCTACGCCCGACTGCAATCGGACCCACCAGGCGATAGCCTCACGCACAACCGGATCCGACGAGGGGATATGCATCTCCCTGCTAACCATAGAGCGCTGCATAGCAAGCCGACATGGCGCGCACCATGTATTGCTGCACGGAACTGGGAGAGACGCCCAGCCGCCGCGCGATTTCGGGATACGTCAGTCCGTCCAGTTGCGACAACAGGAAGGCAGAACGCGCCTTCGGCGGCAGGCTGTCGAGCAATCCGTCCAATTGCGTCAGGGCCTGCATCTGCTCGGCCTGAACCTCGGGCGACGGCGCATAGGATTCGGGAATCGTGGCCAGATAGGCCTGATAGGCGTGTTCCAGCGCCGCGTGGCGTTGATGATCGATCACCAGCCCCTTGGCGATGACGGTCAACAAAGCCCGGGCATCGCCAACACGCACCGCCTTGCGGCGCAGGATGACACGAACAAACACATCCTGCGCGAGGTCTTCGGAATGCTGCGCGCATCGCAGCTTGCGACGCAGCCAGCCAAGCAACCACGACCGATGTTCTCGATAAAGGCTCTCCGCCTGAGAGGTGGCGCCATCGTCACAATGACTTGAAGAAGAAAGAGGCGATGAAGACACGAGCGAGGATGCGGCATGAAACTTGTCACTTGCAGACCGTAGTCAACAACGACTTTCACCGGCATTAACTGTCGTGCGAATGCGCCGCCCTCTCTCCGGCGCTTGCGGCATAACTACAACGTTGCGGTCAGGCGGCGTTCCGACTCGAGGTATTCGCGCGACTGCATTTCCAGGATGCGCGATACCGTGCGATGGAACTCGTTGGCGAGCGCGCCCTCGGTGTAGATCTCTTCCGGCTCGCATTCGGCCGACATGATCAGCTTGACGCGATGGTCGTAGAAGACGTCGATCAGCCAGGTGAAACGGCGCGCCTCGGAAGCCTGGCGCGGACCCATGCGCGGCACGCCGGACAGGATCACCGCATGGAAGCGGTTGGCCAGTTCCAGGTAGTCGTTCTGCGAACGCGGACCGCCGCAAAGCGTGGCGAAGTCGAACCACACTACCGAACCAGCCAGCGCCAGCGCGCGGATTTCGCGATGCTCGATATGCAGCAGCGGCTCCTGCGGCGGCGTATCGGCCAGGCTGTCGAAGGCCCGCTGCAACGCCTGCTGCGCATGCTCGTCCAGCGGCGTGTGGTAGCACTGCACCTGCTCCAGCGAGCGGCGGCGATAGTCGACGCCGGCGTCCACATTCATCACGTCCATGCGCGCCTGGATCAGCTCGATCGCCGGCAGCACGCGGTCGCGGTGCAGGCCGTCGGGATACAGCGTCGACGGCTCGTAGTTGGAGGTCATCACGAACGAGGTGCCGTACTCGAACAGCTTGAACAGCAGGCGGTGCAGGATCATCGCGTCCGCCACGTCCGACACGTGGAACTCGTCGAAACAGATCAGGCGGTAGCGCTTGGCCACGCGCTTGGCGACCTCGTCCAGCGGGTCCTGCATGCCCTTCACTTCTTCCAGCTCGCGATGCACGCCGCGCATGAACTCGTGGAAGTGCAGGCGCGTCTTGCGCACCACCGGCACGGTGGCGTAGAAGGCGTCCATCAGGAAGCTCTTGCCGCGCCCCACCCCGCCCCACAGATAGACGCCACGCGGCACATCGGGGCGGTTCAGCAGCTTCTTCAGGGCGTTCGAGCGCATCGCCTTGAACTTGACCCACTCGTCATAATAGCGCTGCAGCCGGTCGATCGCCTTCTTCTGGGCTTCGTCGGGCTTGTAGCCGCGTTCGGCCAGGGCGTGTTCGTAGTATTCGCGGACGTTCATGGAGATGGCACAGGCAAAAGAAAAAAAGGGCGGGTCCGAAAACCCGCCCCCTTTGGCAGAGCCGCAGCGTGGCGGATCAGAAGTTCAAGGCGCGCTTGTCGACGGCCAGGGCGGCTTCCTTCACGGCTTCCGACAGCGTCGGGTGCGCGTGGCAGATGCGGGCGATGTCTTCGGCGGCGCCGCGGAATTCCATGATGGTCACGGCTTCCGAGATCAGTTCCGAGGCCATCGGGCCCACGATGTGCACGCCCAGGACCTCGTCGGTCTTGGCATCGGCGATCACCTTGGCAAAGCCGGTGGTGTCGCCCAGCGCGCGGGCGCGGCCGTTGGCCAGGAACGGGAAGC
>JBEBRQ010000069.1:0-6965 GCA_040394755.1 Castellaniella defragrans | reverse complement strand
CGCATCCCTGATTCGAACAGGGGACCTGCGGATTATGATTCCGTCGCTCTAACCAGCTGAGCTAATGCGCCAAAGCACGAAATTCTAGCAAGGTTTCGGATACCTCGCAAGCACGAGACAGCACGCGGCACGCCTCCGCCAGCCTTCCGCAAAGGCTGTCGCAGCGATCGGCATGCCCGAGTGCTACCATGCCCGGGCGTCTGCGTGCGGGACGCGATTTCTTGGTTTCTGGGGACTTCATCATGCTGAAATCCATGTTCGCCATTGCCATGGGCGCCGTGTTGGGCGCCTGGCTGCGTTGGGGGCTGAGCCTGCGCCTGAATCATTTGTTCCCGACATTGCCGCCGGGCACCTGGATTGCAAATATGGTGGGCGGCTACATCATTGGTCTTGCGATCGCCTGGTTCGCGGGCCATGAGGGGATCAGCGTGGCCTGGCGCCTGTTCATCATCACGGGATTCTGCGGGGCATTGACGACGTTTTCCACGTTCTCGGCCGAGATCTGGGTGCTTTTGCAGGAGGGGCGCCTGGCCTGGGCCTTCGGGACGATCGTGGCTCATGTCGCGGGTTCGCTGGTGATGACGGGTGCCGGATTTGCGACCGTCCACGTGCTGGCGGGCCGTTGAGTCGGCTGGGTGAGGATTTGCTGTGTGGGCGGCTCAACGAAAAGGCCCCGCCTTTTGGCGGGGCCCTACTGCCGGTGTGGCAGTAACACCGCATTGAGGCGGTGTCATGTAGTCACCCGTGAAGGTGGCTAGGCGCTACCATCGGGTAGCGAATTCAGTATAGGAAATGGTCGGCGGTCTGGCAATTCAGGGTAAATACCTAAAAATTTAAGCAGATGTGAAGCTTCCGGCAGGACTCTGCTATCTGATGAGTCAAGGCTGCTTTTCGGAAGGCGGGATTTCCTGGCGGGCATGTTCCGATAAGGCGGCGCTGAGGCTGTAGAGGGGTTCGAAGGATTCGGCCTGCGCCATGGGCCAGACCGTGCGGAAGATCGTGTTCGGGTACCGGCCCGCCAGCAGCGCGCCTTTCTCCATGTCGGGGAACAGGGCGGAGAGCACGCGGATTTCGTTGTTGGCGATGCGTCGTGCGATGTGGTGCGGGCGCAGCTCGCCGGGGTGCCGCAGGCCGGCCGCGCACAGCAATTCGCCCAGCGCCCTGAGGGTGTTTGCGTGGAAATTCTTGACCCGCAGGGACTTGTCGGCGACGACGAGGGCTTTCTGGCGTTCGGGATCCTGGGTGGTGACGCCGGTCGGGCAGTATCCGGTGTGGCAGGTCTGGGCCTGGATGCAGCCGATGGCGAACATATAGGCGCGCGCGCTGTTGCACCAGTCCGCGCCCAGGGCCATGATCCGCGCCATGTCGAAGGCGCTGATGACTTTGCCGGAGGCGCCCAGTCTGACCCGCTCGCGCAGTCCGATGCCGACCAGGGTGTTGTGCACCAGGCGCAGTCCCTCGCGCAGCGGCGTGCCGACGTGGTCCACGAATTCGATGGGCGCCGCGCCGGTGCCGCCTTCGGCGCCGTCGACAACGATGAAGTCCGGGGTGATTCCGGTGACCAGCATGGCCTTGGCGATGGCGAACCACTCCCAGGGATGGCCGATGCACAGTTTGAAGCCTACCGGCTTGCCGCCGGACAGTTCGCGCAGGCGGGCGATGAAGCGCATCATTTCGATGGGGGTCTTGAAGGCGCTGTGGCTCGAGGGCGAGATGCAGTCCTTGCCTTTGGGGACGCCGCGTGCGGCGGCGATTTCGGCCGTCACCTTGGGGGCGGGCAGGATGCCGCCGTGGCCGGGTTTGGCCCCTTGGGACAGCTTGAGTTCGATCATGCGGATGTTGTCGCGCCGGGCCATCTCGGCAAAGCGTTCCTCGGAAAAATGGCCGTCCGCGTCGCGGCATCCGAAGTAGCCCGAACCGATGTTCCAGATCAGGTCGCCGCCGTGTTCGAGGTGGTAGCGGCTGACGCCGCCTTCGCCGGTGTCGTGGGCGAAATTTCCCAGGGCAGCGCCTTTGTTGAGGGCCATCACGGCATTGGCCGACAGGGCGCCGAAGCTCATGGCCGAGATGTTGAATACCGATAGCGAGACAGGCCGCGCGCAGTCCGGGCCGCCGACCGTGATGCGGAAATCGTGGTCGGTGATGTGCGTGGGCGTCATGGCGTGGTTGATCCATTCGTAGCCGTTCTGGTAGACGTCGCTCTGGGTGCCGAAGGGGCGCTGGTCCATGGCCTGCTTGGCGCGTTGGTAGACCAGCGAGCGGTCGACGCGTGAGAAAGGCAACTGGTGGGTGTCGTCTTCGAAAAAGTATTGGCGGATCTCGGGCCGGATGAATTCGAACAGGAAGCGCAGGTTGCCGATGACGGGATAGTTGCGCCGGATGGCGTGGCGCGTCTGGTTCATGTCGCAGATGCCGAGTATGGTCAGCGCGAGGAACAGGGCGCAGGGCAGCCACCATCCGCTGCCGTGCGTCAGCGCCAGCAGGGCGCAGAGGATCGTCAATCCGAGGACTGCGTGGAAAGCGGTATGGCGGGTGAAGAATCGTTGCATGGCGGCTCTCCCGGACGCGATTGGACAACTTAACTTAGCAGACTGCCGGCGTGCGTCTCAAGTGTGCATTCCGGCTCCCGGGCGGGGAACCCAGACCAGTTCCGGGATGCCATGATGATCGGCGGCCACGAAAGCGTTCTGGCCGAAGCGCCGCGCCAGCGCGAGCGCTTCGGGAATGCGCAGGCCCGGCACCAGCAGGCTTTGCTCGGCGGGCCAGCGGCCCCGGGGATCGCGGCCTTCGCCGGCGATGGGGTTCCAGCCGCCGCGCGCCAGGGCGGCAGTCAGCGCCCGCGTGCGGCGGGCATTGGCCGCCGGTCGCAGGATGCGGCTGCGCGGGTTGCAGGCGCTTAGGTAGATGCAGCGTTCGCAATTCAGGCGCGCGTACAGGCGGATCAGTTCCGCGCTGGTTTCGCCGATGCGCAGGGTGAATGGCGGATTGGCCAGGACTGTGTAATCGGCATCCAGATAGGCCTGACGCAGGGGGATATCGGCATCGTCCATGCGGTGTCGTGGCGCGGCCTTGCCATCGCAAGGCCGCGTGCCTTCTCTGGATTGCCGGTCATCCAGATTCGATTGGACGGACACTAGCGGCGGCGTCCGACCAGTGAACCCAGCAGGCCGCGGACGAGTTGGGTGGCCGCCTGACGCACGGCGCCTTTGACGGCGGACTGGACTACGCCGTCGCGCCGGCCGCCGCGCGGCCCTGTCGAGCCGAACAGGAAATCGCCCATCGCGCCCATCAGGCCCTCGTCCTGGCCCTGCGCGGCGGGGGGCGTGGCGGTTGCGGCTTTGGTTGCCGGGGCGTCTTGCCGGGCGCGTGCCATCAGGACCTCGTAGGCGGATTCGCGGTCGATGGTGCGATCGTATTTGCCGGCCAGCGTCGAGGCGGTTATCAGGGCTCGGCGCTCGGTGTCGGTCACCGGGCCGATGCGGCTGCCCGGCGCATGCAGCCAGACGCGTTCGGTGGGGGTGGGACGGCCGCCGGCGTCGAGGACCGATATCAAGGCCTCGCCCACGCCCAGCTCGGTGATGGCGCGCTCGATGTCGAGCCCGGGTTTGGGCCGCATGGTCTGGGCCGCGGCCTTGACGGCCTTTTGGTCGCGTGGCGTGAAGGCCCGCAGGGCGTGCTGCACGCGGTTGCCCAGTTGCCCCAGCACGGTGTCGGGAATATCCAGCGGGTTTTGCGTGACGAAATAGATGCCGACGCCCTTGGAGCGGATCAGGCGCACGACCTGTTCGATTTTGTCGAGCAGGGCCTTGGGCGCGTCCTTGAACAGCAGATGCGCCTCATCGAAGAAAAAAACCAGCCGGGGCTTTTCCGCGTCCCCGGTTTCCGGCAGGTGCTCGTAGAGGTCGCTCAGCATCCACAGCAGAAAGACCGCGTACAGGCGCGGCGATTGCATGAGCCTGTCGGCCGCGAGGATGTTCACCATGCCGCGGCCCTGCGCGTCGGTGCGCATCCAGTCGAAGACATCGAGCATGGGCTCGCCGAAGAATTGCGCCGCGCCTTCGGATTCCAGCCGCAGCAAGGCGCGCTGGATGGCGCCGACCGACGCTGCCGAGATATTGCCGTAGCGTGTGCGCAGCTCGGCGGCGCGGTCGGCCACGTTCTGGAGCATGGCGCGCAGGTCCTTGAGGTCGAGGATCAATTGGCCCTCGTCGTCGGCCACGCGGAACACCAGGGTGAGGATGCCTTCCTGGGTGTCGTTGAGGTCCATCATGCGCGCGAGCAGCAGGGGACCGAGGTCGGAGACCGTGGCGCGCACGGCATGGCCCTGTTCGCCGAAAATATCCCACAGGGTCGTGGGGCAGGCGCCCCAGGCGGGCTCGGGCAGGCCGAGTTCCTGCAGCCGCGCCATGAGTTTCGGCGAGCCGGTGCCCGCTTGCGAGATTCCCGTCAGATCTCCTTTGACGTCGGCCATGAACACGGGCGTGCCGATGCGCGAGAATGACTCCGCCAGCACTTGCAGGGTGATGGTCTTGCCGGTGCCGGTCGCGCCGGTGATGCAGCCGTGCCGGTTGGCGTATTGCGGCAGGAGCGCGACCTGTGTGCTGGTGTTTTGGGCGATGATCAGGGGATCGGCCATGAGCGGGCTCCGATGCGGTTGCGTGGATTTCAAGTGTACGGCTGTGCGGCGCCGGCTGCGAGACTCAGGCCACGCTCACCCCGGCTGCGCCGGCGGCCAGATGCCCGATCGGGGCCGCGGCGTCGAAGCCCGCCGCGTGGAGCATGGCCAGGACTGCGTCGACCGTTTCGGGGGTGCAGGCGACCAGCAGGCCGCCGGAGGTCTGCGGATCGCACAAGAGCGTTTGCGCGCTATCGGGCAGACCGGGATCGAGGGTGGCTGCTTCCTGGCAGGCGTGCCAGTTGCGGCCCGAGGCGCCGGTGCGGACGCCTGCCTGCGCGAGCGTCTGCACACCGGCCAGCCACGGCAGGTCGGCATAGCGGATGTGGGCGCGCAGGCCTGCGCCCCGGCACAGCTCGAGGGTATGGCCCAGCAGGCCGAATCCGGTGACGTCGGTCATGGCGTGGACGCCGGGCAGGGCGGCGAGCGCCGTGCCCGGCGTGTTCAGGCGGGTGGTGGCGTCGATCATGGCTCGATAGCCCGCCGCATCCAGCCGTTCCTGTTTGAGGGCGGCCGACAGGATGCCCACGCCCAGAGGTTTGCCGAGAACGAGGACGTCGCCCGCGCGGGCGGTGTTGTTGCGTTTGATGTGCGCCGGATGGGCGATGCCCAGGGCGGCCAGGCCGTAGATGGGTTCGACGGAATCGATGGAATGGCCGCCGGCGATGGGAATGCCCGCAGCCGCGCAGACCGAGGCGCCGCCTTCCAGGATGCGGGCGATGATTTCGTGCGGCAGGACGTTGATGGGCATGCCGACCAGAGCCAGGGCGAGGATGGGCCGCCCGCCCATCGCGTAGATGTCCGACAGCGCGTTGGTGGCGGCGATGCGGCCGAAATCGTAGGGGTCATCGACGATCGGCATGAAGAAATCGGTGGTGGCGATCAGGGCCTGCTCGTCATTGAGGCGGTAGACCGCCGCATCGTCGGAGGTCTCGGTGCCCACCAGCAGTTCGGGGAAAGAGCCGGACGGCAGGGTGTTGCGCATCAGGCGCGCCAGAACGTCGGGGGCGATCTTGCAGCCGCAGCCGCCGCCGTGGGACAGTGAGGTCAGCCGTGGGATGGCGGGGGTGTTCACGATGGAGTTTCCTGTGGATGGGGGGGCAGCCCGGCCAGGCGCAGGCAGTCGAGAGCCTGGTCCGGGGCGCCGGTCGCGGTTGGGTCGTAGACAAAGACGGGGGCGTGTTCGAGACCGGCGTAGTGGCGTCCGCTGCTGCGCCGGTAGGCGGGGTCGTAATGTTGCTCGACCAGCTCGCGAAAGAGCGTGTCGCGGCGGTCGGCATCGACCAGAGCCTGCCAGGCCTCGATGGTGGCGCGGCTGTGCAGGCCGATGAAGCGCTCCAGGGTTTGCTTGAATGCTTCGCGGTCGTCGAACAGATGCGCGTAGTCTTGCAGCAGGAAGGCCAGACGGTGTTCCAGACTGGCGCTCACGCGCACACAGCGTCCGGTATGCATGCGGGCGAGAAGGCTTGTGGGCAGGCTGATGCGGCCGATCCGCGGGCTTTCGGCTTCGACGAATACGGGTTGCGCCGGATCGAGCGGCGCGAGGGCTTGCAGCAGGGCCGATTCAAAGCTGCGCTGCGACGGTTGCGGCAGGCCCGGCATGGCGCCCAGCAGCGAGCCGCGATGCTCCGACAGGGCTTCGAGATCGAGCGTCTGGGCGCCGGCCTGGCCGAGCGCGTGCAGCAGGCGCGTCTTGCCCGAGCCGGTCGGGCCGGCAAGCACGATGAAGTCCAGGTCCTGGGGGATGGCCTCCAGGCGCTGCAATACGTGGCGCCGGTAGGTCTTGTAGCCGCCATTCAGTTGCCGCGCTTTCCAGCCGATGAGGTTGAACCAGGCGGTCATGGCGCCCGAGCGCTTGCCGCCGCGCCAGCAGTAGATCAGGGGACGCCAGGTCCGGGGCCGGTCGGCGAAAAGGGTTTCGAGGTGGTGCGCGATGTTGCGCGCCACCAGCGCCGCGCCCAGCCGCGTGGCCTTGAATGGGGATTCCTGGGCGTACATGGTGCCGATGGTCACGCGCTGCGCGTTGTCGAGCACGGGGGCGTTGATCGCGCCCGGGATGTGGTCGTCCTCGTATTCGGCGGGCGTGCGCACATCGATGATTTCGTCGAAGCGGGCGAGTTCGTCCAGGCCGCAGAGCAGGGACGGAACATGGGGTGGTTGCGGGTTCATGCGGGAATTGTAGGGCACGCTGGCCCGGACCCGGAAAAGAAAAGCACCTGATGATTCAGGTGCCTTTATGGTGGGTGCTGAGGGGTTCGAACCCCCGACCTACGCCTTGTAAGGGCGCCGC
>JBEBRQ010000068.1:0-6981 GCA_040394755.1 Castellaniella defragrans | reverse complement strand
TAGATGGTGCCGTCGGCGTTGCGATCGAACGGCATGCCGAAGTGCTCGAGCTCGTAGACGGCATTGGGCGCCTCGCGCACCATGAACTCGATCGAGTCCTGGTCGCCGAGCCAGTCCGAGCCCTTGACCGTGTCGTACATGTGCCAGAGCCAGTTGTCCTCGCTCATGTTGCCCAGCGAGGCGCTCACGCCGCCTTGCGCGGCCACTGTGTGCGAGCGCGTCGGAAAGACCTTGGTCAGCACGGCCACCGACAGCCCCGCCTGCGCGAGCTGCAGGGAACAGCGCATGCCGGCCCCGCCGGCACCGACCACCACCACATCGAACTGGCGGCGCGGGATAGATGTCTTGACAGCGGCCACGGTTATAGACTCCAGAGAATTTGAGCAAAGAAAACCACCGCGGCCATCAGCCACACGATGGTCAGCACCTGCAGGAGCAAGCGCAATCCGTCGGGATGGGCGTAGTCCATCCAGATGTCGCGCACACCCACCCAGGCATGCCAGGCAAGCGAGAAGAAGGCGACCGTCGCCAGGAGCTGGCCCAGCGGCAGGACCCCGACGGTGAACGAAAAGAAAGCGCGCCAGGACTCGAAATTCAGGCTGGGGACGAATACGGCGTACAGCACCAGGGCCAGGGTGTAGAGCGCCATGATGACGGCGGTCGCGCGCTGAACGATGAAATCCCGCGTACCGTAGTGGGCGCCGACAACCAGGCGCTTGCGGCCAATGCGTTCTTGGTGGGCCATTACCAGACTCCAAACAGTTTCAAACCGAACACGACGGTCAGCGCGAGGCCGACGCCCAGCACCAGGGCACCCGAACGCTGGGAGGGCTCGCGGGCGTTGCCGATGTGCAGGTCCAGCAGCAGGTAGCGAATACCCGCGCAGAAGTGATGGAAATAACCCCACATCAGGACCAGCAGGACGATCTTACAGAAGGGATGCGCCACCCAGGACTGCATGGCGGCGAAAGTCGCCGGGGACTGGACGCTTTGCGCAAACAGCGGCACGAGCACGATGGGCAGCGCGAGGAACAGCAGCGCCCCGCTGATGCGATGCAGAATGGAGGACTTGGCGGCCGGGGGTTGCCGATAGCTCAGCAGATCGTTCAAGCCCAGGTTCCGGAACTGCGGACGCGGCTTTATGGCGGGTTCAGACATGATGGCCTCTTTGATTAAACAATGTCATGGTGCGTATCCTCGAAACAGGCATTTTCGCCCATCCAGAATTCAATTCAAACTGTTCCGGTAATGATAGCGCTCGGTCAGGTAGTGGCCCCGGCGCAGTTCCATGGGCCGATCGCCGAAAGTGTAGGACACGCGCTCGACCTGCAGCAGGGGGCTGCCCACCGCGACCCGCAGCCACTCGGCCTGCGCGGCGCTGGCGGCCACGGCCCGCAATTTTTCCTCGGCGCGGACCATGCTCACGCCGAATTCGGTCTCGAACAAGGCGTAGACCGGCCCCCGGTAGCGCGTCAGGGACTCCATCGTCAGGCCCTTGAAGGCCCCGCCCGGCAGCCAGATATCGTCGAGAATGGTGGGAATATCGTCGAAGGACAGCACGCGGCGCATATTGACCACGACATCGCCGGCGCGCAGGTCCAGCGCCTGCGCCACATCGGCGGGCGCCTTGGCGCGGCGGCAATCCAGTATCTGGCTGGTGGGCACGGCCTGCTGGCCGTCGTCGGACGCCAGGCGCAGGAACCGGTAGCGGACCTTGGCCTCGTTATGGGTGGCCACGAAGGTGCCCTTGCCCTGGCGGCGGATCACGAGATTGTCGGCCGCCAGTTCGTCGATGGCCTTGCGCACCGTGCCCTGGCTGACCTGGAAACGGGCGGCGAGCTCGAACTCGCTGGGGATGGCCTCGCCGGGCTTCCATTCGCCCCGATCCAGCCCCTGAAGGATCAGGCCCTTGATCTGCTGGTACAACGGGCTGAAGGCGGCGCTGTTGGCGCGGCCCAGCTCGTGGACTCGGTCGGTCGGGGATGAATCGGACATGGAGAGGGGGCCTGCGGTGGCGGCCATGCTGCAAAACGAAACTTTTTTATTGTCGCATGAGGACGTGTCTTCTGTCTAATACTCTTGTGTCTTATATAAGATATAAGATTCTTGACGCACGAGTTGGAATAAACTAATCTTTTCCGTTAACTCGAATCCTCATTTCCGCCATTCATCCCCTCGGAGATTCTTATGTCCAAACCCGCCATGCGCGTGGCCGTCACCGGCGCGGCCGGCCAGATCGGCTATGCCCTGTTGTTTCGCATCGCTTCCGGAGAAATGCTGGGCAAGGACCAGCCCGTCATCCTGCAACTGCTGGAAATTCCCGACGAAAAGGCCCAGCAGGCCCTCAAGGGCGTGATGATGGAACTCGAAGACTGCGCCTTCCCCTTGCTGGCCGGCATGAGCGCCCACAGCGATCCGCGCGAGGCCTTCAAGAACGTCGACGTGGCGCTGCTGGTCGGCGCCCGCCCCCGCAGCAAAGGCATGGAACGCAAGGACCTGCTGCAGGTCAACGCGCAGATCTTCACCGCCCAGGGCAAGGCGCTCAATGACGTCGCCAGCCGCAACGTCAAGGTCCTGGTCGTCGGCAACCCCGCCAATACCAACGCCTACATCGCCATGAAGTCCGCCCCCGATCTGCCGGCCAAAAACTTCACCGCCATGCTGCGCCTGGACCACAACCGCGCGCTCTCGCAGATCGCCGCCAAGACCGGCAAGGCCGTGGCCGGTATCGAAAAGCTGATCGTGTGGGGCAATCACTCGCCCACCATGTACCCGGACACGCGCTTCGCCACCATCGGCGGTCAGCCGGCGCAAACGCTGATCAACGACCAGGCCTGGATCCGCGACACCTTCATCCCGACCGTGGGCAAGCGCGGCGCCGCCATCATCGAGGCGCGCGGTCTGTCCTCGGCCGCTTCCGCGGCCAATGCCGCCATCGACCACATCCGCGACTGGGTCCTGGGCTCCAATGGCAAGTGGGTCACCATGGGCATTCCTTCCGATGGCTCCTACGGCATCCCCGAAGGCATCATCTACGGCGTGCCGGTGACCACGGCCAACGGCGAATACACCCGCGTCGAGGGTCTGGAGATCGACGCCTTCTCGCGCGAGCGCATGGACTTCACCCTCCAAGAGCTCCTCGAGGAACGCGACGGTGTCGCCGATCTGCTGAAATGAAGTATCCCCCCATGCCCGCCAGCCGCTACGTCTGGCGGGCATGGGGCGCCAAGGCCAAATATCCCGGCAACGACAGGCGCCGGGTGCGCACAGGAGCCTCCTCATGACCCGACCCGCCTCCCCTGGCATGCGCTTTCGCCAGGCCCTCAAAGACGAATCCCCCCTGCAAATCATCGGCGCCATCAACGCCAACCACGCCCTGCTTGCGCAACGCGCGGGCTATCGCGCCATCTATCTGTCGGGCGGCGGCGTCGCCGCCGGCTCGCTGGGTGTGCCCGATCTGGGGATCAACACGCTCGATGACGTGCTCACCGACATCCGCCGCATCACCGATGTGTGCGACACGCCGCTGCTGGTGGACATCGACACGGGTTTTGGCCCCTCGGCGCTGAACATCGCCCGCACCATCAAGTCCCTGGTCAAGTTCGGCGCCGCCGGCTGCCACATCGAGGACCAGGTGGGGGCCAAGCGCTGCGGGCACCGCCCCGGCAAGGAAATCGTCAGCGTCGACGAGATGGCCGACCGCGTCAAGGCCGCCGTGGACGCGCGCACCGACAATGACTTCTACATCATCGCGCGCACCGACGCGATCGCGGTCGACGGGGTGGACGCGGCGCTCGAGCGCGCGCAGGCTTGCGTCGAGGCCGGCGCCGACGCGATCTTCGCCGAGGCCTCCTACGATCTCGAAACCTACGCGCGATTCACGCAGGCCCTCGCGGTCCCCGTCCTCGCCAACATCACCGAATTCGGCCAGACGCCGCTGTTCTCCGTCCAGGACCTCGCCGGCGCCGGCGTGGGCATGGTGCTCTACCCCCTGTCGGCCTTCCGCGCCATGAACAAGGCGGCCGAGGCCGTCTACACGGCCATCCGCCGCGACGGGCACCAGCGCAACGTCATCGACATGATGCAGACCCGCGAGGAACTGTACGACCGCATTGGATATCATCGATTGGAAGCACAGCTCGACGCCCTGTTCCAACAGGGCAAGGCCCGATAAGTCAACCAGGAGATTCTTATGGCCACAAAATCCAAGACCACTGCCAAAACGCCCGCCGAGCCCGCCGCCGCGGGCCCCAAACCCAAGAAATCCGTCGCGCTCTCGGGTGTCGTCGCAGGCAACACCGCGCTCTGCACTGTGGGCCGCAGCGGCAACGACCTGCACTACCGCGGCTACGATATCCTGGACATCGCCGAGACCTGCGAATTCGAGGAAGTCGCCCACCTGCTGATCCACGGCAAGCTACCGACCAAGGCCGAGCTCAAGGCCTACAAGGAAAAACTGCGCCGCCTGCGCGGCCTGCCCGCCCAGGTTCAGGCCGCCCTCGAGGCCCTGCCCGCCGCCAGTCATCCGATGGACGTGATGCGCACGGCCGCCTCGGTGCTGGGCTGCGTGCTGCCTGAAAAAGACGATCACAACCTTGCCGACGCGCGCGACATCGCCGACCGCCTGATGGCGAGCCTGGGTTCGGCCCTGCTGTACTGGTACCACTACAGCCATAACGGCCGCATCATCGACGTCCAGACCGACGACGACAGCATCGGCGGGCACTTCCTGCACCTGCTGCACGGCGAGACGCCCAGTCAGGACTGGGTGCGCGCCATGCACACCTCGCTGATCCTGTACGCTGAGCACGAGTTCAACGCCTCGACCTTCACCGGCCGGGTGATCGCCGGCACGGGTTCGGACATCTATTCGTCCATCACCGGCGCGATCGGCGCGCTGCGCGGCCCCAAGCACGGCGGCGCCAACGAGGTCGCCTTCGAAATCCAGAAACGCTACGACAATCCCGACGAGGCCGAGGCCGACATCCGCCGCCGCGTCGAGGCCAAAGAGGTCATCATCGGTTTCGGGCACCCGGTCTACACGGTTTCCGACCCGCGCAACAAGGTCATCAAATCCGTGGCCCAGAAGCTCTCCAAAAAGGCCGGTTCGACCAAGATGTACGACATCGCCGAGCGCCTGGAATCCGTGATGTGGGAGGTCAAGCGCATGTTCCCGAACCTGGACTGGTTCTCGGCCGTGTCCTACCACATGATGGGCGTGCCCACCGCCATGTTCACGCCGCTGTTCGTCATCGCGCGCACTGCCGGCTGGTCGGCGCACATCCTCGAACAGCGCATCGACAACAAGATCATCCGCCCGACGGCCAACTACGTCGGCCCCGAGGACCAGAAGTTCCTCCCCATCGAAAAGCGCAAATAAGCCGCGATGGGCGGCGCTGGGCGCCGCCCATCAAAGGCCTTGGCCACGGGAACCGGATGCGACCTGCCTACGACACCCGGGGCGCCCAGGGCACGCACACGCGTCCTTCCATCAGCACGCGCGCGCTGCGCGACATGATGGCCTTGGTGACGGTCCAGACGCCATCGACCTGACGCGCCTGCGCGCCCACGCGCAGCGTGCCTGACGGATGTCCGAAACGCACGCCGTCGCGCTCGCCGCCGCCCGCAGCCAGGTTGACCAGTGTGCCCGGCACCGCCGCGGCCGTGGCGATGGCCACCGATGCCGTGCCCATCATGGCGTGATGCAGTTTTCCCATGGACAAGGCGCGCACCAGCAAGTCGATGTCGCCCGCGGCGATACGCTTGCCGCTGGAAGCCACATAGTCGGCCGGCGGCGCCACGAAAGCGACCTTGGGCGTGTGCTGGCGCCCGGCGGCCTGCTCCGGCGCGTCGATCAGGCCCATGCGCACGGCGCCATGGGCGCGGATGGTTTCGAAACGGGCCAGCGCGGCCGCATCGCCGTTGATGTCGTCCTGCAACTCGGTGCCTGTGTAGCCCAGCGCCTGGGCCTGCAAAAAGATGGTGGGAATACCGGCGTTGATGAAAGTGGCCTTGAACGTGCCCACGCCCGGTACTTCCAGGTCGTCGACCAGATTGCCGGTGGGAAACATCGCGCCGCCCTCTTCGCCTTCTTCGGCCGGGTCCAGGAACTCGATGCGCACTTCGGCGGCCGGGAAGGTGACGCCATCGAGTTCGAAGTCGCCCGTTTCCTGCACCGCGCCATCGGTGATGGGCACGTGGGCGACGATGGTCTTGCCGATATTGGCCTGCCAGATGCGCACCACGGCCACGCCGTTGGCGGGCACGCGCCCCGCGTCGACCAGGCCATTGGCAATGGCGAAAGGCCCCACGGCGGCCGACAGGTTGCCGCAGTTGCCGCTCCAGTCGACGAAAGCCTGGTCGATGGAAACCTGGCCGAACAGATAATCGACGTCGTGATCGGGCCGCGAGCTTTTGGACAGGATGACGGTCTTGCTGGTACTGGAAGTAGCCCCGCCCATGCCGTCGATCTGTTTGCCATAAGGGTCGGGGCTGCCGATCACGCGCAGCAGCAGCGCGTCGCGGTCGGGGCCGGGAACCTGGGCCTCGCGGGGCAGGTCCGTCAGCTTGAAGAACACGCCTTTGCTGGTGCCTCCGCGCATATAGGTGGCGGGAATCCTGATTTGAGGTGCATGAGCCATGGTGCCGTCCTGGAAACTGTCAATGTGACCGATCAACCCGCATGACGGGCCGCGCCGGCCGATTCGGCCTCGAGGAAGTCCTGCGCGAAACGCTGCAATACGCCACCCGCCTCGTAGATGGAGACTTCTTCGGCGGTATCCAGGCGGCAGGTCACGGGGACTTCCACGGTTTGCCCGTCGCGGCGATGCACCACCAGCGTCAGGTCGGCGCGCGGCCGGCGTTGGCCCACCACGTCGTAGGTTTCGGTGCCGTCCAGCGCCAGCGTGCTGCGGTTGACGCCCGGTTTGAATTCCAGCGGCAGCACGCCCATGCCGATCAGGTTGGTGCGGTGGATGCGTT
>JBEBRQ010000067.1:0-7016 GCA_040394755.1 Castellaniella defragrans | reverse complement strand
GATTCCTGGTCGATGAGCACCGCCAGACCCATGCGCGCGTCTTCGATGCGGGTCAGGCCGTGGTCCAGCGCGCCGGTGGGGCAGGCTGGTACGCAGGGGATGTCCTCGCACATTTCACAGGGCACGCTGCGGGCGTCGAAATAAGGCGTGCCGGAAGGTATGGGCTCACCCAGGGGGGCCAGTTTCAGCGTGTCGTAAGGGCAGGCGCGCACACACAGTCCGCAGCGCACGCAGGCCGCCAGGAAGTCTGCTTCAGGCAGAGCGCCGGGCGGCCGCAAAGCCGTGGCCGGCAGCGAACCTGCCTGCCTCGCGTACAGACCCAGACCCAGCGCGATGGCGCAGGCGCCTCCAACGGCGGCCGCCGACTGCTGCAGGAACTGGCGGCGGCCTGATGGTTTGGTGGGGGCGGAGTCTGTCATGGCTTATCTGCGGGATGCAATGGAACGGTCCGGCCTCAGGCTTTCAGCACCTTGACGGCACATTTCTTGAAGTCTGTTTCCTTCGAGAGCGGACAGGTTGCATCCAGCGTCAGCTTGTTGATCAGACGCCCTTCATCGAAGAACGGCATGTACACCAGTCCGCGAGGCGGCTTGTTGCGGCCGCGTGTCTCCAGGCTGGCGAACACCTCGCCGCGCCGCGACGCGATCCTGCATTGCATGCCGCGTTGCAACCCGCGTTCCTTGGCGTCGTCGGGATGCATGAACAGCACGGCTTCCGGCACCGCGCGGTGCAGTTCGGGCACGCGCCGCGTCATCGAGCCGGTGTGCCAGTGTTCCAGCACGCGTCCGGTGCACAGCCACAGGTCGTAGTCTTTGTCGGGCACTTCGGCGGGCGGCTGGTAGGGCAGGGCGAAAATATTGGCCTTGCCGTCCTTGTTGCCGTAAAAGCGGATGCCTTCGCCCTGCTTGACGTAGGGGTCGTAGCCTTCGCGGAAGCGCCACAGCGTTTCCTTGCCATCGACGACCGGCCAGCGCAGGCCGCGCGCCCGGTGGTACATGTCGAAGTCGGCCAGATCGTGGGCGTGGCCGCGGCCGAACTTTGCGTATTCTTCGAACAGGCCCTTCTGCACATAAAAGCCAAAGTGCTGCGACTCGTCGTTCATGTAGCCGGTGATGGCGTGCTTGTTGACGGCATCCACGTCGGCCAGCGGGTAGCGGTCGACTTCGCCGTTGGCGTACAGCACGTCATAAAGCGTCTTGCCGCGGTATTCGGGTTTCTTGTCGAGCAGTTCGGCCGGCCACACTTCCTCCACCTTGAAGTGCTTGGCGAATTCCATGTATTGCCACAGGTCGGAACGCGATTCGCCCGGCGCCTTGACCTGCTGGCGCCAGAACTGGGTGCGGCGCTCGGCGTTGCCATAGGCGCCTTCTTTCTCGACCCACATGGCCGTGGGCAGGATCAGGTCGGCAGACAGCGCCGATACCGTGGGGTAGGGATCGGACACCACCACGAAGGCTTCGGGGTTGCGCCAGCCGGGGTAGATCTCATCGTTGATGTTCGGGCCGGCCTGCATGTTGTTGGTGGTGGACGTCCAGTAGCACTTGAGCTTGCCGTCTTTCAGCGCGCGGCTCTGCGCCACGGCGTGCAGGCCCACCTTGGCCGGGATGGTGCCTTCCGGCAGTTGCCACAGGTCTTCGGCGATCTTGCGGTGCGCCGGGTTGCCGACCACCATGTCGGCCGGCAGGCGGTGAGCGAAAGTGCCTACCTCGCGCGCGGTGCCGCAGGCCGACGGCTGGCCCGTCAGCGAGAACGGGCCACAGCCGGGCTTGGAAATCTTGCCGGTCAGCAGGTGCACGTTGTAGATCATGTTGTTGACCCACGAACCGCGCGTGTGCTGGTTGAAACCCATCGTCCAGAACGACACGATTTTCTTGTCGGGGTCGGCGTACAGCTCGGCCATGCGTTGCAGTTTTTCCGCAGGCACGCCCGACAGCTTGGCGGTGTAGTCCAGCGTGTAGGTCGAGACGAATTCAGCGAATTCCTCGAAGGTGCCGGGCGTGGCGGCATTGGGATCGCCCTTGGGCTTGCCGTCGGCGCCGGGGTAGCCGTTGGCGGTGGCCGACTGTTCGCGCGGATCGTTGGGCCGCAGGCCGTAGCCGATGTCGGTGGCGCCGATCTTGAAGTTGACGTGCTGCTCGACGAATTCGTGGTTGACCTTGCCGTTCTGGATCAGGTAGTTGCACAGATAGTTCAGGATGGCCAGATCGGTCTGCGGCACGAAGATCATGCCGTTGTCGGCCAGTTCGAAGCTGCGGTGTTCGAACGTGGACAGCACATGGACCTCGCTGCCAGGGTGCGTCAGGCGGCGGTCGGTGATGCGGCTCCAGAGGATGGGGTGCATCTCGGCCATGTTCGAGCCCCACAGCACGAAGGCATCGGCGTGTTCGATGTCATCGTAGCAGCCCATGGGCTCGTCGATGCCAAAGGTGCGCATGAAGCCCACCACCGCACTCGCCATGCAGTGGCGCGCGTTGGGGTCGAGGTTGTTGGTGCGAAAGCCTGCCTTGTAGAGCTTCGAGGCGGCATAGCCTTCCCAGATAGTCCATTGTCCAGAGCCAAACATCGCGATGGAGTCGGGGCCGCTGGTGGCAAGCGCCTCTTTCCACTTTTGCGCCATGATGTCGAAGGCTTCGTCCCAGCTGATCGGCGTGAACTCGCCGTTCTTGTCGTACGCGCCGTTTTTCTTGCGCAGCATGGGCTGCGTCAGGCGGTCGGCGCCGTACATGATCTTGGACAGGAAATAGCCCTTGATGCAGTTCAACCCGCGGTTGACCGGCGCTTCGGGGTCGCCCTGAGTGGCCACGACGCGATCATTCTGCACGCCTACCAGCACGGAACAGCCGGTACCACAGAAACGGCATGGCGCCTTGTCCCAGCGGACCTGTAAAGAGTTGCCTGCCTGCGCCAAGGCTGTCGCTGGCAGGTTCATGCCAACAGTCGCAGCCGCGGCGGCCACTGCGTTGGTCTTGATGAATTCGCGTCGGTTCAATGACATGATGGAGCTCCCTGTGCCGGAGGTCGGTGGGGGGTTGGCGGTTGGTCAGCGGACGGTGGGTCGTCTTCGCCGTATTCGAAAACCAGGGTGGCCGACAGTACGTGCGGAACTTTGTGGACGGCCAGGATAGAGTCGGCAGTGCTGTAGTCCGGGCCGTCCTCGATGGTGATGATGAGCTTGCGAGTGGCTGCGTCGTAGGCATGCACTTGCACGCCCGGAATGGCGGCCAGCTCGCTTTCGGCAGCGGACAGATTGTGTGGCGCGATGCGTAAAACCAGGCTGACGATTCTCATGCCGCCTCCGGAACCAGAGCCGCGACCGGGCAGGCTGGCAGGCAATCCCCGCAAAGGGAGCAAAGTTCGATATCGATATGCGGGTATGCCGGCCTGCCGGGCTGGGGGCGGAAGCGGATGGCGCCAATATCACAGGATTCGCCGCACACACGGCATTCGATACCGCGACGGGCTAGACAGGTGCTGCTGGCGTGGGGGCGCCATGGCTGGCCGTTTGCGGTAGATGGCCCGACGGGTGTCGAACTGGACCAGCAACCGGTGAGCAACTGACGCCGTGTGAGTGCCATGACGAAATCCCTCAAAATCTGCAGGGGATTATGGGTATGTGTTTCGATCCTGCTGCTGAATTGTAAATAAGTGAACTTTTTTCCATTTTGATAAACATCAAAATGTATCTGTGTTGTGCCGCAAGGGGTCGTGAGGCCGGCATGAGAAAGGGCGGTATGGCCGCGCATCGGCACTGCCTCGCCCGGCCATACCGCTCTTTCAGAAGATTCCTGGTGTGCTATCTGGTAAGTCTATGCAAATATGGCACTAGCGAATTACCCCGATTGACACGATTTGTGAGAATCGCGATGATCTTTATCAATAGACGGCCCCCTGCGGCCGGATTCAGGCAGGGAGAACACATTGGTTGAGCGTAACGAGTTTCAGGGGCAGGTGTCGCATGGCATTTCTCCGGCTCGGCTCGCCCAGATACAGGCCGATTTCCTGGATGAATGCCGGACCCTGTTCGACCAGGCGCGTCAGGGGGAACTGGCCCCACCCAACGACCGGCGGTTCGCTTCGCCGGCCTGGGCCGACAGCCCGCACGGGCTGTTTACGGCACATGCCTACCTGATCTGCGCGCGCGCGCTCCAACGCCTGGGCGAGGCTGCAAACCTGGGCGGAGACATGCGCCGGCGCCTGCAGTTCGCGATCATGCAATGGATCGAGGCCACCTCGCCGGCCAATTTCCTGGTCACCAATCCCGAGGTCCTCGCGACCGCACAGCGTACGCAGGGCGAGTCCCTGTTCAATGGCATGTGCAATCTGCTCGGGGATGTACAAAAAGGCCGCATCAGCCAGACCGACGAGTCCGCGTTCGTCCTGGGGGAAAATATCGCCGTCACGCCGGGTGCGGTGGTATTCCAGAACCCGCTGATGCAGGTGATTCAGTATCGTCCGCTGGCGCGCCAGGTGCATGAGCGCCCGCTGCTCATGGTGCCGCCGTGCATCAACAAGTTCTACATCCTCGATCTGCAGGCCGACAATTCGTTCGTGCGCCATGCCCTCGAGGCCGGGTTCAGCGTCTACATGGTCTCGTGGCGCAATCCGCTGCCTTCCGACCAGGATGGCATCGATCAGGCGGGCTGGGACGACTACATGCAGGACGGCGTCCTGCGCGCCATCGAGGTAGTGCGCGCCATCAGCGGCCAGGATCAGATCAACGCCCTGGGATTCTGCGTCGGCGGGACCATGCTGGCGAGCGCCCTGGCTCTGGCCCGGGCGCGGGGCGAGGATCCGGTGGCCGCGCTGACTCTGCTGACGACGTTCCTCGATTTCCAGGACACCGGCGTTCTCGATGTTTTCGTGGATGAATGCCATGCGCGTTCGCGCGAGCAGCAGTTCGGCGGCGGCGGCCTGATGACCGCGCGCGAACTGGCCACCACGTTCTCGTTCCTGCGGCCCTCCGAACTCGTCTGGAATTATGTGGCCTCCAGCTACATGCTGGGGGAGGCCCCGCGCGCGTTCGATCTGCTGGCCTGGAATGCCGATGGCACCAATCTCCCGGGGCCGTTCTTCGCCTGGTATTTCCGCAATACCTATCTGGAAAACCGCCTCAAGACGCCGGGCGCGGTCCAGGTCTGCGGGCAGTCGATCGATCTGGGCGCCTTGCGCATGCCGGCATACCTTTATGCTTCGCGCGAGGATCACATCGTGCCCTGGACCTCGGCCTATGCGTCGCGTCGTGTGCTGGGCGGCCCCACGCGTTTCGTGCTGGGTGAATCCGGCCATATCGCCGGGGTGGTCAACCCGCCCGCGCGCGGGCGCCGCGGCTACTGGGCGTATGATGAAGGGGACCGTCTCGGGGAGGCAAGCGATCCGGATGACTGGCTGCGGGATGCGCCGCGGCATGCCGGCAGCTGGTGGCCCGACTGGCTGCGCTGGCTGGCTGCGCATTCCGGGGACAAGGTGCGCGCCAAGGCAACGCTGGGCAATCGTCAATACAAAGCACTTGAGCCCGCACCGGGACATTATGTGAGGGTACGCGCCGCATAGGCGCATCAACAAAAGGAGATTCTCATGAGCGGGAAACTGGCTTACGTCACCGGAGGCATGGGAGGGATCGGCACGTCGATTTGCCAGCGTCTGGCCAAGGAAGGATTCAACGTGGTGGCCGGTTGCGGCCCCAGCCGGGATCACGCCAAGTGGCTCGATGAGCAGGCCGCCCTGGGCTATAAATTCCATGCTTCCGTCGGTAACGTTTCCGATTGGGATTCCACGGTCCAGGCCTTTGCCAAGGTCCGCGAGCAACTCGGCCCGATCGATGTTCTCGTCAACAATGCGGGCATCACCCGTGACGGGGTTTTTCGCAAGATGGGGATCGAGGACTGGCGCGTCGTCATCGACACCAATCTCAACAGTCTGTTCAATGTGACCAAGCAGGTCGTCGACGACATGGTCGAACGGCAGTGGGGGCGGATCATCAACATCAGTTCGGTCAACGGCCAGAAGGGCCAGTTCGGGCAGACCAACTATTCCACGGCCAAGGCGGGGATCCACGGCTTCACCATGGCGCTGGCCCAAGAGGTCGCCAGCAAGGGCGTCACGGTCAACACGGTATCGCCGGGATATATCGGGACCGACATGGTGCGCACCATACGGCCCGACGTCCTTGAAAAGATCGTGGCCACGATTCCGGTCAAGCGCCTGGGTACTCCCGAGGAAATCGGCTCGATCGTGGCGTGGCTGGCTTCGGACGATGCGGGCTTTGCCACCGGGGCGGATTTTTCGCTCAATGGTGGTCTGCACATGGGGTGATCGCAAAATGACCCGACAGACTCCAAAGGCCGCGCGCCTGATCAAGAAATACCCCAATCGCAGGCTCTACGACACCCAGTCCAGCGCTTACATCACGCTCGCGGATGTCAAGCAGCTCGTTCTCGACAACGAGGAATTTCAGGTCGTGGATGCGAAATCCAGCGAGGACCTCACGCGCAGCATCCTGTTGCAGATCATCCTCGAGGAGGAATCAGGCGGGGTGCCGATGTTCTCGGCAACGGCTTTGTCGCAGATCATCCGCTTCTATGGCCATGCCATGCAGGGGGTCATGGGCTCGTTCCTGGAAAAAAACATCCAGGTCCTGATGGACATCCAGGACCGGATGGCCGAGCAGTCGCAGGGCCTCTACAGCCAGCAGTTTGGCCCCGAGGTCTGGGCGCAGCTCATGAACGTGCAGACTCCGGCGCTGCAGAACATGATGAACAGCTACATCGAGCAGAGCCGCAATCTGTTCGTCCAGATGCAGGACCAGATGCAGGACCAGACCCGCAGCATGTTCTCGGCCTTTCCTTTCGGCGATCCCGGTGCCGAGGGGGCGGGCAAGCGCAAAAAGAAATAAGGCAAATTTTTTGTGTGGGCTCTCGCTTTTTTGCGAGGGCTCGTTTTTTTGTGAGAGCTCGCGGCCGGCGCCCAGGGGGGGCGCGGCGCAGCTCACCCGGTCCCGGCTTTGCCGGGACTTCCCG
>JBEBRQ010000066.1:0-7424 GCA_040394755.1 Castellaniella defragrans | reverse complement strand
TGGGGAATTCGAGCATTTCGCCCTGCATCACGTCGGACAGGCCGTGGATGCGGGTGATGCCGTCGGTGACGGAAACGACCGTGCCCTGTGTGCGGACGTCGGTCGAAGCACCCAGGCCTTCGATGCGGGACTTCAGCAGTTCGCTGATCTCGGACGGGTTAAGTTGCATGGTAAGACTCCTGGAATCCTGTTATGTGGCCCGCCATCACGCGGCCAGCGAATCGCGCAAGCTGGCCAGCCTGGCCTGCACGGAAGTGTCGAGCACATGGTCGCCCACGGCGACACGCACGCCGCCGATCAGGTCCGGATCGACCGTGACCTCGGACTTGAGCTTGAGACCGAATTTCTTTTCCAGACCGGCGACCAGCGAGGCCACCTGCGCCTCGTCCATCGGAAAGGCGCTGGAAATACGGGCAAGCGCCGTGCCCTCGTGGCGATTGCGCAGCAGCTCGAACTGCTCGGCGATCTGCGGCAGAACCTCGACGCGGTCGTTCTGCACCACCAGGGCGACGAGATTCGCCGCCTGCTCGGGCAAGGCCTGCGGCACCAGGCCGGTGAGCAGCTCGATCCGCTGGGCGTCCTCGAGGCGGGGGTCACCCAGCGCCTCGCGCACGTCCTCCATGCCCGTCACCTGGGCCAGCAGCGACATCACCCCGGACCAGAATTCCAGCCCGCGCGCATCGTCGCGCACCGATTGGAACAAGGCCTCGGCGTAAGGCCGCGCGATTGTAGAGAGTTCAGCCATGACTCGCCCTGGTTCAGAGTTGCGCCTTGAGCTGGTCGAGCAGCTCGGCGTGCGCCTTCGCGTCGACTTCGCGGCGAAGAATCTGTTCGGCGCCCTTGATCGCCAGCACGGCCACCTCGCCCCGCAAAGCCTCGCGCACGCGCTGGGCTTCCTGGAGGGCATCCTGGCGGGCTTGCGCCACGATACGCGCCTTTTCGGCCTCGCCTTCGCGACGGGCCTGATCGATCAGCACGGCGGCCTGCTTTTCGGCCTCGGCCAGACGCGCATGGTTTTCAACCTTGGAGGAGGCCTCCATCAGGCTGACGCGTGCCTGCGCCTGCGCCAGATCGGCCTTGCCTTTTTCGGCGGCGGCCAGACCATCGGCGATTTTCTGGCGACGATCATCCATTGCCTTCGTCAGGGGCGGCCACACGAACTTCATCGTGAACCAGCCCAGAACGAAAAACACGATCATCTGGAAGAAGAGAGTCGCGTTTAAATTCACGGTCGTATCCCTTATTTACCCTGCGTGTCCCGCGGCAATTCCGCGAGACACCGAACCAAGCCGTCCGCCAGGCGCGAGCGCCGTCCGGACGACAGCCTGGCCCGCGCAATGCGGACCATCGCCGGACATCAGCCCACGAAGGGGTTGGCGAAGGCGAACAGCATGGCCAGGCCGACACCGATCAGGAAGGCGGCGTCGATCAGACCAACCAGCAGGAACATCTTGGTTTGCAGGGTGTTCATCAGCTCGGGCTGGCGCGCGGAGGCTTCGAGGTACTTGCCACCCATCATGCCGATGCCGATGCAGGCGCCGATGGCGCCCAGACCGATGATCAGACCGCAAGCGAGAGCAACGAATGCAACGTTGGTCATAACAACTCCTTGGTAAGTAAACGTTGTGTATTAATCAAGAAATCAAAAAACAAGAACCAGAGTGCGGGGCGAGCCCCGCGAGCCCGCCCGGGCGGGCCCGGGCGAAAACTTAGTGGCCTTCGTGGGCCTGCCCCACATAGACCAGCGTCAGCATCATGAAGATGAATGCCTGCAGCAACACGATCAGAATGTGGAAGATCGCCCATGCCGAACCCGCCAGCACCTGCCCGAACGCCAGGCTGATGCTGGTGGCATTGAACCCTGTCCAGGCGCCGCCCAGCAGGGCGATCAGCATGAACAGCAGTTCGCCCGCGTACATGTTGCCGAACAACCGCATACCCAGCGAAACGGCCTTGGCGGCATACTCGATGAGGTTCAGCAGGAAATTGAAAGGCGCCAGGATCAAGGCGGCAAAGCCATGCGCATGAAAGGGCGCGGTAAAGAGTTCCTTGACGAAGCCGACCGGGTGCTTGATCTTGATCCCGTAGTACAGCATCAGCACGAGCACGCCCAGGGACATCCCCAGCGGGATGTTCAGGTCGGCGGTCGGCAGGATGCGATGATAGTACAGCGGGTCGCCGTGATGGGCGCCCAGCCCGGTGGCCTTGAAGATCCAGCCCACGAGATCGACGGGGACCAGGTCCAGCGCATTCATCAGGACGATCCAGAGAAACACCGTCAGCGCCAGCGGCGCAGCGAATTTGCGCGTCGTCTCGTTGGGGATGATGCCTTTGGATTCCTCCTGGACCATGCCGGCGAGCATCTCGACCGACATCTGGAAACGGCCCGGCACGTCGGTGGTCGCGCGGCGCGCGGCGCGCCAGAGGAAATAGATGACGATCAGGCCCATCAGGATGGACCAGAACAGAGAGTCGTAGTTGACGACGTCGAAGTTCGCGATGACGGCTTGTTTTTCGCCGATGTTGTTCAGGTGCACCAAGTGGTGCTGAATGTATTCGGACTGAGGCGTCGTAACTGCGTCGGTCATCTGAATGCCCTTCAAACGAAATCCAATGTCATGGCATGCGGCGCATCGCCAGCAACACCACGTACCCCTTCATGACCCCCAGCAGGCCCAGCAGGAAAGCCGGCCAGACCAGCCGATCCCCCGCATGCCACGCCACCAGGGTCACCACCCCCGCCGCAGCCAGCAGCTTGAGCGCCTCGCCCCAGAAAAAGGCGAGCGACCCCGGACGCCCGGGCCCGAAATACCCGAGCAGCAGCCGCAAAGCGAACAGCGCATTGGGTACAAAATAGGCCGCCGCCCCTGCGAAGGCGGAAGCCCCTGCGTCAAACCCTGCAACCCCCCAGGACACCAGAACCACGAGCATTCCTGTGAATGCCTGTGCGCCCAATGCCCGGAATAATCCGACCCGTGCCCGCCTGGCGATGATCTCGCGCTCCTGGTCTGTGAGGACCAGCGCCTCGGGCAAGTCCGGCTCTTGGCCGACCTCCCCTGATGTGCTGTGTGCGTTCATCTCCGGGCCGCACCCGATACGCACCCCTCGAATCATGAGGATCACGCATCAGGCAATGGTCAAACTATCGAATTATAGCTGTGCTTTCAGGTTCCATTCAAACTCATGTCCTGTTTAGTGACCGATCGTCGCCAACCAACCAGGCAGGACACTGGCCCCCGAAAAGGCGAGCCATTTTAACCCAGTTCGATCAGCTGTGCTTGAAGTCCGGCTTGCGTTTTTCCACGAAGGCGCTCATGCCTTCTTTCTGGTCGTCAGTGGCGAACAGCGCATGGAAATTGCGGCGCTCGAACAGCAGGCCCTCGCCGAGCACGCCCTCGAATGCGCGGTTGACGCATTCCTTGGCCATCATCACCGACGGCAGCGACATCGAGGCGATCACCGTGGCCGCCTCGATGGCCTCGTCGAGCAGGCGCTCGGGCGCCACGATCCGCGACACCAGGCCGGCGCGCTCGGCCTCGGCGGCGTCCATCATGCGCGCCGTGAGCACCATGTCCATGGTCTTGGCCTTGCCCACCGCGCGCGGCAGGCGCTGGGTGCCGCCGTAGCCGGGAATCACGCCGAGCTTGATCTCGGGCTGGCCGAAGCGCGCATTGTCGGCCGCGATGATAAAGTCGCACAGCATGGCGAGCTCGCAGCCGCCGCCCAGCGCATAGCCGGCCACCGCCGCGATGATGGGCTTGCGGATCTGGCGCAGCGAATCCCAGTTGCCCCCGAGATAATCGGCCTTGTAGACGTCCATGTACGACCATCCGGACATGGCGCTGATGTCGGCGCCGGCGGCAAAGGCCTTGCCGCTGCCGGTCAGCACCATGGCGCCGATGCCATCGTCGGCATCGAAGGCGCGCACCGCGGCGGCCAGCTCATCGATCACTGCATTGCTCAGTGCATTCAGGACTTGTGGACGATTCAGGGTGAGAATGCCCACCCGCCCCTGGACTTCGACCTTTACCAACGACTCGCTCATGATGCCTCCAAAGTAAACTATCGGAATGGAAAACGAACTGATCCGCTATCGTGTGCGCCTGGCCGACCCGGCCGGACACCGATACGCCATACGCCTCACGATACCGCAAGCCGCACCCGGGGGGCAGGATCTCAGCCTCCCCGCCTGGATCCCCGGCAGCTATCTGATCCGTGATTTTGCCCGACAGATCGAGACTCTGCACGTGCGCGGCCCGCAAGGCCCGGTCGCATGCCGCAAGATCGACAGCCACACCTGGCGCTGCGCGCCGGCCACGGGCCCCCTAGAGGTCGAGTACATCGTCTACGCCTGGGACCTGTCGGTGCGCGGCGCCCACTTCGACGAAACGCATGCGTTCTTCAACGGCAGCAGCCTGTTTCTCGCCGTCCACGGGCAGCAGCACCAGCCCTGCCTGCTGGAAATCGCGCCACCCGCCCATGCGCGCGGCTGGCGCGTCCACACCAGCCTGCCGCCGGCGCACGGACACCCGGGCTGCGCCCGGCCGCGCGGCTTTGGCCTGTATCTGGCGCCCGACTACGATGCGCTGATCGACCACCCCGTCGAGATCGGCACGCCGCAATGCATCAGCTTCGAGGCCCACGGCGCAATGCACGACATGGTCTTCACCGGCGTGACGCCGAATCTCGACCTGGCGCACATCGCCGCCGACGCGCAACGCATCTGCGCGGCGCAGATCGAGTTTTTCGAGCCCATCACCCGCCGCGCGCCCTTTCTCGACAGCAGCGAGCGCTACGTCTTCATGGTCATGGTCACCGGGGATGGCTACGGCGGCCTCGAGCACCGCGCATCGACCGCGTTGATGACGCGGCGCGCCGACCTGCCAACCCAGGGCGGCCCCGAGGCCCCGGCCGAGGGCTACCAGTCGTTCCTGGGCCTGGTCAGCCACGAATACTTCCATACGTGGAACGTCAAGCGCATCAAGCCCGCGGCCTTTGCGCCCTATGACCTTGCCCGCCCCAATCACACCCGTCTGCTGTGGGTGTTCGAGGGCTTCACCTCGTACTACGACGATCTGCTGCTGCTGCGCGCCGGCGTGATCGGCGAGCCCGATTACCTACGCCTGCTGGGCAAGACCGCCGAGGCGGTTCGCCGCAACGGCGGACGCCACAAACAATCCGTCGCCGAAAGCTCCTTCGACGCCTGGACACGCTACTACAAGCAGGACGAAAACTCGCCCAACGCCCTGGTCAGCTACTACACCAAAGGCGCCCTGGTGGCGCTGGGCCTGGACCTGGAGATCCGCCGCCAGACCGGGGGCACGCGCTCGCTGGACGATGTCATGCGCCTGCTGTGGGAACGCCACGGCCGCGATTTCTATCAAGGCCGGCCGCAAGGCATCGCCGAGGACGCGCTGCCGGCGCTGGTCCTCGAGGCCACGGGCGCGCAGACCGCCGCATTCATCGCGTGCCACGTCGAGGGCCTGGAGGACGTACCCCTGGCCGAACTGCTCGCCGGCCACGGCATCACGCTCCGCTGGCAGGCCGAACACCCCCGCCCCACACTGGAAGCGCGCTGGCGCGCGACCGAGGGCGGCCTGTCGCTGACCACGGTGTTCGAGGGCGGCCCGGCGCATCGCGGCGGCCTGTCCGCGGGCGACGTCCTGGTGGCGCTGGACGGGCTGCGGGTCGCCGACGCGGCCGGTCTCGAACGCCTGCTGGATGCGCGCCGCCCCGGCGAAACCGTGACGGCGCATGTCTTTCGCCGCGACGAGCTGCGCCAGTACCGCATTCGCCTGGGCCGCCCGCCGGCCCTCAAGTGCGTGCTGCAACGCAAGGCCTGAACCGCCATGAACCCGCCCCTGAAAACCCGGCGCATCCTGCTGCAAGGCCTGCGGGTCCAGGCGCGCATCGGCGTGCTCGACCACGAGCGCCTCGCCCCGCAGACCCTGGTGTTCCACGCCGCGTTCGACATCGACGCCAGCCGCCCGGTGGACGACCGCGACATCGGCACGGTGCTGGATTACCGCGATCTGCGCGCCGCCTTGATCGCGGAGGCCACCCGCGGCCACGTCGATCTGCTCGAATCCCTGGTCGATCGCTGCCTGGAATGCATCCTGAGCCAGTTCCCCGGCGTGCTGCACGCTAAAATCCGCATCAGCAAGCCCGAGGCCTTCCCCGACTGCGACGCCGTCGCCATCGAGCAGGCCCGCGGCCGTTAGCTTCCGCCTGGGCCGACCCGGCAGACGCGAGCGCACCTACCCTTCTTCATTCCGATCACCGCCATGTCCACCGCATCCCCGCATTCCGCCGCCGGGCGCGACCTCCCCGACTCCACCGGGCGGGAGCCGGCCCGCCGCCGCAGCGTCAGCGAAAACAAGCTGGAAAAACGCCTGCTGCGCGAAACCGGCCAGGCCATCGCCGACTACCGCATGATCGAGGACGGCGACAAAGTGATGGTGTGCCTGTCGGGCGGCAAGGATTCCTACGGCCTGCTCGACATCCTCCTGCGGCTGCGCAGCCGCGCGCCCATCGATTTCGAGATCGTCGCCGTCAACCTGGACCAGAAGCAGCCCGGTTTCCCCGAGCATGTGCTGCCGGAATATCTGTCACGCATCGGCGTGCCGTTCCACATCGAAACCCGCGACACCTATTCGGTGGTCAAGCGCCTGGTGCCCGAAGGCAGGACCACCTGTTCACTGTGCTCGCGCCTGCGGCGCGGCATCCTGTACCGCGTCGCCCGCGAACTGGGCGCCACCAAGATCGCGCTGGGCCATCACCGCAACGACATCCTGGCGACGTTCTTCCTCAACCTGTTCTATGGCGGGCGGATGAAGGCCATGCCGCCCAAGCTGGTCTCGGACAACGGCGAGCACGTGGTCATCCGCCCGCTGGCCTACGTCCGCGAGCGCGACCTGATCGCCTATGCGCGGCTGCGCGAGTTTCCCATCATCCCGTGCAATCTGTGCGGTTCGCAGGAAAACCTCAAGCGCAAGGAAATCAACCGCATGCTCGAGGAATGGGACCGCCTGTTTCCCAACCGGACCTGGAATGTGTTCCGCTCCCTCTCGCACATCGTGCCCTCGCACCTGATGGACCCGCAACTCTTTGGCTTCGCGGGCCTGCGGGCCACCGGCCAGGCCGACCCCGAAGGCGACAAAGCCTTCGACACCGAGGACTTTCCCCTGCCGGCCTTCAGCGAGGACGAGGACGGCGAGGGCGGCCTGGAGGAATCGCGCATCGCCCGCCCACGCGTGCGGTCCGCCTCGGATTGAGGCGCGTCTGTTTGAGTTCTTGAGGCGCGTCTGGCGGCAAAAGAACCAGCACCCTCCCACTTTCGCAGGCGGCCGGAGCCCAGGGGGGCGCGGCGCTTTCGAACCCGCCGTCGGATTCAATGAAATCGGGGAGGCAAGGGCGCCACTGTC
>JBEBRQ010000065.1:0-11542 GCA_040394755.1 Castellaniella defragrans | reverse complement strand
CGCCTGGGATCGGTCGTGCATTGCAAGAATGAGGACGTGGGCAAAGCCGACTTCCTGCCCTACGGCGAGAATGTCGATACCTTTTGTCAACCCGGCGACATCATCTGCATTGATGAGGCATGGCGTTTTTGGGGCGCTGAATGCAAGCTGCTAGCCGAACATAAGGTGTTCTTCCGTGAGCATCGCCACTTCGTCCATCCTGATACCAAGGTGTGCTGCGATCTGGTACTCATGGTGCAGGACATTTCCGACCTGCATCGCATTCTCAAGGTCGTGGTGGAAGTTACCTTCAAGACTACAAAGATCAAGACCCTGGGCCTGAACAAGACCTACCGCGTCGAAATGTGGGAAGGCTACAAGCTGACCCAAAAAGGCCGTGTGGCCGTCGAGAACAAGCGGTATGACCCGCAAATCTTCCCGCTCTACAGCAGCTATACCGGCGGCGCGGGCAAAGAGCTGCAAGTCGATGACCGCCAGAACGTCCTGAAAAGCCCCAAGTTGTGGATTCTAGCCGTGCTGGTGCTCGGCGTATTCGGCATCAGTCTGTATACCTTGATGGGCTTCTTCGGCGGCAAACCGAAAACCAACAATTCTGATACATCAGTGGGTTACAGCGATTCCAAGACAAAATCAGCGTTGCCTGCAACCACTCCGGCTGCTCATGTCCAGCCACAGCAGGCCATGTCCACATCCTGGCGGTTGGTTGGCACGATGCAGGCCGGAAAGAACACCTATGCCGTTATCCAGTCCACCGATGGCCGGATGCGGCTTGAACATCCCTCCAACTTCCAGAATAGCGGTGCCGTCATGATCGGCGAGGTCGATGGCGAACGCATCACCGCCTGGAGCGGCAGCAAACCTACCTCGAAAGGCCGATAAATGAAACTGCGTCTCCTGGCTTCTATCCTGTCGCTGGCCCTGGCCGGTACCGTCCAGGCCAAGGCCGTCAACCTTGACTTGCAAGGTGCGAGCATTTCCGAAGTCGTACAGCTCATCTACCGAGAGGCTACGACCACGCCCTATGTCCTGGCCCCGGACGTACTGGAAGATGAACGGCTGATATCGTTCCGATACAAGGACAATCAGGGTAAGCTTTCGTTATTCATGCAGTATTTCCTCGACAGTTTGGGCTACATGGTCGAACGTCGATCTGGTGTGGATTTCGTGCGCAAGCGCATCGAGGGCGAACCGCCGATCCAGGCCGAGCATATCTACATCTACCAGCCGCAGTACCGCGAAGTGTCGTACCTGTCGCGCACACTGGCACCGCTATTCAAGGGGTCGTTCGTCACCAATCGCAGTGTGCGGGCCACACCGGAAGCCAGCCCCAAGGGCGATGTGCCCAGCACTTCGGCAGCATCGCTGATCGACCAGTCTTCGGATGTGCTGGTATTTGCCGGTGCAGAGGAAGAAATCGACCGTCTGCGCGAACTACTGCCACAGGTGGACAGGCGCATCGGTGAAGTAGCCGTGCGCGGGCTGGTCTATGAGGTCAGCAACACCGACCGGCAAGGGTCAGCTTTTGGCCTGCTGGCGAACCTGTTGGGCGGCCACGTGGGCATTGGCATCGGTTCCACAGCCACGAACCTGGGCAATTTCATCCAGATCAAGAACACCACGCTGGATGCTGTCTATTCCATGCTGTCGAGCGATAGCCGCTTCAAGGTGGTATCTTCGCCGGCGTTGCGTATCCAGTCAGGTTCGCAAGGCATCTTCTCAGTTGGCCAGGATGTGCCGGTATTGGGCGCACTGTCGTTCCCGCAAGGTGCGGGACAGGCCGTACAATCTGTCGAGTACCGCAGTTCCGGCGTCATCTTCGACATCCGTCCAGTCGTGAAGGAAGGTATCATTGACCTGGATATCACACAGCAGCTTTCCAACTTTGTGAAGACGACAACCGGCGTCAACAACTCGCCCACGCTGACCAAGCGAGAACTGAAGACGAAGGTGGGGATGCAGGATGGTGATGTGATCGTGCTGGGCGGGCTAACCGAAAGCAAGGATACCGACACACGGGACGGTCTGAGCTTCTTGCCACGGTTCCTACACACCACCGGCTATGAGCAATCCAGCAGTGAAATCTTGCTGGTGCTTCAGGTGCAACGAGTGCCGGAACGGAATCAATGACCTGGAGGGTAATCATGAGAACACCCGTGAAAGCTTCACAACCGCGCTCGACAGAGGCTATCGAGAAGACCGCTATTCAGCCTACTTCCACCTCGCGTCCCGTCCGGCCATCTTGGGCATCTTTCTTCGAGTTGCCAAAAGCTGATTCAGATTTTCTTCAAGACCGCCCAGCGGTTGTTGGCGATGAAGACAGGTTCAGTCTGTGATTACTTTCATGCTCGACACCCAACTTATCTACCGCGAGGCCACAACCACGCCCTATGTCCTGACCCCAGATGCAACGAGTGCCAGGGCAGGAACCTTTTATTTTCGCGCCCGCGAAAATTTCGCTTTGGCGCGTTGACGTGTCAGAGCAAGCCGTGACAGATGACCTATGTGCAATGTGGCTTACGTTACTATCATCTAAAATCTCTTTTGACTGGCGAACGTGTACCAAGAGTTGATCCAACTCCCAATGCAACCGGCATAGGTCATCTGTCACGCCGTAAAGATGGTCGTGAAACAAAGGCATTCTTGCACTCGAAAAGGAAGGTAACCATGAGCACACCCGTGAAAGCATCACAGCCGCTCTCGACGGAGGCTATCGAGAAGACCGCTATTCAGCCGACTTCTACCTCCGAGGAAGAGGAGGCAAGTCGTTTGGCATGGAGGTTGGAACTCGGTCGCAAGATGGTCGAGGCGGGCAATCGCATGGATACAGACCCGGAGTATCGGCGCAAGATTCGGAGCATGACGCGATGAATAGCGAATCTGTGGTTCCTGCACACCACTGGCGGTGAACAATCGCGACAGCGAGATTCTATCGGCACCCCAAGTGCTGTTTTCGCGTCCGCGAAAATTTTCTTGTTGGCGGCGTTGTCGTGTCAGGGCGTTTAGGTCGTGACAGATGACCTATGGCCTTCTGATCTGATAAAAAAGCTCTTCCTACCTCCAGAGAGCGCACGCAATCCTTGTTTTGTACGGCAATTTGCCGTATTATTGCATCAGGAGGACGCTACCATGCCTGCAACCATCTCTACAGCCCGTCTCGAAGCCCGAATCAGCACCGACCTACATTCGATGCTCAAGCGTGCCGCCGAGCTTCAAGGGCGCACCATGACCGATTTCGTGGTCTCTGCTGTCCAGAACGCCGCTCAACAAGCCATTGAGCAGGCCGAGGTCATTCGTTTGTCGATGGCCGATCAAGAGTGCTTTGCGCAGGCACTGCTATCACCGCCCAAGCAGACCCCGGCCATGAAACGCGCTTTTGCCCGCCGCAGCAAACTTTTGCGTGCTGAATGAGCAACGCGTCCTTCCAGCTTGCCTTGCTCGATGCCAAGCATGATCGCACCGCATTCAACAGCGATTCTGAGCCCCTGAACCGTTATTTTCAATCTCAAGTCACGCAGGACATTCGGCGCCGTGTGGCGGCTTGTTATGTCGCATTGACTGATGAGCAACACATCGCAGGCTACTACACGCTGGCGTCTGCAAGTCTGCTGTTGACTGATCTTCCGGCCAATATCGGCAAAAAGTTGCCTCGGTATCCGACCGTGCCAACCGTTCGTATGGGCCGCCTGGCCGTCGATCAAGCCTTCAAGGGACAGGGATTGGGAGCTGCGCTGCTGGCCGACGCGCTCGACCGCGCGGCCCGTGCCGAGATTGCCGCTTTCGCCATGATGGTGGATGCCAAGAACAATGCCGCCGCTGCCTTCTACCGGCATCATGGCTTCATTGCCTTGCCTGAATCGCCGCTAACGCTGTTCCTGCCACTGGCGACTATCCGACCTTCTTCAAAGTAGCATTTCAGTGTCAACGAAGCGTCAACCGCATAGCAGAACATAGCGTGTCCATAGCTGCGGATGGACAGCCTAACCAGTTGATTGCAAAGATAAAGCCTTACCAATGCCATGTCATCAAACTGAATCATAATCCGCAGGTCCCCTGTTCGAATCAGGGATGCGCCACCAGGAATATCAAGGGCTTAGCGATCATTCGCTCAGCCCTTACGCCAACCTTTCGGGGTTGGCGTTTTGCTTTTCTAATCCGTGTCCCCTGGACAGGCCATGACGCTACGCTACCTTGCGAAAAGCAAGTACTGCGTTGTTGCCTCCCATGCCAAAGGAATTGCTGATCGCCAGCCGCAAGTCCGGCAACCGGCGCGCGCCCTCGGCAACATAATCCAGGTCGCACTGCGGGTCGCCGCTCTCGAAAAACAGGGTAGGCGGCACGATGCCCTGCTGCAGGGCCATGGCGGTGACTGCCGCCTCGATGGCGCCTGCCGCCCCGATCGTGTGTCCGATTGCACCTTTGATGCTGCTAACCGGCAGGCTGCTGGCGTGCGCACCGAACACCTGCTTGATCGCAGCGGTTTCGATGCGGTCGCCCACCAGGGTGCCCGTTGCGTGGGCATTGATGTACCCGACGTCTGCGGCGGCCAGTCCGCCATCGACCAGACAGCGGAACATGGCCAACGCCTGCCCCCGGGGATCGGGCCGCACCGGATGGGTGCCATCGTTGCTGACCCCGTAGCCGCAAATTTCAGCGATCACCGCCGCATTGCGCGCCCGCGCATGGTCGGCGGATTCCAGCACCAGCATGGCCGCGCCTTCGGCCAGGGCAAACCCCGTGCGCTTGTGGCTGAATGGCCGGCAATAACCGGTTTGCCCTGCCGCCGGTTCGGCGCACAAGACATGCAGTTGCACCCAGGCCGCCATCAGCGCGGGCGAGAACATGGACTCCGATCCGCCCGCGATCGCGACGTCGAGATAACCGTCGCGAATACGCCGGTAGGCTTCACCGATGGCCACCGCCCCGGCCGAGCAAGCCGTTGCATAGGTTTGCGCCTCGGCAGTCGATTGCAGGCCCTGCGCGATCTGCGCGGCGATCGCCTGGGGCATCACAGCGGGCACCACCAGCAAGGGGCGCTTGGGCACCACGCCATGATAGGCTTCCACCGACTCGCACAGCGTGGAAACACCACCGATTCCGGTGCCGATGAACACGCCGCACTCGGCTTGCCGGCTGGCATCCAGCGCGGCCGCGCCCAAAGCCTGGTTTGCCGCGTAATTCGCCATCACCGTCACGCGATCCAACATGCGGACCTGACTGGGATGCAGGCCCTCGGTCATGTCTTCCGCGACATGGCCCACGCTTCTGTCGATGCGCGGATCGGGATGTTTGCGAATGCCGCAGACACCGGCATTTAGGGCGTCAAAGGTCGACTGCGCCGAACCGCCCACCGGCGATGCGACACCCACTGCCGTAATGACAACTTGGCGATGTGTCATTGCAAGAACTCCGCATCTTTGCCGGACCGCGCGTCCTGTTGCGCGGCATTTCCGGAAATCTCTGCCCCGCCCTGCCCGGCCGGCGGCGCGGCTGTTTCTGGCGCCGCCTCTTTCCGCGCAGCATCCGCCGATTCGGTGGTCTGCGGCTCGACGACGCGGCGATTCATCACCTCGTGCATGTAAATGATCAGCGCACTGATGTTCTTGGGAAACACGCTGGTGAATTCCTGCGCCCCCACGTCGTGATGAGTGGGCAGCATCTCATCGGTGGTCAGCCCGTATTCCGTCTCGATCTCCAGCAAAATTTCCAGGATGGCCAGCGAATCGAATTGCGCAATGACCGATGCGAATTCCTGGTCTTCCAACAGGGGTTCGGGCTCGCAACGGCTGGTCCGGGCAATGATGGCAGCCAGTTTTTCACGCAGTATCGGCGTATCGGGCAAGGTTTGCATGGTCGTCGTCATGGGGGAATCGATCAAGGATAGGTGAACTTCAGCGTGGCGCCTGCGCTGACTTTCCCGGCCGTTACAATAGCATCGATCGGCAAGTAGCTGCCGCCGATCCGGAACAGCCAAAGGCTGGAGGGCAGGCTTTCCTGCGGGGCGCCGGCCCCTGGCTCATCGGTGTTGAAAACCGGATTGCGGAACGTGCCGATAGCCGGGTCATATAGCCACATCTGCACACCCACTCCCTTCGCGCCATCGCTGCTGGTATCCTCGTTGGCCAGAGTGTTCGTGGAACCGCCGACCGGGCTGATAGGCGTAATCCTGATAATAGGAGACGCCATGCTCGGCGAACTGCAAGCCACGCTCAAATCCTTCGCGGTAATGCCGCGTCCCTCGCCGCGCATCAGCAAATGAACCGATACGGTGGGCAATATGACGGTCAGCGCTTCCGGGGTCTGGATTTCGCAGGTCGGCGGCGTCACGGTGATGGCTGTCGCCAACTCCACCTTGTACGGCGACGACACGGAAACGCCGTTGGTATTGCTGACGGACACTACGCCATAGATACGGCCAGGCAACAGTTCCCCAGGCTCGATCGGTTCCCCGGTCGCCACGAACTCGATACGCGCTTTCAGATCGTTTCCCAAGTCCGACCCATTGAAAGGGAATACCAGCACACCCCTCGAATATGTATTGACCCCCGTGTAGGGCGCCACCACGCCCTCCCCTGAGTCACGATAGTAATAATAGACGCGATAACCGATGCCCTTGACCCCCGACGCATACAGATCATTAAAGCCAGGAAGCAGTTCAGTAGCACCCTTGAATTCCTCTATCGCTCCGACTGAGCAAAGAATCAGCGGCGCCGCCGCACCCTGCTCTCTCTTGGTGCCCAAGGTCGGCAGCAGTGTTTCCGACACGAACAAGATTTCGCCGGCCGGCGGCTGCGGGTAGGCGGGCAGCGCGAAGGTCGAACGCCCCGCCGGCACCTTGATCTGGAACAAAGCACCATTGTACCGGTCGTAAATAACACCGCTGGGACCCATGCCGCCGATATTCAGGGTGCAGGCGGCATGCGCCGCGCCCGTGCCGCACATCAGGACAAGCGCCAGGCCCATGCCCGTCCACCACGGTGATCGGCGCCGCGCCGCGCTGGAACCGCGCTTCATTGGGTGCATCTCAACTCCTTTACCTGTTCGGCGGCATCCTGGTCCGCCGACACATCTATCTGAAAACGGCAGCGCTGGTCGCCGAGCGTTCCCCATTTCACGGTGTACTGCCGAAGTCCCTGCAGCCCAGTCAGCCAAACGCGCCCCACCGGTCCGACGATGCCGAGCTGTTGGCCATCCTCGCCATGCACCGCGGCACCAAAGGGCAATTCCTTGCCCGCAGCGTCCTTCAGCACGGCCAGCACGGTGCGCCCGAGTTCGGTATCGAATTTCGCCACGACGACGGCGCCTCGCGTAGGCACCACAGTCTGCACGGTCTGCTTGAGATGGGCGCCTTCCAGCCTGTCGCCCGCATCGAGTGAAATCCGGTTTTCACGATACGGGTTGGCATACGGAACCAGCGCCCGGCCAGCCGAATTGGTGCGGACTCCAGGCATCGCCTCGATCGCCACCCCGGCGGCGCCGGGCGCCTCGACGATGACCGCCGTCTCGCCCAGCGACTGTCCGAACAGCACGCCTTTGTCGTCCGCCAATACCGAGCCGCTAACATCGAAATAGGTGTTCGACGAATTGCGCGAATAGGCATGGCTGACGGTCGCCAGGCCCACGGGTGAAGAATATCCCAGTGAGCCATAGCCAGTGGCGCCGTTTTCAGCGCCCGCGCCATCCGTGACGCCGGCCTGCAGCGCATAGGTCAGCGAATAGTCATCCAGCATCGCGCCGCTCAGGTTGACACTGTGGTTCGCGCCGCCGTTGTCGCTGCGGTTCATGGCATAGCTGGCCGAGTGGCTACCGCCCAGAGGGATACTGAGCGTGAGCATCAGCGTGGATTCACGGGCATCCCAGGGGTTGCGGCTCAGGGCGTAGTTCAGTGAATAGCCCACCCGGCCCAGCGAACTCGAATAGCCCACTTGCATATAGCGCGCGTTGCGGGGCGCGTTGCGGTATGCGATGCCATAGTAATTGAACGACAGCGACCCCATGCCGCCCAACCGCTGCGACAATGACAACTGGTACTCGTACTCGCGGCTATAGTCCCGGTCCTGGCCACTGTATTTCTCGACGCGGTCACGCACCGCGTCACTCAGGCTGCGATATCCTGCCGAGTTATAGCGATAACTGGCCAGGGTGAAATTGGTGCCGCTGCCCGGAAATGATTTCGCATACTGTATGCTCGCCGAGGAACCCACTACGCTGCTGCCTTGCGCATCGCGGGAGCGCGAACTGGTGATGTCGATCGACACCGCCCCCAGATGGCGCAGATTGGCGGCCAGCCCCAAGGCACCGGCCATGTAACCATGCTGGGCTCCAGTCCAGCCGCCATAGGCCGTCAGGCCCCAAGGCAAACCATAGGCCAGTGTCGCCTGCCCCATCAAAGGCCGGCTGGCATCGAAATTGTGGCGAAATTCGCCTGCCATGAAGTTGTAGTTCCAGACCCCTTCCCGCACCATCTTCGGCAACGCGGCGAACGGCTGGAAGAACCGCGTGGTACGGCCGCCCATTTCGGCCACCTCGACTTCCAGGTCACCGCCGCCAGCAGTGGAATAAAGGTCGTCGATGACAAATGGGCCAGCCGGCACAAAGGTCGTATAAAGCACGTACCCATTCTGGCGCACGGTCACTTTGGCATTGCTTGGCGCGATACCGTGTATCACGGGGGCATAGCCGCGCTGGCTATCCGGCAGCATGCCATCATCCGAGCGGATTTGTATGCCTCGAAAGCGCATCGCATTGAATATCCGCCCCTCGGTCGAACTGTCGCCCAGGCGCAGCCGTCCACGCCAGGGCACGATATCGCGTTCGGCATACAGATCGCTCCAGTCCCAGGCCGCGCCGCGGCCGCTGTCAAAATAACTGCCGTTGCCGCGCAGGCGCCATGCGCCCAGATTCAGACCGTTGCGAAAGCCCAGGAACAACGTGTCGTTGCGATGCTGATTCAACCCCGCGCTGAACTCCATATGATTGAACGACATGCGGTAAGACGACCACAGGGCCGTGGTGCCGGAATCCCACCGCTCCACTGGCACGAGGCCACGCGCTTGGCGGCCCAACGCCGCCTGGGGAATCGACAGACGCAAAACATTGGCATCCTGGTCATAAGAAACCTTGGCCGAAGGGATGGCTTCGAGCGTGCGGCCGCATTCGCCATCATCCATTTTTTGCAGTTCGGGGAAAGCCTCGATCTTGACCCCCAGTTCGCGCAAGGCCGACACTGAATAACACGGCTGCGCGTCCTCTTTGCCGGGAACCGCCACGAATTCCACCATACGGTTGCCGACTGCCCGCTCATTCAGCTGCAACAGCACCGACTTCTGGCCCGGCAGCACGCGGTTCGAATGGGCGAACACCGAAAGATCCACCCCAGAGGCCTGGCCTGGAACACGATGCAGAAAACTGCCATCGAACACGGCGTCACCGCTGTCCTGCCCCTGGGACAGGCTGGCGGCGCCGCAGGCCGGCATCGCCAACGTTCCCGCCGCCATGACAAACAATCCTATTGAACGACGCATGGCAATCAAGGCACGGGCGGTGCCGCAAAATCCACGACGGCCGCCGGCCAGGGCCGGATCACGCCGTAGTCGTTGACCACATGCGGAATCACCTGAGGATTTGCCGCTGAGGGGCATTTGCTCAGGGGGATACGGCTGGCCGCCAACGGCGCGGCAACCACGCCACGCCCGAATTCATTGGTCTCACTCGCGAGCTCGATACGCGCGAAATTCACGAGAAACGCCGACGCATTTTCCACCACCAACTGACAAGCCTTGCCTTCGCGTGCCAGCGACCACTTCAACAGCTCGGGCCCGCGCGGCAGTTTCTGGATGGCCGCTGGACGATAGAACAGCTTGATACGCGTCTGCACAGCCAAAGACAAGACGTTTTCACTGTGATCCTTCTTTTGCGGGATTTCGAGCACATTGATCCAGTAATACGATTCACGGTCATTCGGCATCCCTTCCCCCACGCGGGAAATGTTCAGGCGGCGTTCCACGCCGCCATCGAAGCGGCTCAGAGGCGGGGTGATGAAAAACGGCGTATCCATTTCTTCGGCTGCGCCGTCTATCCACACTTGCACCACATACGGCTCGCTGGACAGATTCTTGGCAAAGACCGACACGTGCTGCTGCTCCTCATTCATGACCACACGGGTGCTGGAAATCTGAATGGCAGCCTGCGCGCCGCCACCGATCAGCATGCCCGCCGCCACGATGGCCGGGAGCAATCGTTGAATCAGAGTTTTCATATGACTAGTTTCGAATGTGCGCGCCATACCATCGACGGCGGCAGTGAATAACACCGACGGTAAAATCGAACTCGGACGGAGACTCGGCACCGACTACCCACCAGCCAGAGCGGGCACACACGACGACCATGACCATCCGCCCTCGCGGACTGGCGCGCTCGCCATGTGATCGGCGGCACAGCGGCGCGTATCGCGTCCGCCGTGCCTCTATGCCTGCCGGCCCGGAACCCGGATCCGGAATGTCAGGCTCGGCAGCTTACGGGTAAGCAACCTTGAATACCGCGCGAGCGTTGGCGGGGCCAGCCTCGACGACGGAATCGATGGACTCGTAGAACGCCTTGAAGTTCAGGATGTTGGTACCCGCGGCCAGGGCAATGGGAGCAGAGGCGCTACCGCCCACCTGGACAACATCGCCGTTCCAATCAACCAGGCCCACGGCCACGCCCGTGGCACCACCGGGAACATTCTCCACATTCAGCAAATTATTGCCGGAGGAGCTGCCCGAGCCCGCAACGAACTCAATTGTGGCGGTCTGCGCCGTAGAGAGATCACAGTCGATCAGTGAAATGGAAAAATCGGTCATGGGGCTCTTGGTGCCAATGCCATCGGCAAACATCTTGACCGGGTAGCTGCCCAGGGCGACAGTCATGTCGGCGCCTTGCTGACCACCACCGATCGCACATGCCGAATTCGTGATGTCACCTAGGAATCTGATGTTGCCTGAATCGGGGGCGGCGATGGCAGCGCCCGACATAACAATGAAACATCCGGAAACCAGCGCATTGAGAATCACTTTTTTCACAATAAAATCCTATTGAAAATTGAAATTAATCGTTTGGACCTGCGATCGCCATTCAGCCCGCCGATCGCGGGATCGACCCGTGGCGGAAACCAAGCCGACGCAGGGACACGCAATTGCCAAGCAACCAATTGACGGGCCAGAAAATGCAACGACGCACCAGCCAGCCGCGCCAATGGCGATGGGTGCATATCCCTTCGTGATACTTGATATCCGCCGTCATCCAGCGAACCGCGATGGCCAGCATGCGGGCCATCCAAGTATGCTTTCGCATGAGGCGCAGGCAGGGCATCGCCCAGAGGCAATATCCCTGGTAGGTGATTGGAGAAAAAGCGTTTCTGCAATGACGTGCATCAAAAATCCATTCCTCGAAAGAAATGAGATTCTGCCGGCGCAATTCGTTGCATACGATCTTTTGACCGTAATCCACCCATATACCTAACTTGCTCATTCAGATGACTCGATGAGTAGGTTCACATACAAGACCA
>JBEBRQ010000064.1:0-11668 GCA_040394755.1 Castellaniella defragrans | reverse complement strand
TCCTGTACGAATCGAACATCATCAACGAGTACATCGACGAGCGCTTCCCGCATCCGCAACTGATGCCGGCCGACCCCATCATGCGGGCGCGCACCCGACTGTTCCTGTATAACTTCGAAAAGGAACTGTTCGTGCATGTCTCCAGGCTCGAAAACCGCAACCAGACCGACAACAAGGTCCGCGATGCCGCGCGCAACAACATCCGCGACCGCCTGTCCCAGCTCGCCCCTCTGCTGGTCAAGAACAAATTCATGCTGGGCGAGGAGTTCTCGATGCTCGACGTCGCCATCGCCCCGCTGCTGTGGCGCCTGGACCACTACGAGATCGAACTGCCCAAGAGCGCCGCGCCGATCCAGAAATACGCCGAACGCCTGTTCTCGCGCCCGGCCTACATCGAATCGCTGACCCCATCCGAAAAAGTGATGCGGCGCTGAGCATGCAGGAAGCCTCCACCAAACCCTACCTGATCCGCGCCCTGCACGAATGGTGTATGGACAACGGCTACACACCGCATATCGTCGTCACCGTCGATGCCAACACCGCCGTTCCCGCAGCGCACATCCATGACGGCCAGATCACCCTGAACATCAGCCCCCTGGCCACCAACCGGCTGGTCATCGGCAACGACTACATCGAGTTCGAGGCCCGCTTCAGCGGCGTCACCGAACACCTGTTCGTCCCCGTGGCGGCGGTGGCGGCCATCTACGCCCGCGAGACGGGCGCCGGCATGGGCTTCGAGGTGGTCGAGTCACAACCCTACCCAGGCGGGCCGGATGGCGGCACGGATGCGGGCCCCAAGCCTGCGCGCAATCCATCACCGACGGGCGACGAGCCCAATGACCCCAAGCCTCCCCGGCTGAAAGTCATCAAATAGGCGAGGGGGCTTCCTGTAGAATAGCAGCCTTGCCGGCTTAGCTCAGTTGGTAGAGCAGCGCACTTGTAATGCGAAGGTCGGGGGTTCGACTCCTCTAGCCGGCACCAGTTGAATCAAGTCATGACGCCAACCATCAAGGTTGGCGTTTTGCTTTCCCGCGGCCGAGCCCGTCACGGACCATGAGAAACCCGGCGTCCGCCACCGCCTGATTTTGCGAGTCACGTGTATTTTGATCGACATCAATATCAGAACGTAACAACCATGTTTACATCATGGATACCCGTAACATGAAAGGGATATTCCATGGACAAACGTTCCGCCCTCGCACTGGCAACTACCCTCGCCCTGTGCATCCCCGCCGCCAAAGCGGCCGACATACCGTCGTCGGCCGAACTACGCACGACCGCGCAGCAATTCTTCCAGCCCATTCCGGATGCCGCCACCGTCATCCAGGAACGCAAGATCACCGAGCCCGAGATCGAACTGGGCAAATGGCTGTTCTTCGAGCCGCGCCTGTCGCGCAGCCACATCATCAGTTGCAACTCCTGTCACAGCGTCGGCACCGGCGGCTCGGACAATATCCAGACCTCGATCGGCCACGGCTGGCAGCATGGCCCGCGCAATTCCCCGACCGTGCTGAACGCGGTGTTCAACAGCGCGCAATTCTGGGACGGGCGCGCCGCGGATCTGAAAGAGCAGGCCAAGGGGCCCGTGCAGGCCAGCGTCGAAATGAACAATACGCCCGACCAGGTCGAGATCACGCTCAAGAGCCTGCCCGAATACGTCGAGATGTTCGCGCGCGCCTTCCCCAATGAAAAGGATCCGGTGCATTTCGAGAACATGGCGCATGCCATCGAGGCTTTTGAAAGCACGCTGGTGACGCCGAACTCGCGCTTCGACCAGTGGCTGGGCGGCAAGGAAACGCTGGAGGTCACCGAACTCGAGGGCCTGCACCTGTTCATGAGCAAGGGCTGCGTGGCCTGTCACCAAGGGGTGAACGTCGGCGGACAGGGATACTTCCCCTTCGGCGTGGTCAAGAAGCCCGGCGCCGAGGTTCTGCCGCCGGACGACAAGGGCCGCTTCACCGTGACCAATACGGCCAGCGACGAATATGTATTCCGTGCCGGCCCGCTGCGCAACATCGCGCTGACGGCGCCATACTTCCATAGCGGCGACGTCTGGTCCCTGGAACAGGCCGTGGCCATCATGGGTTCGAGCCAGCTCGGACAGGAACTGGACGAGGGCGAGGTCAAGGCCATCACGCAGTTCCTGCATACCCTGACCGGCGAACAGCCCAAGGTCGTGTACCCGACGCTGCCGCCGAGCACGAGCTCGACGCCGCGCCCGGAAAAGTAGGCGCCTGCGGGGGGATGTGACGTTCTCCGCGCAGTCTCGACATCACCGCGGGCCCGGATCTCCACCGGGCCCGCGGTGCATATGGGCGGCACGGCACGGGACGTGGTGACGCGCGATCAGCCGTCCGGAGTCACCGGGCACTCGGCCAGCGGCTCATAATACGAGCCGGTTTCGCGCGGCACGGAGGCCACGAGGACGCAACGCCGCGGCCGCCAGACGATGGGCCGTTCACCGGCCAGGGGCGCGAGGTCCGCCGGCCCCGCTTTGCGCAGCAGCGACACATGGGGTCTGAACCTGTCGCCCGCGCCCGCAAAACCCAGGCGGCCCAGGCGATCCCACAGGTCCATATACAAGGCATCCAACCATGCGGGCCAGGGGTCCGCAGGCCCGGCCCAGACAATGCGCGGCCCCTTGAAGCGCCCGACACGGTCCAGAACCAGCTCGCCCCCGCGCGGCGTCCAGGACCGGACCATGGCGCGCAGGGATGCGATCCGATCGCCCGCGACCGTCCCGAGAAACGCCAAAGTCAGGTGCAGCGTATCGGCGCGCATCGGCCGGCCGCCGCACAGCGCATGCGCGCGCGCCGCCTGGCGCGACAGCGCCCGCACCGTCGCCGGATCGGGCCACAGCGCCACGAACAGGCGCCTGGGTGCAGCGCCGGACCCGTTCGGAAGTTTCTTAGGGTGATTACCGTATTCTGTCATGAGTATTCCCTGATACGATCATAAACGACCCGGATCTTCAACCAAAAGTTGAGACATAAAGGAGGCAGCATGCAATTGACGAAATGGCTTGCAACGATTGCCCTGGCCGCAACCGCCATCGTAACGAGTCCGGCGCACGCGCAGACAGCGTTCATCACTATTCTCACTGGCGGACAAAGCGGTGTGTACTACCCGCTGGGGGTGGCGCTATCCCAGATCTACAACAAGGAAATCCCAGGCGCGAAATCGACGGCGCAGGTCACCAAGGCCTCGGCCGAAAACATGAACCTGCTGCAGGCCGGCCGCGGCGAACTCGCCTTTGCCCTGGCCGACACAGTCTCCGACGCCTACACCGGCAATGCCGAGGCGGGCTTCAAGGCGCCGCTGACCAAGCTGCGCGGGCTGTCGGCTACCTACAACAATTACATCCAGATCGTCGCGAATGCCGACTCGGGAATCAGGACTCTGGCCGATCTCAAGGGCAAGCGCATCTCGGTGGGCGCCGCGCGCTCGGGCACCGAACTCAACGCGCGCGCCGTGCTCAAGGCCGCCGGCCTGAGCTACGCCGATTTCGACAAGGTCGAATACCTGCCCTTCGGCGAGTCCGTCGAGCTGATGAAAAACCGCCAGCTCGATGTGACCCTGCAATCGGCGGGTCTGGGCGTTTCCTCGATCCGCGACCTGGCTTCCTCGGTCCAGATCGTCATCGTGCCCATTCCGGCCGATGTGATCGCCCGGATCGGCAACGACGCCTACCAGCCCGCCACGATCCCGGCCAACACCTACGAGGGCCAGACCGCCGATACGCCGACCGCCGCGGTACCCAATTTCCTCATCACGCAAAGCGACGTCAGCGACGACCTCGCCTACCAGATGACCAAGGCGCTGTACGCAAACCTCGATACCCTGGCCGCGGCCCACAACGCCGCCAAGGCGATCAAGCTCGAAAACGCCCTCAAGGGCATGCCCGTGCCCCTGCATCCGGGCGCCGAGCGCTATTACAAGGAGGTCGGCCTGATCAAGTGACAGGCCCCTCCAGCAGCCGGCATCAAAAGGCGCGGGGCGGTTCATGCGGCCAGTCCGAACCGCCTTTTCCCTGAACAGGAGCCCGACACATGAGCGCTTCCCACAGCCAGGCTGACCAGCCCCTGCCGCGCGTGATCTTCTGGATCGCGGTGGCTTTCTCGTGCTTCCAGATCTGGACGGCCGCGTACAGCCCGATCTCCAGCCAGGTCATCCGCGCGATACACGTCGGCTTCGTATTGCTGATGATCTTCGCGCTCCATCCAGGCGGCAGCCGCGCGGGCATGGCCTTGAGCTGGACGCTGGGACTGGCGGGCTTCGCCGCGAGCTTCTATCACTGGATCTACGAGGCCGAACTCACCGCGCGCGCCGGGCAGATGACCGACGCCGACATGGTGATCGGTGTTCTCACCATCATTCTGGTGTTCGAGGCCACGCGCCGGATCATGGGGCGGGCGCTGCCGATCATCTGCGGGATATTCCTGCTGTATGGGCTGTTCGGACAATATCTGCCGGGCCCGTTCATGCACCGCGGCTACGGCATCGATCAGATCGTCGGCACCCTGGGTTTCGGCGTCGAGGGTATCTACGGCACGCCGACCTACGTTTCCTCGTCTTATATTTTTCTGTTCATTCTGTTTGGCGCCTTTCTCGAGCAGGCGGGAATGATCAGCCTGTTCAGCGATTTCTCCATGGGCCTGGTGGGCCACTCGCGCGGCGGTCCGGCGAAGGTGGCCGTGATCAGTTCGGGCCTGATGGGCACGATCAACGGTTCGGGCGTCGCCAATGTCGTGACCACGGGCCAGTTCACGATCCCGCTGATGAAGCGCTTCGGCTATTCATCGGCCTTCGCGGGCGGCGTCGAGGCCACTTCGAGCATGGGCGGCCAGATCATGCCGCCGGTCATGGGCGCCGTCGCCTTCATCATGGCCGAGACACTGAACATTCCATACGTCGAGGTGGTCAAGGCGGCCATCATTCCGGCCCTCCTGTATTTCGGAACGGCGTTCTGGACGGTCCACCTCGAGGCGGGCCGCAAGGGGTTGCTCGGCCTGCCCAAGGCGGAATGCCCGAACCCCTGGAAAGCCGTGCGCGAACGCTGGTTCCTGCTGATCCCGCTGATCGGTCTGGTGGTCCTGTTGTTCTCCGGCTATACGCCCCTGTTCTCGGGCACGGTGGGCCTGGGCCTGACGGTCATCCTCATCTTCGGCGCCGCCACGATCAAGGGGGTGGGCCATGCGGCGCTGCGCTACCTGTTCTGGGTGCTGCTGGGCTTTGCCTGCGCCGGCTTCATGCGCTTCGGCGTCACGGCTTTCTTCGTCATCGCGGCGGTCCTGGCTGCCTGGCTGCTGACGCGCGGGCATGGGCTGGACACGCTCAGGCTGGCCATCAAGGCGCTGGCCGAAGGCGCGCGCAATGCCCTGCCCGTGGCCGCCGCCTGCGCTCTGGTTGGCGTCATCATCGGCATCATCAATCTCACGGGCGTGGCCGCGGCCTTCGGCGGCGAGGTGATCACCATCGGCGAAAACAACTTGTTCCTCGCCCTGTTCCTGACGATGATCACCTGCCTCGTGCTGGGCATGGGCATCCCGACCATTCCGAACTACATCATCACCAGTTCGCTGGCCGCCCCCATCCTGCTCAAGCTCGGCGTTCCCCTGATCGTGTCGCACATGTTCGTGTTCTATTTCGGAATCATGGCCGACCTGACGCCGCCGGTGGCGCTGGCGGCCTTCGCGGCGGCGCCGATCGCCCGCGAGAACGGCCTCAAGATCAGCATCCAGGCGCTGCGCGTGGCCGTGGCCGGCTTCGTCGTCCCCTACATGGCGGTCTACAGCCCCGCCCTGATGCTGCAAGGCGGCGGCGCGCTGGCCGTGGCATACATCGTCTTCAAGGCCATCCTGGCGATCGGCCTGTGGGGCGCGGGGGTCACCGGCTTTCTGATCACCCCGCTGCGCTGGTTCGAGCGCGTCTACGTCATCCTCGCGGCCATGTTCCTGGTGGCCGCGGCGCCCTGGACCGACAATGTGGGCTTCGCCGCATCTGCCTTGTTCCTCCTGTGGCACGCCAGGCAGGCGCGCCGTCCCGCGCCGGTCTGATCATGCTGGCCGAACTGGGCGTGTGCCTGACCCTGGCGGCCGCGCCGGCCGTGCCGCCGCGCTTCGTGCCCGTCCAGGCATTCACGCTGGCCTGGACGCATTCGATCGAGAAGATCCGCTGGGAGGAAGACTACACCATCCGGATCGATGCCGCCGGCCGGCCGGTCCTCATCCCCGGCCATGCGCGCATCCGGGGCTCGGGCGCGGGCATGGACCCGCCCCCGGATGCGGTGTTGCGGCCCGGCGGCTGGTACGAATACCAGCCGCGCACGGCGCCGCTGCACATCCTGCGGATGGCGCGCTCGCCCTACACGGCCGACTACGACTGGTGCGTGGCGGGACGCTGCAAGCCCATGCGCGCCATCATGCCGACCGATGGCGGGGTGACGCTATTGCGGCCCTGCGCGCAACCCTAGTGCAGCGTCTGCCCGCACGGCACTCGGCAGACGAGGCGCACTTCCCTCATTGCCCGCCTTCGGGCACATAGACCACGCTGCCGTCCTTCATGCGATAGGCCACGCCCGCCTTCGTGCCTTCGCCCTGGCCTTGCTGGCCGGTCGACTTGAAGCGCTCGATCTGGTCGCCTTTCTTGATGATCATCTCCATGTTCGCCTCGCCGGCATCGGTGATCACCGTCACGTCCTGGCGCGTCAGGATTTCGAGCAGAGGGTTGCGCGCGATGGTGATCAGCAGCGCCGCGATGATCACCAGGAAAATGTCGATCAGGTTGACGACCGACAGGATGGGATCGTCGGACTCGATTTCGGCCAGGAACTTCATACCGCTGCTCCGGATGCAGCGGGCGCCGCCCGCCAGTCCTGAGCGACGCCTGCCGCGGCGGGCGGGAGCTCCGCCTTGCCGGCCGCCAGCGCCTGGGATTCGCTCGCCTGCAGCCAGGCCAGTTCCTCGGCCAGCCAGCGGCGCTGCACCGAGACGATCCAGAACGTGATCGAGGCGGCGACCAGCGCCAGGATGACGGCGGAAAACGCGACCGCGAGATTCTGGGAAACCGCCGCCAGATCGCCGTTGGACAGGCCTTGCAGCGCCGGCCCCATCGGAATCATGGTGGCGACCAGACCCAGCATCGGCGCGACGCGCGACGTGATGCGCGGGACCTCCAGCAGCTTGTGCGCGGCCACATCCCATTCGTCCCCGCGAGCGGCGGGATGCGCGGCGGCCCAACGCAACAGGTTGAAGGCGCGCAGGTCATGGCCATGCTCGCCGGGGACGCGGCCCCGGCGCTGGGCCCAGGCGACCGCGAACCGGCCCAGGGCATACAGGGCGTAGACGAACAACAGGGCAATGGCCAGCAAGGTCGGGATCAGGAAGACCTGGCTGGTCTGGTACATCAAGGTTTCAAGCAATTGGCTCATGGATGACTCCGGATTTTCAAGGATCGGTATTGCGCGGTCAGGCCGCGCGGAGGCCGCGCGCGCCCCGCGTCTGCCGCAACGCGCCCGCGCCGAAGATCGCCAGCAACAGGGCCGGGATCAGCCAGCGCGCGGGGTCTGGCGGCGCGTTGGCCGGCTGCTCTTTCTCGAGGCGCAGGCCTTCGACTTGCTCGACGGCCTGCTGCGGCAGCTCGGCCTCCTGCGGCGCCGGGGGCGTCTCGGGCGCGACCGCCGCGAACTGCGTATCGGCAACCTCGCCGGCGGCCACGTATTCGAGGAAGCGCGCATTGTCGCTGCGCACGTCATGACGGCTCGCCAGATCGCGATAGCGTTCCTTCAGCAACTCGACCGTGGCGGGGTCGGCCTGCCAGTAGTCCTGGCGGGCGGCTTCGAGCATGCGCTCGATGGTCTGCGCCAGGGCCTGCGGATTCTCCTTCTCGAACCATTCCGCCAGGCCCAGGTCGTACTTGTCGCGGATATAGACGTCGGCCATCTGCTCCCATTGATCGTCGCGCACCACTTCGCGCGCCACCGCGGTCCATCCCCACAGATTATTGGTGGCATCGAGCACGCTCAGGGTGCCCGAATATCCCTCGGCCATGAGACCCTTGATGTAGCCGGGATGGAACTGGCGCGTCGCCAGCTCCTTGGCGAGAAAGCCCGCGGCGCTCTCGACGCGGCCCGCGCCGCCGCCTCTCAGGTTCGAGACATACAGCTCGGGCGGCGCGCCGTCTAGACTGCGCACGGCCAGGCCGATCCCGCCCAGGTACTGGAAAGGATCGTCCGTGGTGAGCATGCCGTAGGTGTTCGAACTGCGTGACAGCACTGCGCCGTCGGTCCCCCGCAAATGCTCGGCATACAGATTCACGGCCTCGGCGCCGGCCGCGCCGGCATTGCCCCAGCTCGATTCGTCCGGCCCATAGGCGAACTGCATTTTGGACAGATAGAGCTGCGCGAGCTTGCGGTCACCCTCGTCCTTGCCTTCCCAGGTGTCGGTGGCCAGCGCCGCGTCATCCAGGCCAGTGCTGTATTGCCCAGAGGCCGAGGCAAAGATCCGCGTCTGCGCCGCATTGCGCGCCGCGGCTTCGTCCACGCCGCGCGCCACCAGATCGTCATGGACCCGCTGCGTGTTCACGGCCACGGGATTGTCCGTCTCATCGCCAGCCTCGGCCGCCAGTTGCACGGCGCGGGCAAGCTGCTTCATCGCATTCGGAAAATGATCGCGGTACAGGCCGGTCGCCGAGAGCACCACATCCACGCGCGGGCGTCCCAGGGTTTCGCGAGGCACAAGCTTGACCCCCGTCACGCGCCCGCCCCTGTCCCACTCGGGCTCGACCCCCAGCAGCCACAGGGCCTGCGCCTCGAGCAGTCCCTGATGGCGCATGGTCTCGACCGACCACAGTGAAAAGGTGATCTTGTCAGGCTGCTCCCCGGTCTTTTCGCGATGCGCGCGCAGCAAGTCCTCAGCGGCGCGCTTGCCCGCCTCCCAGGCCTGGGTCGTGGGGACCCGCGAGGGATCGAAACCATACAGATTGCGGCCTGTCGGGTAGGCGTCGGGGTTCTTGATCGGATCGCCGCCATACGACGTCCGCGCATAGCGGCCCGACAGGCCATCGAGCAACGCCGGCAGCTCGGCCTGGGCGCCGATGTCCGCATACCACTGCCGGGCGCGCGCCAGCATCTCGGCCAGCGCCGGGGAGGCGTTCTCCGGCGTCCGTCCGTCGACCAGTGCCTGATGCAGCAGGACATAAGGCGCCGACTCGGCCAACTGCTCGTAATCCACCGCCAGGGTTTCGTCCATGTCCTGCGAGGGAATGCCAGCCGCGGCCGCCGCCTCGTCCCAGAAATCCTGGCCCAGCATGAGCATCACCGTCGCCAGGCGATGCTCCGGTTGCGGCGCGCGGCCCAGCGCGTGCAGGCCCAGGGGCTGCGCGGTCTGCGCCAGTTCGTGCAGATGCGCGTGCAGCGCATCGACGAAACCGGCGAAGTCCTCGCCGGCGCGCTCGCGGGTCCAGCCCATGTCCAGGTCGATGTTCGCCGCGGCCGTGCGCGCCAGCAGGTCGCTGCGCAGTTGCTCGCGCACGGCGCCCTCGTCCTGGGTCAACCACTGATGCAGCAGATCGTGCATGGCCGTGAGCTCGTCGTGCATGCCGGCGGGGCGGAAAGGCGGGGTCTGGTGGCTCACGATCACCGCCCGCCCGCGCCGGCGCGCATGCAGCGCCTCGCCAATGTTGTCCGCGATGTACGGATAGATCACCGGCACATCGCCGATGGTCAGCATCGGATAATCCGAATCCATCGACAGGCCGCGCTCCTTGCCCGGCAGCCACTCCTGGGAACCATGCGTGCCGAAATGCACGAAAGCATCCGAGGGATGCTGCGTGCGGGCCCACAGGTACGCCGCCAGATAGAAATGCCCAGGCACCGCCGTGGTCGAGTGATAGATCGCCTTTTCCTTGTCGTCGATCTTTTCCCCGCGCGGCGGCTGGGGCAGGATGGCGACCTTGCCGAGCAGCAGGCGCGGGATCACGAACGACGCCTGCCCGTCCTCGCGCAGCACCATCGAGGACTCCCCGGGCGCGCCCCAACGGGCGGTGATCTCCTCGCGCACCGGGGCGGGCAAGGCATTGAACCAAGTCTCATAGGCCTCGACCGGAAACCGTTCGGCCAAACCATCGGCCAGCAAATCCTGCAAACGGCCTTCGCGGTAATAAGGTTCCAGCAGGCGCTGCAAGCGGGCGAGCATATCGTCCTCGGCGGGCACCGGCGCATCGTAGCCGGCCGCGTGCAAAGCCTCCAGCGTATTCACCAGACTCTGCGGCACATTCAGGAACGAGGCCGACAGGTTTTTCTCGCCTGACGGATAGTTCCAGAAAAACACCGTCACCTGCTTCTCGGCATTGGGCTTGCGCTGCAGCGCAACCAGATTCATTGCCTTGCCCACGACAGCGTTCATCTGGGCGTCGATCGGCAGCAACTGCTCCGCCGCCTTGTCCATCGCCGAAGCCACCTGAATATCGACGATGCCCGCATACTCGGCCTGCGACAGATAAAAAGGCACATCCATCAATTGGACGCCATGCTCATCGTCGCGCCAGACCTGCTCGTCGCCTTGCCGGTAGGGCATGGCATGGATCACGGGAACACCCATGGTCTCGAACACACGGCGCGGACCCGCGGGGTCCAGCATGATGCGGGTGCTGATGATCGCATCGGCCAGTTGCCGATCCCCTACCCGCAACAGGCCCAGGACCCTATCCGCATCGTTGAAGGGGAAGTAATAAGCCAGCGGCACCGCGCCCGCCGCCTCGACCCGCTGGATCATCGAATCAACCAGGCCAGTCTGCATCGACGAAATCTGCTGCTCATGAAAGGCGATCGCCACGATCGGCGGGCGCTCGCCGGGGGCGGCGGCAGGGTCCACGCCACGCCAGCGCAGATAGTCCTGCGGATCGGTGAACAGGCGGCCCGCGGCGGGGTGATAGATCGCGGCCTCCGGAAAGATCTGGGGATCGGGGATGCCCTGAGTAGACTGGCCCGCCAGCCACGCCGCGACCGTGGCAAAGAAATTGTCGAAATTGGTTTTCCCGCCGTTCGAGTAATAGACAGCCAGACGCTGCACAAGCTCGGGCGGCATGTTCAATGCCTCCGGCGCCCTGTCGTAGACCCAGGCGATAGGCATGGTCGTGCCCTCCAGGGCGCGCGCCAGGCGCGTGCGCATGGCATCCTGAAGATAGGTATCAATGAACACCGCCGACCGGCCTGCGAATAGACTGCCATCCACATCCGCCGGAATCTCGTCCAGATAGCGGACCTCCAGATCCAGGCCATGGGGACGGGCAATATCGGCTAAGGCCGTGAACTTGCCGCGCGGCACGTTGCCGGTCGCGAGGAACAGCAGCGAACTGCCCTGCGCCGCGGCGCCCCATGCCAGCAACAGCACGGCCAGCGCCGCTGCCAGTCGATTTCTGATGTTTGAAAACACCTGCCTTCCTCCGGAAAACCGCTTTATCGGGTCCAAAAGCAGGAATCATATCAGAATGATAACAATTCTCAGTATTGTTTTAATCAAGGTTTTGTCATTTTTTGGACTTTGAAAGCCCCAGCCATCAAGCCCGGAAAATCCAAACATGGCAATCTCCACACAAGAACCACCCCCCCCACTTTCGTAGGCGGCCGGCGCCCAGGGGGGCGCGGCGCTTTCGAACCCGCCGTCGGATT
>JBEBRQ010000063.1:0-11752 GCA_040394755.1 Castellaniella defragrans | reverse complement strand
AAGGCCAGCGCACCCGCCTGATCGGCCGCGAGCGCGGCTACCACGGCGTGGGCTTTGGCGGCATCTCGGTGGGCGGCATCTCGCCAAACCGCAAGACATTCTCGGGCGTGCTGCTGCCGGGCGTGGATCACCTGCCCCACACGCACGATCTGACCCACAATGCCTGGACGCGGGGCCAGCCGGCATGGGGCGAGCATTTCGCCGATGCGCTCGAAAGCATCATCGCGCTGCACGACGCCTCGACCATCGCCGCAGTCATCGTCGAGCCGCTGGCCGGCTCGACCGGCGTGCTGCTGCCGCCCAAGGGCTACCTGGAAAAACTGCGCGCCATCACGGAAAAACACGGCATCCTGCTGATCTTCGACGAGGTCATCACCGGCTTTGGCCGCCTGGGCGCGGCGACCGCCAGCGACTTTTTCGGCGTCACCCCCGACATCATCACCATGGCCAAGGGCATCAGCAACGCCGCCGTGCCGGCGGGCGCCGTCGCGGTGCGCCGCGGCATCCACGACACCGTCCTCGAGGCCAGCGCCAGCGGCATCGAATTCTTCCACGGCTACACCTACTCCGCGCATCCGATGGCTACGGCGGCCATCCTCGCCACCCTGGGCATCTACCGGGACGATGACTTGTTCGCGCGGGCGGGCGCCATGGCCAGACCCTTCGAGGATGCGGCGCACGGACTCAAGGGCGCGCCCCACGTGATCGATGTGCGCAACCTCGGGCTGGTCGCCGGCATCGAGCTCGCCCCGCGCGCGGGCGCCCCCGGCGCGCGCGCGGCCGAGGTCTTCGCCAAGTGTTTCGACCGGGGCGTCCTGGTGCGCTACACCGGCGACATCATCGCGGTATCGCCCCCGCTCATCATCGACGAGGCGCAAGTCGCGCAGATCTTCGGCACGATCAACGACGTGCTGGCCACGGTGGACTGATACGGCGCGCGAGGGGCTGGTTCAGTGCGCCCGCGATCGTATCAGGCGCCCTGCGCCACGGGACGCGCCGGGTCGCTGCACCATTCGCTCCAGGACCCGGGATACAGCGCCGAACCCCGCAGGCCAGCCAGTTCCATGGCGAACAGATTGTGGCAGGCGGTGATCCCCGAGCCGCACTGATGCACCACGCCGCGATCCAGCCGGTCGCCCAGCAAGGTCTCGAACTCGGCGCGCAAGCGCGCCGGGGCCTTGAAGCGCCCGTCGGGGCCGATATTGTCCAGGAACGACCGATTCAACGCGCCCGGAATGTGCCCGCCCACCGGATCGATGGTCTCGGCCGCGCCGCTGAAGCGGTCGGCGGCGCGCGCGTCCAGGATCGTAAAGCGCGGTTCGGCCAGGTTCGCCAGCACCGCGCACGCATCCACCTGGGGCATCGACGGCTTGCCCGACAGGACGGTCCCCTCGATGGCCTGGGCCTCGCTCAGGGCCGGATCCCGCCGGCCCGCCTCGGATTCGCCCCCGGCGGCGAGCCACGCCGCCCAGCCGCCATCGAGCACCGTCACGGCCTCATGCCCCAGCCAGCGCAGCATCCACCACAAGCGCACGGCGAACATGGCGTTGCCGCCGTCATAGACCACCACCTCGGTGCGCGCGGTCAAGCCCTGCGCGCGCATCAGGGCCGCGAACTCGCCGCGATCCGGCAGTGGATGACGGCCGTTGCGGCCGCTGCGCGCGCCGCTGAGCTGGGTTTCCGGAGCCAGATACAGCGCCCCGGGAATATGCCCTGCCTCGTAGGCCTGCCGGCCCGCCGCATGGTCGGCCAGATCGTGCCGGACATCGAACACCAGACAGCCCGGCCTGGCCATCCGCTCGCGCAACGCATCGGCTTGGATCAATAAGGCATTCATGACTCTCGCACCTCCTGGACGGTTTGTAGTGGGGATGAACCGGCGCCTGCCAGGACCCGTCCTTCGGTGTACGTGCGCCAGATCGACAGCAGGCCCGAACCGATGATCAGGACCATGCCGGCCCAGGCGAGAGCCGCGGGGTGATCGCCCCAGAAAACGACTCCGATCAGGGCGGCAAAGATGATGGTGGTGTACTGTAGCGCCGCCGTCAACAGGGTCGACCCCAGGCCAAAGGCGCGGGTCATGGCCAGTTGCCCGACCAGACCGGCGGTTCCCAGGGCCACCAGCGCACCGATCGTCGGCGCATCCGGCAGCCGCCAACCGAGGAAACCCTGCCCCGCCACCCCGCTCGCGCAGACCCCGATGGAGAACAGCAGCACCGTGCGCCATTCAGGTTCCCCGAGCCGGCCGAGCTCGCGGATCTGCATCATGGCCACCGCCGCGAGCCCACCCGCGCCCAGGCCCATCAGGGCGGCGAACCACTGATCGCGCTCGATGCTGGGGCGCAACACGCCAAGGACACCCAGAAAGCCGGCCAGGACCGCCAGGATGCGCACCGGATCGCGCTGCGTCCCGCCGCGCACCAGCATCCAGCCGGCAATGAACAGGGGCGCCGTATAGTTCAGGCTGATGGCGGTGGGCAGCGGCAGGTGCGACAGCGCGAAAAAACCCAGCCACATGGAGGCGATGCCGCTGACATTGCGCCAGACATGCAGGCGCCAGCTGCGGGGCCGCAACGGGCGCCGGGTCGTCCGCGCCCAGGCCAGCAGGAGCAATACCGAGGGAATGCCGCGAAAAAGGACGATCTCGGGCAGGCTCGCGCCCAGGTCCGCAGCCACTTTCACGCAGGCGCCCATGACGGCGAACATGGCGCACGCCAACAACATCCACAATGACTGCATGCTCGTTGCCCGCCGCCCAGGACACAAATCAGGAAGTCGATACTATACACTTGGCGATCACATGACAGTTTTCCCTCGGGGTTCCATTCCATGAAAAGAATCTTCCTGTTCCTGGCCACCAACCTGGCGGTGATGGTGGTGCTCAGCCTCACCATGAACATCCTGGGCGTCGGCCGCTATCTCACCGCCAACGGCATCGATCCGGTCCAGTTGCTGATCTTCTCCGGGGTCATCGGTTTCGCCGGCGCCTTCATCTCGCTGCTCACCAGCAAATGGATGGCGAAAATGAGCACGGGCGCCCGGGTCATCGACCCGAAGGCGCCGGGCAATGCCCGCGAGGCCTGGCTGGTCGACACCGTGCACCAGTTGGCCGACCGCGCCGGGATCGGCCGCCCGGAGGTCGCCATCTACGAGGGCGAGCCCAACGCCTTCGCCACCGGCGCCTTCCGCAACAGTTCGCTGGTGGCGGTCTCGACCGGCCTGCTGTCGGCCATGACCGAGGAGGAAGTCACGGCGGTGCTCGGCCACGAGGTCGCCCACATCGCCAATGGCGACATGGTGACCCTGACCCTGATCCAGGGCGTGGTCAACACCTTCGTGATCTTCCTCTCGCGCGTCATCGGCTACTTCGTCGACCGCGTGATCCTCAAGAACGAGCGCGGCGTGGGCATGGGCTATTTCCTGACCGTCATCGCCTGTGAGATCTTCTTCGGCATCCTGGCCTCGATCATCGTGGCCTGGTTCTCCCGCCGGCGTGAATTCCGCGCCGACGCCGGCTCGGCCAGTCTGCTGGGCGCGCGCGATCCGATGATCCATGCGCTCTCACGCCTGGGCGGGCTGCAACCGGGCGAGCTGCCCAAATCGTTCCAGGCCTCGGGCATCGCGGGCGGCAAGATCAGCGCCCTGTTCGCCTCGCACCCGCCCATCGAAACCCGCATCGCGGCGCTGCGCGAGTTGCGCCAGCAATAGGCGGCACGCGCCGCCGGCCCCTCGATCCAGGCTGGCGGCCGTCCCCGGGCCCCATGAAAGAACTCCAGGTCATCCTCGGTTTCGGCGGCTACGTCGCCCTGCTGCTATGGGGTGTCCACATGGTGCAGACCGGCGTGCAGCGCGCCTACGGCAAGGCGCTGGGGGTCTGGCTCGCGCGCGCGCTCGGCGCCCCCCTGCGCGCCTTCCTCACGGGGCTGGCCATCACGGCCGCCATCCAGAGCAGCACGGCCACCGGCCTGATGATCACCGGCCTCGCCTCCAGCGGCCTCGTGGCCGTGGCGCCGGGGCTGGCCGCCATGCTGGGCGCCAACGTGGGCACCACGCTGATCATCCAGGTCCTGTCCTTCAATCCGACCTTTCTCGCCCCCGGGCTGATCCTCGTGGGCGTCTGGATGTTCCGCCACTATCTCCCGGGACGCGCCCGCGATCTCGGCCGCACGCTGGTGGGGCTGGGCCTGCTGCTGCTCGCCCTGAACCAGCTGGTCTCGATGTTCGAGCCGCTCCAGAACGCCCCGCTGCTCGCCCTGGCCCTGAGCGCCCTCGAACAAGCCCCGGTTCTGGCGCTGATCCTCTGCGCCGTCCTGGCCTGGGCCTCGCACTCCAGCGTGGCCGTCGTGATCCTGATCATGTCCCTGGCGCATCACGGGCTGGTGCAACCCGCGCTGGCCTATGCGCTGGTCCTGGGAGCCAATCTGGGAACATCCATCAACCCCGTGCTGGAAGGCGTCAGCGACAAGAATCCCGCCTCGCGCCGCCTGCCCCTGGGCAACCTCGGCACCCGCCTGGTCGGCTGCGCCGTGGGCATGGCCGCGCTGCCCTGGGCCGCCGGACTAATGGACCTGCTGGGCGGCGGCGACCCAGCGCATGCCGTCGCCAATTTCCATGTCCTGTTCAATGTGCTGGTCGCCGCCTGCTTCATGCCGCTGCTGCGCCCCTACGCGCAGCTGCTCACGCGGTTGCTGCCTCACCGGGGCGACCCCAACGATCCGGCGCTGCCGATCTACCTGGATCTCTCCGCCCACGAAGTGCCGGCGGTGGCCCTGGGCCAGGCGGCGCGTGAGGCCCTGCGCCTGACCGACCTGCTGCAGGAATCCCTGCGCGCCACGCGAAACGCCCTGCTCGACGAGGATGCGCAGGCGGGCAACCACGCCCACTACCTCAACCGGGCCATCGACCAGCTCGACCAGTCGATCACCGGCTACCTCGCCAAGCTCGACCACGAAACTCTCAGCCAGGACGACCAGCAGTCCCTCAGGACCGTCCTGGCCTTCACCATGAACATGTCCCATGCCGCCAGTCTCTCGGGCATGGGCCTGCTCAGCCACGCCATGCAACTGCGCCGCAAACACTGGGTCCTGGAGCCCGAACAGCGCCAGGAGCTGGACGCGACCCTCGAGCGCCTGCAACGCAACCTGAAGCTGGCCTCGGCCCTGTTCGTCTCGGGCGACCGCGAAGCCGCGCGGAAACTGGCCTTCGAAAAAGAATATTTCCGCACGCTGGAAGCCCGGGCGGCCGAGCGCCACCTCAGGCGCATCAAGGCGGGGCACCTCGAAGCCGCCGACATCGGCACGTTCTACCTGAACATCCTGCGCGACACCAGCAGCGTCAATGCCTGCCTGATCAACGCCTCGGCATACCCCATCCTCGAACGCCACGGCGACCTGCGCCCCAACCGCCTGCGCGAGCCCTCGGCCTGAGTCTGTCGATCTCTCAGTGCGCCTCGCCCCAGTTCGCTCCTACCCCGATCTCGGCGACCAGGGGCACTGCCAGCTCGGCCACGCCGGCCATCAGGACGGGAACATGGGCGCGCAGGCGCTCGACCTCGTCCTCGACCGCGTCGAACACCAGCTCGTCATGCACCTGCATCACCATGAGGCTGCGCAGGCCCTCGGCCTCCAGCCAGCGCTGCACCGCGACCATGGCCATCTTGATCAGGTCGGCGGCGGTGCCCTGCATCGGCGCATTGATGGCGGCGCGCTCGGCCGCCGCCGCGCGCGGCCCCTTGGCGCCGGAGAGATCGGGAAAATGCAGCCGGCGGCCGAACACGGTCTGCACATAGCCCTGCTCGCGCGCCTGCTTGCGGATGCGGTCCATGTACTCGGCCACGCCCGGATAGCGCATGAAATAGCGGTCGATGTAGGATTTCGCCGCCGCGCGCGTGATGCCCAGGTTCGAGGCCAGACCGAATTCGCCCATGCCGTAGATCAGGCCGAAATTGATCGCCTTGGCGGCCCGGCGCTGCTCGGCGCCGACCTCGTCCAGCGACAGGCCGAACACCTCGGCGGCGGTGGCGCGGTGGATGTCCAGGCCCTCGGCAAACGCCCGCCGCAGGTTTTCATCGCCCGAGACGTGCGCCATGACGCGCAGCTCGATCTGCGAGTAGTCGGCCGATACGATGCGCCCCAGGCTGGCAATGAAGGCCGTGCGCACGCGGCGTCCCTCGGGCGTGCGCACGGGGATGTTTTGCAGGTTCGGGTCCGAGGAGGCCAGCCGGCCAGTGACGACCGCCGCCTGGGCATAGCGGGTATGCACCCGGCCGCTGCGGGGGTCCACCATGCGCGGCAGCTTGTCGGTATACGTGGACTTGAGCTTGGCCAGACCGCGGTATTCCAGCAGCAGGCGCGGCAATGGATAGTCCGCCGCCAGACGGCTGAGGACATCCTCGTCGGTCGAAGGCGCCCCGCCGGCGGTCTTGCGCAGCACCGGCAACTGCATGCGCTGGAACAGGATCTCGCCCAGTTGCTTGGGTGAATTCAGATTGAAGGGCTGGCCGGCCAGGGCATGGGCCTCGCCCTCCAGCACGATCATCTGCCGGCCGAGTTCGTGGCTTTGCGCGGCCAGGGCATCGACGTCGATGGCCACGCCATTGCGCTCGATCGTCGTCAGGACCTCGGAGGTTTCGATCTCGAGACGATAGATGCGCGCCAGCCCCTCGTCGGCGCAGATTTTCGGATACAGGACCTCGTGCAGACGGAAGGTGAAATCCGCGTCCTCGGCCCCATAGTGCGCCGCGCGTTCGAGATCGACCTCGTCGAAACCGATCTGCCGGGCGCCCTTGCCGCACAGATCCTCGTAGGTCGTGCCGGTGACGCCCAGCCAGCGCTGGCCGAGCTCCTGCATGTTCACGCGCCGGTGGGATTCGAGCACATAGGCCTGCAACATGGTGTCGTGCTGCACGCCGCGCAGGGACACCCCCTCGTTGGCCAGGACGTGCGCATCGTATTTCGCGTGGTGCAGGAGCTTGGGCGCATCCGGGTCCTCGAGCCAGGGCCGCAGCCGTTCGAGGACCAGTTCGCGGGCCAGTTGCACGGGCGCATCCGGCCCGCGATGGCCGATGGGGATGTAGCACGCGCTGCCGGCCTCGACCGACAGCGAAAGGCCGACCAGACGCGCGGCCATCGGATCCAGACTGGTCGTCTCGGTATCGAGCGCGGCCAGCGGCGCGGCGCGGACGCGGTCGAGCCAGCGATCCAGGCCGGCGGCATCGAGCACGGTTTCATAATCGGTCCCGGCGGGCGCCGCCGGAGGATCGGCGGCAACGCGGGCATCCTGCGCCGGTATGCGCTGCGGGTCGCCGGTGATCTCGCGCAGCCACGAACGAAAGCCGTAGGTCTCGTAGAGACGCTGCAACGCCTCGCAATCCGGCGTCTTGAGCCTCAGGGCCGCGGGCCGCAGCCCATCGGGCAGTTCGCAATCCAGGCGGACGGTCAGCAGCTCGCGCGTCAGCGGAAATTTCGGCAGGGCCGCGCGCAGATTTTCCCCGGTCACCCCCTTGATTTCATCCGCGCGCGCGGCCAGGGTTTCGATGTCGCCATAGGCGCCAAGCCACTTGGCCGCGGTCTTGGGGCCGACCTTGTCCACGCCCGGCACATTGTCGACCGCATCGCCGGTCAGCATCAGGAAATCGACGATCCGCCCGGGCGGCACGCCGAATTTGTGCATCACGCCCTCGATGTCCTGGCGCTCGCCCGACATGGTGTTGATGAGCTCGACGTGCTCATCGACGAGCTGGGCCAGGTCCTTGTCGCCCGTCGAGATGACGGTGTGCAGGCCCTCGTCGCGTGCCTGGGCGGCCAGCGTGCCGATCACATCATCGGCCTCGACGCCCGGCTGGGCGATCACGGTCCAGCCCAGGGCCGCCGCCGCCTCGTGGATGGGCGCGATCTGCGCCCGCAGATCCTCGGGCATGGGCGGACGGTTGGCCTTGTACTCGGGATACAGTTGCTCGCGAAACGAGCCGCCGGGCGCATCGAACACACATGCGCCATAATCGGCCTTATCCTTGTAATCCTCAAGTAGTCTCCTTAACATGGAGATGACTCCGTACAGGGCTCCGGTCGGCTCCCCACGCGCATTGCGCAGATCAGGCAGCGCATGATAGGCGCGATACAGATAGCTCGACCCATCCACCAGCAACAAGGTTTTTTTCATGGCTCAAAATAAAACGATACGGATTGCGAACAAGACGACGCGGATCTCGGCGGAACAGCAGATTCCAACGATTATCTCAGAGATGAGAACGGCGGCTCAGGCTTTTCAGCATATCGGCCTGGGCGTCAGTGTCTTTGGCAGCGCCCGCATCCCCAAGGGCCACCCTTTTTACGACCTGGGCATGGAAATCGGCGCGCGCATTGCCCAACTGGGCCTGCCATTGATCGCCGGCGGCGGCCCCGGCCTGATGGAGGCCGCCAACCGCGGCGCCTTCGAGGCCGGCGGGCACAGCATCGGCCTCAATATCCGCCTGCCCCGGGAAAAATCCGACAACCCCTACCAGACCGAGAGCCTGCATTTCGAATATTTCAATTCGCGCAAGGCCTCGTTCTTCATGCACAGCCTGGCCTATGTCGTGCTGCCCGGGGGCTTTGGCACACTGGACGAGCTTTTCGAGGCCATCACGCTGGTCCAGACGCTCAAGCAGCCCCCGGCCCCCATCATCCTGGTGGGGGTGAAATTCTGGTCGGGCCTGATCAACTGGATCCGCGAACAGCTCCTGGCCAACGGTACGGTCGGCCCCTATGACCTCGACCTCATCCTGATGACCGACGATCTGGACGAGATCATCCGGCACATCCAGGAGGCCGCGCAGATCGAGCCCAACCGCGAGCCCGCCCTGCCCGAATGAGCGCTGGCGCAAACATTCGTTGGGAGCCCCTAAGGCAATACTCGATATATCGAAGCAGCAACCTGGGTTAACATCACGCCTTGTCACGGTCGGGGCACCATGAACGCGCCGGCCATTCCGGAGGACCGACCATGAAAAGTACCTTACTGGGCGCCGCCCTGCTGGCCCTCGCGGGCCTGATCCCCGCCACGGGCGCCGCGCAAAACACGCAGGAACTCAGGATCGCCACCGAAGCTGGCTATCCCCCGTTCGAGTACCGCAACCCCAACGGCCAGCTCGAAGGCTTCGACATCGACATCGGCAACGAGGTCTGCAAGCGCCTCGGGCGTCAATGCGTGTGGATCGACCAGTCCTTCGACAGCCTGATCCCGGGCCTGCAAGCCCGCAAGTTCGACCTCGCCAATTCGACCATGACCGCGACCGACGCCCGCCGCAAGGTCATCGATTTCTCCACGCCCATGTACATCGTGCCGGTCAAGCTCATCGCCCGCAAGGACAGCGGCCTGCAACCCACGGCCGAATCCCTGAAAGGCAAGCGCGTCGGCGTGCAGCAGGGCACCACCATGGAAACCTATGCGCGCGCGGAATGGGCGCCCAAAGGCGTCGAGGTCATCGCGTATCCCAGCTACACCAACGCCTTCGTGGACCTGTCCACGGGACGGCTCGATGCCACCTTCCAGGAGGCGCAGAGCGCGGTCGACGGTTTTCTGAACAAGCCCGAGGGCACCGGATTCGAGCTGGTCGCCACGACGCTGGACGCCCCTATCCTGAACCAGCCCATCGCGATGGGCATCCGCAAGGGCAACACCGCGCTCAAGACCGAGGTCGACAAGGTGCTGCAATCCATGCTGGCCGATGGCACCCTCCAGGGCTATGCCGGGAAATACTTCGCCGAAGGCAACATCGCATTCCCGAACAGCCAGTAATCCATTCCATGCAGCTTCACCGATCCGCCCAGGCCGTCCACGCGGCGCCCTCCCGGGCAATGCCCTAGATGACGCCCATGTTCCTCGACGGCTACGGCCCGCTGCTCCTGGCCGGGACCTGGGTCACGGTCAAGCTTGCGCTGCTGTCCCTGGCCGTGGCGGTCGGTCTGGGCCTGCTGGGCGCCTGGGCCAAACTCTCGACGGCCCGCGGCGCGCGTCTGGCGGCGACCGCCTACACGACCCTGATCCGCGGGGTTCCCGATCTGGTCCTGATGCTGCTGATCTTCTTCAGCATGCAGATCGCCCTCAACGACATCACCGACCTGCTCGGCCTGGACCCCATCAACATCGATCCTTTCAGCGCGGGCGTGCTGACCCTGGGCTTCATCTACGGCGCCTACTTCGCGGAAACCTTCCGCGGCGCCTTCATGGCCGTCCCCCGGGAGCAGCTCGAATCGGCCAGGGCCTACGGCATGCGCGAGTCCCAGGTGTTCCACCGCATCCTGTTCCCGCAGATGATGCGCCACGCCCTGCCGGGCATCGGCAACAACTGGCAGATCCTGCTGAAATCGACCGCGCTGGTTTCCCTCATCGGCCTGTCGGACCTCGTCAAGGTCGCGCAGGACGCGGGCAATGTGACGTTTCGCGTGTTCCTGTTCATCAGCATCACGGGCCTGATCTACCTGGCCCTCACCACCCTCTCGAACGGCGTCCTGTACTACCTGGACAAGCGCTACAGCGTCGGGGTCCGCGAGCCGCAGCTATGATCGACGTCATCGACCAGTTCTGGCGCGCGTTCCTGTTCAGCAGCAACGGCGCACCATCGGGCATGGCGGTCACACTGTGGCTGCTGGTCACCTCGGTCTCGATGGGTTTTTTCATCTCGATCGTGCTGGCGGTCGCCCGCGTCTCGTCGCGGCGCTGGCTGTCCATTCCGCTGTGGCTGTTCAGCTACGTCTTTCGCGGTACGCCGCTGTACGTGCAGATCCTGTTCATCTATGCCGGCATCTACAGCCTGGATGTCGTCAAGGCCACCCCGCCCCTGGCGGCGTTCTTCCAGAGCGGCTACCTCTGCCTGATCCTCGCGCTGACCCTGAACACCGTCGCCTACACGACCGAGATCTTCGCGGGCGCCATCCGCGCCACCAGCGCGGGCGAGATCGAGGCGGCGCGCGCCTACGGCATGCCGCGCCTGACCATGTACCGGCGCGTCATCCTGCCCTCGGCCCTGCGCCGCGCCCTGCCCGCCTACAGCAACGAGGTCATCCTGATGCTGCACGCGACCTCCCTGGCCTTCACCGCCACCGTTCCCGACATCCTCAAGGTCGCCCGCGACGCGAACTCGGCCACCTACCAGACCTTCGCCTCGTATGGCATCGCGGCACTGCTGTACCTGTGCCTGTCGTTTACACTGATCGGGCTGTTCCGCCGCTTCGAACGCCGCACGCTGGCCTACCTGGGCACCCACCGCTGACACCATGTCCAAACTCGACGTACAAAACATCCACAAGCGCTATGGCGACAACGAGGTCCTCAAGGGCGTCTCGCTGACGGCCAACGCGGGCGACGTGATCTGTATCCTGGGCTCCAGCGGCTCCGGCAAATCGACGTTCCTGCGCTGCATCAATTTCCTCGAAAAACCCAACCAGGGCAGCGTCTCGCTCAACGGCGAAACCCTCAAGATCGTCACCGACCGGCGCGGCGAGCCCCACGCGGCCGACCTGGACCAGCTGCGCCGCCTGCGCTCGAAACTGGCGATGGTGTTCCAGCACTTCAACCTGTGGGCCCACATGAACGTGCTGGGCAACGTGATCGAGGCGCCGATCCAGGTGCTCAAGGTTGACCGGGCCGAGGCGATCGAACGCGCGCGCCACTATCTGGCCAAGGTGGGCCTGGACCCCAGGGTCGAAACCCAGTATCCCTCGTCCCTCTCGGGCGGCCAGCAACAGCGCGTGGCGATCGCCCGCGCCCTGGC
>JBEBRQ010000062.1:0-14145 GCA_040394755.1 Castellaniella defragrans | reverse complement strand
ACCGAGCGATCAGATCAGACCAGACGCCGCAGGAACCGTGATGCAGCCAATGAATTCATCGATGAGATGTTCGCCAGACGATCCCGATATCTGGTGCTGTTTCTGACCCTGAGCTATCGAAAAGAGCATCGTCAGGATGTTCACCTGCCGACGATACAAAGACATCGTGATACGTTCTTTCGTCAGATAGACAATGCAAGAAGTAGTGTCCTGAGTGGGATTGAGGGGTGTCTATGGCGATTGGAGGAAGGGGATACCGCTGGCTTGCACCTGCATCTGTTGATCCTGTACTCAGGCAGGCATAGGGGGGATGTGCAGATTGCTTGGCAGATCGGAGATCATTGGGTCCAGAGGACGACCCGAGGATGGGGGGATTATTACAACAGCAATGCGAACAGAGGGCACTACCAGGATCGCTGGGGTGATGGCCTGGGGCAGGTGGATAGCAGCAATGCGCAAAAGCGAGAGTCTTTGGCTCTCTTTGCTGGAGAGTACATGTCAAAGACCACGCAGGTGCCTTTCATGCGTGCCAATCCGCACGAAAGGCTGTTTGGGGTTCGACGATTTTTTTGACGAAAATTTTGTCGTCGTCAATCATGGACGGCAGGGGGTGACCTATCGGCCACCTCCCACGGTCATCTTTCGCTGGTTCTGGATGGAACCTTGCGGTGTGCTTCAGGTCATGATGGAGCCGCTATTGACAAGCTTTGTTTGGCTTGCTCTTGAACGAGCTAATGCTGGTGAAAGCCATCTCAGACTTATTGGTTTCTCCCGTAACGCAGCCGCACCATTCCCTTGCGCCATTTTTCGGGAAAAGTATTTTTTCCGAACCATCGGCTATCAATAGATTCCATCCCCCATCCTTATCTGTCAGGGTGAGACCACCAGGATCGGCATTGAACCAGCCACAACGAGTTTCTGAGCTGGAGGATGGCTTAGGAGCCATTTGTGGATATTCTGCCATCAGTTTTTTGTCGCTCAGGCAAGCTTGTGGCTTCTTGATTGTAAAGTCCTTGAAATGAAATCTTAACTTGCGGATGTCACCCTCTCCGGAAATGGAAGCACAATAGGTTTTATTGAGTTCGGTTTGTGAGGAGAGCCTCTTTTCAGCGTCTTCATTGGAGGCATAAACATCCCAGGTGCCATCAACGTCAGCAAGCTCGAAATTGCCATCACCTTGGTTGGTAAGAAAGCCTGCCCGTACTTCAGCGTTGGCGGCAGGCGAAAAAATAGCAAATCCAATCGAAAGCAATAGAGGGAGAATCATTGATTTCATAAGTTTTTGTATTTTCATAAAAAATCTTCCACTCCTAAGTAATGTGGCAATGAACGACAGAATATGTTTTCTTTCCATGATGGCTCCATTAACGGCATTCAGATATTGGCTATTTTATTTCTGTTGTTCTAGTTTATATTCATTGATTGCTGCCATTATCGCGTCTATATCTTCTGGCTTGATCAAAGAGAAATCCATGTCTTCGCGGTCGAGGTCAATATGTCTTGTGAATTGTGGTTTTGAGAACGCTTGTTTTATGCTGACTTGGCCAATTTTATCAATTAGGATTCCGTCCTTTCCGCTTCTGCTTAAGGTGTCATCCCCAAGGAGAACTATTTCCCTCCCCATACTCACCATTTTTTGCATTCTGGGATTTGATTTCAATGCCTTGGTTAATTTTTCTTTCGGAATGTTTGGGTGAATGAATATTCTTTGTTCTGGCCCTGTGATAAATTTTTGGACTTCCAGGTAACTTATCAGGTTCTGTTTTTCGCTTTGGGCCTTTATTTCTGGATTTTCATTAATTATTGAAGCGGCAACTAGCGGCGCATCTGGTTCTTTTGTTTTGTTTTGATTCTCTGTTGTAGAGCCATCCGGTTTAATTTTTTGTTTGATCCTCCTTTGAGGAGGCGCATTATGAGGAGTGGGTTTATCTCCTGCCTGTTCTTTTTTTGCGCTCGCGAGCGAAGCATAGCCAGGGCGAAAAATGGTGTTAGTGCTATTGATGCAACGAACCATGCGAATGGATTTTCTCCTTTGATTTTGGCATAAATGGGAACTACAAAGAGTATTGCAAAATAAATTAATGCAATAAAACCTATCACTATCACCATTTTTGTTTGTCCTCACCGCTGTTATTTTATTTTGATTTCTATCTTGTTTTTCCGCCGCTAAGCACGCTTGAAAGTAAAAGAAAGATAAATCCCCCTACTGGGGAAATGACGATAGAAATAACAAACCACATAAGAAAATTCCGACCAGTCCAGCTCGCGATAAGACCGACCACTAATGCCAAAAGGAGCCATACTACAATGACCATTTTTCTTCCCCTGCTGCGAAAATATGAACAGATTCCAATAGATGTAAGGGGGATTGCGTAGTTTAGAACGCCCAAGATCCCTCTGGGGACGGATTGTAACCTAACTTATAGGTTCTTTACCTATAAGTTCTACTTTGCTGCTATCGGGCTTTGGAGGGAAATATGACCCATGCGACCGAAGCAGACAGATAGGACGCTTGCCGCGTTTGGGCAGGCGGTCAGGGCGTACCGTATTGCCGCAGGATTGACCCAAGAGCAACTTGCGGATGCCGCCGGCATCCATCCAGGCTATCTGGGCACTGTTGAGCGGGGGGAGAAGAACATCTCTCTCCTTAACATCGTGGCTCTAGGGAGAGCGCTTGCTGTTCTGCCGTCTGAGCTCATGGAGGTAGTTGATGTAGCCGTTTCCAAGCCTGCTGTAGTTCGAAAACAACGCAATCCAAGATAGCCTTAATTTGTAATTAAACTTATAGGTTATTTATCTTGGATTGGTCTGTGAAGACAGACTACGAGCCACACCCCTATGTCTTGGCAAAGAGTTTGTCTTTAAGGCTGGGTGTCGAGACTGCGGCTGTACCTGGAAGCGTATGGTCGTCGCCACCGACACTAGGAAAGAATTCCTCCGCAACTGCCGGCAGATCATCCTCGGTTTCCTCGAACGAGCCATTCCCAAAGCCCAGCCGGGCCGCTTCATCCAGGGCCGCCTGGTCAAAGCCTTGTGCTTGGCGTTCCGCATCGGACTTTCGTGCTTCCTGTATCGCCTCGCGCAGCGTCATGCCGTCACGGATGACCAGATCGACGTAGTAGATCGGTGTGCGGTAGCTCTGGGTGGTGGATTTGCCGCGCAGCTTCAGTTCCAGTGGCAGGGTCGCCAGCAGACCGCCCGAGACGGCTGCGTAATAGCGCAGGCGTGCAGCAAGCGTTCTGATCGAGTTGTAGGAGGTGGTGCGAAAGATAAAGACACCCAGATCGTCCTCACCGCCGATCTTCACGTACAGCCGCCCATAAGGCTTCGTGTCGGTCAGCCGTCGGCAGCAGTCCTGGGTGGTGGCGCAGGTGATGGTTTCCATCCCTTGAGCCGTGCGGCGCTGACAGCTTGAGCCGTCGCTGATCGCCATGGGCCTTCCGGTCTCACGGTCAAACTGGACATACTCAGCCCGTAGGTTCAGGCCGGGATCGTTAAAGGGCAGCATGACCTGGATGGCCCGCAGCTTGGCCGCCTGGGTGCGTTTTAACTCAGCCTCATGGGCCGGGTGCAGCATCCAGCCGTCATAACTCTGAACCTGGGTGGTCAGGGTGAATTGATCATCCTTTTCCGGTAGACGTTTGCCGTTTTTCTCGACGATACGGCCTATGGAGATGCGCCCGACAATAGGCGGGGTGATGGCAAAGCCTTTGAGCATGATTCCTCCAAACGAAAAAGCCCACTGGCAGGTGGGCGCGTATGCTGTGAATTGCGTTGAAATAGACGACTGTGGCTAGTCCTACAACTTGCCCATTTCGGCCAGGGACGCACAGCCATCATGTCCGACGACAATGTGATCCAGCACGCGGACATCGACCAGGGCCAAGGCGGTTTTCAGGTGTTGGGTGGTTTGAATATCGGCCAGGCTGGGGGTGGACACGCCCGATGGGTGATTGTGGGCGAAGATTGCTGCCACAGCGTTGTTCGCCAGTGCGAGCTTCACGACCTCGCGCGTGTAAACGGTCGAAGCATTCACCGTGCCTCGGAACAACTCATGAAAACCGATGATCCGATGGATGGCATTGAGCAGAACCACGGCGAAGACCTCGTGCTCGTAGTCCTGCATCATGTTTTGCAAATAGTCTTTGGTGCGTTCCGGTGCCACCAGAAACCGCCCCTTGGCGAGCCTGTCGCGTGAAAGCTGCCGTGCCATTGTCAGGATGTCGCCTTCGCTCATCGTGGCCGAATCCAGGACGTACAAACCCCGAGTCTTGCTGGCCTTGAACTTCTGGTAGCGCATGGGCCACCTCCTTTGTTCTTGAAGAAATAGAAAATGCCGCCATTGCTGGCGGCATGTCGTGTGGGAACCTGATGAGGCAGGCTGGGATTCTCAGGTCAGCAGCCGAAAGCGCCGTGATCCGGGCCGTGTGCAGGCGTATTGCGCCACCAGTTCCGGGTGATCGAGTTGCAGACGGTCTGTATCGAGCGATACCGCATCCTTGCTGCGCTTGAAACTGATGCGTCCGGTCTCGAACTGAGCGGATTCGGCATTGCCCATGGCTTGCAACAAGGTCTGCTTCAGTTTTTCGGCATGTGCATGTCTATCCTTGATGTCGGCTTGCATCAGGACGAGATCGGCGAAGGTCGCGGAAAGCGTCCGGTCGTCGCTGAAGTCCACCGTGCCACCGTGACCCGGATACAGGCAGCGCAAGGCCCGATCCGCCGATTCCGAACCGTCGGCCGGGGGCGGCGTATCCCGCACAACGTAATCCCAGAATCGGGCTTCAAGCTGGATCAGGCGACCGATCAGTTCATCGTCGCGTTCGATGCGGTAGACATCCAGCCGCTGGCCGCACAACAACACGGCCACATCAGCAGCCTGCTTGCCGGTGACGGCCAATTGGTGCTGAACTTGCAACTGCACATACTCAGGTACACCGTCCTTCCAAAGCCGTGCACTAAATTCCCCCGCTGTCTTGCATTCCAGAATTTGTACCGATGGATGGCCCACGACTTCCCTGTCCAGATTCGCCAACATCCAGGGAAATTGCGGGTGTTGCAGGACGGCATTGACCTTGCGCACCTTGCGTCCGGTCTGCTGGGTGTAGGCGGCGGCGACTATGGGTTCCAACAATGTTCCCCAGTACACGGGTTCGGTCGTGTCCTTGGGATCAGGCTTGGGCAGAGTTGCATCCCTGCCGGTCTTTTCCAGCCAAAGCTCCAAGGGACTCTTGTAGGGAGAGAGTCCCACAGCCGCAGCGGCATCCGAGCCGCCGATGCCGGTCTTGCGCACTTCCAGCCATTCGGCCCGCTCGATCTTGCGCGTATCGACCAGACGCAGTGCCGGACGGGTATCGGGCTGACGATTGGGTAATGCCATGTTGAAAATCTCCAGAATGACAAAACCCGGCCAGCGCATGGGCGCTGCCGGGCTTCATGGGGCTATGTGTGATACGAATTGCTGCGAACGGAGAAACTTGAACTGCCGTAGATCGTTCATGCGACGAGTTTTAGGGCCTCGTCCCAGGCTTTTTGCTTGATGGATGCTCCTTGGCCGAACCATGCGGCGTCCAGCCGGTGATCAGCACTGCGGGAGCGGCGATGATGATCCACAAATTCCGTCACGGCACCCAGCAGCCCCCAGGCAGTGCCAGCAGCCGAACCCAGTTCCGCCCCCATGCCATGCCCGTTGTAGAGACTCTGTACATTTTTAAGCGCCCGATTGTTGATGGCGGGTTGGCCGCTGTCGGCACTGACGGGATAGGTCAGCACACGGCGTAAAAACACCTCGGCGGCGCTGTCCGTGACCTTGCAGTCTGCCAGAGCCTTCATGCGAACCATGAAACTGTCCCAGCTTGATACGGCAATACCCAACTGGCGCTTTACGCTGTCGGGATCAAAGACGCTGCGATGCGAGACACGCACCGCGCCCGCTCCGTCGCCCAGGGCAATTGCCAGGGTGTTGTTGCAGACGACCCGCACAGACGTGAATTGGGCGGTGGTCGAGAGCGTGCCGTCGCAGGCGGTTGCCAGCAGCAGATAGCCTTTGACCTCATCCCGGCCTTTGATCACCGTCTTTTGGCCGGTACGGGCCAACGCCCAGAGTTTGCGCCCGCCTTTGAGTACGCCAGCGGTTTCCAGTTCGTAGCCGCCTGCTTCGGTGAGATCCTTGTAGAAGGACAGGATTTCCTCGGGCTGCACGACCTGGAAGCGGTCAGAGACGACGGACAGCGGGGCTTTAGTGTCCGAACGGTACAGCACTTTTTGACCAGGGAAGGCGTGGATCGAACCCAGGTGATCGCTTTGCGTGATATAGCGCACGTCACCAGCTTCGATTTGCCAGTGCATGCCCGCCTGCCGCGCCCAGACTTCAATCGGTTGGCGACGGGCCAGTTCATTGCCCAGGCCGTGCCAGGGTGTTTGGCCCACATAGGCCATGGATTCGACGAGGTGCATGGATTGCTCCTTGAAAAGTGAGAGAACAGAAACACCCATGCCTACAGCCCGCCAAGGCTGTAGGCATGGGTGTATGTGAGAAAGAGGAAAAGCGGTAAAGCGGTTATTGCTCGGGTGCGGTGGCGCGAAAAACGTGGCCACAGTCCTGGCATTCGTGGTTGTCGAGCACCAGGTCGTCGAGTTGACGACCGACGGCATGGCCGGTTGCGCAGCCTGTGGCGCCGCCCAGCAGCATGCCCATGAGGCCGCCCGCCAAGCCGCCGACGAGAGAGCCGATGGGACCGGCTACTAAGCCCACGGTTGCGCCGGTTTCAGCACCGGCGATCATGGCGGCGGCGCCACCAGCCGCGCCCGCGACGGTGCCGATGGCGCTGCCGGCTTTGCTGGCGTAGTTGCGGGTGGTGATGTGGGGGGAGTTGCAGCGGGGGCAGGATGGGGAAGGGGTCATATCAGCCTCGGGATGGATAACAGGCAGATCGGGACTGCCTGGAGCATTCGGGGGGAAGCTCTTGAGGGTGATATGTGGGTGAGAGTTTTTGGAGTGGTGGGTATGATGGGCCGGAGTCGGCCAAAAACGGCCATTCTCACTCACCGATGATGCGGGTCCTACCCGATGGGGCGCGGTATTCGATGATGTGCACCTTGGTGATCGCCTGAGCTGACTTGCGCGTCATTGAGAAGGCTTGGTAACATTTTTTTATCATAGGCGTCTAAAAAGGCGTTTAGCAGGGAGCGAGATGAATATCGACAGTGCGCGCGTGGTGAAGCTTATCGTTCATCGAGTCGGCAACCGCATACGGGAAGAAGGGATACGGTTGTCGAGCGGTATTATCGACGCTGGTCCAGACGTTGACGCCATTCTGGTCAACCACTACCTCAGAGGTACTCTCAATGGGGGAGAAAACTATATTTTCACGCATGAGTCCACGCTCGACCTCAACGACGTGAGGCGCTTTGCGATGGAGGCCCTCTCTGATGACCGGTCCTTTGCCGAGGCGTCCCGGGCCATCGCTCGCCACCTCTACAGCAAGTCGACGCATCCGAGCGTAGCCGGTGGCGACCTCTTCGTTGTTCTATTCGAGTTGCAAGGAGGTCAGCATGATGGCGCCCGCGTGCTTGGCCTATTCAAGACCGAGGTGACCGAGCGCTTCTTGGTGGTTGACGATGCGGCTACAGACTTATCCATCGCCGGCTTCTCCGGTATAGACCCACGGCACCTGCAGAAGGCCGCGCTCGTTTTCGGTCATGATTCGACTGTCGTCGCCGTCGAACGGAGTAAATCGCGGACCCGCTACTGGCTTGAGGACTTCTTGAAGCTGGCCCCCGTGCAGAGTGATCAGGGCGTCGCCACGTTTGTCAGTGCGCTAACCAAGCGGACGAGTGCTGAGCTAAAGGATCCCTCGGCCCAGACAGCCTTCAAGGCCCGTATTGCTGCCCAACTTGCACCCGGAGAGACTCCCCGCGTATCTGAACTCCTAAGCGTGGGGGCGGGGTTTATCGGGAACGACGCCATTGAGGCCATTGCCGATGGTATCGAGGCCGACCTTGGATATAGACTCGACCGTGACACCGTGGCAGATGTCCGCCAGATAAGGCGTTCCTTGAGCACGATGCTACGAAGCACGCCGGTGTTGCCCGGTGTCGACCTTGTGTTTTCGAAAGGAGTTATCCCTTCCGCCGTCGATGTCAGCCATCCAGATGGCGCGGGCAAGATCCATATTGTAATCAAGCTCCAGGGGCCACGATGAGCGGCGAAAACTCCAAGAAATCGGGTGAGTATGGCGAGAAGCTGGCCGAGGCGTTCTTGAAAGCCATCGGATGGCACCAAGACCTCAAGGCCTTGACGATTCAGTGTACGGACGGCAACCACGTTGGATCTGGTGGCAATCCAAGAAACACCCATGGCGATGACCGTGTTTTCATTTACAACAATCCCTTTTACGAGAGTCGGACGGACATCGTCCATGTCTCCGTAAAGAACAATATCGGCGGTTATTCCGAGAAAGAAAGCGAACTCAAAAGCAGCCTCAAGGGTTTTGTCCTTGAAGCTAACGAGATTATCGCCTGCGCCAAGTACGACACCTCCATACATGAACTCACTACGGCCTTTTCTAGTCGTAAGCGCCTTGAGCATAGCGGTCTGCTCATCTGGACGAGTTCGCACAACGAATCTTTCGACCAGGATGTGCTTACCGCCTGTGTCCCTATTCGCGGACTCGATGATGCATGTACGCATAACGTCTACCTCGTCGACGGGGCGCGTATTAATTTCATTCTGACTGCTCTCGACCATGCAGGTCGCGAGCAGGATGCAGCCTATCGTTTCTTTTTCCCTGATACCGGCCTAGTCAATAAGGGCGATGAGCGACATGGCAAATTCCTGCCCTTGGAACTTATTGTCGCCGATATGCTTCCCTTGAAAATCGACAAACTGGGCAGTGAGCGGCTGCACCTCTATGTTAGGCAGCCCTTCGATGAGGAAGCGTATTCCCGCGCAATCGCGCTCGCCCTGTCTCTGACCGGCGGGTGGGGCCACGCTGTTCGCATCGGCTTTCCGGATTACAACGCGTCGCAACACGACCATATTGCCGCAAGGGCGAAATTGCCCTTTGACAACCGAGAAACTGATATCTCAGCATTTTGCTACACCCGATCCAACCTCAACGCGCTGGAGACCACCTGATGCTTGACGCCGCCGATAGAGTCGATATATCGACCTGGCTCCCCTTTGGTGAGCAGCTCCGTGTTCTTCTTTCGGGTGACCACATCTCCACTGGTGACCTTGCCGTCCTCGCCCGGAGCAAAGGTCTTTTTGTCGTGGGCCTAGACCGGACTCGGCTCATCCAGTTTCTTTCGACGACGCTTGTCCAACCCTTCGAGATTGGGAAGCTACTCGATGACAGCGCCTCCCGGGAAGCTAAACCCAAGGCTCAGCCTCAGAAGGTCACCCTAACTGCAAAGGACGCAAATTGGCAGGCTGCTGTCGAGCGCATTCAGGGCGATCTGGCCAACATTGTGAGCACAGCACGTATCCCAGGGGTGTCCTTCACCCGGGAACCGTCCATCCAGCGGATTGGCCGCAACCACCGTGTTATTTCCTACGAGATTATTCGGGAAGACTACAGCCGAGACCTTCTTCACCGGGAGCTGTCGTTTAAGGCTGACATCGCCATTCGCCAGAATGAAGGTGCACTGGTGCTCGATGTCATCTCCACGCATACAGCAAAGGAAACTGATCTCATCAATAATCAGATCATCAACCACATCACGAGCGAGCTAAAGGCTGCAGGCATTTCCAAAGATGATGCGCCGTCTAAGATCCGCTTGGGATCCTTCGATGGAAACAATCACGTCACCTTCCTGCTTCGGCTGGCCGGCCCCGATACCGTCGGAAAGGAGCCAGGGCGCATCGTGGACCTGACCATCAAGCCTAATAGTGCTCGGGCTGGTGCAGACCTCCCGCCTGAGCTCAGCCTTCTCGAGGGATCCATCCGCAACATGCGCATGGATGGCGACACGCTCAATGAAATTAGTCTCATCGCCAACGAACAGTACCACGGCTTATTCCTGATGACGCGTGTTTTGGTAGACCACCAATTCGACCTTGAGGGAGTTAGGGGAAAATGCTCGGTCGTCTATTATTTTCAGATATCTCGAGGAAGCGAGGATCTTGCCATCGCACCCTTTTTATTTGGAGTTGAAAGCATCGTCGTTGCCGGTGCGCGCAAGTCTGAACAAAAAGCCAAGGCGAGGAAAGTCCTCAACTCTGCAATTCTCGCTGCGGTCGACCGGCACTTCAATGCACTTCGTTCCCTTTGAGGATGCTGCTGCTGATCAAGACGCGCTACCTTAAGCTCAGCGTCCTAAATAGGACTTGTGCAGAATGGAGGCAACTAAAAAATGTACCTGAAGACGCTTCGCATTCAAGGTTTTCGCCGCTTTGACGATCTATCACTCAATTTCAAGGATGGCCTGAATGTCATTGTCGGCCCCAACAACGCAGGTAAGACCGCTGTTGTTGACGCGTTGCGTGTGCTTCTGGCTGCGAGTGATGAGGGCAACCTCCGCCTCACGGAACTGGACTTGCACGAGAGTCCAGGAGGACCTCCGAACACCGCAGCGACGTTTACGTTTGTGTTCAGTGGCCTATCTGAGCAGAACGAGGCGGACTTCTCCAACGCCCTCATTGCTATCAAGGGAGCGGATGGCAAGACGGTAGAGCGCTACGACGCGCAGTTTTCCGTGCAGTACACCCAAGCTGAGCCTGGCGGTCGACTCCGCCTACGTCGTTGGGTTGGTCTGCACGAAGAAAATTCGATGACTACCGAGATGCTGGAAGAGCTGCGGGCCATCTACCTGCAACCGCTGCGAGATCCTGGGCAAGGGCTCAAGCCTGGTCGGATGAGTCAAATTGCAAGGCTCATCCAAAACATGATGCCGGACAAGATGGCGCGGCAAGAACTGGTCGAGAAGTTGACTGCTATCGACGAGGATCTGGCGAAGAACGAGCCTATCTCAACGACTAACGCCGCCATTTCGACCAAGCACCAGTCGATGCTCGGAACGGTACTGGCCCAAGTTCTTGAGCTTGACCTGACCACTGGCGATTTCAACAGGTTCGCGGCACGCGTTGGCATGGCGATTGGTGGACGAGATGTTGAGCAGAATGGTCTTGGATTCAACAACCTCATCTACATGGCGGTGGTACTTAGCGAGCTGGCCTTCAACAAGACAGCGTCCTACTGCGGATTGCTTGTCGAGGAACCTGAAGCACATCTTCACCCTCAGCTACAGGCCGTTCTTCTCGACTATCTGAAGACCGTCGAACAACCTGTTGCTGGTGAACGGCCAGTCCAGGTCTTCGTTACGAGCCATTCTCCAAACTTTGCGGCTCTCGCCGACATCGACTCGATTTGCTGTGTCTACGACAGCCCGGCAGGGCCGGTCACATTCGCACCACGTGGCGTAGCGTTCGGCAAGGGCAAAAAGGAGAAGCTGCAACAGTACCTCAACGTGACTCGAGCAGAACTGTTTTTCGCACGTCGTATCGTCTTCGTTGAGGGGGCTGCAGAACTGTTTCTCGTTGATGCCCTCGCAAAGAAGGCGGGGTACGACCTACGGAAGCACTCCATCAGCGTCATCAGCACCGACGGTTTGAACTTTGACGCATTCCTTCCGCTGTTCGGAGACAGTGCGATGCAAATTCCTGTGGCTGTCGTCACCGATGCTGACCCGGCCACGCCAGACCAGTTCCCCGCAGCCGAGGACGCATTAAGGCTCTCTGCAACTGCTACTGCAATCTTGAAGTCTGAGGATAAGTACGTGAAGTGCTTCTTCGCGCAGAAAACCCTGGAGTACGATCTCGCTTTGGATGGGACGCGTAGGGGGCTCATGATCGAGGCCTTGACTGAGATTCACCCGATGATTGGTGCCGACCTAAAGGGCGTTGTTGACGGTGGTGTTACGGATCAGGAAAAGGCCAAGCTTCTCTTCACCGGCATGTTCGAGCGACCGGAAAGCAAAACTAACGTGAAGAAGGGCCAGTTCGCGCAAGTGCTTGCGCAGGATATCTCTGAGTCGAACGCCGCAATAGAACTGCCGGCATACCTGAAGTCTGCGCTGGACTTCGTGACCGGCGTAGTTGTGAAGAGACCTGCTGATGTCTGAGTTTCAGGCTACAGCCGAGCAGCAGGCAATCATTGAGGCCCCCCTCAAATCCCTTGCTGTGGTTGCCTGCCCTGGAAGCGGGAAGACCGCCACAGCAGTTCGTCGTGTTGCCGAAATACGTCGCCGACTTGAGGTCGCAGACTCGCGTGGTCACGTTGCCCTGCTGTCCTTCTCCAACATCGCGGTCGACACCTTCCGCAATGAATATCGGAAGCTACGAGGCCGGGACGTAGATTCGGACCATGTTGTCATCCAAACCGTTGATTCGTTCCTTACCACCTTTATCCTACGCCCACATGGCTACCGAGCGATGAAATGCTCTCGGACTCCGTATTTGGTGCTGGGCACCGAGCCCTTTCTCTCCAGCTTCCGCTTTGGCGACAAGAAGAATCCCATCGGACTTGATGAGCTTGCGTTCGATCTCGAGGACGGAACAGTCGTAGTCCACCGTATGTTCAAAAACGGCGGTGCCCAGCGTCTTGACGCACTCCTTACCAGGACCGCTAAACAGAAGGTTGTGGATCTTGCTGAGAAGGGCGCCTATACCCACAGAACGGGGCGTCTATGGGCGCTGGTCCTCCTTAAGAACGAGCCGCGAATCACCAAAGCCCTGGCGCGTAGATTTCCTCACATCCTGGTGGATGAAGCACAGGACATCGGACCATTTGAAGGTGTCTTGCTCAACAAACTGAGCGCAGCAGGAAGCACCATCTCCCTCGTTGGCGATTTTCATCAAAGCATCTACAGCTTCAACTTTGCTACCGGCGAGTACCTCCGCAAGTTCTCCAGTAGGGCTGATGTCCTTAGGCTGCCGCTCACACAGAATCGTCGTTCGGTGGAGCACATTGTAAAAGCGGCAAACTTACTCGCAGGGACAGATTCAACCCACTTCCGCACGCCGCCCGCACGACTGACCGGAGCGTATTTCTGGCGTTACGATCTGAAGACCCTCCCAGAATTCATGTCGTCTTGGGTGTCTACCTTGAACGCTACCGGCTATGCCATTGATGAGGCTGCCGTCCTGTGCCGTGGCAGTGGCCTGCTTGCGAAGCTGTCGACTGAGACCAGCCTGATTGGCCGATCAGCGGTCAAACATTTTGCGGCCGCAGCGATTGAGCGTGAACAGGCCGTTGATATCTCGAAGGTCTTGGAGCACTGCGCAAAAGGTGTTATGGCCATCGTATCGAGCCTGCCGGATAGCTTCATCTCCGACGTCAATAGCATGCATGGTGGCGCTGATATGAAGATGCTTCGTCGACTCATGTGGCCGCTGATTCGGACGCCCGCAACAGGCATTCCTCGCGCAACGCTCGCAGCAAGAACCTCATGGTTGGTCGGGTTGAAGAAGAACTTGAGTGATTGGCTGACCTTGGTTGAGCAGGAAACCACATTCACGCGTGAGCCGACGTGGAGCAAACGGGTGACTGCTGCGGAGCTTCCCAAAACAGGGCCGCTGATTGCCGTTGACATTGGCCAGCACGATTGGTCCGCTTTGCGGTGTGGGACAGTTCACTCGGCTAAGGGTGAAGGCATACCGGCGGTCATGTACCTGACCAACAAGGGTGATCTCGACGCGCTTGTGGCTGGTACTGGTGATGAGGAGGGCCGCATCGGCTTTGTGGCGGTCACGCGAGGTCGGGATTTGCTCGTGGTGGCTATCCCCTCTGAAACGTCCGATGAGGTCGTTACGAAGCTGAAGGCGTGCGGTTTTGCAGATTCATGTCCTGAGCAGTTAGCGGCTGTAGCCGCAGTGGTAGCGGTCCCTGGTACAACAGTGGCCGTTGTCTAATCCTGGTCCACCATACATTTATGGTGAATAAGTCTCATTATCAATGATAATTGAGTCCAATTTACTTGGATAGAATCTCCTCAACCCGTTCCCCCAACCGCTTCCAAGCCTCAGCCTTCTCCGTCGCATAGTCGTAATGCAGATAGTGACGACGGGTCTTTGGCCCCGGCATGACATGATTCTGACAGCGGTCGATGATGTCGAGCGCGATACCCATCTCCTGCATCATGGTG
>JBEBRQ010000061.1:0-14284 GCA_040394755.1 Castellaniella defragrans | reverse complement strand
AGCCGAAGGCGCAGCGTGGGGGTATTTTTTGCCGCCGGGCCGCCCCAAGGCAAAAGCGCCCCCTCGGGGGGCAGCAAGCCGAAGGCGCAGCGTGGGGGTATTTTTTGGGGCGCCTTCCCAAAAGCGGCGGGTGCTAATATCGGCACCTGCCGTTCCTCCTCTTTACGCAAGACTTTCCCATGTCCTCACTTCGTCCCGCCCAGGGCGCGCCGCTTGCCGCCTGGCTCGCTTATCTCGAAACCCTGCATCCCAAAGCCATCGATCTCGGCCTGGATCGCATTCGCGCAGTGGCGCGGCAGCTGTCGCTGTCGCTGGATTGCATCAAGATCACCGTGGCGGGCACCAATGGCAAGGGTTCCACCTGCGCCATGCTCGACAGCATTCTGCGGCAGGCCGGCTATCGGGTGGGCGTATATACGTCGCCGCATCTGCTGCGCTTCAACGAACGCATCCGGATCAACGGCGAGTTCGCCAGCGACGAGCGCATCATCGAGCAGTTCGAACGGATCGAGGCCGCGCGCGGCGAAACGACCCTGAGCTACTTCGAGATGGCGACGCTGGCCGCGCTGCTGCTGTTCCAAGCCGAGCGCCTGGACGTCGCGATCCTGGAGGTCGGTCTGGGCGGGCGCCTGGACGCCGTCAACATGATCGATACGGATTGCGCGATCCTGACCAGCGTCGACCTGGATCACATGGCTTACCTGGGAAATACCCGCGAGGCGATCGGCCTGGAAAAGGCGCATATATTCCGTCCCGGCACGCCCGCCATCTGCGCCGATCCCATGCCGCCCGCAAGCGTCATCGACCATGCGCGGCGGATCGGCGCAGATCTGTGGCGCTTCGGCCATGATTTCAACTATTCCGGCGACCGCCAGCAGTGGGCATACGGCGGACGCAGCCAGCGCCGCAGCGCGCTGGGGTATCCCGCGTTGCGGGGCGCCAACCAGCTCATCAACGCCTCCGCGGCGCTGGCCGCGCTCGAGGCCCTGCATCCGCGTCTGGTGATTACCCAGCAGGATGTTCGCCAAGGCCTGCTGCACGTCAGCCTGCCGGGGCGCATGCAGATCCTGCCCGGCCTGCCGGCGACGATCCTGGATGTGGCTCATAATCCGCATGCAGCTGCCGCGCTGGGCCAGAACCTCGACAGCATGGGTCATTATCCGCATACCTATGCCGTGGTGGGCATGTTGCGCGACAAAGACATCGAGGCCACGCTCTCGCGGATCTGGCGGCGCATCGACCGCTGGCTGTGCGTCACCCTGGGCGGCCCCCGCGGCACCACCGCCGATGAATTGGCTGCCGTCGTCCGCCGCCTGTCGCAGGGCGGGGCGCCCGTGGATCCTTTCATACAGGGAGCAGTCGAAGTCGGCCGGGACACGGGCGGCGAGCCGAGAAAACCCGGTGTCCGGGCGGCGCCGCGTCCGGCGGTGCCGGCGCATGAAATCACTGTGACCACTTTTGATGATCCGGTACAAGCCTTTACGGAAGCTCGAAAGCAGGCGACCGACAATGATAGAATTCTCGTATTCGGGTCGTTCGCCACTGTCGGCCCGGTTCTCGAGGCCCTGAGGCTCGAGGGCAGAGACATCATTTAATCACTAACGGGCGACGCCTCTGGCCTGCCCGTCCCAGATGGGTTTCAGCGCGATGTTTTTTCGGAAAGCCACGGATCCAGCCTCCGAACGACGGACTTCAGTCCGTGGCGCAGGCTCCAGCGAAGCCCAACTCAAGGAATTGCGCAACAAGGCCCGGCGCCGCCTGATCGGCGCTCTGGCCCTGGTGCTGGCGGCCGTCATCATCGTGCCGCCCCTGTTCGATGCGCCGCCACAGCCCGAGTCCCGTGAACCCATCGTGGTGCCGGCGACCTCCTCGGGCCTGGTCAGCGCGCTCGATCCCGAGCCCACGGCCGATGCCGCCCGGTCCGTCGACGAGGGTGCCCAGACGCCCCTGGCGCAGACGGCCGAGGCGCAGACACCTGCCGGGCCCGCCGCACCCGAACCCGCCGAGCCTGCGGTATCCGTCGAACCCGGCGCCACGCAACTCGCCGCCGCGCCGCCGCCCGAGGCCCCCAAGCCCGTCGAGACGCCGTCACGCCCGAGGAGCGAGCCCGCCCCCGAGGCCCGCCCGCCCGTCACGCAGACCAAGCCCGATCCCATTGGCGAACGCACGGACGACGGTTCGGTCGCCCTGGCCCTGCTGGCCGGCAAGACACCCGAAACCAGCGCCCGGCCCGCGGCGCAGCCCAAGGCCCAGGGCAGCTTCGTCCTGCAGGTGGCTGCTTACACGACCGAGCAGGACGCCCGCCAGCGCCGCGACAGCCTGGTCGAGTCCGGCGTGACCAACGCCTACGTCGAGCGGGGCCAATCCGGCGACAAGACCGTCTACCGGCTGCGTGTGGGCCCATTCCCGACCCACGAGGCGGCCCAGGCCGCCCAGACGCGGCTGCGGGCACTGGGCTACCAGAACGGCATGATTTCCGGCAAGTGACCAGCTTCGACTACATCGCGCTCGCGGTCCTGGTGCTGTCGGCGCTGATCGGCCTGATGCGCGGGTTCGTGCGCGAGGTTCTATCGCTGGTAGCCTACATCGTTGCATTCATCTCGTCGATCTGGTGGGGGCCGGGCCTGTCGGACTGGCTGGCGCAATACCTCGAAAACGGCCTGCTGCGCACGATCACCGCCTATGGCGCGATGTTCCTGATCGTCCTGATGCTCATCGGCCTGCTGAACATGGCTCTGGGCGCGCTGCTGGACCGTACCGGCCTGACGCCGGCGGATCACGGCCTGGGCGCGCTCTTTGGCGCCCTGCGCGGATTGATCATCATCTTCGCGCTCGTGGGCCTGGCGGGATATACCGAGTTACCACGCGAGCCCTGGTGGGAGCAGGCCCGGACATCGGCAGCTGCGGTGCGCGGCTTCCAACACATCAAATCGCTGTTGCCGCCGTCGCTGGCGCAATGGCTTCCCTACTGAAACACGGAATACAGAATATGTGCGGAATCGTGGGCGTGATCGGACGCAGCCCCGTCAATCAGCTGATCTACGACAGTCTGCTGCTGCTGCAGCATCGTGGCCAGGATGCGGCGGGCATCGCCACCGCCCATGAGCAGTTTTTCAGTGTGCACAAGGCGCATGGCCTGGTGCGCGATGTCTTTCGCACGCGCAACATGCGTTCGCTGCCCGGCAACAGTGGCCTGGGCCAGGTCCGCTACCCGACGGCCGGCTCGAGCGACAGCGTGGACGAGGCCCAGCCCTTTTATGTGAATGCGCCGTTCGGCATCACGTTCGTGCACAACGGCAACCTGACCAACTGGCGCGAATTGCGCGAGGCGCTGTTCAAGCACGACCGGCGGCACATCAACACCAATTCGGATTCCGAGGTGTTGCTCAACGTCTTTGCGCACGAATTGCAGCAGGCGTCCAACGGCGTGACCCTGGACGAACATGCCGCCTTCGAGGCGGTACGCGCCGTGCATCGCCGAGCCAAGGGCGCTTATGCGGTGATCGCGCACATCTCCAATTTCGGCCTGGTTGCTTTTCGCGATCCCCACGGCATCCGGCCATTGTGCCTGGGACGCCACGATTCCGAGGCCGGGACGGAATGGATGCTGGCTTCCGAGTCGGTGGCCCTGACCGGCTGCGGCTTCAATCTGGTGCGCGACGTTGCGCCCGGTGAGGCAATCGTCATCACCGAGGATGGCCAGGTCAGCAGCCAGGCGTGTGCCGAGGACGGCCAGGAACACACGCCCTGTGTATTCGAGTATGTGTATTTCGCCCGTCCCGACTCGGTGATGGACGGCATCTCGATTTACGATGCCCGGCTGCAGATGGGGGAATACCTGGCCGACAATGTGGCCAAGTCCCTGCGTCTGGGCGACATCGACGTGGTCATGCCGATCCCCGACTCGTCGCGGCCCTCGGCCATGCAGCTCGCCGCCCGCCTGAACCTGTGCTATCGCGAGGGCCTGATCAAGAACCGCTACGTCGGCCGCACCTTCATCATGCCGGGCCAGGCCGTGCGCAAGAAATCCGTGCGCCAGAAGCTCAGCGCCATCGACCTCGAATTTCAGGGCAAGAACGTTCTGCTGGTCGACGATTCCATCGTGCGCGGAACCACCAGCCGCGAGATTGTCGACATGGTGCGGGCCGCCGGGGCGCACAAGGTGTTCTTCGCCTCGGCTGCGCCGGCGGTGCGTTACCCCAATGTCTACGGCATCGACATGCCGACCCAGGCCGAACTGATCGCCACCGGCCGCGACACCGAGCAGGTGGCTCGCGAGATCGGCGCCGACAGGCTGGTCTACCAGGACCTCGGTGACCTGGAGCAGTCCCTGCGAGATCTGAACCCTGCCATGCGGCGCTTCGAATCCTCGTGTTTCAGCGGGGAATACATCACGGGCGACATCGATGCCGCCTACCTCGAACGCCTGAGCCTTTCCCGAGGCGCTCCAGCGTATTCCGGCGCCATGTCCGCCGACGGCGAGGACGGCTGATCCTGGCAGGGGGCCTGCGTCTAGGTTTCCGGGCTTTCGTCCGCGGCCGGTTCGGGGAAGTGGCGGCGGGCGTGGACGATATTCACGACCTCGATGCGGCTATCCGCGCCGGGGCCGCAGCAGGGTCCATGCCGCCAGCCCCAGGCATACGGCGAACAGCCCCAGGGCCCAGAGCGCGTAATCGATGCCCAGCACACTCACGCGCGCGTCCATGCAGCTGGCGTAGATCCCGAACAGCCAGGGCAGGGCGGCGTCCAGTCCGCTGCCGGCGATGAATTTGTCGGCGAAGGTCTGCTCGCAGGAAAACAGGTGCGCGGCGACCGTGTACTGGTACCAGGCGGCCACGATCCCGCAGGCGCCCAGGATGGCTGCGAGCGCGGCGCCCAGGGCGTGGATGCGGGGAGAGCGCCAGCCCGCCGTGGCCAACCCGCAGACCGCCGCGATGGCCAGCAGAATCAGGCGCTGCAGCACGCACCAGGCGCAGGGCTGCATGTCGAATACATATTGGGAGATCAAGGCGACGCCCACGCCGGCCAGGCAGAGCAGGGCGATGCCGCGCAGGACATATTCCGTGGATGATTTTTTCATGAACATGAAAGTAATTTCGGATGCCGGGTAATGACTATACCGCAGGTACGGTCCCGCCGACGGAATTCGATCCGCCGTGCGCCGCGTCCGAGAGCGGCTTTGCGCCGAGCGCGCCCAGGACATCCTGCTCGAAGCGCATCTGCCCGCGCGGGTGCTCCAGGGCCTGGCCTTCGAGGATGAAGATGTCCTCGACCCGATCCCCCAGCGTCATGATCTTGGCCATCTTGAGGTCCACACGATGCCGCGCGAAGACCTGCGCCAGATCGTGCAGCAGTCCGACCCGGTCGGCCGTGGTGATCAGCAGGCGCCAGCTGCGCTGGTTTTCGTCCGCCTGCAGGGTGATGCTGGGCATGATGGGAAACGCGCGTGAGCGTCGCGAACCCGGCCGGAACCCCGGCTGCCCGGTATGCGGGATGCTGTTACCGGCCAGCGCGTCGCGCAATTCGTGCTCGACCAGCGTGGCGTGCGAGCGGTAGTCCTTTTCATGATCGGGCAGGAGCACGATGAAGCTGTCCAGCGCCCAGCCCTTGCGCGTGGTATGGATGCGCGCATCCTGCACGCTCAGTCCGTGGGCGTCGAAATAGGCGCAGATCGTCACGAACAGATCATCGCGATCCGGCGCGTAGGCAAGGATTTGCAGGGCTTCGTTCTGGCCCACCACGCGGGCCTTGACAATCGGTTCGGTTCCCTCGCTGCGATGGTATAGATGGCGTGTGTGCCAGGCGATCTCATTGGCGTCATGACGCAGGAAATAGGCCACGTCCAGTTGCGACCAGAATGCGTCCCGGCTTTCGTCGCGCAGGCCCATGCGGCGGATTTCGGCGGCCGCCTCCTCTTTGCGCCGGGTGAGGATGGTGTGCGTGTCGGGCCGCTCGCCGCCCAGGGCCGCGAGGGTCTGGTGATACAGATTCTCGAGCAGCTTGCCTTTCCAGGCGTTCCAGACCTTGGGGCTGGTGCCCCGGATGTCGGCCACGGTCAGTAGATACAGCGCCGCCAGGGTGCGCTGCGAACCCACGCGGATGGCGAAATCATGAATCACTTGCGGGTCGCTCAGGTCGCGTTTCTGAGCCACCTGGGACATCGTCAGGTGCTCGCGCACGAGGAATTCGAGCAGATCCGCATCCTCCGCGCCCAGGCTGTGGGCGGCGGCGAACTTGCGAACCTCGACGGCTCCCAGGACCGAATGATCCCCGCCGCGCCCCTTGGCAATGTCATGAAAGAGTGCAGCGATATACAACAGCCAGTGCCGGTCCAGGTCGGCGATGAGCTGGCTCGCCAGGGGATATTCCTGCGCATGTTCCGGCATGGTGAAGCGTCGCAGGTTGCGCACGACCATCAGGATATGCTGATCTACTGTATATACATGAAACAGGTCGTGCTGCATCTGGCCGACGATGCGCCTGAATGCCGGCAGATAGCGCGGCAGGATATTGAGCATCGTCATATCGCGCAGGGCGTGCACGATGCCGCGGGGCTGCTTGAGAATCTGAATGAATTGGTGGCGGTTGACGGGATTGTCGCGAAACTGCTTGTCGATCAAACGCCGCGCATGCCAGATCGCGCGCAGCAGGCCGGCCGACATGCCGTGCAGTTCGGGGTGTTCCTGCATCACGAGAAAAACGCGCAGCAGCAGGGCGGGGTTGCGCTCGAAACCGTCCTCGCGCACCAGGCACAGACGTTGGCGGCGGATGCAGAAATGTTCGTCGATCGGCTCGGCGGCGCTGGATGGCTGGGGAAAAATGGTTTCCTCGAGGCTTTGCATCAACAGCCGGTTGATCTGGCAGACCACGCGCGCGGCCCAGTAATAACGCTGCATCAACAGTTCGCTGGCCAGGCGATTGGTTTGCGGCGCAAAGCCGTAGAGCTTCGCCAGCCTGGGCTGCAGGTCGAACAGGACCCGGTCCTCGCGCCGGCCGGTCAGCAGATGCAGCTCGATCCGCAGGCGCTTGAAGGCCAGCTCGGCGCGGCGCAGCGCCCGGAATTCGGCGGCGGTCAGCAGGTCGGTGCGGGCCACCTGCGGCCAGTTCGATCCCAGGCCCGCCGCGCGCGCCAGCCATAGCAGGACCTGCAGATCACGCAGGCCTCCCGGGGATTCCTTGCAATTGGGCTCGAGGGCGTAGGGCGTATCCTGGTAGCGCGCATGGCGCTGCTGCATCTCGGTGCGCTTGGCCAGGAAAAACGCCTGGGGGTCGAGGTCGGCGCGCATCTGTTTTTGCAGGCGGCCGAACAGCGTCTTGCTGCCGGTCAGCCGGCGCGCTTCGAGCAGGGAGGTCTGGACGGTAATATCACCGGCCGCTTCGTTGCGGCATTCCTCCAGGGTGCGCACACTATGGCCCGGCTCGAGGCCAACGTCCCACATGGCCGCGATCAGCGCCTCGATCCGGCTGCGTTCGGCGGCATCGGGCGCGCGTTCGAGCAGGATCAGGATGTCAGTGTCGGAATGCGGATAAAGCTCGCCGCGGCCATAGCCTCCCACGGCGGCCAGGGCCGCGCCCTCGGGAATCGGAAAGAGCGTGACAAGCTCGGTCAGCAGTTCGTCGGCAATGTGCCGCAGCGCATTGAGCAGGGCTTCGGTGCGCAGGTGCTTGCGATAGACCGCCACGGCCTGGGCGCGCCGTTCGGCGTGGCGCGCGCGCAGAGCGCCCAGCCCCGCCTGCCCCAGATTCATGCGGTCTGGGCCGCCTTGGAAAATGCGGGCGGCAGCGGCATGCCCGGCGATACGGTGAGGACTTCGTAACCTGTATCGGTCACGAGAATGCTGTGCTCCCATTGGGCCGAGAGGCTGTGGTCGCGCGTGACGACGGTCCAGCCATCGGCCAGAGTGCGGATCTCGCGCCGTCCCGCGTTGATCATGGGCTCGATGGTGAAGATCATGCCGGGCTCGAGGCGCATGCCGGCGCCTGGTTTGCCGTAGTGCAGGACCTGGGGGTCCTGGTGGAACTTGCGTCCCACGCCGTGGCCGCAATATTCGCGCACGACCGAGAAACCCGCATCCTCGGCGTGGCGTTGAATGGCGTAGCCGATGTCGCCCAGCGTCGCGCCCGGCCGCACCTGCTCGATGCCCAGCCACATGCACTCGTAGGTGGTGTCGACCAGTCGCCGCGCCAGGATGGAAGGCTCGCCCACGCAGTACATCCGGCTGGTGTCGCCGAACCAGCCGTCCTTGATCACAGTGACGTCGATGTTCATGATGTCGCCGTTCTTGAGCACCTTGTCGCCCGGGATGCCGTGGCAGATCACGTGATTCACCGAGGTGCAGATCGAGCCGGGGAAGGGCGGGTAGCCGGGCGGGGCGTAGCCCACCGTGGCGGAATCGACCCGCAGGACATCGGCGATGTAGTCCAGGCACAGGCGATCGAGCTCCCCGGTCGTGATGCCGGCACGCACGTGCGGCGTCAGGTAATCGAGCACGCTGGCCGCCGCCTGGCAGGCGGCGCGCATCTGGTCGAGTTCGGCGGGATCGGTGACGGGTTTGCTCATGGAAACTTGCTGTGTCTATGAATTGGATAGTAGAATTATAGGCTTACTTCGAGCTGGGTCATTTGGCCTAGCCCTTTGTAATTTGCAGCTTGAAAAATCGCGTGCATGGCCGCCCAGGGTGCCCGGTGCGTGGAGAAATTTTCCCCTCCATGTTAGTCCCGGATACTGGCCATGTACAGGACCCAACCCTCAGGAGAATCACATGTCCCTCATGCGCGAAATGCTGGAAGCCGGTGTGCACTTTGGCCACCAGACCCGCTACTGGAATCCCAAGATGGCCCAGTACATCTTTGGCCAGCGCAACAAGATCCATATCGTCAACCTGGAAAAGACCGTCGAGAAATATCTCGAGGCCACCCAGTTCGTTCGCCAGGTCGCGGCCCGCGGCGGCAGCGTTTTGTTTGTCGGCACCAAGCGCGCGGCGCGCGAACTGGTCGCCGCCGAGGCCCAGCGTTGCGGCATGCCCTATGTCGACAGCCGTTGGCTGGGCGGCATGATGACCAACTTCAAGACGGTCAAGACCTCGATCAAGCGCCTCAAGGACATGGAAGCCCAGCAGGCTGAAGGCGTGACCGAGCACATGTCCAAGAAAGAAGCCCTCATGTTCGAACGCGAGCTCGACAAGCTCAACAAGTCGATCGGCGGCATCAAGGACATGAACACGCTGCCCGACGCCCTGTTCGTCATCGATGTGGGCTACCACAAGATCGCCGTGGCCGAGGCCCGCACCCTGGGAATTCCCGTGGTCGGCATCGTCGATACCAATCACTCGCCCGACGGTATCGACCATGTGGTTCCCGGCAATGACGACTCCGCCAAGGCGATCGCCCTGTACGCCCGCGGCATGGCCGACGCCGTGCTGGCCGGCCGCGAACAGAGCATCAACGGCCTGGTCGAGGAGCTCGCCGAGGGCGAGGAATTCGTCGAGGTCGAGCAGGATCAGGATCAGGAATAAGCAATCTCGAGGCATGGTCCCGGCGGTGCGTGAACGCGCTTCGGGCCGCCCCCTGCACATGCCGGCTCGCGCCGGCATGTGCCTTCACTGAACCGGAGAATCACACATGGCACAAATCACTGCATCAATGGTCAAGGAACTGCGCGAAAAGACCGATGCCCCCATGATGGAATGCAAAAAGGCCTTGACCGAGGCTGACGGCGACATGGCACGCGCCGAGGAACTGCTGCGCGTCAAGCTCGGCAGCAAGGCCGGCAAGGCCGCCAGCCGCGTGACCGCCGAGGGCCTGATCGGCCTGCACATCGTTCCTGGCGCCAAGATCGGCGCCGTGATCGAGGTCAATTGCGAAACGGACTTCGTGGCCAAGAACGATGACTTCATCGGCTTCGTGAACCAGCTCGCGGCGCTGGTGGCCGAGCGCGCCCCGGCTGACGTCGCTGCCCTGAATGCCCTGCCGATGGGCGAGGGCACCGTCGAGTCCACCCGTTCGGCGCTGGTCGGCAAGATCGGTGAAAACATTTCGGTGCGCCGCTTTCAGCGCTTCGAGACCGGCGATGGGCTGGCAAGCTATGTTCATAGCGGCAAGATCGGCGTGCTGGTCGATTTCAACGGCCAGGACGACACCGGCAAGGACCTGGCGATGCATATCGCAGCCACCAAGCCGCGCGCGCTGGACGCCAGCGGCGTATCCCCCGAGGACATCGCCACCGAGCGTTCCGTTGCCGAGCAAAAGGCCGCCGAATCCAAGAAGCCCGCCGAGATCGTCGTCAAAATGGTCGAGGGCGCGGTGCAGAAATACCTCAAGGAGGTCACCCTGTTGTCGCAACCCTTCGTCAAGAACGACAAACAGACCGTCGAGCAGATGCTCAAGGAAAAGGGCGCGCGTATCAATCGCTATGCGCTGTTCGTGGTTGGCGAAGGCATCGAAAAGAAATCGACCGATTTCGCTGCCGAGGTGGCTGCTGCCGTCAGCGGTTCCTGATTTCCGTCAATTTCAGGTACGATGGCATCGCGCAAACCGCGCGATGCCTTTCCATGTCTGGCGCCATGCCCCGCACGCGGTCGTCGCGGCAGCGGGGCACGGCACCGGCGGGGCATATCCTTTCGATCCATTTTTCCGGGAATCAGGTCCATGTCGAATCCGGCCTATCGGCGCGTGCTGCTCAAGCTTTCTGGCGAAGCCCTGATGGGCAGCGATGCCTACGGCATCAATCGCGCCACCATTCTGCGCATGACCGAGGAAATCCACGGTATCGTCTCGCTGGGCGTGGAGCTCGCGGTGGTGATCGGCGGCGGCAATATTTTCCGTGGCGTGGCGCCGGGGGCGCAGGGCATGGACCGCGCGACGGCGGACTATATGGGAATGCTGGCGACCGTGATGAATGCCCTGGCCCTGCAGGATGCGCTCAAGAATCACGGCGTCGAGACGCGAGTGCAGTCCGCCCTGAACCTCGACCAGGTGGTCGAGCGCTACATCCGGCCCAAAGCCCTGCGTTACCTCGAGGAAGGCAAGGTCGTGATCTTCGCCGCCGGTACCGGCAACCCGTTCTTTACCACGGATACCGCGGCGGCGCTGCGCGGCGCCGAGATCGGTGCCGAGGTTGTTCTCAAGGCCACCAAAGTGGATGGCATCTATAGCGCCGATCCCAACAAGGATCCCAATGCCACGCGCTACTCGAGCATCAGCTTCGATGAGGCGATCGTGCGGCGCCTCGAGGTCATGGACGCCACGGCGTTCGCTTTGTGCCGTGACCAGAAACTACCCATCAAGGTCTTTTCGATCAATAAACCAGGTGCCCTGCGGCGCGTCATCTGTGGCGAGGACGAAGGCACCCTGGTCCAGGTCTAAGGAGTCATCATGAGCATATCCGAAATTCGCGGTTCCGCCGATGCGCGCATGGTCAAGTCCATCGAAGCGCTCAAGACGAGCCTCTCCAAGATCCGCACGGGACGCGCCCACGCGGGAATTCTCGATCACGTGCTGGTCGAGTACTACGGTTCTCCAGTGCCCGTCAGCCAGGTCGCCAATGTGAACCTGGTCGACGCGCGAACCATCAGTGTCCAGGTCTGGGAAAAATCCATGGCCGGTCCGGTCGAAAAAGCAATCCGCGAATCCGACCTGGGTCTCAACCCGATTGCCATGGGCGACAACATTCGCGTGCCGATGCCCGCGCTCACCGAAGAACGTCGCCGCGACCTCACCAAGGTCGTGCGCGGCGAGGGCGAGGACGCCAAAGTGGCCGTGCGCAACCTGCGCCGCGAGGCCAACGACGCTCTCAAGAAACTCGTCAAGGACAAGGAAATTTCCGAGGACGACGAGCGCCGCAGCCAGGACGAGATACAAAAACTCACCGATCGTTGCGTTGCAGAGATCGACAAACTCGTCGCCCAGAAAGAAGCCGAGATCATGACCGTCTGACGCGGGCCGCATCCAGGCCCAGACCATGAAGCCCTCTTTGACGAGTTCCACGCAGGCCATTCCCGACACCGGGGATGCGCCCGCGCACGTGGCCATCATCATGGACGGGAACGGTCGTTGGGCCAAGCAGCGCCTGATGCCGCGCACAGCGGGCCATGTCCGCGGCGTGCAGGCGGTACGGCGCACGGTCGAGGCCTGCGGCCAGCGCGGGGTACGTTACCTGACCTTGTTCGCCTTCAGTTCCGAGAACTGGCGCCGCCCCCCGCAAGAGGTTTCCCTGCTCATGCGGCTGTTCGTGCAGGCCCTGGAAAAAGAGGTCGACAATCTGGTGGCGCAAGGGGTGCGCCTGCGGGTGGTCGGCGACCTGGAGGCTTTCGACGTCAATTTGCGCCGGCTCATCCAGAATGCCGAACGCCGCACCGAGCACCTGTCGGCGCTGACCCTGACCATCGCGGCGAACTATGGCGGCCGCTGGGACATCCTGCAGGCCATGCGCCGCCTGCTGGTCGCGCGCCCCGAGCTGGCCAGCCGTCCGGACGATCTCGACGAATCGGCGCTCAATCCCTATCTGGCGATGGCCTACGCGCCCGAACCCGATTTGTTCATCCGGACGGGCGGCGAGCAGCGGATTTCGAATTTCCTGATCTGGCAACTGGCCTATACTGAACTGTTTTTCACCGGAATCTACTGGCCGGATTTCAACGCCGCCGAACTCGACAAGGCCTTTGAATGGTATCGGGGCCGCGAGCGCCGGTTCGGGCGCACCAGCGAACAGATCAAGGCGCCGAAATAGGGGACTGCATGCTCGGACAGCGTATCCTGACCGCGATCATTCTGCTGGCCATCGTGGCGGGCGCGCTCGTCGCGCCCGGCGCCTGGCCCTTGCTGTTGCTGCTGACGGTGGCCGCGGGCTGCGCCTTGTGGGAATGGATCCGGCTGGTCCTGCCTTCGGCCTGGCCCAGGCGCCTGATTCCGCTGCTGTGTGTCCTCCTGATGCTGGGCCTGTCGGCGTCATGGTTGCAATCCGGCACCGGGCAGGCTCCGGCCTGGGCGCCGCCGTTCGAGCGCGGCCTGATGCCACTGGCCGCGCTGTTCTGGCTGGTGCCGGCGCCGGCGATGGTCTTGAGCGCCCGGCCGCTGCCACCTTTCGGTCCACGGGTTCTTGCCGGTTGCGCGGTGCTGGTGATGCTTGCGGTCTGGTACGCCTTGGCGCGAATCTACCTGACGTTCGGCGCCCAGTGCCTGATCAGTCTGCTGGCGCTCATCTGGTGCGCCGATATCGCGGCGTACTTCACGGGGCGCGCCTTTGGACGCCACAAACTGGCGCCGCGCGTGAGTCCCGGCAAGACCTGGGAGGGTGCCGCCGGCGGCGTGGCGGCAGCCACCGCCTGGCTGGCGGCTACCGCCTGGTGGTGGCCAGCCAGTTACGGTGCGCGCCTGCTCGATGCCGGCGGCATGGTCTGGGTGATCGCGGCCGGCATTCTGCTGGCGGTCTGGTCGATCATCGGCGACCTGTTCGAGTCCCTGCTCAAGCGGCGCGCCGGGGTCAAGGACTCCAGCCGCCTGCTGCCGGGGCATGGCGGGGTATACGACCGGATCGACGCCGTCCTGCCCGTGGCGCCGATCGCTTTGCTGTTTCTGGCATTCTGACCATGCGCGCAATGCACCATCTCTGTATCCTGGGTTCGACCGGCTCGATCGGCGTCAGCACGCTGGACGTCGTCGCGCGCCATCCGGACCGCTTCCAGGTCTATGCGCTCAGCGCCCATACCCGGATCGAAGCTTTGGCCGAACAAGCCCGCCAGACAGGCGCGCGCGTGGTGATCGTTCCCGACGACGCTGCCCGCACGCGCTTCGTGGCGGCCTGGCCGGCGGGCCGTCCGCTGCCCGAACTGCGCCAGGGTGCCCAGGCATTGGCCGACACCGCGGCCGACCCCGAGGTCACCGCCGTGATGGCGGCCATCGTGGGCGCGGCGGGCTTGCCGGGTGCGCTGGCGGCGGCGCGCGCCGGCAAGCGGGTGCTCCTCGCCAACAAAGAGGCCCTGGTGGCTGCCGGCAGCCTGTTCATGCGCGCCGTGCGCGAGGCCGGCGCCGAACTCCTGCCCATCGACAGCGAGCACAATGCGATTTTCCAGTGCCTGCCGCGCGGTGCCTCGCGGGCGCATGCCCCCGAGGAACCCGCGCCCGGCGTGCGCCGGCTGCTGCTCACCGCCTCGGGCGGCCCGTTTCGCCGGATCGCCTTGGACCAACTCGAGCGCGTCACGCCCGAACAGGCCTGCGCGCATCCGAATTGGCGCATGGGCCGCAAGATCTCCGTCGACTCGGCCACCATGCTCAACAAGGGCCTGGA
>JBEBRQ010000060.1:0-14400 GCA_040394755.1 Castellaniella defragrans | reverse complement strand
CTCGTCGTTGGCGTTTGTAGTTTTCCAGTGGATTTACGAGCGTACTGGTGCTCGGTATGCACTATCTTGCTTTGTGACCCACGTCGAAGCCATGTCGGCCCCAGTCCCTCCATTTTACCGATATTTTTCGGATAATGAAACAGGAATCGTGCTTGTGGTCAGGCAAGGTGCACATTCATGAACGGTGAAAGAGCGGGGGCATGCGTTGTTGCGCAAGCCCCTCCATTTCACGGGGTGCGTTGTTGTGCGATCTGGGCGGTAGATGCCGACCAGCGCCGGATGATAGGCCAGAGATCGGGGGTCTGGTTGGCAATGGCGTCCGCTTGCCAGGAGGCTGGGTCTGTGAGTGAGCAATAGCCATAGGCGGCAGCGACAGTGGCCATGCCGGCAGCCTTGCCTGCCAGGATGTCGCGTTCGTCGTCGCCGATGTAGATACACTGGGCTGGAACGCAGCCCGTCTGCCGGGCGGCGTACAGCAGGGGCTCGGGGTGCGGCTTGCTGTGTGGGGTGGTGTCCCCGCCGACCGTGATCGTGCAGCGAGCTTCGATTCCAAGGTGCTGAATGATCGGCCGGGCGAGATATTCGGCCTTGTTGGTCACGATCCCCCAAGCGTAATCGTGGCGGACAAGTTCGTCGAGCAATTCGGAGATGCCGGGAAACAGCCGGGTGTGCACGGCGATATCCTGGGCGTAGTCGTCGAGGAAACGCAGGCGGCAGGTTTCGTAGTCGGGGTCACCGGGCTGTAGGTCAAGAGAGACTTTCAGCAGGCCGCGCGCGCCGTGCGACGCATAGGGTCGCAGGATTTCGTAGGGCAGGGGCGGCAGGCCGCGGTGGGCGCGTTGTTTATTGGCCGCCGCCGCCAGATCCGGGGCGGTATCGGCCAGGGTGCCGTCGAAATCGAACAGGACCAGGTTTCCCATGGCGGTCAATCCGGGCGTCGGGCGGCCATCATGTAGTTGACGCTGGTGTTGCGCGTCATCCGGTAGTGCCGGGCGAGGGGATTGTATTCCAGGCCCGCCAGGGCGGTGGTTTCGAGTCCGGCGGCACGCGCGGCGGCCGCCAGCTCGCTGGGCTTGATGAAGTGTTCGTAGTCGTGGGTGCCGCGCGGCAGCATGCGCAGCAGATATTCGGCGCCGACGATGGCCAGCAGGAATGCCTTGGGGTTGCGGTTCAACGTCGAAAAACACACCAGGCCGCCTGGGCGCACCAGGGCGGCGCAGGCCTTTACGACCGAGGCCGGATCGGGCACGTGCTCGAGCAGTTCCATGCAGGTCACCAGGTCGTATTCCCCAGAATGATCGGCGGCATGCGCCTCGGGGCTGGCCTGTTGGTACTCGGCTTTGATACCGGTTTCGAGGCCATGCAGCCTGGCGACCTGCAGGGATTCCTGGGCGAGGTCGATGCCAGTGACCGTGGCGCCCTCGGCAGCCATGGCCTCGGCCAGCAGGCCGGCGCCGCAGCCTACGTCCAGGATGCGCAGGCCATCCAGCGCGCCCGCCTGTTCGCGGATCCAGTCCAGCCGCAGGGGATTGATGTCGTGCAGGGTCTTCAGCTCGCCATTGGGATCCCACCAGGTCGAGGCCAGGGCGCTGAATTTTTCGAGTTCGGCCGGATCGGCGTTGGTGGTCTGCATGGCGGGGGGGACTCCAAAAAAAGGGCTCCGTTTGAACGGAGCCCTTATTGTACCGCCGGACCTATGGTCCGGCAGGCACTGCGGCGACTGGCAAGGATTACTTGCGGGTGCCGACGATTTCGATTTCCACGCGACGGTTCTGGGCGCGGCCTTCACGCGTCGAGTTGGAGGCGATGGGTTGGAGTTCGCCCTTGCCTTCGGTGTAGATACGGTCGGCCGGGATGCCCTTGCTGAGCAGGTATTGCTTGACCGCGGCGGCACGACGCTCGGACAGGCCTTGGTTGTAGGCCTCGGTGCCGATCGAGTCGGTGTGGCCGGTGGCGATCACCGTTTCCAGATTGATGGACTCGGCTTGCGCAGCGACCTGATCCAGAACTTGACGGCCTTCGGGCTTGATGGTGGACTTGTCGAAGTCGAAGAAAGTGTCGGCGTTCAGGACGACCTTGCTGGCGGTCGGGGCGACCACGGTGCCTTGGGCAACGGGCAGACCGCATTCCGCGTTGGCGGCAGTGGCCGGAGTCCAGAACGCATCGCGCCAGCAATTTTCGCCGCTCGCGTCTTTCCAGACATTGCCGTCAACGTTCGTCCAGTTGTCGCTGGCGGAAGCCGAACCGACGACCGACATGGCAGCGATGGCGAGTCCAATAGCGATTTTGGAGGGTTTGTTCATGTTTCTCCTCATTTGAGCATGATGCTTGAAAGTGACCGCAGCGAACCCCCGCCGCATACCGATTAAACGCTTCCAGTATAGCAATGTCCTGTTTGGATACTCAGAATTTGCGCTGGGTTTCTATGCGTGTTAGCCGAAATCTTAAGGCATTTTTCTAGCCTGAGTTAAGTCATGGCGGGCATATTGGCCCAGATCGGAGAATTTTGTCTTCGCCGGCCGGATTGTTGTTGGGTTTTTGCAACGACAGGGCGTCGGCGGGATTGGCGGGCCTGGGGCCGCCGTCGGCGGGTGCCTGGAGTGGCTCTGAATGGGAGGGAGGGCTGTCAATGTTAGAATTTACGATTGGCCCGTCATCGGTAATTATTTACGCCAGAAGGTCTCGGATACACCATGGACTCCTTTGCGAAAGAGACGCTACCCATCTCGCTCGAAGATGAAATGCGCCGCAGCTATCTCGATTATGCGATGAGCGTGATCGTGGGGCGCGCACTGCCGGATGTGCGCGATGGCCTCAAACCAGTCCATCGGCGGGTGCTGTTTGCCATGCACGAGCTGAACAACGACTGGAACCGGGCCTATAAGAAATCCGCCCGCATCGTCGGGGACGTCATCGGTAAGTACCATCCCCACGGCGATACCGCCGTGTATGACACCATTGTGCGCATGGCGCAGGATTTTTCCCTGCGCTACATGCTGGTCGATGGGCAGGGCAATTTCGGCTCGGTCGATGGCGACAATGCCGCGGCGATGCGTTACACCGAGATCCGCCTGGCCAAGATCGCCCACGAACTGCTGGCCGATATCGACCAGGAAACCGTGGATTTCGGCCCCAACTATGACGGCAGCGAACAAGAGCCCCTGTTGCTGCCTTCGCGTTTGCCTAACCTGCTGGTCAATGGCAGTGCCGGGATTGCGGTGGGCATGGCGACCAATATCCCGCCGCATAATCTGTCCGAGGTGGTCGAGGGTTGCCTGTACTGTCTGCGCAATCCCGACTGCTCGATCGACGAGCTGATCGAGCGCATCCCGGCGCCCGATTTCCCCACCGGCGGGATCATCTACGGCATGAGCGGCGTGCGCGAGGGGTACCGGACCGGCCGCGGCCGGGTGGTGATGCGCGCCAAGGTGCATTTCGAGGACATGGAGCGCGGCCATCGCCAGGCCATCGTGGTCGATGCCATCCCCTATCAGGTCAACAAGAAATCCCTCCAGGAACGCATCGCCGAACTGGTCAACGAGAAAAAGATCGAGGGGATCTCCGACATCCGCGACGAGTCGGACAAGGACGGCATGCGCCTGGTGATCGAGTTGAAGCGCGGCGAGGTTCCCGAGGTCGTCCTGAACAATCTCTATAAAAATACGCAGCTCCAGGAAACCTTCGGTATGAACATGGTGGCGCTGGTCGATGGCCAGCCCCGCCTGCTGAACCTGAAGCAGATGGTCGAGTATTTCCTGCTGCACCGCCGCGAGGTGGTGACCCGGCGCACCATCTATCAATTGCGCAAGGCCCGCGAGCGTGGCCACGTGCTCGAAGGTCTGGCGGTGGCGCTGGCCAACATCGACGATTTCATCGCCATCATCAAGGCCGCGCCCACGCCGCCGGTCGCCCGTCAGGCCCTGATGGATCGCAGCTGGGATTCCTCGCTGGTGCGCGAAATGCTGGTGCGCGCCGACGAGAACATCGCTTCGGGCGGCCGGGCGGCCTACCGGCCCGAGGGGCTGGAGGCTCACTTCGGCCTGCAGGCCGACGGCTTGTACCGCCTGAGCGAGGTCCAGGCGCAGGAAATCCTGAACATGCGTCTGCAGCGCCTGACCGGGCTCGAGCAGGACAAGATCGTGGGCGAGTACCGCGAGATCATGGATACGATCGCCGATCTGCTCGACGTGCTGGCGCGTCCTGAACGCGTCACGAGCATCATCAGCGACGAGTTGCAGGCGATCCGGGCTGAATTTTCCACTGCGGCGCGCGACCAGCGCCGTTCCGAGATCGAGCACAATGCCACCGAGCTCGAAACCGAGGACCTCATCACGCCGGCCGACATGGTGGTGACTTTGTCGCGCAGCGGCTACATCAAGAGTCAGCCCCTGTCCGAATACCGGGCCCAGAAGCGCGGCGGCCGGGGCAAGCAGGCGGCCGCCACCAAGGAGGACGACTGGATCGACCAGTTGTTCATCGCCAATACGCATGACCATCTGCTGTGTTTCTCGGATCGAGGCCGGGTGTACTGGCTCAAGGTCTGGGAGGTGCCGCAGGGTTCGCGCAATTCGCGCGGACGGCCCATCGTCAATATGTTCCCGCTGGTCGACGGCGAGACCATCACCGTGGTGCTGTCGGTCAAGGCCTTCAGCGAGGATCAGTATGTCTTCATGGCGACCTCGCGGGGCACGGTGAAAAAGACGCCGCTGTCGGATTTCTCGAATCCGCGCAAGGCGGGGATCATCGCCGTGGGACTGGACGAGGGCGATTTCCTGATCGGCGCCGAGCTGACCGATGGCGAGCACGATGTGATGCTGTTCTCGGATGCCGGCAAGGCCGTGCGCTTCGACGAGAACGATGTGCGCCCGATGGGACGCGCGGCGCGCGGCGTGCGCGGCATGATGCTCGAGGACGGGCAGACGGTGATCGCGCTGCTGGTCGCCGGGGACGAGTCCCAGAGCGTGCTGACCGCGACCGAAAACGGCTATGGCAAGCGCACCTCGATCGTCGAATATACGCGCCACGGGCGCGGCACCAAGGGCATGATCGCCATCCAGACCTCCGCGCGCAATGGCAAGGTGGTCAGCGCGGTGCTGGTGCGGCCCGAGGATGAGATCATGCTCATCACCACGGCCGGTGTGCTGGTGCGCACGCGGGTCTCCGAGATCCGCGAGATGGGCCGGGCGACGCAGGGCGTCACCCTGATCAATGTGGACGAGGACAGCCTGCTGTCGGGCGTGCGCCGGGTCGTCGAGAGCGATGCCGACGAGGCCGAGGATGCGGGCGCGGGGCCTGAGCCCGATGGCGTGGACGGCGCCGGCCCGGCGCCGGCCCGGGACGCAGACAATGAGGATGATGCGTGATGCGCCCGTGGAATTTTGCGGCGGGTCCTTCGACCCTGCCTCTCGAGGTCCTGCAACAGGCGGCCGCCGAGATGACCGACTGGCAGGGCAGCGGCATGTCGGTGATGGAAATGAGCCATCGCGGCCGGCACTATACCCGGATCCGCGACGAGGCCGAGGCCGACCTGCGGACCCTGCTGGCGGTGCCCGACGATTTCGAGGTTCTGTTCATGCAGGGCGGCGCCTCGGCGCAGAACGCCATCGTGCCTCTGAACCTGATCGGCAGGAACGGCCTGGGCCGGGCAGATTATGTCTTGAGCGGTCATTGGGCGCGCAAGTCCCGTGACGAGGCGCGCCGCTATGGCGATATCGCGGTGGCCGCCACGGCCGAGTCCGCCGCCCGGATCGATGGTCAGGATTACGAGGCCTGGTGCTGGCTGCCGCCCGCCGCGCAGTGGCGCGTGCGCCCGGATGCCGCCTATCTGCATCTTTGCGCCAATGAAACGATCGGCGGGATCGAGCTGCCGGAATTGCCGGACATGGCCGCGCTCGGGGCGCCGGACGTGCCCCTGGCCGTGGACATGTCGTCGGACATCCTGTCGCGCGCCGTCGATTTCTCGCGGGTGGGCCTGGTCTACGGCGGCGCCCAAAAGAACGCGGGACCGGCCGGCGTCACGCTGACCTTCGTGCGCAAGGATTTGCTGGGCCACGCGCTGCCGGTCTGCCCCTCGGTATTTGAATATGCCAATGTGGCGGGTGCGCAATCGATGTTCAACACGCCGCCGACCTATGCGATCTATATTGCCGGCCTGATCTTCAAGTGGCTGCTGCGCCAGGGCGGGGTCGCGGCGATGGACGCCGCCAGCGACCGCAAGTCCCGCGCCTTGTATGAATATATCGACGGTTCGGGGCTCTATCGCAATCGCATCCATCCCGGCTGCCGTTCGCGCATGAACGTGCCGTTCGTGCTGCGCGACGAGGCGCTGAATGCCGCGTTCCTCGCCGAATCCGAGGCGGCGGGGCTGTTGTCGCTCAAGGGCCACAAGAGCGTCGGCGGCATGCGGGCCTCGCTCTACAACGCCATGCCCTTTGAGGGCGTGCAGGCGCTGATCGATTTCATGCGCGATTTCGAGCGGCGTCATGGATAAGGCGCTCCTGGCACGGCTCGAGCCTTTGCGGGCGCGCATCGATGCGCTCGACGAGCAGATCCTCGGCTTGCTCAACGAGCGCGCGCGCACGGCTCTCGAGGTCGGCGAGGTCAAGAAGACCTTCGATACGGACGGGCCGGTCCTCAAGCCCGAGCGCGAGGCCCTGATCGTGCGCCGCCTCCAGGAGGCCAATCCCGGCCCGGTTTCCGATGAGGCGATCCAGGCCGTCTGGAACCAGATCATCTCGACCTGCCGCGGGCTCGAAAGCACTTTGACGGTGGCTTATCTGGGGCCGCAGGGTTCGTTTTCCGAGCAGGCGGCCAACGAGCATTTCGGCCATTCGATCGGTGGCCTGCGCTGCGAATCCTTCGATGAGGTTTTTCGCGCGGTCGAGGCCGGGCAGGCCGACGTCGGTATCGTGCCGGTCGAGAATTCCACCGAGGGCGCGGTCAACCGCAGTCTCGACCTGCTGTTGAATTCCTCGCTCAAGGTCCTGGGCGAGCGCACGATCCGCATCCATCACAATCTGATGACGCTGACCGGCGGTCTCGAGGGTGTGCGTCAGGTCCTGGGCCACCCTCAGGCCCTGGCCCAGTGCCAGGCCTGGCTCAGCCGCAACCATCCCGGGCTCGAGCGCCTGCCGGTGGCGAGCAACGCCGAGGCGGCGCGCCTGGCGGCCGAGGACGCATCGCGCGCGGCGATCGCCGGCGATACGGCGGCCGCGGCCTGGGGGTTGAGCGTCGTCGTCTCGGGCATCCAGGACGATCCGCAGAACCAGACCCGGTTCCTGGCGATCGGCCCTGCCGATGCCGGCCCCACCGGCCGCGACAAGACCAGCATCATTCTCGCGGTGCCCAATCGCGCCGGTGCGGTCTACGAGATGCTTGCGCCCCTGGCCGCGCATGGGGTCTCGATGACGCGTTTCGAGTCGCGCCCGGCGCGCACGGGACAGTGGGAATATTATTTCTATGTCGACTTGCTGGGCCACCGCGAGGATGCGGCGGTCAGCCAGGCGCTCTCCGAGCTCAAGCAGCAGGCCGCATTTTTCAAGATCCTCGGTTCTTATCCCCGGCAATGAGGTCCCATGTCCACTGTTCCTTCGCTTGCCCCGGCGCACGTACAGGCCATCGCGCCGTATCAGGCGGGCAAACCCATCGATGAGCTTGCCCGCGAGTTCGGAATCGATCCGGCGCATATCGTCAAGCTCGCCTCCAATGAAAACCCGCTGGGCTGCTCCGAACGGGTGCGCGAGGCGTTGCGCGAGGCGGCGGGCGACCTGCATGGCCGCTATCCCGATCCCAACGGTTTTGAACTGAAGGCGGCGCTCGCGGCGCACCATCAGGTGCCGCAGCAGTGGATCACCTTGGGCAACGGCTCCAACGATTTGCTGGAGCTGGCCTCGCTGGCCTTCCTGGACGAGGGCACCTCCTCGGTCTATTCCCAGTACTCGTTCACGGTGTATCGTCTGGCGACCCAGGCGCGCGGTGCGCGCCACTTGATGGTGCCGGCCCGCGACTACGGCCACGATCTCGATGCCATGGCCGAGGCGATCGCCGATGATACCCGGCTGGTCTTTGTCGCCAATCCCAACAATCCGACCGGGACGCACAATCCGGCGGCGCGCATCGAGGCCTTCCTTGATCGTGTGCGCGAACGCCACGGCGAACGCGTCGTGGTGCTGCTGGACGAGGCCTACGACGATTACCTGGACCCGGCCGAGCGTTTCGACAGCGCCCAGTGGGTGCGGCGCTATCCGAACCTGATCGTGACCCGGACTTTTTCCAAGGCCTACGGCCTGGCGGGGCTGCGGGTCGGCTATGCGCTTGCGCAGCCCGGGTTGACTGACATGCTCAATCGGGTGCGTCAGCCTTTCAACGTCAATAGCCTCGCCCAGCTTGCGGCGCGTGTCGCCTTGGCGGACCGGGAATTTCTGGACCAGACCTACGCGATGAACCGCGCGGGCCGCGAGCAGCTTTCGCAGGCGTTCGCGCGGCTGGGCCTCGAATTCGTCCCCAGTCATACCAATTTCGTCCTGGTTCGGGTGGGCGATGCGGCGCGTATCAATCGCGCTTTGCTCGAGCGCGGCATCATCGTGCGCCCAGTGGCCGGCGACGGCTTGCCCGAGCATCTGCGCGTGTCGGTCGGCCTGGCCGACGAGAACCAGCGTCTCATCGAGGCGCTCACGGACGTCATGGCGGCATGAACGCGCATCCCCCGCCTCTGGTGCCTGTTCTTGCGGTGGTGGGGATCGGCCTGATCGGCGGTTCCTTCGCCGCGGCGCTGCGGCGGGCGGGACAGGTCGGGCATGTGCTGGGTGTCGGCCGCCGCAAGGCCTCGCTCGATCAGGCGCTGGCGTTGGGTTTGATCGATGAGGTCGTGGACTACGAGCAGGCCGCCCGGCGGGCGGATCTGATCCTGCTGGCCACGCCGGTGGGCGCGATGCGCGGCGCGCTCGAGGCGCTGCGTCCGCACTTGCGTCCGCAGGCGCTCATCACCGACGCCGGCAGTACCAAGTCCGATGTGGTCGCGATCGCCCGCGCGGCGCTGGGCGACCGCCAGCATCAATTCTTGCCGGGGCATCCGATTGCGGGCTCCGAAATGACCGGCCCCGAAGCTGCCGATCCGGCGCTTTATTACGGACGCAAGGTGGTCCTGACCCCGCTGGACGAGACGCCTCTACGCGCGCGGGACTGGTTGACCCGGGTCTGGGAGGCTTGCGGCGCGCACGTTCTGGTGATGGACGCCGAGCGTCACGATCGGGTACTGGCCTCGGTCAGTCATGTGCCGCATTTTCTGGCGGCGGCGTATATGGCCCAGATCGCGCGCGCCGGCGACGCCGATTTGCGTTTGTCTCTGGCGGGCACCGGATTTCGCGATTTCACGCGCATTGCGGCGGGCTCGGCGGAGGTCTGGCGGGATATTTTCCTGTCCAACCGCGCTGCCGTGCTGGAGGAACTCGATGCTTTCGGGCGGGCGCTCGACGAACTGCGCCGGACCCTCGAGAACGACCCCGATCCCCGGGCGCTGGAAATTTTTCTTGAACAGGCCGCGTTGGCGCGCCGCCTGTGGGATGGCCGGAGCGTGATGACATGAATTCGATGGACGCGCTGCGTCTCGAGCCCGCCGTGCTTGCCCGGGGCAGTGTGGCGCTGCCGGGTTCCAAGAGTATTTCCAACCGCGCCTTGCTGCTGGCCGCGCTTGCCGAGGGTTCGACGCGGCTCGAGGGGCTGCTGGATTCGGATGACACGCGGGTAATGCTGGCGGCTTTGCGCGCGCTGGGCGTGGCGATCGATGACGCCGATCCCACGGGCGTGGTGGTGACGGGCGCGGTGCGCTGGCCGGCCGATGACGCCGATTTGTTCCTGGGCAATGCGGGAACGGCTTTCCGGCCATTGACCGCGACGTTGGCCCTGATGGGCGGATCGTACCGGCTGTCGGGCGTGCCCCGGATGCATGAGCGCCCGATCGGTGATCTGGTCGATTCCTTGCGCGGTCTGGGCTGTGCGATCGATTACGAGGCGCATGACGGCTATCCGCCGCTGCGCATCGGGGCCGGCTGCCCGGATGCCGGCCGGGTGGTCCGTGTGCGCGGCTCGGTCTCCAGCCAGTTCCTGACCGCGCTGCTGCTGGCCGCGCCGGTGCTGGCGGCCCGCCAGGGGCGCGAGGTCGTCATCGAACTCGACGGCCCCCTGATTTCCAAGCCCTACATCCTGATCACCTTGAACCTGATGGCGCGCTTCGGTGTCGAGGTGGCGCGCGAGGGCTGGCATCGTTTCGTGATTCCGGCGCACGCCCGCTATCGCAGCCCCGGCCGCTATGCGATCGAGGGCGATGCGTCCTCTGCCTCTTATTTCATGGCGCTGGGCGCCATCGCTGGCGGGCCGGTCGAGGTGCGCGGGGCGGGGGCGGGCAGCATCCAGGGCGATATCGCCTTTGCGGATGTGCTCGAGGGCATGGGGGCGCGCATCGAGCGTGCCGACCATGCCATGACGGTCACCGGCCCCGTGGTCGCCCGCGGCGAGCGCCTCAGAGCCTTCGATCTGGACTTCAATCTGATTCCCGATGCGGCCATGACGGCGGCGGTGTTGGCGCTGTATGCCGACGGGCCGTGCCGGTTGCGCAATATCGGCAGTTGGCGCGTGAAGGAAACCGACCGCATCGAGGCCATGCACGCCGAGCTGGCGCGCCTGGGCGCGCGCGTCGAGTCGGATGCCGACAGTCTGCGGGTGCATCCCCTGGCGGCGGGCCAGTGGCGCGCCGCCGATATCCGCACCTATGACGATCACCGCATGGCGATGTGTTTTTCGCTGGCCGCTTTCGGGCCCGTGCCCGTGACGATCCTGGACCCGGGCTGCGTCAGCAAGACCTATCCCGCCTATTTCGAGGATTTCCGCAGGCTGATCCAACCATGATTTCCTCTGTCATCCCCGTCATCACCATCGATGGCCCGACCGCGTCGGGCAAAGGCACGATCGCGGCGCGTGTGGCGCAGGCGCTGGGCTGGCATGCCCTGGACAGCGGGGCGCTGTATCGCCTGACCGCACTGGCCTTGATGCGCGCGGGCGCCGATGGCGGTGACGAGGCCCGCGCGGCAGCCGTGGCGCGCAGTCTGGATGTGCGATTCCGGGATGGCGGGATCTGGCTGGACGGCGCCGAGGTCGGTGACGCGATTCGCCATGAGGACGTCGGTAACCTGGCCTCGCGCGTGGCCGCCTATCCGGCGGTGCGCGCGGCGCTGCTGGATCGCCAGCGGGCTTTTCGGGTCGCCCCTGGCCTGGTGGCCGACGGCCGCGATATGGGAACGGTGGTCTTTCCGGATGCGCCGCTCAAGGTTTTCCTGGATGCGGATGTGACGGAACGGGCGCTCAGGCGCCATAAGCAGTTGAAGGGAAAAGGGTTTTCTGTTAAGCTATCCGACCTTTTGGATGATTTGCGGTTACGCGATACGCGGGATCGCAACCGGGCGCACGCACCGCTTGTGGCGGCGGCGGATGCCGTGGTCGTGGATTCGTCCCGCATGGGGATCGATGAAACGGTTCGCAAGGTGCTCGACCTGTGGTCGGCACGAGGGCTCGCAAGGTAGGCGGCATCGAGGTTTGCCGCCGGTTTTGCGGGATTTTTTTTCACTCCGCCGGGTATCGTGCCTGGTGTGTCATTGATCGCCCGACGGGCGAATGGATTATTGTTCATGTCCACCCTTTCAACCGAAGCCGCTCTGGGCGGCGAAAGTTTTGCCGATCTTTTTGCAGCCAGCATCAAGGATCAAAACATGCGCTCCGGCGAGGTCATCTCCGCCGAAGTCGTGCGCGTCGACCATAATTTCGTCGTCGTCAATGCCGGTCTCAAGTCCGAGGCGCTGATCCCCCTCGAGGAATTCCTCAACGACCAGGGTGAGCTCGAGGTCCAGGACGGCGATTTCGTCTCGGTCGCCATCGACTCCCTGGAAAACGGCTATGGCGACACCATCCTGTCGCGTGATCGCGCCAAGCGCCTGTCGGCCTGGTTGCAACTCGAGCAGGCCCTCGAGTCCGGCGAGCTGGTCAACGGCACCATCACCGGCAAGGTCAAGGGCGGCCTGACGGTCATGACCAACGGCATTCGCGCCTTCCTGCCCGGCTCGCTGGTCGATCTGCGCCCCGTCAAGGACACCACCCCCTACGAGGGCAAGACGCTCGAATTCAAGGTCATCAAGCTCGACCGCAAGCGCAACAACGTCGTGCTGTCGCGCCGCGCGGTCCTCGAGGCCAGCATGGGCGAGGAACGCGAAAAGCTCCTCGAGACCCTGCACGAAGGCGCGGTCATCAAGGGTGTGGTCAAGAATATCACCGACTACGGCGCGTTCGTGGATCTGGGCGGTATCGATGGTCTGCTGCACATCACCGACATGGCCTGGCGCCGTGTCCGCCACCCCTCCGAGGTGTTGCAGGTCGGCCAGGAAATCGAAGCCAAGGTCCTCAAGTTCGACCAGGAAAAATCCCGCGTTTCGCTGGGCGTCAAGCAGCTCGGCGAGGATCCGTGGATCGGCCTAGGCCGCCGCTACCCGCAAGGCACCCGCCTGTTCGGCAAGGTCACCAACCTCACCGACTACGGCGCGTTCGTCGAGGTCGAGGCCGGTATCGAAGGTCTGGTGCACGTCTCGGAAATGGACTGGACCAACAAGAACGTCGATCCGCGCAAGGTCGTGACCCTGGGCGCCGAGGTCGAGGTCATGGTCCTCGAAATCGACGAGGATCGCCGCCGGATCTCGCTGGGCATGAAGCAATGCCGCCCGAATCCCTGGGAGGACTTCGCCGCCAACTTCAAACGTGGCGACAAGGTCCACGGTGCGATCAAGTCGATCACCGATTTCGGCGTGTTCGTCGGCCTGCCCGGCGGCATTGATGGCCTGGTGCATCTGTCCGATATTTCTTGGACCGAAACGGGCGAAGAAGCCGTGCGCAACTTCAAGAAGGGTGACGAGATCGACGCCGTGGTTCTGGGTATCGATACCGACAAAGAGCGCATCTCCCTGGGTGTCAAGCAGCTCGAAGGCGACCCGTTCAACAATTTCGTGGCGACCTACGACAAGGGCGCCGTGCTGTCCGGAACGGTCAAGTCGGTCGAGCCCAAGGGCGCGGTCGTGACCCTGTCGGTGGACGTCGAGGGCTATCTGCGCGCCTCGGAAATCTCCGCCGGCCGTGTCGAGGATGCCACTACGGTGCTGCATGCCGGCGATCAGGTCGAAACCATGATCATCAACATCGACCGCAAGGCGCGTTCGATCCAGTTGTCGATCAAGGCGCGCGACAATGCCGAGACTGCCGAAACCATCCAGCGTATGACCGAAGCCAGCGCTTCCTCCGGCACCACCAATCTGGGCGCGCTGCTCAAGGCCAAGCTCGACCAGCAACAACGCGACGATAGCTGATGGGTGGCTTGACCAAGTCCGAGCTCATTACCATACTCGCGGGCCGCTATCCCCAATTGGCGGCCCGGGATATGGATTATGCAGTCAAGACGCTGCTCGATGCCATGGCCGATACCTTGTCCAGAGGCCAGCGCATCGAGATCCGCGGCTTCGGCAGCTTTTCGCTGTCGCAGCGTTCGCAGCGGATCGGCCGCAATCCCAAGTCCGGCGAGAAAGTGCTGGTGCCCGCCAAGCTGGTGCCGCACTTCAAGGCTGGCAAGGAATTGCGCGAGCGCGTGGACCAGGGGCCGGGCGGCGACGACGGCGAGGAACTCGCCACCGTTGCCGATCTGTACCAGACGCGTGTGATCGGCGGTTGATTCGCTTTGAATCGGTACCTGCAGACAGGCCCTCGTTCGAGGGCCTGTTCTTTTGGGGCCAGGGCGGGCTGCGGCTCCTGCGTTTCCCCTTACAATGACAGAATTCCCACGCACGGAGTTTGATATGCGCTATCTGGTCTGGATATTGCGGCTGGCGATCTTTGTCATCGTGCTGCTGTTCGCCCTCAGAAACACTGAGCCGGTCGATGTGGGATTCTTTGCCGACAAGGTCCTGCACCAGGTGCCCCTGATCGTGGTGATGCTGATTGCCTTTGTCCTGGGTGTGGTCTTTGGCCTGCTGATCGCCGCCACGGCGGTTCTGCGCAAGCGCCGCGAGGCCGCCCGCCTGCGCCGTGAGCTGATGCGGGCCCAGGAGGCGCTCGAGCATCCGCAGGCGTCCGGGCCGATCATTCCCGAAACCGTGGCGCCCCTGGCGCCGCTCTGACGCCGGGGCACGCGCAAAGTGTATTTCGAACCCTGGTGGCTGATTTTCGTGCCGGTGGTTTTCGCCCTGGGGTGGATGGCCGCGCGCTTCGATTTCCGGCAGATGCTCTCCGAGACCCGGAACCTGCCGGACTCCTATTTCAAGGGCCTGAACTTCCTGCTCAACGAGCAGCCCGACCGGGCCATCGACGCCTTCGTCG
>JBEBRQ010000059.1:0-14420 GCA_040394755.1 Castellaniella defragrans | reverse complement strand
GAGTTTGGCGACCGCCCCGATTGCGCCTGATCCGACGGGGAGTCCCGGCAAAGCCGGGACCGGGCGAGGAGCGCCGCGCCCCCCCTGGGCGCCGGCCGCGAGCTCGTACAAAAACACAAACAAGAAACAATCACCCGCGCAGCCTTTGAAGCCCCCCTTCCATCCATTCACCCCACGCCCCACACCAACCCCCCCGCACAGCCCCCCCAGTGGTGTTAGCATACGAAAGATACTGTATATCGACACAGCGTTTTCATGGCCATCCAACCCGATTCCCTGTCCAGTTCGCCCTTCGACACCCGTCTGGTCACCCCAGAAATCGCCTCGCCCGCCGAGGACTCGATCGAACGCGCCCTGCGGCCCCGGACATTGGACGACTACGTGGGCCAGGCCCGGGTCCGCGAACAACTCGACATCTTCATCGCCGCCGCGCGCGGCCGCGGCGAGGCCCTGGACCACGTGCTGCTGTTCGGCCCGCCCGGCCTGGGCAAAACCACCCTCGCCCACATCATCGCCCGCGAAATGGGCGTCCAGCTGCGCCAGACCTCGGGACCCGTGCTCGAACGTCCCGGCGACCTCGCGGCCATGCTGACCAACCTCGAACGCAACGACGTGCTGTTCATCGACGAAATCCACCGCCTCTCGCCCGTGGTCGAGGAAATCCTCTACCCCGCGCTCGAGGACTTCCAGATCGACATCATGATCGGCGAAGGGCCGGCCGCGCGCAGCGTCAAGATCGACCTGCAGCCCTTCACCCTGGTGGGCGCAACCACACGCGCCGGCATGCTGACCAACCCGCTGCGGGACCGCTTCGGGATCGTGTCGCGACTCGAGTTCTACAGCGCCGAGGACCTCGCCCACATCGTGGGCCGCAGCGCCGGACTGCTGGGCGCGGATACAACCGCCGACGGCGCAGCCGAAATCGCCCGCCGATCGCGCGGCACGCCGCGTATCGCCAACCGCCTGCTGCGCCGCGTGCGCGACTATGCCGAGGTCAAGGCGGGCGGACGCATCGACGCGCAAGTCGCGCAGGCCGCGCTGGCCATGCTCGAGGTCGACCCCCAGGGACTCGACCTGATGGACCGCAAACTGCTCGAGGCCATCGTGCACAAATTCGACGGCGGCCCCGTCGGTGTCGACAGCCTGGCGGCGGCCATCGGCGAGGAACGCGACACCATCGAGGACGTGATCGAACCCTACCTGATCCAGCACGGCTACCTGCAGCGCACGCCCCGGGGCCGCATGGCGACCCAGACCTGCTGGCGCCACCTGGGCCTGCGCCCTCCAGGGGCCGCCGCCGAGCTATTCGACTGAGGCGAAATCATCAGACCGGCCCATGCCACGGGCCATCATCGACCCTGCGATTCCCCGATGCACCGCATCATTCCCCCACGCAGGCCAGCACATCCGCGCCATAAGCCTCGCGCTTGCGCACCCCCACACCGCTGATGCCCGCCAGATCCTCCAGCGACCTGGGCTGGCGCTGCGCGATCTCGCGCAGTGTCGAATCATGAAAGATCACATAGGCCGGGACACCATGCTCGCGCGCCACCCGGGCGCGCCAGGCGCGCAGATCCTCGAAAAGCTGCTGCGCCTCGGGCGGAAGCACGATCGCCTCGCGCGCGGCCGCCGGCCGGCGGCCGCCAGCCACGCGACGCGGCCGATCCATCACCGGCCGCAGCATCAGGACACGCTCGCCCTTGAGCACCTCGCGGCTCGCCTCGGTCAGGGCTAGCGTGCCATAACCCTCGAGATCCACCGCCAGCAGCCGCAGAGCCAGCAGTTGGCGCAGCACCCCCCGCCAGGCCGTCGCCGACAGATCGGCGCCCACGCCATAGACGCTGAGGGACTGATGGTGGTGCTGGCGGACACGATCCGTTTCCTGACCGCGCAACACATCGATGAGGTGTCCCGCGCCGAAACGCTGGCCCCGCTCGCGCCACAGGCGATAGACCGCCGACAGCATTTTCTGGGCGGCCACCGTGCCGTCCCAGGCCACGGGCGGCTCGAGGCAAGTATCGCAATTGCCGCAAGGCTCGATCATCTGGCCGAAATAGGCCAGCAGATCGCGGCGGCGGCACGTCACGGTCTCGCACAAGGCCAGCATCGCATCGAGCTGGCGGATCTGGCGGCGCTGGTAGAGTTCGTCGCCCTCGGAACCATCGATCATGCGGCGCTGCTGCACCACATCCTGCAAACCGTAGGCCAGCCACGCGTCGGCGGGCAGGCCATCGCGACCGGCGCGGCCGGTTTCCTGGTAATACCCCTCGACCGACTTGGGCAGGTCGATGTGGGCAACGAAACGCACATCGGGTTTGTTCACCCCCATGCCGAAGGCGATGGTGGCGACCATGACCACACCGTCCTCGCGCAGGAAACGTGCCTGATTGCGCGCACGCGTGCCCGCATCCAGACCCGCGTGATAAGGCAGCGCCTCGATCCCCTGGCGCACCAGGAATTCAGCGGTTTCCTCGACGCGCGAGCGCGACAGGGCATAGACAATCCCGCATTCACCCGGGTGCTCGCTGCGAATGAAATCCAGCAACTGGCGGCGCACCTCATGCTTTTCCACGATGCGATAGCAGATATTGGGCCGATCAAAGCTGGCGACGAACTGGGGCGCGCCCTCGAGCGCCAGACGCGAGGCGATCTCGATGCGCGTCGCCTCGGTGGCCGTCGCGGTCAGCGCGATGCGCGGTACCTCGGGCCAACGCTCGGCCAGGACCGACAGCCCCAGATATTCCGGCCGGAAATCATGGCCCCACTGGGACACGCAGTGCGCCTCATCGATGGCGAACAGGGCGATGCGGCCACGCTCGAGCAGCTCCATGCAGCGCGGCGTCAGCAGGCGCTCGGGCGCAACGTACAGCAGATCGAGTTCGCCCTGAAGATAGGCGCGCTCGACGCGCCGGACCTCGGCCAAGTCCTGCGAAGAATTCAGGAATGCCGCGCGCACACCGAGTTCCAGCAGAGCATCGACCTGATCCTGCATCAACGCGATCAATGGCGAAACGACAATGCCCGTGCCAGGCCGTACGATGGCCGGGATCTGGTAACACAGGGACTTGCCCCCGCCGGTCGGCATGAGTACCAGGGCGTCGCCGCCGGCGACGACGTGCTCGATGATGTGCCCCTGCTCGCCCCGGAAGGATTCGTAGCCGAAAATCTGCCTCAGGGTTTCCAGGGGGGTGGTCATGCGAAATCAAGATACGGGTTGCGCCAGACCCCTATCATAGCCCGCCGACAAGCAACGCCAGCGGCAAGTGCGCGGAATCATCCCGGGAAACTCGGCGGCTCGGGAGGTTTCGAGCGGCCGAACATCCGCCAATACACCCAGAGATTGAAGATCAGCGCCACCGGCAGGGCGATCACCGTGGCCGACAGCCCCAGGCGCAGCGTGTCTACAGGCGCGGCGGCATCCCAGATCGTGACCTCGTCGAGGACCAGATAGGGAAAGAAACTGTATCCCAGACCGCCCAGAATCACCAGGAACAGGGCCAGCACCAGACAGAACGGCACGGCCGATGCCCGGTAGCTGTGGCTGATCATGCGTTGCAGGGTCATCTCGCCCAGCACGAAGCACGCCAGCAGGCCCGCCCAGATGATCCCGACCACCCAGCCATGCGTGCGGTCGCCCCATTTCAGGAACACGCCGGCATTGGAAAAATCCAGGACCACCGACACACCGATGGCAGCCACCGCCGTCCAGCGGATCGCCCGCCGCGCCCAGGCGACGGCGCGGGCGCGCAGCTCGCCCGCCTCGCGCATCATCAACCAGGTCGCGCCCAGCAGGCCATAGGCCGCCACGGTGCAGCCGCCCATCATGATGGCAAATCCCGTGTAGCCCGGACCTGACTCATAGCCCACGACGATGCGCGCCAACAGGGCGCCATGTGCAAAGGCCGTGAGCAGCGACCCCAACCCGAACCCGGCCTGCCAGCGCCCCTGGAACTCGACCGGCGCGCGCAGACGCAGCTCGAAACAGGTCGAGCGCAGCAGCGTCCCCAGGGCCAGCAACGACAGCGGGACATACAGACGGCCCAGGGTATCGGGCCAGGCATAAGGAAAGGCCGCAGCAAAAAGACCGATTCCCAGGAACATCCAGAACTCGTTGGCATCCCGCCAGGGACTGAGCAAGGACAACATGCGCGGCCGCAGGGCACGCGGTGCGACCAGGGACAGGCAACCGACGCCGATGTCGAAACCATCGAGGACAACCCCGGCGACAATGATGACGAAGAACACCGCCGCAAAGGCCAGGGGCATCCAGAAAGCGGGATCCTGGGCGCCCAGGCCGAGGATGGCGGCCAGCGACTCGATCATGCGCGTCCCCTGCGCCGCGCCACCGGCACCACGCCATAGCGCGTGATGTGGCGCAGCAATTGACAAAAGCCCAGCCACAACGCGGCATACACCAGGACATAGGCCAGGGTAATGCCAGCGTGCTCGCCCATCCCGGGGGCCGCGGCGGCGATCTCGCGCAAAGTGACCGTGCCGTGGATGGCATAGGGCATGGCGCCGATGAACAGGTGCGCCAACCCCGCGATCTGGATCACGCAAGCCAGCATCACCAACAGGCGCAGGACACCCCGCTCCAGGGGCCGCAAACCATCAGGCTCATACCCCAGTCTCTGACCGCGCCACCAGGCGACAAATGCCGCCAGGACGAGCAGCCCCCCCGCAAGCACGGCCACCCGCAAAGTCCAGTATGTCATGAAGACCGGCGGCATCATGCCCGAGAAATGGTCCAGGCCGCGCACCATGCCGTCTGGATCGCGCGCGAACCAATCCGGCATCCCGGCGGCCCAGCGCCACTCCCAGGCGTTGGCCTGTTGCGCAGCATCCGGCCAGGCCGCCACGGTCATATCGGGGCGCACGGCACTGTGCCATTGCGGCACCACCGCCGCCGCGCGCACAGGCTGCGCTGGCAACAGCACGTGACCCAGATTCACCGCCAGCGCGCCCTGGGCCAGGACACCGGCCAGCAGCAGCCACAGGCCGGTGGCATAGACGCTGCGGTCGCCTTCGTCGCTGGGGCGCACACGGGTGCGCACCGCGGTGACGGTGAGCATCAGCGCGGCCGCGATCATCAGGCCGCCGACCAGGATCAGACCGAACAGCGTGAATGCAAGCCGGCCGCCGAGGATCGGCAGCCAATCGTCGACCTGGTAGCGTCCGTCGACCAGAGAGGCCCCGGCCGGCAGTTGCGTCCAGGCCATGAGCGCCATGATCCAGTACGCAGTCAGGCTGGCGCCCAGCGCCACCATGAATACCATCAGCGTATGCACCGCATCCGACAGGCGGCGCTGCCCATACAGCATGGCGCCCAGGAAACAGGACTTGAAGATGAACGCAGTGAGCACCGCCGCGGCAACCAGCGGTCCGACGACCTGACCGGCCCTGTCCATGAAATCCGGCCACAGCGCGCCCAATTGCAACAGGACAGGGATGCCGGCAGCGAAACTCAGGATCAGCGACAGGGCATAGACCCGGACCCAGAACCGATAGGCCAGCATCCACGACGCCCCGCCCAGGCGCGCGCGCAGGCGGAAATACAGCAGCACCCAGGCCAGTCCCAGCTCGAGCGCCAGAAACGCCAGCATGAACCCGAGACTCGTCAGGAACTGGGCCAGTGACAGAAACAATGCCGTTTGCGTCATAATGTGCGCTAGTTTAGAGCCAGTCCGCCATTTGCGCGCATTTCACCCGACCTTATGACCACCGATTCCCCGTCCGCGCCAATCTCCAACTTCCTGCGCACCATCATCGACAACGATCTCAAGGCCGGTCGCACCGCGGGCCGCCTGTGGGCCGGCCGGCCGGGGCCGGCCGAAGTCCGCCGCCAGGGCGCCGCCGATCCGGCCCGCATCCGCACCCGTTTTCCGCCCGAGCCCAACGGCTACCTGCACATCGGCCACGCCAAGAGCATCTGCCTGAACTTCGGGCTGGCGCGCGACTACCTGGGCGCCTGCCACCTGCGCTTCGACGACACTAACCCAGAAAGAGAAGAACACGAATACGTCCAGGCCATCATCGAAATGGTGCGCTGGCTGGGATTCGACTGGACACACGAGGGGCAGGAACACCTCTACTACGCCAGCGACTACTTCGAATACCTGTACCGCTTTGCCCAGGCGCTGGTCGAGGCGGGCCATGCCTACGTCGACGAGCAGAGCGCCGATCAGATGCGCGCCACGCGCGGCACACTGACCGAGCCCGGCATCGACTCGCCCTGGCGCGACCGGCCAGCTGCCGAATCCCTCGCCCTGCTCGACGAAATGCGCCGCGGTCTCCATCCCGACGGCCGCATGGCCCTGCGGGCGCGCATCGACATGGCCTCGCCCAATATCAACCTGCGCGATCCGGTGCTCTACCGCATCCGGCACGCCAGCCACCACCGCACGGGGGACGCCTGGTGCATCTACCCGATGTACAGCTGGGCCCATCCAGTCGAGGACGCGCTCGAGTGCATCTCCCACAGCATCTGCACCCTCGAATTCGAGGACCAGCGCCCCTTCTATGACTGGATTCTCGAGCGCCTGGCCGAGCTGGGCCAGCTCGAGCCCCCCCTGCCCCGCCAGTACGAGTTCGCGCGCCTGAACCTCAGCTATGTGGTCACCAGCAAGCGCAAACTGCGCCAACTGGTCGAGGAAAACCATGTCGCGGGCTGGGACGACCCGCGCCTGCCGACGCTGGCCGGCCTGCGCCGGCGCGGCTACACGCCGACCGCGATCCGCCTGTTCTGCGAGCGCCTGGGGGTTTCCAAGGCCGACTCGCGCATCGACTACGGCACACTCGAACAAGCCCTGCGCGACGATCTGGATCCGGTCGCGCCGCGCGCCGTGGCGGTCCTCGACCCGCTGAAACTCGTCATCAGCAACTTCCCCGAGGACCAGATCGAGCCGTGCGCGGCGCCGATCAATCCGCACGATCCGGACGGCGCCCAGCGCCATTTCCCCTTCACCCGGGAGCTCTGGATCGAGCGCGACGATTTCCGCGAGGAAGCGCCGCGGAAATACTTCCGCCTGTTCCCCGGCAACCTGGTGCGCCTGAAATACGCCTACATCGTGCGTTGCACAGGCTGCGTCAAGGACGACCAGGGGCGGATCATCGAGGTCCATGCCGAATACCTGCCCGAGACACGCAGCGGCACGCCGGGCGCCGACTCGGTCAAGGTCAAGGGCACCGTGACCTGGGTGAGCGCCGCCGCCGCGGTGCCAGCCGAGGTCCGCCTGTACGACCGCCTGTTTTCCGAGGCGCATCCGGACGCCGGCGACCGGAATTTCCTGGAGGCCATCAATCCTGATTCGTGCCGCATCGTCCAGGCCCTGCTCGAGCCCGGCATCCAGGCCGAGCCCGGCGCCGCCTGGCAATTCGAACGGCTGGGCTATTTCGTGGCCGACCGGGTGGACTCGACCATCCAGCGGCCCATCATCAACCGCGCAGTCACCCTGCGCGACACCTGGGCCTGAACACCGTGAGCACCACCCCGAAAATCGCCCTGGACTTCAAGAGCGCCACCCTCTATGCCCTGCGCGCCGTCCTGCACAACCACGATACCGACGCCCTGCTCGCCGCCCTGGACCAGCGCATGGCCGAGGCCGGCTCATTCTACGAAAACGAGCCCGTCGTGCTCGATACCCTGTCTCTGACACAGGCCCCCGACTGGGCCGCGCTCGTCGCCGCCTTGCGCCGCCACACGCTGCATCCCATCGGCGTGCTGGCCGAAGGCGAGCTGCGCGACCAGGCGCTGGCCCACGGCCTGGCGCCGGTCGAGGTATCGGGCGCCCGCCAGGCCCCCGCCCGGACAGGCGCCGAGGCGCAGGCCGCCCCTGGGGAGCCCGCTGCGGCACAACCGGCCCCCGGCGGCGCCAAGGCCGAGACAGCGGCAAACCGCAACACCCAGGAGGCAGCCACCGAAGCCGCTGCCACCATGGTCATCCGCCATCCCTTGCGCTCGGGCCAGAGAATCTACGCCCCCGGCGGTGACCTGGTGGTGATTGGCATGGTCAGCCAGGGCGCCGAGGTCATCGCCGACGGCAATATCCACGTCTACGGCCCCTTGCGCGGCAAGGCCATGGCCGGCGCGCGCGGCGACACACAGGCCATGATCATGACCACCCAGCTCGATCCCGAACTGCTGGCGATCGCCGGGGTCTACCGGGTAGTGGAAACACGCCTGTCCGACAATCTGCACAAACAGCCCGCGCTGATCCAGCTCGATGGCGACACACTGCGCATCCGGCCGCTATGAGTCCGGCGCGCACGCTGCCGCGGCGTCCCGAAAACAGTGATTTGTTGCGCTGGGACATGGGATGAATCTGGATGGACGCATGGCAAAGCTCATTTTGCTTTACGATTACGTAATTTCAACGACAGGGGAATAGTCCGTCATGGCGCGCATCGTTGTAGTGACCTCCGGCAAGGGCGGTGTGGGCAAGACCACCACCAGCGCAAGTTTCGCGGCCGGCTTGGCCATGCATGGCCACAAAACCGCGGTGATCGATTTCGACGTCGGCCTGCGCAATCTGGACCTGATCATGGGCTGCGAACGCCGCGTGGTCTATGACTTCGTGAACGTCATCAACGGCGAGGCCACGCTCAACCAGGCCTTGATTCGCGACAAACAGCTGGAAAACCTCTACATCCTGCCGGCCTCCCAGACGCGCGACAAGGATGCCCTGACACGCAAGGGTGTCGAAAAGGTGCTCAATGACCTGGCCGACATGGATTTCGAATACATCGTCTGCGACTCGCCGGCGGGGATCGAGACCGGCGCGATCATGGCCTCGTATTTCGCGGACGACGCCCTGGTAGTGACCAATCCCGAGGTTTCATCGGTGCGCGACTCGGACCGCATCCTGGGAATCCTGTCGGCCAAGTCACGCCGCGCCGAAATGGGCGAGGAGCCCATCAAAGAACACCTGCTGCTGACGCGCTACAACCCGAAACGCGTGGCCGAGGGCGAGATGCTCTCGCTCAAGGACATCGAGGACATCCTCCGCATCCGTCTCATCGGCGTGATCCCGGAATCGGAAACCATACTGCAGGCTTCGAACCAGGGGATTCCGGCCATTCATATCCGCGACAGCGACGTCGCGCTGGCCTACCAGGACGTGGTGGCGCGCTACCTGGGCGAGGACAGGCCGATGCGTTTCGTGGACTACGAAAAACCCGGCCTGCTCAAGCGCCTGTTCGGGGGGAAATGATCATGTCATTCCTGGATTTTCTGCGCGGCCAAAAGAAAACCTCGGCAAGCATCGCCAAGGACCGCTTGCAACTGATTCTGATCAACGAGCGCGGCAAGGGGCGCAGCACGCCGGATTTCCTGCCGCAACTGCAAAAAGAGCTGATCGAGGTGATTTCCCGGTACGTGCACATCAACCCGGACGACATCAAGGTCAACCTCGACCGGCAGGACTCGCTCGAGGTGCTCGAGGTCAAGATCGAAATGTCGCAGGCCGAGAGCCGCAACTAGGGGACTCTCCACGGCACTGCGCGCTTCACCCAGTGGAGGCCGCCGCAGGGCCGGAACCCCTCAAACGAATGCCAGCGTCAGCCACACCACCAGGGGAATGGTGGCAACCGACAGCAGGTTGCCCATCAGCACCACGCCCGCCACGGTCCGGGGCTCGACCTTGTAGTGCTCGCACAGCAGGTAGTTCAGCACCGCGGGCGGCAGCATCGCCGATAGCGCAACCAGGCGCGTCCACTCCGGCGTCAGGGGCAGCAGCCACCACACGATTCCCAGGCCCAGAGCGCCGGCCAGCAGATACATCCCATTGATGCGCAGGGCCAGCCCCAGATGCTCGATCCGATCCTGCGACAGGCGCACCCCGAGACTGAAAAGCATCAACGGCACGGCGATCTGACCCAGCAATTCCAGACTGCTCAGAAGGAACTGCGGCAACACATCCGGCCACATGCCGAACAGCACCCCGAACACAGCGGCCCAGATATTGGGATTGCGCAGCCACATCCAGGCATTGCGACCGCCGCTCAGGATGAACAGACCAAGGGAAAAATGCAGCAGATTGGACAGGACGAACAGGACGATGATGTCGCCCAGCAGATCCTTGCCATAGGCCAGCATCATCAGCGGAATGCCGATATTGCCCGTATTACGAAACATCCCCGCCATGAGATAGGCCGGCCGCGCCAGACCGGCGCGAGGCCCCAAGGCCAGCAAAAGCCCCGGCAACAGAATGATGAGAATCCCCGCGGCGATCAGCGGCCAGCCCTTGACCAGATCGACGGGATTGTCGACCAGCGCCGAAAACACCAGCGCCGGGACGAACACCATGACATTGGCATGGTTGATGAACGTCATGTCGGGGGTGCGCCGCTGGCGCCGCCCGAACACGAACCCGGCCGCCGCGACGGCAAAGACCGGCATGACGATGTTCAGCAGAGTGGGCAACATGAGGGGCTGTCCGGCGGGGCAAAGGCCGACAGTGTACCGCGCGGGCTTACGCCGGCGTGGATGGCGGCACTGTATATAAAGAACTCCGGCCTTTCGACCGGAGTTCTCTGCCGCTATTCAGGGGCGCCTTCGGCACCGTATTGGAATGGCCTCGCCGACACGCGGCGAGACCCTGGACGATCATGGGTTCTTGCCGACCTGATCGCCGATCACACCGCCGATGGCGGCCCCGCCGACGGTGCCCAGCACACCGCCGCCCGTGATGACGGCGCCAGCCACGCCGCCGATGCCCGCGCCGGTCACGGCGGATTTCTGGCGGTGGCTCATGCCATCCCAAGAGGAGCATCCGGCCATGGCGATCACCATGAAGGCGGCCGTGCCCCATTTTCCGAGTGTCCTGACATTCATTGCATATTCTCCTTCGAAGCCCTGGGCGAACCCAGTCGATCTGTTACTTATAAACCAGACAGCGAATCCGGTCTAATGAGGGGGCGCTACTGTTGTATTCCGCCACCAGAATTACTTGACAAGCGCCAGAACATCGCGAAAGCGAGGATGGGCCGGGGTTGCGAGCCACTCGAACAAAGCCATCTCGGCGGTCAGGATTTCGAGGCCATGATGCCGCCAGCGCTCGCAAGCGGCCTGACGGTCGGACTCGCGCCGCGAGCCGATGCAGTCGGCCAGCAAGACAGGCTGATAGCCCGCGGCCGCCAGGCCGAGGCCGGTTTGCAGCACGCAGATATGCGCCTCGGTGCCCGCCAGCAGCACCCGGGGACGCTGACGCGGCAGGCTATCGGCAAAGCCGGGTTCACGGCAGGCATTGAAATGCGTCTTGGCGACCACCTGATCGATATGCAGCGCCAGATCGGCATGGGTGGCGCCGATCTTGTCGGGCCAATGCTCGGTGGCCCAGACGGGCACCTCGAGCAGACGCGCGGCCTGGGCGACGCGGACGGCGCGCGCGCGCAGTGCCTCGGTATCGTGAATCGCCGGCAGGAGCTTGGCCTGCATATCGACGATCAACAGCAGGCTATGGCGGGCTTCGAGCAGGGGGTTGGCATTCATGGATAGATCCTCCCGGTCAAGGTTTCGTTGCGCGTTCGTGTTTCCTTCCGCGAATATGCGTGCCTGGATGCAACCGTATTACAAAGACTAGCGCAGCGCCTTGAAACGCAGGCGGTGCGGCTTGGCGGCCTCATCGCCGAGGCGGCGCTTCTTGTCGGCCTCGTACTCCTGATAGTTGCCATCGAAGAACACCACCTTGGAGTCGCCCTCGAACGCCAGGATATGCGTGGCGATCCGATCGAGGAACCAGCGATCATGGCTGATGACCATGACGCAGCCCGCGAACTCCAGCAGGGCGTCCTCGAGGGCGCGCAGGGTCTCGACGTCGAGATCGTTGGACGGCTCATCGAGCAGCAATACATTGCCGCCGGCGATCAGGGTCTTGGCCAGATGCAGGCGCCCGCGTTCGCCGCCCGAGAGCTTGCCGACGAGCTTGTTCTGGTCCGCGCCCTTGAAATTGAAACGGCCCAGGTAGGCGCGGGATGCCATCTCGAAACGGCCCACGGTCAGCAGATCGGCGCCATCCGAGACCGCATCGAACACCGTGCGATCGTCGGGCAGGGACTCGCGCGACTGATCGACATAGGCGAGCTGGACGGTCTGGCCAACCGCCACCGAACCCGAATCCGGCTGCTCGCGTCCCGCGATCATGCGAAACAGCGTCGATTTGCCCGCCCCGTTGGGGCCGATGATCCCGACGATGGCGCCGGGCGGCACCTTGAAACTGAGATCCTCGATCAACAGGCGGTCGCCATAGGCCTTGGACACATTCTGGAACTCGATGACCTCATTGCCCAGGCGCTCGGCCACAGGAATGAAAATTTCCTGGGTCTCGTTGCGCTTCTGGTATTCGTGCGAGGACAGCTCCTCGAACCGCGCGAGACGGGCCTTGGCCTTGGCCTGACGGCCCTTGGGATTCTGGCGCACCCATTCAAGCTCTTTCTTGATGGTGCGCTGGCGGGCGGACTCGGCGGACTCCTCGTGCTTGAGGCGGTCGTCCTTCTGCTCGAGCCACGAGCTGTAGTTGCCCTTCCAGGGAATCCCGTGGCCGCGATCGAGTTCGAGAATCCACTCGGCAGCGTTGTCGAGGAAATAACGATCGTGGGTCACGGCAACCACCGTCCCGGGAAACTGGCGCAGGAAAACCTCGAGCCATTCGACGCTCTCGGCATCGAGGTGATTGGTGGGCTCGTCCAGCAGCAGCATGTCGGGCTTGGACAGCAGCAGCCGGCACAGGGCAACGCGGCGCTTTTCACCGCCCGACAGGCGGCCGACATTGGCATCCCAGGGTGGCAGGCGCAAGGCGTCGGCGGCGACCTCCATCTGGGTCTCGATATCGTCGCTGCCGCTGGAAGCCGCCGCCGCGATCACCGCCTCGAGCTCGGCCTGCTCGGCGGCCAGGGCGTCGAAATCGGCATCGGGCTCGGCATACGCGGCATAGACCTCGTCCAGGCGGCGGCGCGCGTCAAAGACCTCGCCCAGCCCCGCCTCGACCGCCTGACGCACCGTATGTTCGGGATCGAGCTGGGGTTCCTGCGGCAGATAACCGATCCGCAGGCCCGGCATCGGAATGGCCTCGCCCTCGATATCCTTGTCGAGACCGGCCATGATCCTGAGCAGCGTCGATTTGCCCGAACCGTTCAGGCCCAGCACGCCGATCTTGGCGCCGGGAAAAAACGACAGCGAGATATCGCGCAGGATCTGGCGTTTGGGCGGCACGATCTTGCCGACGCGGTTCATGGTGTAGACGTACTGTGCCATAGAGGAATCATCAAAAGGAAACGATCATGCGGACCGATTGCATTTCGGCCCCGGAGAAGCCCGATTGTAGGCCGAGAGACCGGCTGCGGGGCCGGGGTACGCGGTAAAAACGCCTTTGGATAAGCCCAGCCGCTTAAAATCAATGGTTTCCCCACTGCTCCCGCGCCAATCCCCATGACCTCCCGCCTGAAATTCACCGCCATCGAAGCCGACCTCCTGGGCCGCACCGCCGATGCCCTCTGCGCCTACCTGGGCAAGCCGATCATTGCCGAGATCGTCATCGAAACCGCCGAAGGTTTCGAATGGGCGCTGTTCGCTTCGCCCCTCGCGCCCGGCGAGGACACTACTGACCGATGCGTAGTCCAGGCCGGCGGTCCAGGCGCCCGCTTCGTCGGCGGCCTGGGCGGCCTGACGCTGGCGGACGACCAGCCCCTCGAATGCGAATTCCTGTGGGCAATCGAATTGTCCGACCAGGAGGGCTCACGCTTCATCAAGGTGGACAGCGACGGCGAGGTGGTCACCTGGACGGACGACCTGCTCGACATCCTGCCCTTCATCCTGGACGAGGCGCAGCCCGAAGGGGATGAGGAGGACGAAGCGGAGGATGCCGGGGATTCGGCTCACGATTGATCCGTGATGGCGATCCCCGAAGAAATACAAACCTCGGGCTGATCGCATCCGCCGCTGGAGCATCGATGAAACCAGAAAACATGAAAGCCACAGAATCGTCATGGGACGATCGGTTGATCCGCAGTCCTGCGGAACTACGGGCGTTCATGGTGAAACTGAAACAGGCAATAGCCTCTGGGGAAATACAACAGTACTGGCCGGCAGATGCCCCATTCGCGACTGAAGCAAAAGTTTCCGATGTCGATGAAAATGGCCCTTGGCCTGGTGATTATATTGAATGGTATTTTCGATCGACCACGAACAAGAACCGCTATAAATTAGCCGTTGAAACTTATCATGGTCACGGAGGGCATTGGGGGTTCCATGAATCATAAAAAAACGGCAGGGTCGCCCGAAACAGGGTGTTCGTCGGCGATTGCCGACCTGGGCGGGTTATTGGGTTCTTGAGCCGCGTCTGGAAGCGAATCCCCGCAAAAGAACCAGCAACCCCCACTTTCGTAGGCGGCCGGCGCCCAGGGGGGCGCGGCGCTTTCGAACCCGC
>JBEBRQ010000058.1:0-14589 GCA_040394755.1 Castellaniella defragrans | reverse complement strand
CAAACGCCAACGACGAGCGTTTCGCTCTGGCCGCTTAAGCGGTGAGCCGCTGCACCGACTGGTCCCTGGGTCGGGTGGGGTCAAACCTACAGCAGCGTCATTCACAGGGAATCGGATTCAGCCAGGTCACTGGGCCGGATCTTAAATCAGTGTGAATCGCCAAGGAAGGGCCTGTCGTCCGGCATGATCCAAGGCTAAATTAAAAATAGGCCGACTAAGTATGTAGAGCTACTTGCGGAGGGCTTGCGGACGGGGGTTCAATTCCCCCCGGCTCCACCAGATTTTGGGGCTCTACCCCGTAAACGGGGGACGGGCATTCATCAGACACGGTTGATGACACCGTTCCAACCGCATTGAGCCAAGACTCTCAAGCGGTAATTCTCAAAATTCCTAAAGCCGTACGCCCTGCGCGAGAGCATCTCCATCTTGGTGTGGAATCCTTCGGTGATCCCGTTGGATTTGGAAAAGCGCCACATGCGCACGATCGGCTCCATTTTTTTGCTTTATTCAGAACGCATAGTTCACCCGCACCAGACCGCCCACGCCTTCGCGCTTTCCGACGTAACCCTGCCCGCGCAGGTCCACGCTCAGGCGCCGGTTGCTGGTCGGCGTGATGGTCGCGCCCAGCGACAGAATGCCGGTCGAGCCCTTCAGGCTGGGCGCCTCGATCGCATAGCCATAGGCGGTGCCATCGGCCCGGGCGTCGAATTCATGTTCGTAACCCAGCCCCGCCAGCAGCGTCAGGCTGTCGCTGTGGCGGTGGCGCCATTCACCGCTCAGGCGCAGGCGCTGCGACTGGAGGCTGTCGAAATGCAGCGGGTCGCCGGCTACCGTGGCATCCTTGCCCTCGATGTGTGTCCACAGGTATTTGAGCGAGACATCCAGCAGGTTGTTGTCGTCGAACACCCACGGATAGCCCACGCCGATGTGCGCGCTGGTGTAGCGTGAGTTCAGGTTGTAATGGGCTGATTCGCCACTGGCGGCATTGACCAGATCGCCGGTATCGAAGCTGGTGCGTGTATTGCCCAGGCGCACCGAAGCCTCGACATACGGCCCGCTGGCAAAGTCATAGCGCCCGAACAGCCCGCCACCGTAATAGCGGGTATCGCCGTCACCGCGCACGCTGGCGGCATGGGCAAAGCTGTTATGGGTGTCGTAATTGCCCCAGCCGCTTTCGGCAAAGATGACTGCGGTCAGGCCCGCGCGCCGGTAGCTCAGGCCGCCAGTCAGCAGAAAATCATCGGAATTGATGTGCGAGCCGCTGTCATAGCGGCTATGCCCGCCGGCGGCCAGGATGAAGGGCACGAGGCCGCCGGGGTTTTCCGTCTGGATGGCGTGGTACAGGTCATAGGCCACGGCGTCGGCGCCGCGCGTGGCCAGCATCAGTGTGGCCAGCCGGCCTTCGGAGAGGGACTTGAGTTGGGGGTTGATGCCTGGCTCATAGGCGCTCAGGATCTCAGCGGTGATCCGCTTCCCTTCAACATCAACCTTGGTCTCAACATCATAGAGCAGTGAAATGCCCTGCTGCGCAATCTCTTTTTGAACACCGCCCGTACCGTTGCCGGACATTGCCTCGGTGGCCTCCACGAGCAGGAATTGATCGCCCGCGGACAGAACATCACCGCTGTGAATGCCAATGACCTCGACTTCCGAGGGCGTGCCATTGCGGTCCCCAAGGACGACTGTACTGGCGGTGATCAAGGCCGTGTCCATATCATTGGCAAGGCTCGGATCGAGAGTGAACTTGTAATACTGGAAATTGGCGACTTCGTTGACGGCGATGGGGTGCGCGGAAAAGTTCAGGGTGTTGCCGGTGAAGATGTCACTGGCATTGTTGATTTTAGAAAAGGCATATCCCCCATACAGAGAGGTTTCGATTGCGCTGAACTGCGGTGTGCCGGAGATCGTGACCATATTGCCGGTGGCATCTCTTTCCCCGTGAAAAAAGAAAACACCACCGCCGATATTTCCATTCACCACCCCGCCAGAGATGTTGACCTGATTGTTAATCACGGAGCCTTTTTCAGTGATGCCGCCATAGACCCAATCTACTGAACCGCCGGAAATCTCAACCTTGTTGTCTGCGACGGTACCCGAGTCGCTCGCACCGCCGTAGACGGCCCCTGCTGATCCGCCTACGATATCGACTGTGTTGTTACGGACATCGCCGGACTTGCTATAGCCACCATAAACATTATTAGCATGCCCATTACCGGACAAATAGACCGTATTTCCAGAAACCTCATCTGAACCAGCCGATAAGCCGCCGAACACAAAAGCCTGAATGCTGGGCTCACGTTCAACTCGAACTATATTGTTGGTAAGGCTGCTGGCATCAGGGAACAATCCATTGAAGCCCATTGGCCAGAGAATGGCAGCTGGAAGTGGCCGAAGCGGCTGGGTACCATCCCAATCAATCTCCTCCCCCACCGTCTGAGCAAACAGCGGCTGGCCAGCCAAGGCCGCCACGAGCAGCAGCACAAAGGGCCGGCGGCGCACCGGATGGATATGATCAACTCTGTTTGCTGGCATTCTGCCCCCCTATCGAAAACGTGAACAATAAGAATTTTTAATTCGGCGCTTGCACTATTGCCATTGGAATATTCTGAAAATGACACGGCGCCCGCCGTGGCGGATTTATCGCTGCTGGATATTCGACGCGAGCCGAGGACTGCCCGCAGAGATGAACCATGACGAAACCCCGATTGCCGCCGCGATGACAGGCGTGGATATTGGTGGGTCTTGCGTATCGCCTTGGTTTCAGGATGATTTCAATACATTACCATTTAAACTAATTTTCTTATCGTATGAAATAAACCAAGACCAATAAATTGGTCTATTATTCATGTTGTAATTATTTTCATTTTTAGTTAATTCTTGTTTCGTTTTTATAATTAAAAAGTAATAAATGAGTATTTTACTGTTTATTCCTCCCCCACCCTGAACCGCCCTCGCATACCCCTGCAGCTCGATCGAATCGCCCAGAAATCAGTCAGCCTCTGCCGCCAGGTCTGTATATCGTGCGGTACACACTCCGACCACATCGCGCAGTTCGGCGGCGATGCGGGCGTTTGCATCGCCTAATACGACAACGGCGAACGCTCGCCCTGCAAATACATCGGATCAGGACCGGGGTGGAATTTGGTGACCCGCACACCGTCATGACCAAAGAACACGAACATCAGTGAATTCCAGACGCCATCCTGGCGATAGCGGTAATTCCAGACGATCTGGCGCACGGACGGCAGACCCACGGTATCAATCTGCGCCGGCGGGCCGAATTCGCAACGGACCTGCTCGGGGGTCCACTCGCCCTCGGCCAGCACCTTGAAATGCGCATCGGTCAGCACGGGTTCGATCCGCACGACGCGACCATCGGGCGTAAGGTCAGATCCCCAGGCGAATTGCCCATAGGGCTGCTGCGACCAGATCGCGCGCGGCTTGCCGTCACGGGCAGTGCAGACGAGGGTCGGCGCACCGAACTGCGCCTGCACCTGATCGAGGGGCGTACCCGGCGGCGTGGCCGCGATATTGGCGCAGGCCCCCAGGGCCGTGGCAGCACCCGCGATCAGGGCAAGGCGGATCGTAGCGCCGGGCCGGAACGAAATACTGATTTTTGGCATCATGTGGCCTCGCTACACTGGTACTCTGCCTGGGGTGCCCTGATTGATTCGCATATCAAACGGAACACTGCGGCCACGGCGCATCCGTGACCTGGATACGCTTATCTTAGCGTACCGGCAGCCCGATCCCAGCCCGCCGGGCGTTACCGGGATCAAAGGGATAGCCTACAATCGGCGGCAAATCCAACGATGGCTCGGGCAGAATGCATCCAGCGGCACCGACGCCCACCCAGACAGGAGGAAGTCATGGATTCGATATTCATGCGCGCCGTACGAGCTCGCACCGATGCCGCGATCGCTTCAGGCGATCTGCAACCCCTCGTTGCCGACCAGATCGTCATCCACGATGGCGGCCTGCCATTCGCCATCCGCTGGGCCGCCACGCTGACCGTCAAAAATGCGGTCAAGGCCAGCGCCGCATCGGCAACCCCCCTGCCCGGCGGCCCGCGCGACCCGAATTTCAATCCCTTCCTGCCGCCCGATCCGGCGCTGACCGTGGGCCCGCTGGGCACGCAGCACAATGCCGTCCTCAACAAATTTCCTGTGTGTCTGCATCACCTGGTTCTTGCGCGTCGTGAATTCGCCGAACAACTCAGTCCGCTGGAACCCGCCGATTTTCTTGCCCTGGCAACGGTGATCTCCGACGCCGGCGGACTGGGCTTCTACAACGGCGGTGCGGCGGCTGGCGCCAGCCAGCGGCACAAGCATGTCCAATGGATTCCAGCCGCCGAAGGCAATGCATCCTTGCGGCATTTCGGCAAGGGCCTGCCCGCCGCGACGGCATCCGGCGCTCTCGCGCGCCATCCTGGCCTGCCGATGCAACATTGCTTCGTGCGCGTCGAGGCAGAACGCGGCTGCGATGCCACGGCTGCTGCGCAAGCCATGCACGAGGCTTTCAGCCGCGCCTGCAGCAAACTGGGACTGATCCCGGACGCAGACGGCCTGCTGCCGCCGTGCAATATGCTGGTGGGCGATGGCTGGATGCTGGTGCTACCGCGCCGCTGCGAGCATTTCGAAGGCGTGTCCCTCAATGCGCTATCTTACGGCGGCACGATCTACGTGCGAGAGCCCGCCCAGATCGAGGCTCTCCGCGCCGCGGGGCCGATCGTGGCCTTGGCGAGTGCCGGCATTGCAGAGCCGGCAAGCATCGGTCTGCAGGCCCGGGGATAAAAACCGGCCTATTGCACGGTCCGCTCCAACTTTGCCAACATGCCGCGCGTTATGGCGGGCATATGAAACCGAAAGCCGCCAAGCAGGCGGCTTTTGCACATCCAGGCATGAACGATTGCCTTGTGCTAGTCGCTCCAGGCCGAGATGGGGCCAATCGTTTTTTGCTTGCCATCCTTATCAGTAACCGCCATACCTCCATTCTCTAGTTTCCAGCAGAGGGTATTCGTGGTCGCAGTGGCTGGCATCCCAGGTTTTTGAACCGCAATGGCGTTCCATCCGTCGCATGCTCCGCCGATAGTGGACGGCTGGTCCAGGGCGACATACTCCATGTCGGAATTGATCCTCAAGGCACCAGTGTATTTCTGAACACTGGGCGAGGATGGACGGCTGCCGTCCGATGAGGTTGACGCAAACGCGCCGCCGGCAAAAAATCCGGCCATCAGGAGCATCAAGACAAGCGCAACATTGCCAAACCGGCCGCCCTCCCTTTGAGGGCGCCTGACTACCGCCGTGGTTTGACCAACGCCGCTCAAGAGCTTTGCCACTTTCTATTCTCCGGGGATCATTTTGACTTCAGGATCATAACGCCATCGATCCGCCTCAGCTAACGGAAGTGTTCGCAAAGGGCATAGGTCAAGGAAGCGCCCGCAAACCAGCTGGCAAAGCCCAATGCTCCTTGCGGATTTGGAGATCGGTCAGGGGCATTGGGGGTATCTGAATTGGGTGGTGTCTCTGGATACCCCCAAAACTACCCCTAATCTTCCTGGATCGCAATGGTCTGGATTGGACGCGCTTGGCAAGAAAAAAGCCCCAGATCGTTGATTCTCTGAGGCTTTCAGACCGTCTTGGACGATCTTGGATGTTTTGCTGGCGGAGACGGAGGGATTCGAACCCTCGATGCGGGTATAAGCCGCATGCTCCCTTAGCAGGGGAGTACCTTCAACCACTCGGCCACGTCTCCAGGCAAGGCTGGCATTCTAACATAGGAACACCGCCCGGGCCGCCGAATACGGCACGCGGCGTCATTCCGGTCAGGCTTCCTCGGGCTGGATCGATTCCTGGTCGAGTTCGAAGGCCTTGTGCAGCGCGCGCACCGCCAGTTCCATGTATTTGTCGTTGATCAGCACAGAGGTCTTGATCTCGGAGGTGCTGATCATCTGGATATTGATGCCCTCCTCGGCCAGCGTGCGGAACATCAGGCTGGCGACGCCGACATGGCTGCGCATGCCGATCCCGACGATCGAGACCTTGGCCACCTTGTCGTCGGAAACGACCTCGCCGGCGCCCACGGCCGGGCCGACCTGATTGCGCAGCAGATCGAGCGTGCGGGCAAAATCATTCCGGTTCACGGTGAACGAGAAGTCGGTCATGCCTTGCACGGAGATGTTCTGCAGGATCATGTCGACGTCGATATTGGCGGCGGCCACGGGCCCCAGGATCGAATAGGCCACGCCCGGGGTGTCGGGAACGTTGCGCAGGGTGATCTTGGCTTCGTCGCGGCTAAAGGCGATGCCCGAGACAACGGCGGTTTCCATTTTTTGATCTTCCTCGAAAGTGATGAGTGTGCCCGAGTGCATTTCCTCCTCGATCGGGATCAGAGGATCGGTCAGCGAGGACAGGACGCGCAGGGGAACGCGGTATTTGCCGGCGAATTCGACGGAACGGATCTGCAGGACCTTGGAGCCCAGAGAGGCCATTTCGAGCATTTCCTCGAAGGAAATCACGTTCATGCGGCGGGCTTCGGGAACGACGCGCGGGTCGGTGGTATAGACCCCGTCGACGTCGGTGAAGATCAGGCATTCGTCGGCCTCCAGCGCGGCGGCCACCGCGACTGCCGAGGTGTCGGAGCCACCGCGGCCGAGCGTCGTGATGTTGCCCTCGTCATCGATGCCCTGAAAACCAGTGACGACGACCACGCGGCCCGCGTCCAGGTCGGCGCGCACGCGGGCGTCGTCGATCGACCGGATGCGCGCCTTGGTGTAGGCGTTGTCGGTATGCACGGCGACCTGCCAGCCGGCATAGCTGCGCGCGGCCACACCCTGGCGCATCAGCGCGATGGCCAGCAGGGCGCTGCTCGCCTGCTCGCCGGTCGCCGCGAGCATGTCGAGCTCGCGCAGATCGGGCTGGGGCGAGATTTCCTTGGCCAGGCCCAGCAGGCGATTGGTCTCGCCGGACATGGCCGAGGGCACGACGACGACCTGGTGGCCAGCGGCGTGCCATTTGGCGACGCGGCGCGCCACGTTCTGGATGCGTTCGACAGACCCCATCGAGGTGCCGCCGTACTTTTGGACGATGAGAGACATGATGCGATCAGAGTAGATGAACACAAGGCGCACAAAAGCGCCAAAAGCTGTTTATTCTACCTGTGTTTTCGAACTCAGGACGACGCGTCCGCGCACGCAGGCGATCCAGCGGCCATCGTGGCGCAAGCGCATGTGCCGGTCGTGGCCCAGGGCATGCAGGCCGCGCAGCTGCCGCATGAGTTCATCCAGGCGCGCGGCGCTGGGCGGGCGCAGACCATGCAATCCCAGCCAGTGACGCAATGCCTGGGCCTGCCGGGCCGGCGAGAGCAGGCGCCAGGCGGCCAGGGAAAAGTCCATATCGTCCGGCGCAGGGTCCAGGCCGGCCCAGTCCATGCGCACGGTCTCGTCGACCAATTGGGCCAGTTCGCGGCCCTGGCGGGCGTGGCGCGCGAGGATGTCCCGCCAGCCTGGCCAGCGCTCGTCGAGCACGGGCGCCAGACGTTGACGCAGGGCCGCCCGGGTATAGCGCGAATCGGCATTGCTGGGATCGTCGACAGGCCGCCAGCCGCTGTGCTCGCCGTAGCGGTCGGCGCAGCGCAGGATGCGCGCGCGCGGCACCGCGAGCCAGGGGCGCAGATAGCGCAGACCGTCGCGCGTGATTTCGGGGGCCATCGCCGCCAGCGCCAGCGGCCCGGCGCCGCGCAGCAGCCGCAGCAACACGGTTTCGGCCTGATCGTCGCGATGATGGGCCAGCAGGATGGTGTTCACACCGGTCAGCGCCGCGAGCCGCACGAAGGCGCCATAGCGAGCATCGCGGGCGGCCGATTCCATGCCGTCGCCACGGATGGAGACCTCGACGCGCAGGCTGTGGCAGGACACGTCAAGATGCGCGGCCAGGCGATGAACATGCGCCTGCCAATGATCTGCATCGGCCTGCAGGCCATGATGAATGTGAAAAACATGCAGGGGGCGACCAGCCTCGCTGGCCGCCCGCGCGGCATGCAGGGCGAGCATTGCCGAATCGGCACCGCCGCTCAACGCCACTGCAATCGGCCTGTCATCGCCGCCGGTCAACGCCTGGCGCACGGGGTCGAGCAGTTCCGGATCGCAATCCCGCCACCAGGATTCGGACCGGTCCATGGCGTTGGTGTTCTTTAAGCAGATACTAGTTGCGCGCCTCTTGGAAACGCCCATAAGCGGCGATACGCGCATGGCGCTGGCGCAAAAGCTCGTCGGTTTCCAGGCCCGAGACCTGGCGCAACGCATCGGCCAGGGCGCGGTGCAACTGACGCGCCATGGTGGCCGGGTCGCGGTGGGCGCCGCCCACGGGCTCATTGACCACCCGATCGACCAGCCCCAGATCCTTGAGGCGCGGCGCGGTGATCGCCAGCGCCTCGGCCGCGGCGGCGGCCTTGTCGGCGCTGCGCCACAGGATCGATGCACAGCCTTCGGGTGAAATCACCGAATAGGTCGCGTATTGCAACATCATCACCACGTCGCCGACGGCGATCGCCAGGGCGCCGCCCGACCCGCCCTCGCCGATGATGGTGACGATGATGGGCACCTTGAGGCCGGCCATGGCGAACAGATTGTGGCCGATGGCCTCGGACTGCCCGCGCTCCTCGGCGCCGACGCCGGGATAGGCGCCCGGCGTGTCGACGAAGGTGAACACCGGCAGGCGGAATTTTTCCGCCAGCCGCATCAGCCGCAAGGCTTTGCGATACCCCTCGGGCAGGGGCATGCCGAAATTGCGCATGGCGCGCTCTTTCGTGTCACGGCCCTTTTGGTGGCCGATGACCATGCAGGCGGTGCCATTGAAGCGCGCCAGCCCGCCCACGATGGACTGGTCATCGGCATACATCCGATCGCCGTGCAGTTCGTGGAAATCGGTGAAGATCTCGCGCACGTAATCCAGCGTATAGGGGCGCTGGGGGTGGCGCGCGACCAACGCGGTCTGCCACGGTGTGAGCTTGGCATAGAGGCTCTTGGCCAGGGATTGGCTTTTTTGCTGCAGGCGGCCAACCTCCTCGGAGATATCCACCGCAGAGTCTGACTGCACGAAGCGCAGCTCCTCGATCTTGTTGTCGAGTTCCGCGAGGGGCTGTTCGAATTCGAGAAATGTATTTCGCATGAGGATTGTTCTGTCCAAGGGAATGCAATTCAGTATTCGATGGCGATGGCATCCATGCTACGCCACAAATACCAGCTTGCGACGGTGCGCCACGGCGCCCAGGCCTGCGCCACCTCACGCGCCTCGAAGCGCGAGACGGGCTCGCCGCTGAAATAGTGATGGGAGATCGCCTTGAGCAAGGCAATGTCGTCCAGCGGCAGGATGTCTGGACGGCCCAGGTTGAAAATCAGAAACATCTCGGCCGACCAGCGCCCGACGCCGCGGATCGTGCATAGCTCGGCGATCACCGCCGCGTCGTCCATGCCGTCCCAACGGCTGGCCTCGTCGCCGCGGACCTGGAAATAGCCCGCCAGATCCAGCAGATACTGCGCCTTGCGGCGCGAAAGGCCCATGGCGCATAGAGCCTGTTCATCAAAACCAGCAATGGAATCCGGCGTCGGGTCCACGCCGCAGCCTTGTGTCAGGCGCCCCCACAGACTGCGCCCAAGGGCCGGAGAGGCCTGCTGTCCGACGACGATGCGCGCAAGCGTCGCGAAAGGACTGCGACGCACCATGATCGACTCGCCGTCAAAGGCCGGGATGAGCTTGCGCAGAATGCGGTCGCGCCGCGTCAGGTGTTCGCAAGCCTGATCCCAGTACGCGGGGCAGATTCGTTCGGCGAGCTGGCGTCCAAGGATATCCATTGCCTACATCCTACGCCATTGGGTCAGGCCGCCGGCCTTGTCTTCGAGCTCGACGCCCTGCTCGCGCAGATCGGCGCGGATCTGGTCGGCGCGGGCAAAATCGCGCGCCGCCTTGGCCTGCGCCCGCTCGGCCACGAGCGCATCGATCGCCGCGGCTTCCAGTGCCGAGCCCGCCACCCCGCCCAGGTAACGGGTGGAAGACTTCAGGTAGGTTTCGGGATCGCACTGCAACAGACCCAGCAGGCCGCCCAGGGCACGCATCAGGCCGCTGGCCTGCGCCGAGCGCTCGCGATTGGCCTGGCCCGCCAGATCGAACAACACGGCGATCGCGCCCGACGTATTGAAATCGTCGTCCATGGCGACCTTGAAGGCCGCCGCCGCCGGCTGGGCCCAATCGATCTCGACCAAGGCGGGCGGCACGTTCGCCAAGGCTTGATAGAGCCTGTCGAGCGCATTCTGCGCATCGAGCAGATTGTCGGGAGCGTAGTTCTGGATGCTGCGATAGTGGTTGCGCACGATGAAAAAACGCAGCATCTCGGCCTCGCGCGGATTGGCCTCGTAGGACGCCACATCCTCGGCGAGCGCGCCACCGGCCAGCGTATCGCGGATGCGCTGGAAATTGCCCAGAGACTTGGACATTTTCTCGGCATCCACCATCATCGGCCCGCAATGCATCCAGGTCTGCGCCAGAGTGCCGCCGAAGGCCCCTTCGCTCTGGGCGATTTCGTTTTCATGATGGGGAAATTTCAGATCGGGACCGCCGCCGTGGATGTCCAGCGGCATACCCAGCAGGGCGTGGCTCATGGCCGAGCATTCGATATGCCAGCCGGGCCGCCCCGGCCCGTATGGGGAAGGCCAACGGGACTCCTCGGGCTCGTCGGGCTTGGCCGCCTTCCACAGGACGAAGTCCAGGGGATCCTGTTTGCCCGAGGCCACCGCGACACGCTCGCCGGCGCGCAGGTCGTCCAGGGACTTGCCCGAGAGCTTGCCATAGCCAGGAAATTTACGCACCGGGAAATTGACGTCACCGTCCTCGCCGCGATAGGCCAGGCCGCGCGCCTCGAGCCTGCCGATGATGTCGAGCATCCGGCCCACGTATTCAGTGGCGCGCGGCTCGGCGTCTGGCGCCTGCACCCCCAGGGCGCGCTCGTCGGCGCGCATGGCCTCGATGAAGAAGTCGGTCACCTCATGCATACGCCGGCCGCTTTGCACAGCGCGCCGGATGATCTTGTCGTCGATGTCGGTGATGTTGCGCACGAAATTCACGCGCCAGCCGCTGGCGCGCAGCCAGCGCTGCACCACATCGAAACCCACGAGCATCCGGGCATGGCCGAGATGGCAGAAATCGTAGACCGTCATGCCGCATACATAGATCCGCACCATCCCCGGCTCAACGGGATCGAATGCCTCTTTGCGGCGCGAAAGGGTGTTATAAATGTGCAGCATGATCGGTCAGACAGAAGCGCAAAAGGCGGCAGGACGACGGTTGCAAAAGCGTGGCGCGGATTGTGCCCTGACAGGCATCCGGCGCACGGCAAGGCTAAAATGGACTGACTAAGTAGTATACCTTCCCCCGACGATTTTCCTCAGTCCCAGACATAGGCGTCCCACAGCCGTGATTCGACATTCTTTATCCGCCCTGGCTCTGGCCGCCTGCATGGCGGCGGCATCCGCCCAAGCCCCATCCAGCCATCCCGGCACGAACGGCAGATCCGGAACGGACCCGGTGTTCGATCCGCAAACCGGCCAGTTCACCATGCCGCCGCCGCCCGAACGCGGCTGGCGCGCCTTTGCCGACCTGCTGCAGGCGGCCAGCCCCCGCGTCAATACCGCGATCCCCCTCTCCCCCTCGCAAATCACCGATCACATCGCCGCGATGCTGGACCAGGGGCGGGCCGAGGCCGCACTGGAACTGATCCGCGAACGCCAGGCCCAGCGCGACGAATCCGATAGCCTGGGTACTGATGTCCAGCTCGCCTACCTGCATGGCCGCGCCCTGACCGAGCTGGGCCGCCACGACGAGGCGATCGAGATCTGGCGCGGAATGACCGTCGATTTCCCCGAGCTGCCCGAGCCCTGGAACGCCCTGGCCATCGAGTACGCCCGCAGGGGCCAGCTCGATCTTTCCCGCAGCGCGCTGCAAAACGCCCTGGCGATCGTTCCGGATTTCGCGCCTGCCCTCGAAAACCTCGGCCTCGTCTACTCCCGCCTGGCCGACCGGGCATTCGCAAGGGCGCGCGCCGCGCGCGGCAAAACGGGCGCGGCAACGGCACGGCCGGGCAATCCGAGCGGCACACCCGCCAATGCGGCACAATAGCGGTCCCATGCCCCGGAGTCCAGCCACGATGCCCTCTACTCCCGTATTCCTCCGTATCCTGTCCTACTGGATACGTATTCTGTGCCTGGCCTGCGCCGCCACCCTGATTCCGGGTACCGCAAGCGTTGCGCAAGGCTCATCCACCCACAACCAAGGCAAGACCATGAGCAACCACCCCCGCGTCAAACTGCACACCAACAAAGGCGACATGCTGATCGAGCTCGACGCCGAGAAAGCCCCCAAGACTGTGGAAAATTTTCTGACCTACGTCAAAGAAGGCTTCTATGACGGCACGGTCTTCCATCGGGTCATCAACAACTTCATGATCCAGGGCGGCGGCTTCGAGGCCGGGATGAAACAAAAGCAGACCCATTCGCCCATCGAGAATGAGGCCAACAACGGCCTGAAAAATGATCTCTACACGCTGGCCATGGCCCGCACCGCCGATCCGCACTCGGCCACCGCGCAGTTCTTCATCAACGTCGCCAAAAACGATTTCCTGAACTTCACCGCCCCCACCTCGAACGGCTGGGGCTATGCCGTCTTCGGCAAGGTGATCGAGGGCACCGAGGTGGTCGATGCCATCAAGCAGGTCAAGACCGGCAACAAGGGCTTCCACCAGGACGTCCCGGTCGATGACGTCATCATCGAAAGCGCCACCCTGGTTGAATAAGCTCACGCTGCCGGGCTCGGTCTGGATCGCCTCGGACATCCACCTGGGCGAACACAATCCCGGCACAGCGGCAGTATTCTTCCGCTTCCTGGAGCGGGCGCGGCGCGAAGCCGACGCCCTCCTCCTGTGCGGCGATGTCTTCGAGGCCTGGATCGGCGACGATCATGCCCTGCGCGATCCCCCCGCCTGGCTATCCCAGGCCCTCACGGCCCTGCGCGACACCGCGCGCGACATCCCGCTGTGGCTGGGACGCGGCAATCGCGACTTCCTGATGGGCGCGGCGCTCGCCCGCAGCCTGGGCGCGCGGCTGCTGGACGACGAAATCCTGCTCGAGAGCGCCGCGGGCACAATCCTGCTGACCCACGGCGACCAATACTGCACGGATGACACCGCCTACCAGCGCCTGCGGCGCGTGGTGCGCACACCCTCGGTGCAACAAACATTCCTCGCGCTGCCGTTGGCCCTGCGCCGCCGCATCGCAACCTGGGCGCGCATGCGCAGCCGCCGGGCGCGCGGCGCCAAATCCATGCGCATCATGGACGTCAATCCACAGGCCATCGTGAATGCGCTCTCGGCCTCGGGATGCGATATCCTGGTTCATGGGCATACCCACCGGCCCGCGGCGCATACGCTCGACATTGGCGGGCACACCTGCCGACGCTTCGTCCTGCCGGACTGGGACTACGACCAGCCGTCCGGACGCGGCGGCTGGCTGGTTCTGGATGCCAACGGCCCCCGCCTCGTGCTCGACGGGTTTCCAGACAGCACCGATGCGCTTTGAAAAACCTCGTTAACTCAGCACCCAGAACGCCACGACGAGCGCCAGCCCGATGCGATACCAGGCGAACGGCCGGTAGGTCCGCCGCGACACGAAGGCCAGCACTGCGCGCACCAGCACCAGGGCGCTGAAGAACGCCCCGAAAAAGCCCACCGCGATCGCCAGCGTCTGCGTCCCATCCAATGCCGCGCCATGCTTGTACAGGTCGTACACCGTGGCGGCCAGCATCGTCGGCATGGCCAGAAAGAAGGAAAATTCAGTGGCCGTGCGCCGGTCGATTCCGGCCAGCATGCCGCCAATGATGGTCGCCCCCGAGCGCGACGTGCCAGGCACCATCGCAATGACCTGGGCGCAACCCACGACCAGGGCCTGCTTCCAGCTGATCTGCTCCAGCGCATGCGCGCTGGCATATTGCGAAACCTCGGTTTCGCCTGGGTCGCCAGGCCGCTTGGCATAGCGGGGGCGGCGCTCGACCCACAGCATCAGAAGTCCGCCCAGCGCCAGGGTGATGGCGAATACCCCCGGATGATGGAACAGCGCCTTGACGTAGCGAATACCCAGGGCGCCGATCACGGCAGCCGGCAGGAACGCGATCACCAGATTGCGCACGAAGCGGCGCTCTTGCAGATCACCGCCCAGGAAACCGCGCAACAGGCGCAGCAGGCGCTCGCGAAATACCCAGATCACCGCCAGGATGGAGCCGAACTGAATGACGACCTCGAACACCTTGTCGTTGCCCGAGGAAAAACCGATCCAGTCGCCCACCAGCAGGAGGTGCGCGGTGCTCGAAACCGGGATGAATTCAGTGATGCCCTCGACCAGCCCCAGGAACAGGGCCTGCAACAAAAACCATGCGCTATCGCTCATGAATGCCTTCCAGTGTGTTGGATCGGTCAGTGTAGTGTTCGACGTTATCAGGAACAAATAAAACCGATGGATTTTTGGCCTGGGCAAGGCACAAACCGCAGCGA
>JBEBRQ010000057.1:0-15296 GCA_040394755.1 Castellaniella defragrans | reverse complement strand
CTGACCTCTTGCATGCCATGCAAGCGCTCTCCCAGCTGAGCTATACCCCCAAAACAAGGTCTTCGTTACGAAGAAGCGAGATTATGCATGAAAAAAAGGAGGCACGCAAGTTCAAGTCTTCCTCAGCTATTCAGGCCCATCCCTTCGGACCGGGCCTGTTCCTGCGGCACAAGAATACCGGCCCTCCCGATCAGAACCGGTATCCCACGCCAATAGTGGCGACCCAGGGATCGATCCGGGTCTTGCCGATCTTCGCACCGTTCAGCTTTACATCCGAGGAGATGTCGATATAGCGCACATCGGCGTTGAGGAACCAACGCTCGGAGAGCTTGAAGTCCGCGCCCACCTGGGCGGCCACACCCCAGGAGTCGCTGAGGCTCAGGTCGCCAAGGGAGCTCTTGGTGCTGAAGAACGTCGTGTAATTCAGACCCACGCCCACGTAGGGCTGGACAGTCGCGTCCGGCAGGAAATGCCATTGCAGACTGAGCGTCGGGGGCAGGTGCTTGGTCGAGCCGATCCCGCCAAGACCCTTGGCATTGATGTCGTGCTTGAACGGGAACGCCCCGAGGAGCTCGACACCGATGTTGCGAGTGGCCATGTAGGTCACGGTGAAGCTCGGCCGGGTGCTGCCGCCGATATCAAGCTTTACCGCCCCATTGGCGACAGTGCCGTTGTTGGACTTGGGCTCGACATGGGTGACGCCCACCTTGAACAACCAGTCGCCTGCCTCATGGGCATGAACGGGAGCGAGGGCCGACACGCCCAGGACAAGCGCGCCGGCGCACAATGAAGAACAGAGGCTCGATTTCATGTATTTCCCCTAACATATGAGCGGTTTGTGAAAACCCACACATTTTGCAGGGTTATAGCGGCAAAACAATTGATCCGGATCAAGCTTTTGTCTCACAAATTAGTTATTTCGCGAAATATTAATATATGTCAATAATTGCCTCTAAATTTCTTCCTGGATTGGCAAAAGAAACAAAAAATTACAATTGCGCAATAGCGTCCAGTTTCCCGAACATCCTCACAGCCTTCCTTAGGAAGACATGCAAATCAGATATTTTGCACGATCTTGAAGATATTTAAGCGAACTTAGCAAACAGATAACGCTTGCAAAGTCTCCAACCCACTCCTACCATTGCGCCGTTCCCAGCCTACCGTGGATCTGCTCAATGCTCAGTATCGAACGCCGCCGCCGGGAGTCCGCCCCCGCCTGGACTCCCGAAACCATCCTGGAGCTGTACGCTCAACCCCTGAACGATCTCCTGCTGCGCGCGCAGACCCTGCACCGCCAACACCATCCAGCCAACGCCATCCAGCAATCCAGCCTGCTGTCCGTCAAGACCGGCGCATGTCCGGAGGACTGCGCCTACTGCCCGCAGTCCTCGCACTACACGACGGCCGTCGAAGCCGAGCCACTGATGCCGCGCACGGAGGTCCTGGCGGCGGCGCGCGCGGCACGCGACGCGGGCGCCCAGCGATTCTGCATGGGGGCGGCCTGGCGCTCGCCCACCGAGCGGCAGCTCGACGAAGTGATCGAGATGGTCCATGCGGTCAAGGCGATGGGGCTGGAAACCTGCGCCACGCTGGGCATGCTCAAGCCGGGCCAGCCCGAGCGCCTGAAGGCTGCGGGCCTGGACTACTACAACCACAACCTGGACACGGCACGCGACCACTACCGCGAGATCATCACCACCCGCCGCTACCAGGACCGGCTGGACACCCTGGAGCGCGTGCGCAATGCCGGCCTGAAAGTCTGTTGCGGCGGCATCGTGGGCATGGGCGAATCGCGCCGGATTCGCGCCACCCTGATCGCCGAGCTGGCCAGCCTCGACCCCTACCCCGAATCCGTGCCCATCAATCGATTGGTCAAGATCCCAGGCACACCACTGGCCGAGGCGGACGAACTCGACCCGATCGAGTTCGTCCGCACGATCGCCGTGGCGCGCATCGCCATGCCCAAGGCCGTGGTGCGCCTGTCGGCGGGGCGCGAATCGATGGACGACAGCACCCAGGCCCTGTGCTTCATGGCCGGCGCAAATTCGATTTTTCGCGGCAACCGGCTGCTGACCACCCCCAATCCGGGCCCGGACGCCGATGCGCTGCTGTTCGAGCGCCTGGGCCTGCACCCCATGCCCGAGGCCGACGCCCCGCGTGAATCCGCAGAAACCAACAGCCACGCCTGAGATCATCATGCACACCCTCATCCTCAGCATTGCCTGCAGCGTTGCCGTCTCGATCTTCCTGAAACTGGCGCGCCAAAGCGCCATCCGCGTCGAGCAAGCGATCTTCGTGAACTACCTCACGGCGGCCGCCCTGTGCCTGCTCCTGCTGCGGCCCGACACCGCCAGACTGCTGGACCAGCCGGCGGCGGCCTGGTGGATCCTGTCGCTGCTGGGCGTGCTGCTGCCGTCGATCTTCCTGGTGATGGCCGCCGCCGTGCGCCATGCCGGAATCGTGCTGAGCGACGCCGCGCAACGCCTGTCGCTCGCCATTCCCCTGCTGGCCGCCTTTCTGTTGTTCGGCGAGGCGCTGTCGGGCATGAAGCTCGCCGGCATCGCGCTGGCATTCGCCGCCCTGGCCTGCCTGCTGACCCGGCCCAATGCGCACGCGCAGGGCCACGCCGCGGCCGGTCCGGTCGTCCTGGCCTCGCTGCTGGGCGTCTGGCTGGGCTATGGAACGATCGATATCCTGTTCAAGCAGCTCGCCAAAAGCGGCGCCGCCTTTGCCAGCAGCCTGCTGCTGTCCTTCGTGCTGGCGGCAATCCTGATGCTCGCCTGGCTGGCCCTGCGCCGGGGCACGCAATGGAGCGCCCGCAGCCTGGCCTCGGGCGTGCTGCTGGGGCTGTTGAATTTCGGCAACATCTATTTCTACATCCGCGCGCACCAGACCTTTTCGCAGAACCCCACGCTGGTCTTCGCGGCGATGAACATCGGGGTGATCTCGGCGGGGACGCTGGTGGGCGCCGGCATTTTCCACGAACGCCTAGGGCGCCTGAACCTGCTGGGCATCGCCCTCGCCCTGGCCGCCATCGTCCTGCTGATCCCCCGTTGAGACCGGCTCGCCGATCACCGGGTCGTGTGAAATATCCTTTTGGATATCGACCCGCGGATCGAGCACGGCCATGACGTGCGAGCTCTGCAGAGTATCGGCCATGGGCACGAAGTGCGTCGGCGCATCCTCGCTCAAATGCGCGCCCTTGACCTTTTGTTCGCGAATGAACACTACGAGCACCAGCGCACAGACCGACACATAGACGAAATAGACGTCCGGCCCCCAGGCGCGCATCAGTCCGCCGGCCACCAGAGGCCCCAGACAGGCGCCCAGGCCGTACACCATATACAGCAGCGCGCTCAGGCCCACGCGCCGCTCGGGCTCCACATTATCGTTGGCGAATGCCGCCCCCATGGGATAGAGGGTGAACTGGAGGATGCCAAGAACCGCCGAAACTGCCAGCAAGGCGGTGAAAGGGATATGAAACCAGCCCCACAAAGGCACGCCGAGCGCCAGCAGGACCACGGCGCCGTAACGGATCAGGCGGATCCGGCTCATCCGGTCCGCCAGCCAGCCCAGGGGCCACTGGAATACCAGGCCCGCCGTCACCGACGTCGCCAGGAACACACCCACCTGCTGATTGCTCAGGCCATGCTGCAGGCCATAGACCGGGGCCAGGCCGTAGAAGGCGCCGGTCAGCATCCCGGCGATGAACAGCACGGTCATGGATAGCGGGACGCGCGCCATGTAATAGCGCAGCGCCAGCGGCGTGGGCACCTGCACCGCCGGATGCAGACGATGCGTCAGTGCGATCGGCATCAAGCTGAGGACGCTGCAGATCGCCATGAATACCAGCGGTTCGTAATTCAGGTTGGGGAACAAACCCAGCACCAGTTGACCGAACACCGTGCCCATGCACGAAACCACCATGTAAAAGGCGAACACGGTGCCGCGCGAGGCGTTCTCGGTCTGCTCATTGAGCCAGCTTTCGATCGCGATGAACAGGGTCACCATCGCCGTGCCGGCGATGAAACGCAGGGCCAGCCAGACCCACAGGCTGTCGACCAGGATCTGCACCAGGAGCATGATGGTAGCCAAAGCGGCGCTCGCGGCGTAGGCACGGATATGGCCCACCCGGATGATGAGGCGGTGCCCGACGCGCGCCCCGAACACCAGGCCGATGTAGTAGGCCGAGATGATCGCCCCCACCCAGACTTCCGAGACCGACAGGGCCGTCAGGCGCAGACCCATATAGGTGTTGAACAGGCCGGAGCTCATCAACAGGATCAGCGTCGCCAGGTACAGGGAAAAAAATGCGCCGAGAGTCTTGACCATGCGTTCGCCATGAACCGCCCAGGCCGTCCGCACAGCATCGGCCGGCAGGAATTTCAAGCCTGATTTTTCAAGCAGCCATCATAGCAGGCCCGGCGTCCGCCCAGCCGGGTTCGCGCTTTGCGTATATCATTGGAATTCAGACTGATCCGGCCACGCCCAGCGGCTCACGCGGCGCGGCCTGTCCACCCGCTACGAGACATGACCGAATCCACTCCAACTCTCAGTCACCTGGACGACAGCGGACAGGTCCGCATGGTCGATGTCGGCGACAAGACCGACACCGACCGCGAGGCCATCGCGGAGGGGGCCGTGCGCCTGCGCCCGGCGGCCTATCGCCTGCTCCAGGCACAGGCCAACGCCAAGGGCGAGGTCCTCAACACCGCGCGCATCGCCGCCATTCTCGCGGCCAAGCGCTGCGCCGAGCTGATCCCCCTGTGCCACAGCCTGCCGCTGGCATTCGTCGGGGTGGATTTCACGCTCGACGACGCGGCATGCCGCATCACCATCCGCGCCCGCTGCCGCACCCGGCACCAGACCGGCGTCGAAATGGAGGCCATGACCGCCTGCAGTGTGGCGGCGCTGACGATCTACGACATGTGCAAAGCCGCGGACAAGGGCATTGTCATCGAGCAGGTCAGGCTGATCTACAAATCCGGAGGAAAAAGTGGCGAGTGGCGCAACGATTGAGGTCCTGTACTTCGCCCAGGTTGCCGAGCACATGGGCACACGGCATGAAACGCTGGCGCTGGCGGCACCGACGCCCGCCGCGCAATGGCTGGCGGACCTGGTGGCGCGCTGTCCGGCGCTGGCGCCGGCCAGCCGCCTCAAACTTGCCATCAACCAGGAACACGCCGGCCATCAGGCGATGATCCGTCCAGGCGACGAGGTTGCCGTGTTCGAGCCCGTCACCGGAGGCTGAAACATGGTCGTGGTCCAGACCGCCGATTTCGACCCCGCGGCCCTGTACGCGGAACTGCAAGCCCGCAGCTCGGGGCAGGCGGGGGCCATGGTCAGCTTCATCGGCACGGTGCGCGACTACGCGCCCGGCGAGGCCACGCGCAGCCTGTTCCTCGAACACTATCCAGGGATGTGCGAACGCGAAATCCAGGCCTTGTGCGATACCGCCGCGCAGCGCTGGTCCATTCTCGACACCACAGTGGTCCACCGCGTCGGCGAGCTGGCTCTGGGCGAACGGATCGTCTTCGTCGGCGTCGCCAGCGCCCACCGGGGCGACGCCTTCCGGGCCTGCGAATACATCATCGATGCGCTCAAGACCCGGGCGCCCTTCTGGAAACGCGAGACCACGGACTCGGGCCGATCATTCTGGGTCCAGCAGGACGAGGCCGACGCGCGCAAGACCGACCAATGGGACACGAGGACGCCAAACAATGAAAGCTGATCCCGCACTGCCGCCCGTGACGCTGGGTTGCGCAGTGCTCACGATTTCCGATCGCCACACGCCCGCGGACGACACCACGGGCGATTATCTGTGCGACAGCCTGCGCGCGGCGGGCCACACGCCGCGGACCCGGACGATCTGCCGCGACGATCCCTACCAGATCCGCAAAGTCCTCAGCGACTGGATCGCCGAGCCCGGCATCCAGGTGGTCATCACCAACGGCGGGACGGGATTCTCGCATCGCAAGTCCACAGTGGCCGCGGTCACCCCCTTGCTGGACCAGACGGTCCCTGGCTTCGGCGAACTGTTCCGCCATCTGTCATGGCAGGAAATCGGCTCGTCGGCACTGCAATCCGAGGCCCTCGCCGGCCTGGCCAACGACACACTGATCTTTTGCCTGCCAGGCTCCCCAAAGGCCTGCCAGCTCGCCTGGGAGGGTATTCTGCGCGAGCAGCTCGACAGCCGCCACCGGCCCTGCAACTTCGCCGGCGCATACCGCGGCATCCAGGAGGCCTGATGACGATGCTGGACTTCGACACGGCCCAGGCCACGCTGGCGGCGCGCGCCCATACCCCCGCAACGCACACGATGCTGCCCCTGGACGCCCTCCAGGGGCGCGTCCTCGCCCAGGACATCGTCGCCAAGGTAGACCTGCCACGCGCCGACAACAGCGCGATGGACGGCTACGCGCTGCGCTGCGCGGACTTCTCACCCAACACGTTCCTGCCCGTCCAGGCATTCCAATATGCGGGCTACATGCCCGAGGCCCTGCGGCCCGGCCAGGCGATCCGCCTGTTCACCGGCAGCCTCATCCCCGAGGGGGCCGACACCGTGGTCATGCAGGAGAACACCGAGGCCCTGGACCAGGGCGTGCGCATCCTGCACGCCCCGCGCCCGGGTGATCACATTCGCCGCCGCGGCGAGGACATGCGCCAGGGCGAGGTGGTCCTGCAACGCGGCACACTGGTCGGTCCCGGCCAGATCGCCGTGCTGGCCGCGCAGGGTTATGCCACGGCCCCGGCCTATCCGCGCCTGCGGATAGGCATCCTGACCAATGGCGACGAGCTGATCCCTCCAGGCCAGCCGCTGGGACCCGCGGCCGTGTACAACTCCAACGGCCCCATGCTGGCCGCGCTCTGCCGGGGCATGGGCGCGGACCCGGTCGCCGTCCTGCATGCGCCCGACCAGGCCGGCGCGATCGAATCGGCGCTGAACGAGCTGGCGCGCACCTGCGACCTGATCCTGAGCGTGGGCGGCGCATCCGTCGGCGACAAGGACCTGGTCAAACCCGCCGTCGAAACCCTGGGCGGCACGCTGGAACTCTGGCGCGTGCGGATGAAACCCGGCAAACCCGTCGCCCTCGCGAGCCTCGGAGGCCGGCCCCTGATCTGCCTGCCGGGCAATCCTGTCTCGGCGTTTGTGGTGTTCACGCTGCTGGCCACCCCCCTGATCCGCGGCCTGCAAGGGCGCCGGGAAATCCTGCCGCCGGTCTGGCGCGGCATATTGCGCACGGACCGGACCTGGAGCGGCGGACGCGATGATTTCCCGCGCGTGCGGGTCGAACACCGCGCCGACGCATTGCCGACTCTGAGCCCCTACGAACAGCAGAGCTCGGGCGCGGTCGCCGGCCTGGCCTGGACTCAGGCCCTGGCGCGCATCCCCGCCAATATCGAGACCGGCGACGGCGCGACCCTCGACTGGTACCCGCTGGCCGACTGGCTGGCCTGACCCGCCAAAACCAACACCCCGCCCCCCCGCAAACGGCCGGAGGCCGGGGTGCGCGGTCATTTCGAGCCCTTGCGAGACACACGATCAAGGCGGAGAAGCGCCCGCCTGGCGCCAGTCCTCTGGGGTGTTCAGATTCAGGAAACCCGCCCCCTCGAAATCCACGGCCCGGGCGCCCACGCGCGCCAGCCAGGCCTGCACCTTGCGCCCGCCGCCCGCCAGCCAGGATCGCAGATTCGCCCCCAGGCTGCGATGCACCAGCAGACACAATGGATGCGGCCCGTCCGGTGTACACGCATAAGCGGGATGTGCGGCATCTGCCGCCGCCATGAGCCGGACCGCCATATCTGCCGGCAGATCCAGCACATCGACAGGCACGACCAACAGCCACTCGTGCGCTGCGACCTCCAGAGCCGCCGCAATGCCCAGCAAAGGCCCCTGGAAAGCCTCGGACCACGCAGGATCGGTGATCACACGGCCATGCTCGCCATACTGCGCGGCATGACGATTGGCGCTGATCAGAATCGGCTCCGCCCCCTGCCCCCGCAGATAGCGGCAGGCACGGGCGACCAGAGGTTCGTCATGAAACGATGCGAGACCCTTGTCCGGGCCGAACTCGCCACCCGATCCCAGGCGCGAAGACCGGCCGCCGGCCAGCACCAGGCCTGTGAGCGCACAGCCGCCGGCCTCAGCCACCGATGTAGCTCATCTCGATCTTGTGTTCGCGGTGCGCAGCCCCGCGCTGCTCGGAATACCGGTCGGCACGGGTCCGCCAGACACCGCCCAGGCGTTCCGCCAGGACCGCATCATCCGCCCCCGCGCGCAACAGGCCGCGCAGATCGTGACCCTGCTCGGCGAACAGACAGGTAAACAGCCGCCCTTCGGGCGACAATCGCATCCGCGTACAGTCCCCGCAAAAAGGCTGCGAAACGCTGGTGATCAGACCGATTTCGCCCGCGCCGTCCTGGTATGCCCAACGCACCGCGACCTCGCCCCGGTATCCGGCCCGAACCGGCTCCAGCGGAAACTTGTCGCCGATGATCTGGATGATCTCGGCGCCGGTCAGCACCTCGTCCATCCGCCAGCCATTGGTATTGCCGACGTCCATGTACTCGATGAAGCGCAGGATGTGCCCGCTGCCCCGGAAATGGCGCACCATCGGCAGAATCTGGGCATCGTTCATGCCCTTGCGCACCACCATATTGACCTTGACCGGCGCCAGGCCGGCGCGTGCGGCGGCCTCGACCCCCTCGAGGACGGTCGCCACCCCCACATTGCCGTCGCTTATGCGGCGAAACAGCCCATCGTCGAGGGCATCGAGGCTGACGGTCACCCGCCGCAGGCCGGCCTCGGCCAAAGCCTGCGCCTTGCGCGCCAACAGGGCGCCATTGGTGGTCAGCGTCACCTCGACGGGCACGCCCTCGGGCGTGCTCAGGCTCGAGAGCATCCCCACGAGATGCTCGATCTGCTTGCGCACCAGGGGCTCGCCGCCGGTCAGGCGGATCTTGCGCACACCCAGGCCCGCGGCCACCCGCGCGACGCGCGTGATTTCCTCGAAGGTAAGCAGAGCGCCGTGCGGCAGGAACGGATGATCCGCCCCGAACACCTCGCGCGGCATACAGTAGTTACAGCGGAAATTGCAGCGGTCAGTCACCGAAATGCGCAAATCGCGCAACGGCCGGCCGCGGGTGTCGAGCACCCCATCCGGCAGCGCGCCAGGTGTCGCCACGCTGCCGGTATCATGAAAGATCACGCGGCTCATGACTGGATGGGAATGCCTCGAATCAATCGTTTTCCTTGACCCGGTAGACCAGCGTGGCTACCTTGGCCAGGCCCAGGACCTTGACCGTGACGCTGCCCAGCAAGAGGCGGGACAGCCCGCTGCGGCCATGACTGCCGATGAAGATCAGGTCGCAGCCTTCCTCCTCGGCGGCCTGGACCACGCCATCGGCCACATTGAAGTTGGACACGGCCTTGGCCGTTGCCTTGACCCCGGCGGTTTCGGCGCGATCGAGCACGGACTTGAGATATTTCTCGGCCTGCTCCGCGGCGGTACGCTCGTAATCCTCGTCAGTGATGGCGTATGCCGCCGCCATCCCATCGAAACCCACAGTGGCGGCGAAAGGCTGGGTCACGTACAGCGCCACAACCTCGGCGCCGATCGAGCGGGCAAAGCAAACCCCCTTGTTCGCAGCCTGGGCGGAGAGCTTCGAACCATCGGTAGGAATCAGGATTTTCTTGAACATACGAGACCGTCCATAAAGTTAATCGGGCATATCTAGCATAACCGCAAGGCACGAAGAAAAACAGGGGGAAACGCAGACCACGATTGACTTTACTCAGCCTATTGACGCGCGTGCTCTCGTGCCATCTGATACAAATTGGTGCAACGCGCCCCTGATCGGCAGAACGCCAACACCGGCCTGGGCAGATCGCGCAGCAGGCGCAGGAACTCGACCACATCCTCGGATGTGATGGCGCCGCTGATCACAGGCTGGTAGCACACCTCGAGGCCAGCCGCGCGGGCTGCATCCATGACGTCCTCGGAAAGCGGTTGATCCGGTCCGCCCTCCCCGTCGGGGCGGTTGATGATCACGGACTTGAACCCGGCATTGGCCACCAGTCGCATGTCATCGGAGCCGAGCTGCGGCGCAACGGCGAAATCGTCGGCCAGCATTTGATAGGACAGTGTCATATTGAGCTCCGTGGACGCCTCAGGCGCCCATAATGGCAACATGATGGTGCGCCAGGAGATCCGCCATCGCGTCCCCTCCCAGCACCTCGAATTCAGCCTGGCGCTGGGCCGACAGGGCATCCCGTGGGCCCGCCCCCAACGCGGGGTGGCACATCAGCACATCGCCGTCACGGCAAGCGGCAAGCCAGCGGCGCATCCAGGCCAGATAGGCCGGCGCCCCCCCTTGAAAATCATACACCCCAAGAAAGCCATCATTCATGCGCAGGCCCCGTGCGCATGCCTGGCGTCTCAAGGCGGACGCCCCCAGGGCAGCGATGACCCCGGCCTTGATGCGCAGGCGCAACGGCAGACCCGCCAGCCGCGGACGGCTGGTATCGCGCAGCCAGGGACGAGGCTCCGGGTACCGGCCCACGGCCTCGACCAGGGCCTCCCGCACGCCGGGTAATTGATGCACGTGCTGATGGCCATCGACATAGTCCGGAACCCGCCCCGCCAGATCCTCGAAGCGCCGGAGCTGACGCTCGATACTGGCCCGCAGCGCCGGCGCCGGCAGGCGCCGCAAATAGGCTGAAACGATCAAGGCACGCAGCGGCAGGCAAAGCCCCGGCTGGCCGAGGAGCTCGGTGAAATTCAGGTGCAGGCCCAATTGCAGGCCGCTGGCCGCCAGCCGCGCGGCGCCTGCCGCGAAGGTTGGGCCATCGACCAGGCAACTGGCCCCCGACAGGCGGCCCCGATCAGCCAGGGCGAGGATCCCCGCATCCACAGCCGCATTCATGCCAAAATCATCGGCGCACAATACAATGCGCCGGTATTCGCCGCCCGCTGCGCTGAACTGGGAATCCATGCTGAAACTCGTAACCCAAATCGGATGGTTCGTCATTGTAGGCTGCGCCGCCGCGGTCACGCACTGGGCAATCGCCGTCGCCTGCGTCGCCTCCGCAGGACTGGCGCCATTGCTGGCCAACGTCGCAGGCTGGCTGACGGCGTTCTGCGTATCCTTCGCCGGGCACTACCGCCTGACCTTCCGCCACCAGCACGCCCCGCTCGCGCAGGCCGCCCGCCGGTTTTTCGCCGTATCGGCGCTGGGCTTCGCCGTCAACGAGGCGGCCTACGCCGTGCTGCTGCACGCAACCCCGATACGCTACGACATCCTGCTCGCGCTGATCCTCATCGGCATTGCCGGCCTGACCTTCATTCTGGGGCGCTACTGGGCCTTTCGCCGCACACGCTGAGGGCGGCGTCCGGCGCCAGACGCCACAAGCCCATGCGCGGCGTCGAAGCCATTGGCGCAAGCCCCTGCAAGGCAGGATGGTTCTGCACATCGTCCAGATAGGCCATGACCCAGTACACCGGACGATCCGGCGCGCACAGCGCCGCATGCCACTGCGCGGGCCGCCACAGCACATGGTGTCCAGCCTCGGGAGCGAACTCGGCCGCCCTGTAAAGCTCGCGACGCCAGTTGTCGGCATACAGGATATCGGGATCGTCCCAATCCGCCACGACGATGGCGGGGATGCCGCGCCGGGCATAAAAAGAGGTGTCATAGGCGTACAGATCCAGCATGACCAACTGGTCGCCGGGCCCGGCCTCGGCGGCGATGACGCGCGCCAGAGGCTTGTTGGTGGGCTGCGGCGCCACCACCATGACGATCACCGCCAAGGCGCAGATGAGGACGGCAATCAGGGCCGAAGCCGCCAGGCTGCGCTCGGCGCCTTGCCGGTCACGAGCGGCGCGCGCCTCGAAAGTTTCAGCGACGAACCAGGCCAACGGCGGCAGAGCGGCGATGATGTAACCCACGAGCTTGGAGGCAGGGATCGAGAAGAACACCAGAATCACCAGCAGCCAGGACAGCATCAGGCCGCGCAGCACGGGACGGTCGATCTGCTCGAAACGCTCGGCCGCAGGCACGGCGGCCGGATTCACCGGCCCATCGCGCCGGCACCAGCGCCAGAGATGGACCGACCAGGGCAACGTCAACCCCAGGAGTACCGGCACGTAAAACCAGAACGCCTGCGGATTGTTGAAACCGGACTCCAGGAATCGCTGGAAGTGCTGGTAGACGATGAAATAATCGAAAAACCCGGGATACCTCGCCTGCATCACCACCATCCAGGGCAGCGACAATGCAACAAACAACAGGATTCCCGGCCACCACAGCAGACGCTTCATTGCATGAAAACGCCGCCGGCCCAGCAACCAGAAAAACAGCACCCCGGCGGGCAGGACCACGCCGATCAGCCCCTTGGCCAGAAAACCCAGCGCGGCGGCCACATACATGCACAATAGCGCCGAGCGGTCGGAACGCGCCTGCTCATGGCGAAAGACCGCCGTGGCGCCCGCGATGACAGTCACGCTGATGATGGCGCCCACCAGCATGTCCAGATTGGCGTAATGCGAAGCGCCGAACAGGAAAGGCTGGACCGCCAGGATCAGGGAGGCATAGCCGGCGATCCGCGCATTGGCGCGCACCCGCAGGAACCGGTAAAACAGCGTGACCAGCACGGTCGCCGCGAGCACCGGACACAGCCGGGCTGCCCAGGCATTGTCGCCGAACAGCGCAAGCGACAACGTCGTCAGCCAATAGAACAATGGCGGCTTGTGAAAAAACGGCAGGGTGTCGAGCATGGGCGTCAGGAACTCGCCCGACTCGAGCATGGACCAGGCCACGCCCACGTAGCGCCCTTCGTCGGGCAGCAGCAAGGGGTACACCCAGGTAGTGGTCGCCAGCCAAAGAAAGGTCAGACCCGCCACCCACGGCCAGGCGGCCGCCACCCGGCCCTTGCGCAACAACCAATACGCGCCATCGACCGGCCGGGAACAATAGCCACGCAGCGCTGCGGCAAAAGCCGCCGCCCTCATGCGTCCTCCCGCCGGCTGCCGGACCCGGGCTGGTCGCCGGACGCGGCCGGCAGGCCGACGCCGGTGCGCTCACGCAGCAAATAAACCGGTCGCCCTTTGACCTCGGTGAAAATGCGCGCGACGTACTCGCCCACGACCCCCAGCGAAATCAGGTTCACCCCCGCGAAGAACAGGATCACCGTGATCAGGGTGGCCCAGCCGCGCACCGGATCGCCATACAGCCAGTGGCCGACGATGATGAACAGGCCGTAACCGAACGACAGGATGGAAAGCAGGATGCCCATCAGGCTCAGCAGCCGCAAGGGCCAGGTGGTGAACGCCGTCAGGCCGTCCACGGCGAAACGCAACAGCTTCAGCGGCCTGAAGCGCGATACGCCATGCAGGCGCTCGGGCGGGTGGTAGGGCATGGCCTCGGACTGGAACCCGACCCAGGCGAACAGCCCCTTCATGAAGCGGCTGCGCTCGGGCAAGCGCAGCAGCGCATCGACCACAACCCGATCCATCAAACGGAAATCCCCCGCGTTTGCGGGCACACCCTGACCGTCGGAAGTGCGCATGAGGGCATAGAACAAGCGCGTGCCGATGCGCTTGAAACGGGTTTCATTGTCACGCGAGGCGCGCACCGCATAGACCATCTGCACACCCTCGCGCCAGCGCTCGAGCATCGCGGGAATCAGCGCGGGCGGATGCTGCATGTCGGCATCCAGGCACACCACCACCTGGCCACGCGCGGCCTCCAGCCCGGCGGTCATGGCCGCCTCCTTGCCGAAATTGCGCGACAGGCGCAGATACATGATCTCGTCATGCAGTTCGGTCCAGTGGCGCATGGCCTCTGGAGTGCCGTCGATGCTGCCATCATCGACGACGATGATCTCGAACACGCAGCCCTGCTGTCTCATGACATTCAAGAGTTCGGGCAGCAGAACGCCCAGATTGGATTGCTCGTTGAGGCAGGGAATTACACAAGAGATGGATGCGAGCATCTGCATGGCCTTCTAGTGTCCTGTTTGGTTATTTTGCATACTGAAGTTCGGCGTCGATAGAAATCCATACTGCATTGAAAATCCTCGCGATGACCACAGCATCGCTGCGGTTTGCACCTTGTCTGGGCAGCACATCCATCCGAACTTCAGTATGCAAAATAACCAAACACTGCACTGCCGTCGAAGCGACGACGATCAATCCAGGAAAGCCTCTGAAGGGCCCGTACCCAAGAAGCAAGCATCATACTCGAAGCTTCCAGTATCAGTCGATACCTCCAGATATATCGCACAGAACAGCGTTTTTTGCCATCGGGCGGCCCAGAGCAAAAACACCACCTCGCCAGCGCCTCAACCCGAGTCACGCACAAGCGCCAGAAACTCGGTGCGCAACGCGAGGCTGGTCCGCATGCCGCCCAGCATGGCAGAGGTAACGGTCTCCTCACCCGGCGCGCGGATGCCGCGGCTTTCCATGCAAAGATGACGGCAACGGATGACGACCCCGACCGACAGGGGTTGCATGTGAGTCATCAAGGCTTCGGCCACCTGGATCGTCAAGCGCTCCTGGACCTGCAAGCGCCTGGCGAAACACTCGACCAGCCGCGTCAGCTTGGACAGACCGACGATCCGGCCATTGGGGATGTAACCGATCGTGGCGGTACCGAAAAACGGCGCCAGATGATGTTCGCAATGGCTGTAGACGGGAATGCCACGCACCACGATCAACTCGCTGTATTGCTCGGCGCCGTCCTCGAAAACCTTGAGCACCTCGGCCGGATCCTGGGCATAGCCCGCCGTCCAGTCCCGCCACGCATCGATCAGGCGCTGGGGCGTCTCGAGCAAACCACTACGCGCCGGGTCCTCGCCGATGCTGCTCAGGAAACGGCGCCAATCCTCCACTCCAAACTGCTGCTCATCCATTGCAAGTATTCCTGGTGATATGCACCCGCCGGAAAAACCGGCGGGTGGTCGAATGCCTTGCGGGACGCCGCCCTCAAAGGCGAGGCCCGCATACCGGCGCGTGCTCATTATGCGCCCTCCAGGCAAACGCATGAAACCAGTCCAGGGCAAGCGGGACTATCCGGCGTCCTCCGAAGTCGGAGAAAAATGGTTTTCCCGCCAGACGCTCAGAATTGAGGCTGTTGTGAGGCCTCTTTACCGACCACGGATTCCGGGAAATCCAAACTTGGCAAATCCCCACAATAGAACCAACCCCCTCCCACTTTCGCAGGCGGCCGGCGCCCAGGGGGACGCGGCGCTTTCGAACCCGCCGTCGGATTGGGCGCAATCGGGGAGCCAAGGGCGC
>JBEBRQ010000056.1:0-18211 GCA_040394755.1 Castellaniella defragrans | reverse complement strand
TGGAGGAGCCGGTATTCTGGACAGAGATATTACAAGTGACATCATTAACTTGACCATTAAAGTTAACCTTCCCATCGTAGGCAAACGCCGCCTGCGCCCCGACCAAAAGCCCTGCGCCCGCCAGCAGACCAGCAATACGTGAAAATTTCATTTTAAAAACTCCGAGAATAAAAACCGAGGAGATTGAACCGAACCGACCTGATCCGAGCAGGCCCCCTCAAACCCATCAGATCAAGATTGCCAAAACCTTTATCGGAAAGAGAACGCTTCAACGCTAGATTAAAGCCATGTCTGTTGAAAATAAAAAAGATTCGCCCTACTTAACGATCGCGATATTTTTATTTCCGTGGCATGACGATGCGAAATTATCGAAAATAATTCGTTATTATCTGCATTTGTAATTGACTGATATATAGCCAGATAATTCATAGCCCAAGACAGACCGTTCAATTGACGTGGATCAATAATCCGCGATGGGAACTTTTGATCGCGATGCGTTCCGGGGAAAAAGCCCGGCCGCCCCCTCGCTGATAAAATGATGTTTTCCCGCAACGCTCAAGGCAGGGAAACGCGCGCGGCGCACTAAACTGTCGCCTGACGCGACCCCTGCCCGCCCCATGCGCCTGATTCTCGCCTCCACCTCCCCCTACCGCCGCCAGATGCTCACGCGTCTGGGATTGCCGTTCGAGGTCCAGTCCCCCGCGGTGGACGAAACGCCAGCCCCGGACGAGGAGCCCGCCGCCCTGGCCTTGCGGCTCGCCCGGGCCAAGGCAATGGCGGTCGCGGCGCGGCACCCCGGCGCCCTCGTCATCGGCGCGGATCAGGTCGCAGTTTTCGAGGGGCGCCCGGTCGGCAAGCCGGGCGGCCATGCCGGCGCGCGCGCGCAATTGCGCCGCTTCAGCGGGCGCAGCGTCGTCTTTCACAGCGCGCTGTGCGTCACCGACGGCGCCGCCGTCCACATCGAGGACGTGCCCACCGAGTGCGAGTTCCTCACCCTCAGCGAGGCCCAGATCGAGCACTACCTGCACGCCGAGCGCCCCTACGACACCGCCGGCAGCGCCAAGGCCGAGGGCCTGGGCATCGCGCTGATGGCCCGCATGAGCAGCGACGACCCCACCGCCATCATCGGCCTGCCCCTGATCGCGCTCGCGCGCATGTTGCGCCGCTGCGGCCTGGACCCTCTGCAAGCCTCAACGATCCCCCCATCGCCATGACCGTACTGCACCTGATCCCCGTCGGCCTGAGCCCGGTGCCCGCCGATGTCTGGCTGCCGGCCGCCGCCCAGAAGACCGCCGCCGGCCTGCGCACCTACATCGCCGAAAACGCCAAGACCGCCCGCGCTTTCCTCAAGGCGATCGACGCGCAGACGCCGCTGCGGGACATCACGATCCACACCCTCAAGGCCGGCACGCCGGACGCGGAAATCCAATCCTGGCTGCGAGCCGTCCCCGCCGGACAAGACATCGGCCTGGTTTCCGAGGCCGGCTGCCCCGCGGTCGCCGACCCGGGCGCCGCCGTCGTCGCGCAGGCGCAGCGGATGGGGCTGCGCGTGGTGCCGTGGACCGGCCCCTCCTCGATCATGCTGGGCCTGATGGCCAGCGGCCTGCAAGGCCAGCGCTTCGCTTTTCATGGCTACGCGCCGGTCAAGCCGGACGAGCGCGAGGCCCGCTTGCGCGCCTGGGAATCGGCATCCCATAAACAGGGGCAGACCCAGATCCTGATCGAGACCCCCTACCGCAACGAGGCCATGTTCGAGGCCATGCTGCGCGCGCTGCGCGACACCACCCGCCTGTGCGTCGCCTGCTCGCTGACCGCCGAGGACGAATGGATCAGGACCCTGACCATCGCGCAATGGCGCAAGGCCCCGCCCCCGGACCTGGCGCGCAAGCCCGCGCTATTTCTCTATCTGGCGGCCTGACCGGGATCGTTTTCCATGCGGAACGCCAGCCCCGGCAACTGGGCCAGGACGCCGATCATCAAACCTGAAACATCAGGTCCGCTCCCGCAGCCAGGCCTGCATATCCCTGACGCTCGAAACCAGGGCCGTGGGCTCGGCCGCGCCCAACGCCTGGCGCGGATGCGCGCCATAACTGACCGCCAGGCTGTCGACCCCGGCATGACGGGCCATCAGCACGTCATGGGTCGTATCCCCCACCATCACCGCCTCGAAAGGCGCCAGACCGAACTCGGCCAGCAATTGTTCGAGCATGGCGGGATCGGGCTTGCCGGCCGCCTCGTCGGCGCAACGGGTCGCCTGGAACACCTCGCGCAGCGCCAGGGCGTCGAGCGCGCGGTCCAGCCCCCGGCGGCTCTTGCCCGTGGCAACGCCCAGGATCACGCCGCGCCGGCGCAGATCCCGCAAAAGGGTTTCCTGCCCGGGAAAAAGCTGCTGCTCCCGGTCCTGGCGCTGGAAGTGATCGCGGTAGCGTTCGGCGAAAACCCCCATCTGCGCATGGGTGAGATCCGGCACCAGCCGGTACAGAGCGCTCTCGATGGACAGGCCGATGACCCAGCGGGCCTCCTCGACCGAGGGCAGCGGCAGATTCATGTCGGCGCAGGCGCCCCGCAATGAGGCGACGATGTGCTGGGTGGAATCCATCAGGGTGCCGTCCCAGTCGAAGATCACGGCGCGGTAGGTTTTCATGCGCAATCCCCGAGCGCGCGCAGCAGGGCCAGGCAGGCGGGCGGCAGGGGCGCCTCGAGCCGCAGGGGTTCCCCGGTGACCGGATGGGGCAATTCGAGACTGTGGGCATGTAGAAACATGCGCCGGAAACCCTCGGCGGCCAGGGCGGCGCGCACCTCGTCAGGGCCGTATTTCTCGTCCCCGGCGATCGAATGGCCGCTGGCCGCCAGATGGACGCGGATCTGGTGTGTGCGGCCGCTGCGCAATTCGGCATCCACGAGGCTGTAGCGGCCATAGCGCCGCCGCAGCGTGACGATGGTGTGGGCCGGCTTGCCCAGGGCATCCACGCGGACGCGGCGCTCGCCCGACGCCGTCAGGGTCTTGAGCAAAGGCAGCCGGATATGCTGGCGATCGTTGACCCAGTCGCCCACCACCAGGGCCAGATAGTGCTTGCGCCCGGCGCCCTGGCGCAGCATGTCATGCAAGGCGAGCAGCGCCCGGCGCGAACGGGCGATCATCAGCAGCCCCGAGGTCTCGCGGTCCAGCCGGTGGGCCAGTTCGAGGAAGCGTTCCCCGGGTCGCGCCGCCCGCAGCTGCTCGATCACCCCGAACGATACGCCGCTGCCGCCATGCACCGCCACGCCGGCGGGCTTGTCGATGACGAGGAGATCCCGATCCTCGTGGACCACGGGGAAAGCGGCCGGGGGCACGCCGGGCCGCTCGCCGGCCGCGGGCAGCCGCAAAGGCGGAATCCGCAGCAGATCCCCATCGTTCAGCCGGGTATCCGCGGCGCAACGGCCCTTGTTGACCCGCACCTCGCCACCGCGGATCGCCTTGTAGATGTGGCTCTTGGGCACCCCCTTGCAGACCCGCAGCAGGAAGTTGTCCACGCGCTGCCCCGCGTGCTCGGGCCCCACGGTAAGGAACCGCACGCCGGTCACAGGGTTTTTCTCGGAAATCGGGTCAATAACTTTGCGCATGGGGAAAAGCGGCATATAATCGCTTCCAACCTATAGAGGTTGGAAGCCGCTGGACGTAGAGATGCAATGGATGCGTCTCCGTCAAGCAACGAGGCGCTCATTGTAATGCCTGGACTCCAACCTCCGGGTCCAAGGTCGCCGGCACCGTCCCGGTTCTCCCCGCCCAGACACCTTTGTCGGGCCCGGCGAATCGACGGCAGGCCGCATTGCGACGCTGTCGGTTTCTGCTCGTTTCAGCACCAGGCGCGGCCCTTTATGCGCGCCTGCCGTTCCCAGCAAATACTTTCGTCAACCACTACCGTGCCCCTGACCGCCCTGCTGCCAGAACCTCGCGCCCAAAGGCGCGCCGTGCCTACCCGGACAGGGGTGGGCGCGGCCTGATCGTTTTCGGCCCGCCCACCCCAGACGCAGACCATACAGCCCTGCAGACCGAGTGACCCGAGGTCACGCGCCGAACCCGGCGCGTCATGACAACGGAGAAACACACTCATGAAACGCATGCTGTTCAATGCGACGCATCAAGAAGAACTACGCGTCGCCATTGTCGATGGCCAGAAACTCATCGATCTGGACATCGAAACCGCCGGACGCGAGCAACGCAAGGGCAACATCTACAAAGGCGTCATCACCCGCATCGAACCCGGCCTCGAGGCCTGCTTCGTCAGCTACGGCGAGGACCGCCACGGCTTCCTGCCCTTCAAGGAGGTCGCCCGCAGCTACTTCAAGGACGGCGTGGACGTGCGCACCGCGCGCATCCAGGACGCGCTCGCCGAGGGCCAGGAGCTCATCATCCAGGTCGAAAAAGAGGAACGCGGCAACAAGGGCGCGGCCCTGACCACGTTCATCTCGCTGGCCGGCCGCTATCTGGTCCTGATGCCCAACAACCCCCGGGGCGGCGGCGTCTCGCGCCGCGTCGAGGGCGAGGACCGCCAGGAACTGCGCGACGCGATGGACCAGCTGGAAATCCCCGCGGGCATGAGCATGATCGCCCGCACCGCGGGCATCGGCCGCGGCGTCGAGGAACTGCAATGGGACCTGAACTACCTGCTGCAACTCTGGAGCGCGATCGATTCGGCGGCGCGCGAAAACAAGGCGCCCATCCTCATCTATCTGGAATCCAGCCTGGTCATCCGCGCCATCCGTGACTATTTCTCGCCCGAGATCGGCGAAATCCTGATCGACACCGACGACATCCACGACCAGGCCACCGCCTTCATGAGCGTGGTGATGCCCGACAACGTCAACCGCGTCAAACTCTATCGCGACGACGTGCCGCTGTTCTCGCGCTTCCAGATCGAGCACCAGATCGAAACCGCGTACTCGCGCACGGTCCAGCTGCCCTCGGGCGGCGCCGTGGTGATCGACCACACCGAGGCGCTGGTCGCCGTGGACGTCAACTCGGCGCGCTCCACGCGAGGCGCCGACATCGAGGAAACCGCCTTGCGCACCAACCTGGAGGCCGCCGACGAGGTGGCCCGCCAGCTGCGCCTGCGCGACCTGGGCGGCCTGATCGTGATCGACTTCATCGACATGGAGGACAGCAAGAACCAGCGCGCCGTCGAACAGCGCCTGCGCGACGCCCTCCATTTCGACCGCGCCCGCGTCCAGATGGGCAAGATCTCGCGCTTCGGCCTGATGGAGCTCTCGCGCCAGCGTCTGCGCCCCGCCCTGAGCGAAGGCTCGCACATCACCTGCCCGCGCTGCACCGGCACCGGCGTCATCCGCGACGCCGAATCCAGCGCCCTGCACGTGCTGCGCCTGCTTCAGGAGGAGGCCATGAAGGAAGGCACCGCCGCGCTGCACGCGCAGGTGCCCGTCGAGGTCGCGACCTTCCTGCTGAACGAAAAGCGCCGCGACATCAGCCAGATCGAATCCCGCCTCAAGGTGAATCTGGTCCTGATTCCCAACAAGTCGCTGGAAACCCCGCACCACCACATCGAGCGCCTGCGCCACGACGATCCGCGCCTCGAGGACAACAAAACCAGCTTCGAACTGGTTCAGGAGCCCGAGGACAAGGTGATCTGGCAGCCCAACAAGGCCCAGGAGGCCAAGTCGCGTCCCGATGCTCTGGTCAAGGGCATCCAGCCCGCCGAGCCGGCGCCGCGCCACGTCGAAGCCGCGCCCAAGGCCGCCGCGGCCCCCGCGCGCGCAAGCACACCGGCGCCCCAGGCCAGCGGCGGCCTGTTCAAACGCCTGTTCGGCTGGCTGGCCGGATCGGAATCCCCCGCCCCCGCGGTCGAACCCCAAAAGGCCGAGGAGCCCGCGCCAGCGCGTGGCCGGCGCGCCAGCGGCACGCGGACCGGCGGCACCGAAGGGCGCCGCGAGCGCGGCCAGGGTGCATCCTCGAACCGTGGCGGCCGCCGCCGCGAGCGTGGCGAACAGCCGGTTGAAACGGGCGCACGCGAGTCCGCGCGTGAACCCGTGCGCGCCGCCGCGCAACCGGCCCGCGCCCCCGAACCCGCGCCTGAAACCGCCGCCGCCGAGACCGGCGAACCGCGCCGCAGCCGCGGCCGCCGCGGCCGTGGCCGCCGCAACGGCGACGAGGCCCAGACGCCGGTCGCGGGACCCGCAGCCGACGACCTGAACGTCAATGCGCTGCCCGAGGCGGCGATCCCCGCCCCTGCCGCAGCGCCTGCTCCCGTCGACGCCGAGCCCATCGAAACACGCGACGCCGAGACCGGCGCCCCGACCGCCGGCCCCGCCGTGGACACCGAAACCGGCGATCCGGAACGCAAGCGCCGCCGCCGCCGCAGCCGCCGCGGACGCCGCAGCGGTGAGGCCGCTGAGGGGGCCGACAGCGACATCCAGGCGGCCGAATCAGCCGACGACGATGAGGAAACCCCGGCGATCAAAACCCACGCAACGCCGCGCTTCGATCCCCTGGCCCTGGATGACGTGACGCCGCCCGAGGCGCCGCAGGCATTCGAGCCCGCCCCCCGCGAGTCCGATCGTCCGGCCGCCGCTGCGATCCGCTCCACCCCGGTTCCCGCCGAGGCCGCCGAAACGGCCCAGGACCGGTACACCCGGATGCTGCCAACCGCCGCCCAGTCCGCCGGGGACGAACCGGCGCTTGAGCAGGCCGCCGCCCAGGATGAACAGGCAGCGCACATCCAGGCCAGCGCCGCGCCGGCCGCCGCCCAGCCCGCCACGCCGGCGGTCGAGGCAAGGGCCATCGAAACGCAGCCGGTGGGCCGGACCGTGATCGAGGCCATTGACGACACCGAGACCGCTGACGAGACCGGTGCAGTCGAGGCGACCGAGGCCGTTGGCGAGGCGGCCGAAACCGAGGTGGCAGCCCCGGCCAGGGCCGACTACGCTCTCGCGTCCCGAGGCGCCGAGGCCGGGCAGGCGCCGGCCGCAACGGCCACGGCCCAGGACCCGCGCAACGACAGCGCGGCGCCCATCGCCATTCCCTCGATCGGTGAATCGCTACAGGCTGCGGGGATGCAACTCATCGAAACGCACGCCAGCGGCGCGGCCTACGTCCCGCCCCCGCCCGTGCGTCTGGGCCGGACCCGCAAGCCGGCCGTCACGCAGCAGGACGAGCCCCTGGAGCAGGTGGAAACCCACTGAAAGGCCCCCCACCGAACCGCTGCCCCCCTTGGGGGGCGCGGCAACACACTTGCAATTGACAAAAAGAACGGGGCGGCACGATGTGCCGCCCCGTTCTTTTTGCTGTCCGGCCAAACGCCTGCCGTTCAGCGCGCCCTGCGGATGCTCATCAGGCCGTCCGTGACACCACCTCGATCGGCTGGCGCGTGAACAGGGCCAGCAGATGGGCCAGTTCGCCGCGCAGCTCGCGGCGGTCGATGACGCAGTCGATCGCGCCCTTGGCCAGCAGGAACTCGGCGCGCTGAAAGCCCTCGGGCAGTTTTTCGCGCACAGTCTGCTCGATGACGCGCGGCCCGGCGAAACCGATCAGGGCATTGGGCTCGGCGATCACCACGTCCCCCATGAACGCAAAGCTGGCCGACACGCCCCCCATCGTGGGATCGGTCAGGATGCTGATGAACGGCAGGCCCGCCTCGGCGAGGAGACTGAGCATGGCATTGGTCTTGGCCATCTGCATCAGAGAGAACAGGGACTCCTGCATACGCGCCCCGCCCGAGGCCGACACGCACACAAAGGGCATGCGCCCGTCGATGGCCGCCTGCACGCCGCGCGCGAAGCGCTCGCCCACCACGGACCCCATCGAGCCGCCCATGAAGCTGAACTCGAAGCAGGCCAGGACCGCCGGCACCGACAGGATCGTGCCGCTCATCACCACCAGAGCCTCGGATTCGCCGGTCTGCTTGACGGCCTCGGACACCCGTTCGGGATACTTGCGGGAATCCTTGAATTTCAGGGGATCCATCGGCCGCGTCCCGGCGCCGATCTCGGTGCGCCCGTCGGGATCGAGCAGCGCATCGATGCGCGCCCGCGCGCCGATGCGCATGTGATGGCTGCACTTGGGGCAGACGTTCAGGGTCGCCTGCAGGTCTTCCTTGTAGAGCACCGCCTCGCAGGCGGGGCATTTCACCCAGAGCCCCTCGGGAACGCGTTTGTTGGCGCTCGAATCGCTGTTGCGATTGATGCGCGGCGGCAGGATTTTCTCGAACCAGCTCATGATTTATCCTTGTTTGATCTCTGTCAGGGCCCGGCGGATGCCGCCCAGCCATTGGGCCGCCGCCTCGATGGCAGCCCGGGGGCCATGCTCGCGCGAGGCCTGCTCGATGACCTGGATGAGCGCGCTGCCGATGACCACCGCGTCCGCGCAAGCGGCCAGCGCCTGCGCGCTGCGCGCGTCGCGGATGCCGAAACCCACGCCCACAGGAATGTCCAGGTGGCGGCGGATGACCTCGAGGTGGCGCCGCACATCCTCGACATCGAGGTGGCCCGCGCCGGTCACGCCCTTGAGGGACACATAATAGACATAGCCGCGCGCCAGGCGGGCGACCAGGCGCATGCGCTCCTCGGTGGAGGTCGGCGCCAGCAGGAAAATCGGATCCAGGCCGGCCTCGGCCAGCATCCGGGTAAAGTCCATCGATTCCTCGGGGGTGTAGTCCACCACCAGGACACCGTCCACGCCCGCCTGCGCCGCGCGCCGCGCAAAAGCCGCCTGGCCCATGCACTCGATGGGATTGGCGTAACCCATCAGCACCACCGGCGTATGGGCATTCGTGCGGCGGAAATCGGCCACCAGTTCCAGGACCCGCGCGAGGCTCGTCCCCGCGGCGATGGCCCGGTCGCCCGCGCGCTGGATCACCGGGCCGTCGGCCATCGGATCGGAGAACGGCACGCCCAGCTCGATCACATCGGCGCCAGCATCGACCAAAGCATGCATCAGATCGGGGGTCGAGGCCACCAGCGGATCGCCGGCCGTCACGTATGGAATCAGGGCGGCGCACCCGGCCAGCGACCCGAAGGCCTGTGACAGGCGGGCATTGCCGGTCTGGGGATTGTTTGCATTCATGGCGCGCTCCGTCACAGGGTAATGCCGCTGAACTCGGCGACCGTGTGCATATCCTTGTCACCACGGCCGGACAGGTTCACCAGAATGATCTGGTCGCCCGGCAGCGTGGGCGCGAGCTTGACCGCATGGGCGATCGCATGGGCGGACTCGAGCGCCGGCATGATGCCCTCGATGCGGCAGCAGTCGTGAAACGCCGCCAGCGCCTCCTGGTCAGTGATCCCCACGTACTCGGCCCGGCCCGATTCCTTGAGCCAGGCATGTTCCGGGCCAACGCCCGGATAATCCAGGCCGGCCGAGATCGAATGCGTCTCGGTGATCTGGCCGTTGGCGTCCTGCAGCAGATAGGTGCGGTTGCCGTGCAGCACGCCCACCACGCCGCGCTCGAGCGAGGCCGCGTGCCGGCCGGTGTCCAGGCCCTCGCCCGCCGCCTCGACGCCCACCAGGCGCACATCGGGCTGGTCGATGTAGGGGTGAAAGATCCCTATCGCGTTCGACCCGCCGCCGACCGAGGCCAGGACATAGTCGGGCTGGCGGCCGGCGTCGCGCGGCATCTGCTCGAGGCATTCACGGCCGATGATCGACTGGAAATCACGCACCATCATGGGATAAGGATGAGGACCGGCGACCGTGCCGATGATGTAGAAAGTGTCCTCGACATTGGTCACCCAGTCGCGCATGGCCTCGTTCAGGGCGTCCTTGAGCGTGCGCGAGCCGGACTCGACGGGCACCACGGTGGCGCCAAGGAGCTTCATGCGGTAGACGTTCGAGGCCTGGCGGCGGACATCCTCGCTGCCCATGTACACCACGCATTCGAGGCCGTAGCGGGCGGCCACGGTCGCGCTGGCGACCCCGTGCTGGCCGGCGCCGGTTTCGGCGATCACGCGCGGCTTGCCCATGCGGCGCGCCAGCAGGGCCTGGCCGATGCAGTTGTTGACCTTGTGCGCCCCGGTATGGTTCAAGTCCTCGCGCTTGAACCAGATCTGCGCCCCGCCGAGCCGTTCGGACCAGCGCCGCGCATGGTAGACGGGACTGGGCCGCCCGACATAGTGCGCCAGTTCGTAGGCGTACTCGCGCTGGAACTCGGGGTCGTCACGGTAGTGCTCATAGGCCGCGCGCAGGGCGGCGAGCGCATGCACCAGGGTCTCGGAGACGAACGATCCGCCGAATATGCCGAAGTGTCCCTGGGAGTCGGGAAGGTTGTAAGGTTCCAAGGCTTTCTCGAAAAACGTCCGCGGGAAATACGAGCAATCCGCAGGCGGCGCAAACAACGCGCCGGATCAAACAGAATATTTTACCAGTGCCCGCAAGGCTCAGTGGCGGCTCGCATCCACGTCGGGCAGCTCGTTCAAGGCGGTCAGGGCCTGGGCGATCTGGTCGCCATTGCGCACCTCGACGGTGAACACCATGTGCGCCAGCGAGCGGCGGCTGTGCGTGGCCACCCGCACCACCCGCAGACGCAGGCGGGCAAAGACCTCGGACAGATCGCGCAGCAGATTGGGCCGGTCCTGCGCATGGATGCTGATGTCGACCGGATAGATGGCGCTGCCGGTATCGCCCCAGGCCACCTCGATGACGCGCTCGGGATGGCGCTGCGCCAGGGCGGCCCACGAGCCGCAGTCGCGCCGGTGGATGGACACCCCCCGCCCGCGCGTGACGAAGCCGCCGATGAGGTCGGGCGGCGCAGGCCGGCAGCAACGCGCAAGCTGGGTCAAGAGGGAATCCACCCCCACGACCAGCACGCCGCTCTTGCCGGTGCGCGCCACACTGCCCTGGTCGCTGGCATAGACCCGGGCCTCGTCGCGCCCGGCCGGCGCCGTTGGCGCGGGCTCGCGAAAGACATAGTCGATCTGGCGCAAGCTGAATTCCTCTTTGGCCGCCGCGACGTACAGATCATCGGCGCGGGCAAAGCCGAGCTGCTGCGCGAGCTGCTCGAGATTGGTCGCCGTGCGGCCCAGGCGCTGCAATTCCTTTTCGACCAGGGCCTGACCCTGGGCGATCCGCTGCTGCAACTCGATCGCGTTGAACCAGGACCGCACCTTGGCGCGCGACCGGGGGCTGGCGAGAAAGCCGAGCTGCGGGTTGAGCCAATCGCGCGAAGGGCCGCCGGACTTGGCGGCAATGATCTCGACCGTCTGGCCCGTGCGCAGGGGCGTGGACAGCGGCACCATCTGACCGTCGACCCGGGCGCCGCGGCAGCGGTGTCCCAGGTCGGTATGGAGGTGATACGCGAAATCCACCGGCGTGCCGCCCGCCGCCAGCTCGATGACGCGCGCCTGCGGCGTCATGACATAGACCCGGTCGTCGGCCTGCCGCGCCTCGGGCGCGGGGCCGCCCTCGTCCTTCCAGGACAGGAGCTGGCGCATCCAGGCGATCTTCTGGTCGTAGTCGCCGCTGGCCGATACCTGCCCGCCTCGCGCGCCGGCCTCTTTGTAGCGCCAGTGCGCGGCCATGCCGTACTCCGCGAAGTGGTGCATGTCGCGCGTGCGGATCTGCACCTCGAAGGCCCGGCCCTGCTCATCGGCGACCACGGTATGCAGGGAGCGGTAGCCATTGGGCTTGGGCCGGGCGATATAGTCGTCGAACTCGTCGGCCAGCGGCGTCCACATGGCGTGGACCAGCGCCAGCACGGCATAGCAGGCGCGCTCGTCCTCGACGATGACGCGCAGGGCCCGCAGGTCGAACAGGCGGTCGAAGTCCAGGTGCTTGATCCGCATCTTGTTCCAGATGCTGTAGATGTGCTTGGGCCGGCCATGGATTTCGGCGGGAATGCGCGCATCCCCAAGGGCCTCGCGCAGGCGCGCCACTACGGCCTGGACGAAGGCTTCGCGCTCGGCGCGCTTTTCCTCCAGCCGGCGCGCAATGGCGCGGTAGTTGTCGGGGTCGAGGAAACGGAACGCCAGATCCTCCATTTCCCATTTGATCTGCCAGATCCCCAGGCGATTGGCCAGCGGCGTGTACAGCGACATGGTTTCGCGCGCGAAGCCCGGCGGGCACGGCGTGCGCGTGGCGGCATACCAGCGCAGCGATTGCAGCCGCGAGGCCAGCCGCATCAGGACGATGCGCAAATCCGCCGCCATCGCCAGCAGCATCTTGCGCTGCTTTTCCCGCTGGCCGCCATCGACCGCGTCATCCTCGGCGCGCCCGGCGGCCCGGCCCAGGCGCAGCAGCGCGCGCACGCCCTGCACCAGCGTCATCGCCTCGGGGCCAAAGACCTTGCGCATCGGGTCCTGGCGCGCCTCCCCGCCAGCGGCCACGGGCAGGCTGGCCAGCAGGACGGCGACCCGGGTCACCGCATCCGCGCCCAGTTCCGCCAGGATCAGGACCACGGCCGCGCTGTGCGCATCCTGCGCCTCGCCCGTGCTCGCCCGCATACCCCGCAAGGGTTCGCGCACCCAATCGACCGCCTGCCCCAGCAGCGCCTGGCCCGCCTCGTCCAGGCCGGCGCCCGCCGCTGCCGACCAGGCGGCATCAAACGGAGTGGAGGCTTTGGATTCGATCGGATCGCTCATGGGTTATGGACAAATGCGCAGAACGGGCGCGGGGCTTCACAAGCCCCCTATACTACCGTGAGTCGGATCACTTGGTGAGGGTTTCCATGCCCAGGCAATTGACAATCATCTGGCATTCGCGCACCGGCGCGGCCCGGCAGATGGCCCAGGCCGCGGCACGGGGCGCGCAGGCCATCGCCGGCGAATTGCAGGCCGGCGAGGATTTCATCCTGCGCATGCTGGGCGCCGAGGAGGCCGCCGCCGGTGATCTGCTGGCCGCCGACGGCCTGATCCTGGCCGCCCCGGAAAATCTCGGCAGCCTGAGCGGCGCCATGAAGGAATGCCTGGATCGCAACTACTATGCCGTCCTCGATCGCCTCAACGGCCGGCCGTACGCCGCGATCATCACCGCGGGGTCCGACGGCCAGGGCGCGCAGCGCCAGATCGAGCGCATCTGCACCGGCTGGCGTCTGGCGCAGGCCGCCCCGACCCTGATCGTCCCCATGCACGCGCAGACCCCGGAGGCGATCCTCGCGCCCAAAACCGTCCCCGCGCAATGGCTGGATCGCGGCGCGACCCTGGGCGGCACCCTGGCCGCGCTGCTGCTGTAGGCGCGCCGGCAGGCCGCGTTCGTACATTTCATATTGACAATTTTATGGCCCAAATGGGCATTCCAATCCGGCGCCGCCCGGCCCATGATGTCTCCTGCATCCCCCCATCACAACAGGAGACATCCCATGAAAACCCAAGTCGCCATCATCGGCGCCGGCCCTTCGGGCCTGCTGCTCGGCCAGTTGCTGCATCGCCAGGGCATCGAAACCGTCATCCTCGAAGCCAAAACCCCCGAGTACGTCCTCGGCCGCATCCGCGCCGGCGTCCTGGAATACGGCTTCGTCGAACTCATGCGCGAGGCCGGCGTGAACCAGCGCATGGACGCCGAGGGGCTGGTTCATGATGGTTTCAACCTGTCCTTCCAGGGGCGCCGCGAGCGCATCGACATGAAGGGCCTCACCGGCGGACACTCGGTCCTGGTCTACGGCCAGACCGAGCTGACGCATGATCTGATGGATGCGCGCCGCGCCAGCGGCGCGCCCATCCTCTACGAGGCGGCCGACGTCGAACTGCATGATTTCATGGACGGCAAACCGCGCGTGACCTTCACCAAGGACGGCGAAAAAATCGAGCTCGAATGCGACTACATCGCCGGCTGCGATGGCTTCCACGGCGTCTCGCGCAAATCGGTCCCCCAGGACGGCATCCGCAACTTCGAGCGGGTGTATCCCTTCGGCTGGCTGGGACTGCTCTCGGACACGCCGCCGATCGCGGACGAACTGGTCTACATCCACAACCCGCGCGGCTTTGCGCTATGCAGTATGCGCTCCCACACCCGCAGCCGCTATTATCTGCAATGCTGCCTGACCGAACACGTCGAGGACTGGTCCGACGACCGCTTCTGGACGGAGCTCTCGGCGCGCCTGCCCGAGGATCTCGCGGGTCAGCTGGTCACCGGCCCCTCGCTGGAAAAGAGCATCGCGCCGTTGCGCAGCTTCGTCGCCGAGCCCATGAAATTCGGCAATCTGTTCCTGGTGGGCGATGCCGCGCACATCGTCCCGCCTACCGGCGCCAAGGGCCTGAACCTGGCTTCCAGCGACGTCTACACCCTCTATCACGCGCTGCGCAAGACCTACCACGAGGGCCGCGCCGACCTGCTGGAAAAATATTCCGAAATCTGCCTGCGGCGCATCTGGAAAGCCGAGCGTTTTTCATGGTGGATGACGATGCTGCTGCACACGTTCAATGACGACCCCTTCAGCGAACGCATCCAGCGGGCCGAGCAGGACTACTACACCAGCACGCTCGCCGGGCGCACCACCATCGCCGAAAACTACGTCGGCCTGCCCTACGAGGCCGTCGAATAGGCCCGCGACGCTCATGCCCCCCTCCATGAAAGGGGAAAAATCAGGGGATACCCGGTAATTTCGGTAAAATCTCTTTCAGGCCGCGCGCATGTCCAAACCCGCGCGTCGGCCGCATAGATTGCCGGAGCCCAAAACCATGACACACGTCGTCACCGAAAATTGTATTAAATGTAAATTCACCGACTGCGTCGATGTCTGTCCAGTGGATTGTTTCCGCGAAGGCCCGAACTTCCTGGTGATCGACCCCGAGGAATGCATCGACTGCGCAGTCTGTGTCCCCGAATGCCCCGCCAACGCGATCTTCGCCGAGGAGGACGTGCCCCAGGACCAGCTCGACTACATCCCGCTGAACGCCGAACTCTCGCCCGAGTTCAAGCCCATCAACCGCTCGGTGGACCCGCTGCCCGGCGCCGACGACTGGAACGGCGTCGCCGACAAGCTCAAATACCTCGAACGCCCCTGAACGAACGCGCTGCCAAGACACTGCGTCATATGACATGACGTCATAAAAACGCCACACTTGTGCGGCGCGAAGAATCGGGAAAACCCGCAATCCGGGGAACTTCCGGTACCGCCCGCCCTCAAATTCCGTTACTTTGGAAAAAAATTGAAGGACGGACCGGCCCCCCAGAGCCGAAATCCCAACGCGATGCGCCGATCCTCGGACACGATCTGCCCTGCCGGAATCGCCTCGCCCATGAATGGAACGCGGAAACCATGCTGTACGATCTGCACGAACTGCAACGCTCCTTCCTGGCTCCCCTCGCTGCCTTCACCGACAGCGGGTCGCAACTGTTTTCCAATCCCTACAGTCCCCTCGCCTACACCCCGCTCTCGCGCCAGCTTGCGGCGACCTACGAGCTGGTGCACCGCCTGGGCAAGGACTACACCAAACCCGCCTGGAACATCCCGCAGGTCCGGATCGGCGCCCGCGACGTCCCCGTCACCGAGGAGGTCGCGCTTGAACGGCCATTCTGCCGTCTGCTGCATTTCCGCCGCGAAACCCGCCGCCACGATCCGCGCGTGCTGCTGGTGGCTCCGCTCTCGGGCCACCATGCGACGCTGCTGCGCGATACCGTGCGCACACTGCTGGCCCAGCATGACGTCTACGTGACCGACTGGATCGATGCCCGCATGGTCCCAGCTGCCGACGGCACGTTCGGTCTCGACGACTACGTCCGCTACGTCCAGGATTTCATCCGCCACCTGGGCCCCGACGTCCACGTGATCTCGGTCTGTCAGCCCACGGTCCCCGTGCTGGCGGCGGTGTCGCTGCTCGCCAGCGAGGACGCCTCCTGTCAGCCGCGCACCATGACGATGATGGGCGGCCCGATCGACTGCCGCAAGTCGCCGACCCAGGTCAACCGGCTCGCCACCACCAAGCCCTACTCCTGGTTCGAGGACAATCTCATCTATCGCGTCCCCCCGCGTTATCCCGGCGCCGGCCGCAAGGTCTACCCCGGCTTCCTGCAACACACGGGCTTCGTGGCCATGAATCCCGACCGCCATCTGCGTTCGCACCACGACTTCTACCTGCATCTGCTGCGCGGCGACAACAGCGACGCCGAGGCCCACCGCCGCTTCTACGACGAATACAACGCGGTGCTCGACATGCCCGCCCAGTTCTACCTGGACACGATCCGCACGGTATTCCAGGAATTCCGGCTGCCGCGCGGCAACTGGGTCGTCAACGGCTGGCGCGTCGATCCGGCCGCCATCCGGCGCACCGCCCTGATGACCATCGAGGGCGCGCTGGACGATATCTCGGGCGAGGGCCAGACCCACGCCGCCCATGACCTGTGCCGTTCCCTACCCAAATCCATGCGGCAGGTCTATACTGCCCCCGACTGCGGCCACTACGGCATCTTTTCGGGACGGCGCTGGCGCGAGCAAATCTGTCCCGAGATCGCCGCATTCATCCGTTCCCACTGACCAGCACCTGTTGATCCAGACCCGATCGTTGCCGCGCATTCCCGAAAGGGTGCGCGGCATTGCGCTTGCATGTCCTCCCTAGCCAACGCCATCGACGACCTCCTGCCCCAGACGCAATGCACACAATGCGGCTACGAGGGCTGCCGCCCCTACGCCGAGGCCATCGCGGCGGGCGCGGCCGGCATCAACCGCTGCCCGCCGGGAGGCCCCCGGACCATCGCCGCGCTGGCCGCCCTGCTGGGTCGCCCCGAACGCCCCCTGGACCCCGCCTGCGGCAGCCACCAGCCCCTGCGCATCGCCCTGATCGACGAAGAACACTGCATCGGCTGCACCCTGTGCATCCAGGCCTGCCCGGTGGACGCCATCGTCGGGGCCAACCAACTGATGCACACCGTACTGGACGCGGACTGCACGGGCTGCGAGCGCTGCGTGGCGCCCTGCCCCGTCGATTGCATCGCCATGGTGCCGGCCGGCCGGGACTGGCGTCCCGAGGATGCCCAGGCCGCGCGGACACGCTATCAGGCGCGCAACGCCCGCCTGCTGCGCCGCCACGAGGAATCCGCCGGCCCCGCCGCCCGCACCCTGTCCAACAAACCCGCGCTGGCCGTCGCGGCCGATGACGAAACCAAACATGCGCGCATCGCCCAGGCGCTCGCCCGGGCGCGCGCCCGCCGCTCATGAACCAGAACATCCGCCGAGAAATCTTCCGCCGCTTCCAGGCCGCCAACCCCGAACCCCGCACCGAACTGGAGTACGGCAGCACATTTCAGCTCCTGGTCGCGGTCATTCTCTCGGCCCAGGCGACGGACCGCTCGGTGAACCTGGCCACGCGCGGCCTCTTTCCCGAGCACGGGACGCCGCAAAAACTGCTGGCGCTGGGCGAGGACGGCCTGGCCCAGGCCGTTCGCACGATCGGCCTGTACAAGACCAAGGCGCGCAACATCATCCGCACCTGCGAACTGCTGCTGGCGCATCACGACGGCGCGGTCCCGGACACCCGCGAGGCGCTCGAAGCCCTGCCCGGCGTGGGCCGCAAGACAGCCAACGTGATCCTCAACACCGCCTTCGGGCAGCCAGCGATGGCGGTGGACACACATATCTTCCGCGTCGCCAACCGCACCGGCCTGGCGCCCGGCAAGACCGTCCTGGCCGTCGAACAGGCCCTGCTCAAGCGAGTCCCCGCGGAATACCTGCTCGACGCCCACCACTGGCTGATCCTGCACGGCCGCTACGTCTGCGTCGCGCGCAAACCCAAATGCCCGCAATGCGGCATCCAGGACCTGTGCGAGTACAAACACAAGACCCGCCTGGACGGCACCCGGCCCGCCTGAGATTCAGGGCAAATCCCCGCAATAGAACCAGCACCTTCCCTCTTTCGCAGGCGGCCGGCGCCCCTGGGCGCCGGCCGCGAGCTCACCCGAAAAATACCCCCACGTCGCGCCTGCGGCTTGCCCCAAAAAGGAACGATTTTCGCCTTGAATCGCCCCAAAACCCCACCACATAGCCTGCAACAAAATGCGGCGCTACAATGAGTAGCCTTTGTGCGGCTTTACGTCAATCAGCACCATGACAAACCCGGATGGTGCTTTAAGAATAAAAGATCAATACTGACACATGAACCTGACTACCGATAGAGGAAACTGTCCGCATGGGCGACTACATACTTGAAACCCAGGGCCTGACCAAAGCCTTCCGCGGGTTCGTCGCGGTCGATCACGTCGACCTCCAGGTGCGCCAGGGCCACATCCACGCCCTGATCGGCCCCAACGGCGCGGGCAAGACCACCTGCTTCAACCTGCTGACCAAATTCCTCGAAC
>JBEBRQ010000055.1:0-18573 GCA_040394755.1 Castellaniella defragrans | reverse complement strand
GTGGTCGGTCCACTGGACCGACCACAAGCGTCCCACTCAAACAGTGGCGCCCTTGACTCCCCGATTGCGCCTGATCCGACGGCGGGCTCAAAAGCGCCGCGCCCCCCTGGGCGCCGGCCGCCTACGAAAGTGGGAGGGTGCAGATTCTTTTGCTGGGATTTGCCTTGTTTGGAGCTTCTGGAATTGATCGGCGCAATCGGCGCTCAACCGCGCGCCAGTGATTTCAAGGCCTGCCGGATGCCCTCCGGGACGTCCAGGCCTTCGGGCAGGGCCTCCGTGGCTTTGCGCGATTCGGCGTTGGAGTATCCGAGGGCCAGCAAGGCGTTGAGGATATCCTCGCTCGCGCCGGAGACCTGGCCCGCGGGGCGTGTGCCGCCGGCTGCCGGTTCCAGTTTGCCGCGCAGTTCGAGCAGCAACCGTTCGGCAGTTTTCTTGCCGATGCCCGGCACTTTGACCAGGCGGCCCGATTCCTGGCGCTCGACGGCCTCGGCCAGATCGTCCGCGCTCATGCCCGAGAGCAACGCCAGCGCGGTGCGTGCGCCGATGCCCGTCACCTTGATCAGGGCGCGGAAGGAGGCGCGCTCCCGCAGGGTGGAGAATCCATACAGGACGTGCGCATCCTCGCGGATCGCGAGGTGAGTGTGCAGGCTGACGGTCTGGCCCACTGCCGGCAGCTTGTACAGTGTGCTCATGGGGACGTCGATTTCGTAACCCAGGCCGCCGGTTTCGATGCAGACCGTGGGCGGGGTGAGTTCCAGCAGGGTGCCGGTGATGCGGCCGATCATGGGAGGCTCCTGTGAGGGGACGGTCGGTGGCGGGGCGGTGTCATGCGATCAGCCGGCCCCCGCGGATGCGCCGCGCGCCTTTTGCCAGGGGCGTCGCGGTCAGGCCGCCGAGGCGCTGGGCCAGGGGTTCGAAGTGAGCATGGCAGATGGCGCAGGCCAGGGCATCGGCCGCGTCCGGGGCCGGGTCGCCATCCAGCGACAGGAGGCGGCGCACCATGGCCTGAACTTGTTCCTTGCTTGAGTGTCCGTGGCCGACGACGGATTTCTTGATCTGCAAGGCTGTGTATTCATGCACCGCCAGGCCGCTGTCGGCCAGCGCGCACAGCGCCGCGCCGCGGGCCTGGCCCAGCAGCAGCGTGGACTGCGGATTGGTGTTGAGGAACACTTTTTCCATGGCGGCCACATCTGGCTTGGCATCGCGCGCCACCTCGCGCAGATTGTCGAGGATGACTTTGAGGCGTTCGGCCAGGGCCAGCGCCGGGGGCGCCACGATGGTGCCGCTGGCGATGTAGCGCAATGCGGCGCCGCGGACCTCGATCACGCCGAAGCCGGTGCGCCGCAGTCCCGGATCGATGCCCAGGATTCGCATCAGTGACGGAAGTGGCGGATGCCGGTGTAGACCATGGCGATTCCGCGTTCGTCGGCCGCGGCGATGACCTCGTCGTCGCGGATGCTGCCGCCCGGTTGGATCACACAGATCGCCCCGGCATCGGCGACGACGTCCAGGCCGTCGCGGAACGGAAAGAACGCATCCGAGGCGACGGCCGATCCGGTCAGCGTCAGGCCGGCATTCGCGGCCTTGATCGAGGCGATGCGCGCCGAGTCGATGCGGCTCATCTGGCCGGCGCCCACGCCCAGCGTCATGCCCTGGCCCACGAAGACGATGGCATTGGATTTGACGTATTGGGCCACGGTCCAGGCGAACAGTAGGTCGCGCATCTGCTCATCGGTGGGGGCCTTGCGGGTCACGACGCGGACGTCGGCGGCGCCGATGGGCGCGATGTCCGGGTTCTGGACCAGCCAGCCGCCGCCCACGCGCTTGACGTCGTAGGGATTGCGGCCGGTGCCCGGCGGGATTTCGAGCACGCGGACGTTTTTCTTGGCCGCGAGCAGGGAAAGGGCGCCGCCGGTATATCCCGGCGCGAGCAGCACCTCGACGAATTGTTCGCTGACGGCCTGCGCGGCGGCCTCGTCGACGGGTGCATTGAAGGCGATGATGCCGCCGAAGGCCGAGGTCGGGTCGGTCTTGAAAGCCTGGCGATAGGCGGCGTGCGCATCGGCGCCCAGCGCCACGCCGCAGGGATTGGCGTGCTTGACGATGACGCAGGCCGGCGTCTGGAAGGCGCGCACGCACTCCCAGGCGGCATCGGCGTCGGCGATGTTGTTGTAGGAGAGCTCCTTGCCCTGGAGCTGGCGGTAGCCGGCAAGCAGCCCGGACGGCGTTTGGGCATCGCGGTAGAAGGCGGCCTGCTGATGCGGGTTTTCGCCGTAGCGCAGAACCTGTTCGCGGCGGATCTGTATCGTCAGGGTGCGCGGCCAGTCCTCGCGTTCGGGGGCGGCTTCGGGGGCGGGCTCGCGCGCCGCCAGGCTGCCGAGGTAGCTGGCGATCGCCCCGTCGTAGGCGGCGGTGTGGGCGTAGACCTTGGCGGCCAGCTCCAGGCGCAGGCCGTACGAGGGTTGGCGCTGGGGGCCGTCCATTTCGGCCAGTACGCGCGGGTAGTCGGCCGGGTCGATCACCACCGTCACGCCGCCGTCCTTGGTGCCGTGATTCTTGGCGGCCGAGCGCAGCATGGCCGGGCCGCCGATATCGATGTTTTCAATGGCATCGGCCAGGATGCAATCGGGCCGGGCGATGGTCTGCTGAAAGGGATACAGGTTTACCACCAGCAGGTCGATCGGCGGGATGTCCTGTTCGGCGAGGGTGTGCATGTGTTCGGCGCTGTCGCGGCGAGCCAGCAGGCCGCCGTGGATGCGGGGATGCAGGGTCTTGACGCGGCCATCGAGGATCTCGGGCGATCCGGTGTGCGTGGCGACCTCGGTCACCTCGAGGCCGGCCTCGGCCAGCAGGCGCGCCGTGCCGCCGGTCGACAGGAGGCGGACGCTGCGCTGTGCGAGGGCCCGGGCGAATTCGACGATGCCCGATTTGTCGGACACCGAGATCAATGCGGTCTGGATGGTCATGGCGGGATGTTTCGATGGGGAAATGAAAAAATAGGTTCGTGGGGATGTGCGTCCGGCATGGCCGAATCGACCCAGCCCCTAGGCCGACAGGCCGTGGGACTGGAGTTTCTTGCGCAGGGTGCCGCGCGTGATTCCCAGCATGTCGGCGGCGCGTGACTGGTTGCCCGAGGTGCGTTCGAGAATCACCAGCAGGACCGTGCGCTCGACGCACTGGGTCACCATGGGCATGACGTTGTGCGGCTCGGATTCGCCCAGATCCTCGAAATAGCGATCCAGTTGATCGCGCACGGCTCGTTCCAATGGTGTGGTGCTCATCGTCATGCTTGTTTGCTGCTCTGTTTCAGTGTCGGTTGGACATGGCCCCGGCCGGGACGACCGGGGCGTCGGGGGCGCGTTCGCGGAACCAGCGGTCCAGCGCGGCGGTCTGCTCGCCGGTGGTTTCGAGAACCATGATGCCGGGCAGCAGTTCGCCGGACCCCGGCAGGTCCTCGAGGTACCAGCCGATATGCTTGCGTGCCGAGCGCACGCCGGTGCGCTCGCCATAGAACGTGTAATGATCCTCCAGGTGCTCGAGCAGATGCTCGCGCAGTTCGCCGTAGGTGGGCGCGGGCAGGCGCCGGCCGTGTTCCAGGTAATGCGCGATCTCGCGGAAGATCCATGGGCGCCCCTGTGCCGCGCGGCCGACCATGATCGCATCGGCTCCAGTGTAGTCCATCACCTGGCGTGCTTTCTCGGGCGTGTCGATGTCGCCGTTGGCGATCAGCGGGATGCGGATCGCCGCGCGTACTTCGCGCAGGGTGTCGTATTCGGCCGCGCCCGCGTACAGGTCGCAGCGGGTGCGGCCGTGCAGGGTCAGCGCGGCGATCCCGCAGTCCTCGGCCAGGCGCGCCACGCGCACGGCATTGCGGTTGTCGCGGTCCCAGCCGGTGCGGGTCTTGAGGGTCACCGGCACACCCAGCGGCGCGCAACTGGAGACGACGCGCGCGAGGATGCGCGCGATCAGCGCCTCGTTGCGCAGCAGGGCCGAACCCGAGGCGACGTTACAGACTTTTTTCGCGGGGCAGCCCATGTTGATGTCGATGATGTGCGCGCCCTTGCGGATATTGAATACTGCCGCCTCGGCGAGCATGTCGGGGTCGGCGCCGGCGATCTGTACCGCGATCGGATCGGATTCGCCCTCGTGGTCCAGCCGGCGCGAGGTCTTGACGCTGTCCCACAGGCGGGGGTTGCTGGCCGCCATTTCCGATACCGCATAGGCCGCCCCCAGGGCCTTGCACAGCCGGCGGTAGGGGCGATCGGTGACGCCGGCCATCGGCGCCACACACACGGGGTGGGGAAGGGTCCAGGAACCAATGCGCATGGGTGGCATTTTAACCTCGCTGTCCCCTGAGCAAGTGTCCGGCCAGCGGCGTCCGCAGCGCCGGCACGAGATCCAGGGCGGCCAGGGCCGCCCCGCCCAGGTGCTGCGCCAGCGGATTGGCCGTGGCGAAAATCCGGGGCAGCGTATCGGTGATGGCCAGGGTCAGGCCGCGGTCGAGCCGGCGCTGCCGGGCAAAGCGCGTGAGTATGGGTTGGATGTCGTCCTCTGGTCTGGCGAGCCACTGCGCCAGGGCGCCGGCCAGTTGCGCCGCGTCGCGCAGGCCCAGGTTCAGGCCCTGGCCGGCGACCGGATGCAGGGTCTGGGCGGCGTTGCCGACCGTGGCGACGCCGGTGCCCCGCAGAATGGGTCCAGCATGCATCGATAGTGGAAAAACGTGGGCTGCGCCGACCTTGCGCAAGGCGCCCAGACGTTGTCCGAAGGCATGCTGGAGTTCGGCGTCGAACGTGCCGTCGTCCAGAGTACCGAGGCTCTGAGCGCGGTCTGGCGGGATGCACCAGACGAGACTGTATAGATCTGCGCCGCCGGGGTGGGGCAGCAGGGCCAGCGGGCCGCGCCGAGTGAAGCGCTCGAAAGCGCGGCCAGGTTCGGGTTGGGCCGCCTGGATGGTGGACAGTACGGCATGTTGGCCGTAGTCGCGGCGCAGGCCGCGCGGGCGTTCGCCGTCCGAAACCAGTGCCGCATGGGCGTCGAGGTCCGTGCCGCCCGCGCTCAGTCGCACCGGCCGTCCCGGCTGGGGGCGTGCGGGCCGGTCGAGGATGCGGCGGATGCCGCTGCCGGCCGCTGCCGCGTGCAGTGTGGTCAGCACATCGTCGTAGGAGACGACGCTGCCCAGGCGTGGCACCCCCAGGTCGCGGTGATCGATCAGGGTCCGGCCCAGATGGCCCGCCTGCGAGACATGGACGGTGAGGATGTCGGCCGCGCACGCGGGCCAGGCGCCCAGGGATTCGAGCAGTGCGCGGCTGCCATGATTCAATGCCAGGGTGCGCGGATCGATGATCTCGCCCGCCGCGCGCGCTGCTGGTTCTGGACCCAGCAGCGCGATACGACCCGGATCGGGGGCGTGCCGCGCCAGGCACAAGGCCAGGGCGCAGCCCACCGGCCCAGTGCCGATGATGACGATATCGAATGCGGGGGAAGTCATGGACGGGTCTGTCGCGGGAACGGCGTGATTGAATGGGAACCCATTATTCTAGTGGAGTCGGCCGCCGCCGGCGCTACCGATTGCTTACAGGGTTTTTCGCCAAATGTTTTAAACTAAGCGCATTGCGTTTCCTGGACGGATGGCCTCTTTGATGGATGTGCTCGGCTGGCTGCGGCCCTGGGAGTTCTCGCCGACGCTCGTGCTGGCGTTTGTCGCCGCCGCGGCCCTGTTCGTGCGCGGCCGCCGGGTGCACCGCGTGGGCAAGGCGCGCCAGTGGCTGTTCTGGGCCGGGATGATCCTGCTGTACCTGTCGCTGCATACCCGCATCGACTATTACGCCGAGCGCATGTTTTTCATTCATCGCCTGCAGCATCTGGTCCTGCACCATCTGGGCCCCTTGCTGGTGATGGCTGCTTATCCGGGCCAGGTGATGCGCGCCGGCCTGCCCCTGGCATGGCGCGCGCGGCTGGCCAGGGCGCGCCGCACGAATTCCGTGGTTCGCACTCTAGAGGCCCTGGCCACGAACAAGTTCCTGGTGCCGTTGCTGTTTGTCGCACTGGTGCTGGTCTGGCTCGATCCCACCGTCCAGTTCTATTCGATGCTGGATTGGCGGATCTATCGCTTCATGAACTGGTCGGTGGTAATCAGCGGTTGCATGTATTGGAACCTGATTCTGGACCGGCGGCCCAGCCCGCCGGCGGCGATGGGGCCCGGCGCCCGGATTCTGTCGCCCATCCTCACCATGGCGCCGCAGATGGTTGCCGGCGCCGTCATCACCTTTACCCGGCATGATATCTACCCGGTATTCGATCTGTGTGGCCGCGCGCTGTCGGACTTCAGCGCCGTCGATGATCAGGTCTTGGGCGGGCTGATCATGTGGGTTCCGGCGGGCCTGGTCGAAACCTTCGGCCTGCTGGTTGCCCTGGGAACCTTGATGCGCTTGTCGGGGCGCAACCGCTTGCCGCAGCGCCCGCGCCGGCCGCGGCCCGTGTCGGCGGGTGTCGCATGAGCGCACCTCTGCCGCGGTTGGCGCGTGGCTTGTGCCTGGCAGCCGCGCTGGCCGTGCCTTGCACACTGCCTGCCCAGCCGACCGGGCTGCCCAGCATGGGTTCGGCCTCGGCTGACGAGCTGTCGCCTCAGGTCGAGCGCCTGTTGGGTGATGCCATCATGGCGCAAGGCCGCCACGACCCGACCTATATCCCCGACCTCGACATCAATCAGTACCTGACCGCTCTGGGCCGCAGTCTGGCGGTGCACGCGCCTCAGGTCATCGAGCAGCGCATCACCGTGTTCCCAGTGCGTGATCCCCAGATCAACGCTTTCGCCATGCCCGGCGGCTATATCGGCATCAACAGCGGGCTGGTGATCGCCGCGCAGAGCGAGTCCGAGCTCGCCGCTGTCCTGGCGCACGAAATCGGCCACGTCATGCAGCGGCACATCGCGCGTGGAATTTCGCAGCAGTCCCAGGGCACTGGCATCCTGCTGGCCAGCATGGTTGGCGCGCTGTTGGCCGCGTTGGCCGGGCAGGGCGATCTGGCCATGGGGGTTGCCACTTTCGGCCAGGCTGCCGCGATCGACAATCAGTTGGGCTTTTCCCGCAGCGCCGAGCAGGAGGCCGATCGCGCGGGCTTGCAGATGATGCGCCAGGCCGGATTTGATCCGCGTGGCATGGTCGAGATGTTTCGGCGCCTGATGAATGCCTCGCGCCTGAACGAGGGGCAGGGCGGCGGTTATGCCTCCACCCACCCGTTGTCGATCCAGCGGATGTCCGACATCGAGAATCGCGTGCGTGAGCTTGCGCCCCAGGTTCACGCGGACAGCGCTGAATTCTGGTTCGCGCGGGTCCGCCTGGGTTTGATCCAATCCCAGTCCAGCGCGGATCGGCAACGCATGATGCAGACGCTGCGCGCCGATGCCGCCGATGCGCGCGGGGTGCGCCGCGCCGCTGCGCTGTATGGTCTGGCGTGGCTCGACTGGCAGGCCAAGGATCTCGCCTCGGCCAGTCGCTATCTGGCCGAGGCCCGCGCGGCAGGCACAGCCCCGCTGCTGGATGTCCTGGCAATTGAACTCGAGCGCGCGCAAGGCGGCGCTGCCCTGGAGACCGCCACGCAGGCTTGGCGCCGCTGGCCGGGCAGCCAGGGCGTGGCGATGGCCTATGCCCAGGCGCTGCAGGCGGCCGACCGGGATGCTGAGGTCGTCGATTTCCTGCGAGCCAGGATCCGTCAATGGCCCGAGGTCGCCGATTTCAAAAAGGTGCTCGCCACCAGTCTTGAGCACCAGGGACGCGAGGTCGAGGCCCGTGAGGCAATGGCCAGCTATCATGAGGAAACCGGCGCTTTGTCCACCGCGGTTGAACTCCTCCAACAGGCGCGTTCCATGAGCCGCGATTTCTATGAGCAGTCCCGGCTCGATACCCGTATCCGCAGCTTGCGCGCAGAACTCGACACCCGGCGCGCCCTCCTGGAACGGTTCAAGTCATAGTGTCGAAATACCGCGCCAGGCGTGTCGGCAGCCACAGCAGGTTGCCGGGAAAGGGCGCCGTGACGAAAGCCGCATGACCGCCCTGCGCGGGCTGGTGCAGCAGGACGTCCCCCGAGGCGTCGCGTGTCCCCGGTAGTGAAGCCTGGGGTACGAAAGGGTCATTGCGCGCGTTGAGGATCAGCGTTGGCACGCGGATGCCGCGCAGCGCCGGCAGGCTGGCGGCGCGCGTCCAGTAATCCAGTGCATTGCGGTACCCGTGCATGGGGGCGGTGTACAGATCGTCCAACTCGCGCAGGGTTCGCATCCGCTGGCTGCGCGCCACATCGATCGAGCCGGGGAAACTGCTGGCCTTGGCAAGGATCTTGCGCCGGATCGTTCTCAGGAAATGGCGGCAGTACAGTTGGCGGCCCAGGAAGGTATCCGAGAGCCTGTGCCCGCAGACGGGCAGGTCCATCGGGGCCGAGACCGCGGCCGCGGCCGTGATAGGGATATGGCCGGCGCTTGCTTCACCCAGGTATTTCAGCAGGGCGTTGCCGCCCAGCGAGATTCCCGCGGCATGCCAGCGCGCGCCCGGCAGGCGTTGGTTGGCATGCCGCAGGATGCTTTCGATTTCTGGCGTGTCGCCCGAGTAATAGGCCCGCGCCATGCGGTTGGGGAAGCCCGAGCAGCCGCGAAAGTGGGCGATCGCCACGATCCAGCCGCGCGCCCGGAAATCATGGGCGATCGACTGGCTGTAGTGGCTGAGGCTGTTGCCCTCGAGCCCGTGAAAGAGGATCAGCGCATTGCAATCGCCGGGCAGGTTTCCCCAGTCGTCGTCGCGTATCCAGCGCCGCGCGCCCGTCAGGGCCAGCTCGGTTTCATGCGGGGCGACCGAACCGTCGGCCAGCCGCTCGGCGCGCAGTCCCGGGCCGCACCAGTCCAGGTCGAGGAAATCACCGTCCGTCGTTTCGATGCGCTCGCGCACGAAGTGCACGCGATGATGCTGCGCGAACAGGGCGCCATACAAGGTCTGCGCGTGACCGCCAGGCAGCCAGGCCGGAACAGGGTATGGGCTGGTGTCGATGCGCGCGCCCACGGGCCTTTCAGTGATGCCCGTGGAGTTTTTCACCCTCGTGCAGCGCGTACCGGGCGCCGCAGTATTGGCACTTGGCGACGCCGGATTTGGCGACCTCGATGTAGATGCGCGGGTGCATGCTCCACAGGGGAGACTTGGGGCCGGGGCAGTGGATCGGCAGATCGTCCGCGCCGACGTAGATGATGTCCTGTTCGGGGGCTTTTGGCATGCTGCTCATACAGTGTGTCCTGGTGTTTGTCGGCCGGGCGGTCTGCGCCCGGCCTGGCGGCTGGCCCTAGACCTTGGCGAGCCAATGGTGGAATTTCGGGGTCTTGCCGCTGGCGGCGTTGAAGAACGCCTTTTGCAGCTGCCCGGTGATCGGCCCGCGTTCGCCGACGCCGATCTGGCGACCGTCGATCTCGCGGATGGGTGTTACTTCGGCGGCGGTGCCGGTGAAGAACGCCTCGTCGGCGATGTACAGATCATCGCGCGTCAGGCGCCGCGTAACGACCTGGATGCCGAGCTCGGCGGCGAGCTGGTGGATGGTGTCGCGCGTGATTCCAGTCAGGGCCGAAGCGATCTCGGGTTCGTACAGCACGCCGTCGCGCACCATGAAGATGTTTTCCCCGGAGCCCTCGGCCACGAAACCCTCGGTGTCGAGCAGGATCGCCTCGTCGTAACCGTGGTCCAGCGCCTCGGCGTTGGCCAGAATCGAATTGGCGTAGGTGCTGGCGACCTTGGCGCGCGGCATCGTGACGTTCACGTGCTGGCGGGCGTAGGAGGAGACCTTGACCCGGATGCCCTGGCGCAAGGCGTCCTCACCCAGATAGGCGCCCCAGGGCCAGGCGGCGATGGCGACGTGGACGGAAGCGCCGCGCGGCGATACCCCCATTTTTTCCGAGCCGTAGAACACCAGCGGGCGGATGTAGCAGGATTCGAGCGCGTTGCGGCGTACGACCTCGATCTGGGCCTCGGAGACGACGTCCTGGGAATACGGAATTTTCATCTGGTAGATGTGGGCCGAATTGAACAGGCGGCGGGTATGGTCCGCGAGTCTGAAGATCGCCGTGCCATGGTCGGTCTTGTAGGCCCGGACGCCCTCGAACACCGCCAATCCGTAGTGCAGCGAGTGCGTCAGTACGTGCGTGGTGGCCTCGCGCCAGGGAACCATCTTGCCGTCGTACCAGATAAAGCCGTCGCGGTCTGCCATGGACATCGCGTTCTCCTTCGATGGGAAGTCATTTATTGTACCAATTGCCCAGCCCAGGGCTAAGCGCGCTAAAATAGAAAGATTATGGACGCGCGCGCCCACGAATAGTAGCGTTCGCAACAACCGCATCAGATGACAGATACCCCTCGCACCGACCCCCCCGCCGCGCAATCCGTTCCCTTTTCCAGCTTCGGCCTGCACCCGGGCATCATGCAGGCGGTCGAGGCGACGGGCTATGTCTCGGCGACCCCGATCCAGGCCGCGGCGATTCCGCTGGTCATGGCAGGGCGCGACGTCATGGGCGCCGCGCAGACCGGCACGGGCAAGACCGCCGCGTTTTCGCTGCCCATCCTGCATCGATTGATGCCGTTCGCCAGCAATAGCGCGTCCCCGGCGCGCCATCCGGTGCGCGCGCTGATCCTCACGCCCACCCGCGAGCTGGCCGATCAGGTGCACGCCAACGTCGCTCTCTACAGCAGCCGCGTGCCCCTGCGCACCGCCGTGGTGTTCGGTGGCGTCGATATCCGGCCGCAGCGCGACCTGTTGCGCCAGGGTTGCGAGATCCTCATCGCCACGCCGGGCCGCCTGCTGGATCACATCGAACAACGCAACGTCAGCCTGGCGCAGGTCGGCATTCTGGTGCTGGACGAGGCCGATCGGATGCTCGATATGGGCTTCCTGCCTGATCTGGACCGTATCGTGCGGCTGCTGCCCGAGGGGCGCCAGGGCCTGCTGTTTTCGGCGACGTTCAGCCCCGAGATCCGCAAGCTCGGTCGCAGTTTTCTGCGCAATCCGGTCGAGGTCGAGGTCGCGCGTCCCAACGCCACGGCCGACAACGTCACCCAGGTGGCCTATCCCCTGACCGGCGACGACAAGCGCCGGGCGGTGGTGCATCTGGTGAAATCGCGCAACCTCAATCAGGTCATCGTTTTTTCGAACACGAAAATCGGTTGCAGCCGTCTGGCGCGCCAGTTGGCGCAGGACGGCGTGCGCGCCGAGTCTATCCACGGCGACAAGTCCCAGATCGACCGGATGAAGGCCCTCGACGCCTTCAAGGCCGGCGATCTCGAGGTCCTGGTGGCCACGGACGTCGCCGCGCGCGGCCTGGATGTCGCCGGGGTGCCCTGCGTCATCAACTACGACCTGCCTTACAGCGCCGAGGATTACGTCCACCGCATCGGGCGTACTGGCCGGGCGGGCGCCTCGGGCGAGGCGATTGCGTTCTTTGCCCCGGATGAGGAACGCTATCTGCTGGATATCGAGAAACTCATCAAGGTCAAGATCCCGCGCGGCGAGCTCGAATTGCCGCGTGCTTCGCGTCGGCGTCCCGTCGGCAGCCACCGCGGCGGCGCGCACCCCTGGCATGACGAGGCGCCGGTCGACGAGTTCTTCACCAAGCCCTACGTTCCCGCAGCGTGTTCCGCGGATCCGGCGGGACCCGAACAGTCGGGCCGACGGCCAGCAGTCATCCCCGCACGCCGGTCGGTGGGCGTCCTTTTGGGCGGCGGGACCTCCAAGTCCTCCTGATACCCTGTTCGGATCAGCCTGCCGGGTTGCCCGGCCCGTTCAGAAATTCTCCAGATTCCCTGGCCCGGCATCAATGAGCGGCATCGCCCCCGCCGCGCGCGCCAGGCGCTCGAGGTGCTGGGTGTGCGGCAGCAGGGGCCCCCAGAATCTCGTTCCCTCCCGATCCTGCAGCAGCAGCGTCGGAAAATTTTCGACGTCCTCGTCGCCCAGCCATTCGGGATTGTCTTCGATGTCGATCCAGAGGAACAGGGTCTCTGGCATCCGCTGGGCCAGTTCCTCGAAGGCGGGCCGGTATTGCGCGCAGGTATCACACCATGCGGCGCAATAGCAGGCGATCCGCAGGCCCGGGTGGGCCGCGAGGCGCTCGCGCAACGCCCGCGGGTCAGTGTGGGGATTGAATACGGTCATGCAGACAATGGTCCGGTTGTTTGTCTATGATGATTGTATTGGTGCGACACGTATGTCGCTCTTGCCAAGTGTGCTCCGCTCCAGAACGCACACTGACAGCGGTTTTCCCGCTGTGGAGCCTGGAAAGAAAAGTCCTAGAGGGTACCCACTCCCTCCGTGTTGTCGTTGCCTTTGGGCACGTTCGTTCAAGCCTTGATGCCACAAGCATCCGGGCGTTTGTTGTTGCTAAACGACATTTTAATGCTTTCTTATCAAGAAAATTGAAACGAAACATAACGACATCAAACTTTACCCGTCCTCGGGCTGAAGTGCATCATCGCCGGACGCTTTCTTTCTTTTATAGAGCGAAAAGCTCTGATTTGCCTTGTCACTAGACGATTGCGGTCTGATTGTTTCCTGTGACCTTGCGTGCGACCGCGAGTAGCCTACAGCGGCGTGCAATGCCAGTAATGGCGCTGTGCGAAGCCCGCCGGACAATGTACCCCTGTGTTGTTTACAGCGCGTCTGATTCGCGAGAATCGGCGTGGAGACTGCCAGCAGGAGGGCGGTTGAGGGACTAGGCTAGTTCCATATGGGTAATACAAGTGAATCGCCGGTTGAATCCAGGTAATCATTGAATGGCCAAAGCCTGCTGTCAGGCCATAGCCAAAAGGCATGCTGTCGGATATGTCCGTCAATACTGGACATACGTCGCCATTGCACAGCCCTGGAAAAGGCGGACCCTAAGTGGATAGACACCGCGCAAGCGGTGCCGGTAGATCAGGGAACGTGGTAAGCCCCACTGTCCGCCCGCGATGTCTTAGGCATCTAGGGCAGGGAAGCCGCAAGGCGACCTGTCGGGCAAGGGGGTATGGGATTGTGGAAAAAGCGAATGGCCGTCTGTAATGGACGGCATAGGGGTTCAAACTTTGCCCCGGCGCGAAAGCGCGCAGACTTCCACGCGGTACGACCGTCGTTATCGACTGTCTGAGTTCATCAATATCCGAAGGGATGCATTTATCCCTTCGGGGACTCATGCGTCCTCAAGGATCATTTTTCGAGAGGACTGCATGAGAATGATCTTTAGCGATAAAGATTCTGCGCCCTCGCGCGAACCGCAAAGCTGGCACGCCATCGATTGGCGGCTGGCGGAGCGGCACGTGAGAACGACGCAGAAACGCATAGCGAAGGCTGCGCATGAGAAGGATTGGCGCAGGGTGAAAGCCTTGCAACGATCTCTCACACACTCGTTTTCCGCCAGAGCCTTGGCGGTAAGGCGAGTGACGGAAAACCAAGGCAAGCGAACGCCTGGCGTTGATCGCGTGCTATGGGATACTCCTGCCCTGAAACGGGATGCGGTAGATCGATTGAAGCGGCAAAGAGGATACCGGCCCCTGCCTTTACGTAGGGTCTTTATCCCCAAGCCGAACGGAAAGGAACGCCCTTTGGGCATTCCCACGATGTTCGACCGGGCCATGCAAGCGTTGCACATGCTTGGTCTTGAGCCTGTGGCGGAAACCACGAGCGACCCGAACAGCTACGGCTTTCGACGGAATCGCTCGACGGCGGACGCCATGAGCCAGATATTCGTATGCCTGTCCAGAAAGGACTCGTCCCGATGGATTCTGGAAGCGGATATTCAAGGCTGCTTTGATCACATCAATCACGAATGGCTGCTCGCCAATGTCCCTATGGACACGGACGTGCTGCGCAAGTGGTTGAAGGCCGGAGTCGTACACAAAGGCCAGTTATCGCGAACCGAGGAAGGAACGCCGCAAGGCGGCATTATTTCGCCAACCCTGGCGAACATGGCTCTGAATGGCTTGGAGCGAAACCTGATAGATCACCTTCGGGTGAAGCTTGGTTCAACCAAGGCCAAGAAGCTGAAAGTCAATGTCATCCGGTACGCGGACGACTTTGTGATTACCGGCGTCTCGAAAGAGATTCTGGAATCCGAGGTCAAGCCGTGGGTAGAAGCATTTCTCGTACAACGGGGTTTGCGGCTATCGCCGGTTAAGACGAAGGTCGTACACATTGACGCAGGCTTCGACTTCCTGGGGTGGAATTTCCGCAAGTACAAGGGAACCCTGCTCATCAAGCCAAGCCGAAAAAACGTGAAAGCGTTCTACGACAAGGTGAAGGAAGTCATTCGTAGTCATCTGCACAGCAAGCAGGAGAATCTTCTTCGCCAGCTGAACCCGATCCTTCGAGGTTGGGCAAAATATCATCAGCCGGTCGTGGCGAAAAGCGCGTTCAGTCGGATGGATCACCTGATTCACTGGCGGTTGGTTCGCTGGTCGAAGCGGCGCCATCCGAGGAAAACGCTGGCGTGGTGTGTCTGGAAGTATTGGACACGCCTCGATGATCGACAGGAGTTCGCGGCAAACTGGATAACGGAGTATGGTTCAAAACAGACGATCAAGCTGTATCGGCTCTCCGATACGGAGATCGTCCGGCATCAAAAGATCAAGGGGGAATACAACCCTTTTGATCCGGCCTGGGAGCAGTACGGCGAGGAATTGCGGGTGAAACGGATGGTGAAGAACCTGATGTTTCGGAAGCAACTCATCTCGCTGTATATGTCTCAAAAGGGACGCTGCGCATTGTGCGGCGAACCGATAGACCAGATGTCGGCCTGGCACGACCACCACCTTGTCCGCAAGGTGGATGGCGGGTCTGATCTGTTGTCCAACCGGGTGCTCATGCACTCGGTCTGTCATATCCGGCTGCATGTACTTGGGTTGACTGTTGCAAAGCCGGCCCCGGAAGGGGCTTAGTAACCGGTTCCAAGACTGGGGCTAGTAAACTCCGGCCATGAATCTTGGAATTGGAATGTCGTGCTTGAGCCGGATGCGGTGAAAGTCGCAAGTCCGGTTCTTAGGGGGGGATGGTCCAGCAATGGGCTGTCCCTACCCTCCTCTGAAAGGGAAAGTCCACATGACCCGATACGATCCGGCCTTGCGCGAGCGCGGCCGCCCCCAGAGCCTGGGCCTGGTCGCCCAGGCCTTGCGCCGCGCCCTGGTCAGCCAGTTGCACCCCCGCATGTTGGCCGCCCTGCTGCTGCCTTTCGTCATCGCATTCCTGGGCGCGGTGGTGCTGTTGTGGTTGTTCTGGGATCCCTTGACGGCCTGGCTCAATGGCGAGGCGTCGGGCTGGGGGTTCTTCAACACCATCGACGGCTGGCTGGTCGCTGCCGGGCTGTTTTCCCTGAAGCTCTGGCTGGTGCCCCTGCTGGCCGCCGGCATCCTGCTGCCCATGGCCGGAATCCTCGGCCTGGTGATTGCGGCCGTATTCGTGATGCCGCTGGTGTTGCGGCATCTGGAAAACCGCGAATACAAAGGTTTGCGGCGCCAGGGCACGAACACTCTGGTACTGGGCGTCTGGAATGCCGTCTGGGTCGGCCTGCTGTTCTGTATCGGCTGGCTGCTCACCATGCCGCTGTGGCTGATCCCGCCGTTCGCGCTGATCCTGCCGGTATTCTGGTGGGCCTTTGCCTTCACGCGCATGTTGCGTGTGGACGCCATGATCGAACATGCCAGCGTGGCCGAGCGCCGCCTGCTGTGGCGGCGCTACAATCGTCACTTCTGGCTGATGGGTGGATGCCTTGCGCTGATCAACCTGATCCCGCCCGCCTGGCTGGTGATCCCGGTGTTCTCGGCCCTGGTCTATGCGCATTTCTGCCTCGAGGCCATCCGTCGGCTGCGTGCCGAAAACATCATCGATCTTTGACGTCACCGCCATGTCCCAGCCTCCGAGAATCCGCCTGATCGCCATTGGCGACGAGATCCTGTCCGGCCGCCGGCAGGACAAACATTTTTCCAAGCTCATCGAACTGCTGTCGGCCCGGGGGCTGGCGCTCAATGCCGCCGAGTTCATCTCGGACGATGAGGACGACATCACCCGCTGCCTGACGCGCAGCTTCGCCACCGGCGACATCGTATTCTGCTGCGGCGGCATCGGCGCGACCCCCGACGACCGGACCCGCCAGGCATGCGCCCGCGCCTTGGGGGTGGACCTCGTCCTGCATCCCGAGGCCGAACGCCTGATCGGCGAGCGCTGCGCCGACATGGCCGCGCGCGGCCAGGGCAGCGCCGACATGAGTACTCCCGAGAACCGCCAGCGCCTGCAAATGGGTGTCTTTCCAATCGGTGCCGAGATCGTCCCGAATGCCTATAACAAGATTCCGGGCTTTTTCATCCACGATCACACCTTCATGCCGGGGTTTCCCGTCATGGCCGAAGCCATGATGACCTGGACCCTGGATACCCGCTATGCGCAGTGGCATCACCGGATCGAGCGGATCGAGCATTCCTTCCTGATTTTCGGGATTCCCGAATCGCGCATCACGCCGGCGCTCGAGGCGCTGGAGGCGCGCTGGGTCGGCGTCAAGGCCTTCAGCCTGCCCAGTGTCGGTGGCGAGGGGGTCCGTCCGCACATCGAACTGGGCGTCAAGGGCCCTCCGGGCCCGGCCGCCGAGGCGCTGGCCTATCTGCGCGCCGAGGCCGAGCGCGTCGGCGGTCTATTGAATCCGCCCTAGGGGCTCTGAACAAGTCTGGCCATGTGCGCCGATCGATTGAAAAAATGCTTGCCATCTGAATGTGAATTTCATAGTATGGAATTGTTGCATTGCATCAACCTCGAACCATGGCCCGTCTCCCTTCCCTGTCAACCCATTCTTCCGATTCTTTTGCCAACGGCGTCGGCGTGACCCCGGGCGGCAGCCGGCGTGCGCCGGTGACCATTCAGGTCCTGGACCGGGCGATGCGCATCCTCGACGTCCTGGCAAGCCAGCACGATCCGGTCGCGCTCAAGGATCTGTCGGCGGCGACCGGCCTGCATGCTTCCACGGTGCATCGCATCCTGAGCGACCTTGCCGTCGGGCGCTATGTCGAACGCGTCGACAGCGGCCTGTACCGGCTCGGCATGCGTCTGCTCGAGCTGGGCTCGCTGGTCAAGGGGCGGCTGGATGTGCGCGCCGCGGCGATCGGCCCGATGCGCGAGCTGCACAAGCAGACCGGGCAGACCGTCAACCTGTCCCTGCAGCAGGCCGATGAGATCGTCTACATCGAGCGCGCCTGGAGCGAGCGCTCCGGCATGCAGGTCGTGCGCGCCATTGGCGGTCGCGCGCCGCTGCACCTGACGTCGACCGGCAAGCTGTTCCTGTCGATGTGGGATCAGCGCAACGTGCGCGGTTATGCCATGCGCACCGGCTTGGCCGGCACGACCCGCAACAGCATCACCGAGCTCGATCAGCTCGAGCGCGAACTGGCGCTGGTGCGGCGCCACGGCTATTCGCGCGACAACGAGGAGCTGGAGCTGGGCGTGCGTTGCATTGCCGCCGGAGTCTACGACGACACCGGCGCGCTGCTGGCCGGGCTGTCGCTGTCGGCGCCCGCCGAGCGCATGCGCGACGACTGGATTCCCGTGCTGCTCAGTACCGCTGCGCGGATTTCGGAAGCGCTGGGCTACGAGGCCGGGCACTGAGGAGCAGATTTCTGTTTGTTGCATTGCAGCAAAATAATATTGACATAGCCTAAAATTCAGGTAGAATTTCAATTGTGCAATGCAGCATAGAAGGCGCCGGGCAAATGCCTAGAGGACGACCTTCTTCACTTACAGGAGTTAGTCATCATGAGCGCAACCTCGCAAAACCTGCTAGCCAGCCAGAAAGCCGCCCTCGAAAACCTGCGGGCTGTCCAAGGCGCTTTTTTCAATAGCTTCGAAAAGCTGGTCGACCTGAATCTCAAGGCCACCAAGGCCGTTCTCGAAGACGTCGTCGGCAAGTCCCAGGAAGCCATCGATCTGAAGGATGCCCAGGAAGTCCTGGCCTTCACGTCTTCGCTGGTCCATCCCGATCAGGCTGTGGCCTATGGCAAGCATGTCTATGAAATCCTGTCCGATATGCAGGGCGACCTGAGCAAGCTGGCCGAAGCCCAGTTCAGCGAAAGCCAGCAGCAAGTCACGGACGCCATCGAGCAGATCTCGCGCAATGCCCCCACCGGTTCCGAAGGCGCTGTGGCGTTGCTGAAGTCCTCGCTGGCAACTGCGACCAATGCTTATGAAACGGTCGCCAAGGCAGCCCGTCAGGCCGCCGACGCCGCCGAGTCGAACATCACCGCTGCGACCAATGCGACGCTGAAAGCCGCTGCCGACGTGGCCCAGACGACCACCAAGGCCGCGCCCCGCGCTCGCCGCGCCGCTGCCGCCAACTGATCGTCTCCTGCCGATCGCGGCCGGTCTCGCGGCCGGTTTCCGATCGATCGCAGTACCTTCCCCGAGCCTCTCCGAGCCTCGGGGATTTTTTTGTCTCGTAGGGCAGCAAGCCGCAGGCGCAGCGTGGGGGCCTTTTTTGCCGCCGGGCCGCCCCAAGGCAAAAAGCGCCCCCTTGGGGGGCAGCAAGCCGCAGGCGCAGCGTGGGGGCCTTTT
>JBEBRQ010000054.1:0-18894 GCA_040394755.1 Castellaniella defragrans | reverse complement strand
GATGCACGACGCTGCCACTGCCATCCGCGAAGTTCATGCCCAGGGCCGTCGATGTTTTCGCCGTAGCTTTCAATTGCGCAACATTGACGGCATCACTATCCGCCGTGCCGGCCGCCACGCCGGTGATCTGGCGGAATTTACCGGCGGCGACATTGCCAACGCTGAGCGCTCCCAGGGTGCTTTTGGTGTCTCGGATCACATTGGCCAGAGCGTCGGAAGCGCTCTCCGGCACGAAGCCCTCTACATTGGCTGGCGTGGAAGCAACTGAATACGCACCCAAAGCAATCCCGTCGCTAGCGGATGCAGTGGCGCTATAGCCCAGCGCGAGGCTTTGAAAACCAGATGCAGTGGTCCTAGAACCGATCGCCATGGAACCGTCCGTGCTTGCGTTTGCCGCAAGCCCCAACGCGATACTTTCAGAACCCTTGGCATTCGTTCCATTGCCAATCGCAGTGGAGAACTTCCCATCTGCTTTTGCGCTTCCTCCCAATGCTGTCGCGCTACTCTCCGCTCTGGCCCTATAGCCCACCGCAATGCCGCCAGGCGGACTATCTGGGTCATCATTGCCTTTGACATACGCGTTATAGCCAATCGCAACGCCAAAGGTAGCGGAGCCCGTGGCAGACGCTTTGGCACCGATCACCACGCCGTATTTTCCGGCTTCTGTGGTGCCCGCTTCGTCCGAACCAATCGCGATGGACTGATCCCCGTTGGCCATCGATCCCTTGCCTATGGCAATACCGTAAATGCCTGTCGCCTGCGTAGTTTTGTCGCCTATCAAGATAGAACTTCTGCCCAGCGCATTCATCCAGCCCTGCAGCGTATTCAAATCGGGACCAGTGTTGGTAGGATTCTCCGGCACATCGGTAAAGGTCGCCCAGCCCCCGTCCTGCGTCGGCACTTGGCAGACCCAGGGTCCAGAATTCTCTGACCGGGTGCAGATCTCTCCGCCTGGGTTCGCAATGAGCGAATCGCCGATCGAAGTATCAGCGTAAGCCATGTTCGCCATGGCTGTAATCGCGAAACAGGCGGCGGCGGCCACGCTATGGCGGCTGCTCTTGCCTCGCCCCTTGGCGATTTCGGAAACGGCGACATAGGCGCCGGTTTTCTTGTTCCTGATGGTTTTATAGGTGTGGTTCATCGCTATCCTCAAGCCTTGGTAAGAGTTGTGGTCCATGCGTTGTCAGCCCTGGCTCTCGGTAGAGAGCAGGGCCTTCGTCCTGGAGAAAATGGGATTGCCAACGAGGCAACGGATGCGGTGCCAAGAAACCCTTGTATGAACCCAGCGCCTGACTTGCCGGGCTTTACCTAAAGAGTGATCGACACTTATCTACATTCCGTCTGTTGAATTCACAATTGTTTCCAACAATGACAATGTTAACTTATTCGTGAAAAAAAGAAACGGCTGGAGTCAAATTTTTTGCTAAGTATGACAATGTTAACAATTTATGTAATTTGCCAATCCCATAGATGCCGCCAGTTCCCTTGTGCCTGGCGTAAATGGCCCGTCAACCGGCCAGAACAGCGCTCGTTTCGAATGTATGAGTGAAGAACGCCGGCCTTTCGGCCGGCGCTTCTCCGCCATCATTCAAGGGTGCCTTCGGCACCGTATTGGAATGGCCTCGCTTGACCTCGCCGCCAACGGCGAGGCTTGCGCGACGGCGCGAGGTCAAGAGGAGACTCGGGTTACCGGAATGATTGGCGCTGACATGACAATTGATGGTTTTTGTATTTCATTCAGTCATGGCGATTTGCCAGGATCCTTGACGGCCTCGAACATAAAGAACTCAACATTCTGCAATTCGCCGTTGACGCGCTCGATCCTGCGGACGTACTCGTTCTGGACAATGTCGCGCGTTTCGGGATCGATCTGGACGGGGCCGCGCGGGCTGAGCCACTTCATCCCTTTGACGGCGGCGATGAAGGCATCGCCGCCGGCATCGCCCCCCGTGGCCTCGAGTGCGTCATAGATCAGCCGCATGCCATCGTAGCCGCCCACGGCCATGAAGTTCGGATGGCCGCCAGGATAGGCCTTGGCATAGGCAGCGACGAACGCCTTGTTCTCGGGCGAATCGTGCACGGCGGAATAGTGGAAGGCGGTGATCATGCCCAGTGCGGAATCGCCCAGCGCCGGCAGGGAGTTTTCATCGGTCATGTCCCCCGGTCCCATGACGCGAATGCCCTGCTGGTCCAGGCCCATGTTCTTGAACTCTTTGGCGAGCGCAACCATCGAGCTGCCTGGCGGCACGAAAAAGAACAGCGCATCCGGCTTGGCGTCCTTGACGCGCTCGAGAAAGGGTTTGTAATCCGGCGTATTGACCGGGGTGCGCACCTCGCCCGCGACCCTGCCGCCCAGTTCGGTGAATGTCTTCTTGAACTGCTCCTGAGCATCATGCCCCGGACCGTAATCCGCCACCAGGATATAGGCCGATCCGATGTCATGCTGGCGTGCCCACTGGGCAATCGCCCAGGAGCCTTGCGACAGGGTCATGGATACCCGGGCGATGTACGGCGATTTCTCGGTGATCGAGGATGTCGCGGCATTCATGACGATCATCGGCACCTTGGCCTCGGTCGCCAGGGGTGCGACCGAGAGCGCATTGGGCGTCAGGTCGAAGCCGGCCAGGATGGCGACCTTGTCCTTGATCAACAGCTCCTGGGCCTGGCGCTTGGCCACCGCCGGCGCCATCCCCGTATCGTCCTTGACGATGAGTACGACCTTGCGGCCGGCCACGGTATCGCCGCGTTCGGCCATGAACAGCTTGATGCCGTTCTCGATCTGCTTGCCGTAGTCCGAGAACGGCCCCGACATCGACAGCACCAGACCGATCCTCAAGTCCTCGGCCTGGGCGTGGCTCGGCACCAGGACCGCCGCACCGAGAGTCAGGGCGGCCGCAGCGACTATATTCTTGAATGTCATGCCCTTCTCCTTGATATAAATCAATATTATTATTGTTGTACCCCAAAGGCTCGCATGAAGTCGACCAATTCGTTTGTTGCGTTCAACGGCAGAACGCTGGCCACGTACTGATTGGCCGGACTCAGTCAGAACAACCGCCCGACGTTGAACAGCGTCAGCCCGCCCAGGAGGGCGAAGATCGCCGCCGCGATCCCATGCACCAGGCGCATCGGCACCCGCCGGGCGATTGCTTCGCCCAGGAATGCGGCGGGGATGTTGGCCAGCATCATGCCCGCCGTGGTGCCGAGGACCACCGCAAGCAGATTTTCATACCGCGCCGCCAGGGCCACCGTGGCAATCTGGGTCTTGTCGCCCATTTCAGCGAGAAAGAACATCACCAGCGTCGCGCCCAGAACGCCCAGGCCCCGCATGGGCTGCGCCGCCGCCTCGTCGATTTTGTCGGGCACCAGCAACCAGCCCGCCATGACGAGAAACGACAAGCCGACCACCCAGCGCAGGACCTCGGGGGCCATCCAATGGGCTACACCAATGCCCAACAGCCCTGCGAGCGCATGGTTGGCCAGGGTGGCGAGCAGGATGCCCAGACAGATGGTCCAGGGACGCTTGAAGCGCGCGGCCAGCACGATGGTCAGCAATTGCGTCTTGTCGCCCATTTCGCTCAGGGCGACGATGCCGGTGGAAATCAGGAATGCATCCATATCGAGTCATGTCGGGGCTGGCGCGACTACGCCATCCTCCGGCCCCATGCGGTGGAACGGCGCAGTCAAAGGTCTTGCCAGGCAAAAGGCTGCAAGCGCCACGGCCGAACGGCCAAGTATGTTGACGCATGCCTGCGCGCGGATGATGCGGCGCAGCGGCTACTCCCCGATGACGGGTGCGGCGCCATTGTAGCGCATCAGATTCTTTGAGCCGGAAAGGATGTCAAGTATGATGAATACTTCCTCTATTGTTTCTTACGCATCATGTCGTCCCGCACCAAGACCATCGAATTCGACCAGCCCGACATGGCCACGGGCACCTATGGCGTGGCCGAAGCCTGGGCCAGAGTCCCTCCACCGCTGTCCGCCCAGGAACGCGAATTCCAGAAAAACCGCATCCGCACTCTGCTCAAGGCTCGCGACGCGGTGCTGGTCGCGCATTATTATGTGGATTCCGATATCCAGGATCTGGCCGAGGAAACCGGCGGCTGCGTCTCGGATTCACTGGAAATGGCCCGTTTCGGGCGCGATCACGCGGCTCAGACCCTGGTCGTGGCCGGTGTGCGCTTCATGGGCGAAACCGCCAAAATTCTCAGCCCCGAAAAGCGCATCCTCATGCCCGACCTGGATGCAACCTGTTCGCTGGATCTGGGCTGCGACCCGGTCGCCTTCGGGCAGTTCCGCGCCCAGTATCCCGACCGCACCGTGGTGGTCTACGCCAACACCAGCGCGGCGGTCAAGGCCCAGGCGGACTGGATGGTGACTTCGTCGATCGGCCTGGATATCGTGGCCGAGCTGCACCGCCAGGGGCACAAGATCCTCTGGGCGCCCGACCGCCACCTGGGCACGTACATCCAGCGCGAAACGGGCGCCGACATGGTGCTGTGGCAAGGATCCTGTCTGGTACATGACGAATTCAAGGGAATCGAGCTCGACCTGCTGCGCCAGGAGCACCCCGATGCCGTGATTCTCGTGCATCCCGAGTCTCCTTCCTCGGTCGTCGCCCAGGCCGATGTAGTCGGATCGACCTCGCGCCTGCTGGCCGCGGTCAGCGAGTCCAGCGCCTCGACCTTCATCGTCGCCACCGATCAGGGCCTGCTGCACAAGATGCGCCAGGCCGCGCCGGATAAAACGTTCCTCGCCGCACCCACAGCCGGCGAGTCGGCGACCTGCAAGAGCTGCGCCCACTGCCCATGGATGGCCATGAATTCGCTCAAGGGCCTGGCCGATTCGCTCGAGTTCGGCCACAACGAGGTCCTGCTGGACCCAGTCGTGGGCCGTCAAGCCAAGGTCTGCATCGATCGCATGCTGGATTTCGCGGCGCAGCGCAAGCGCAATGTGCAGCCCGGTCCCGATCTGGCTCACGAGCAGGCCCTGTTCTCGAATATGGGTCCCGCATGAGCGCGCCGGTCACCACCCTGCGCAATCGCCACATCCCCTTCCCTCCCGCGCTCCAGGCCTCGTTCGAGGCCAATATCGACCGCGCGCTGGCCGAGGACGTCGGCGAGGGCGATGTCACTGGCCTGCTGATTCCCGCCGACCGGGTTGCCGAGGCCCGGGTCATCGTGCGCGAGGCGGCGGTGCTGTGCGGCGCGCCCTGGTTTGAAGCCGTCATGCATCGGATCGACGGCGGCATCCGCATCGACTGGAACTACGCCGAGGGCGATCCGATGGCGGCTGATTCGACCGTCTGCAGGCTGCGCGGCCCGGCGCGCGCGCTGCTGACCGCCGAGCGCACTGCGCTGAACTTCCTGCAAATGCTCTCGGGGGTGGCTACGGCCACCCGGCGCTACGTCGATCTGATCGCCGGCACGCGCGCCGACATCCTCGACACGCGCAAGACCCTCCCTGGCCTGCGCCTAGACCAGAAATACGCAGTTCGTGTCGGCGGCGGGCGCAATCAGCGCCTGGCACTGTACGACGGGGTCCTGATCAAGGAAAATCACATCGCCGCCGCTGGCGGGATCGGGCCGGCCCTGCGTGCCGCGATGGCCCTGCCGCATGATGTCCCGATCCAGATCGAGGTGGAAACCCTCGGCGAACTGGCCGAGGCGATCGCGGCCGGCGCCGTATCGGTCCTGCTGGATAATTTCAGCCTGGCCGATCTCGCCGAGGCCGTGCGCATCAACCAGGGCCGCGCCCTGCTCGAAGCCTCGGGCGGCATCAGCCATGACACCGTCCGCGCCATCGCCGCAACCGGCGTGGACCGGATCTCGGTCGGCAGCCTGACCAAGGATGTCAAGGCGGTGGATTATTCGATGCGCATCGTCTGACGGGCCGAAACCCTGCGCCATAGGAAAACCAAAGGCCGCCCTGCCCTCTGGAAAATCAGCGAAACCCCTCCTCGGGCGTGAGGACGGTGGGCAAAGCCTTGGGCAACACCCACGGATAATCCTGGCAGTGATGCAGCCCCCGGCTTTCCTTACGCAGCAGCGCACTGGTCACCACCAGCGCCGCCACCTGGATCAGGTTGCGGCATTCGAGCAGGTCGCTGGTCACGCGATGCGCCTGATAATAATCCTCGATTTCCTGTTCGAGCATAGCGATACGCTGGCGCGCACGCCCGAGGCGTTTCTGGCTGCGCACGATGCCGACGTAATTCCACATCAGGCGCCGTACCTCGTCCCAGGCGTGCGTGACCAGGACCGCCTCGGAGGAATCCCGCGCACGGCTGTCGTCCCAGGCGGGCACCTCGCCCGGCGCATGCGGCGGCGCATCCTTGCGGGCGTCGATGTCATGCGCGGCGTTGCGGCCGATCACCAGGCATTCGAGCAGGGAATTGCTGGCCAGACGGTTGGCCCCATGCAAGCCGGTATAGCCAGTTTCGCCAACAGCATACAGACCGGGGATGTCGGTGCGCCCGTTCAGGTCGATGACCACGCCGCCGCAGGTGAAATGCATGGCGGGCACCACCGGGATGGGTTCGCGCGTGATGTCGATGCCGAACTCCAGGCAACGGGCGTGGATCGTCGGGAAATGTTCGCGGATGAACTCGGGCGGACGGTGACTGATGTCGAGCTCGACATGCGTGAGGCCGTGCTTTTTGATTTCAAAGTCGATCGCCCGGGCCACCACATCGCGCGGCGCAAGTTCCAGCCGCTCGTCGTGCCATTGCATGAACCGTTTGCCGGCGTCGGCACCGGCGCCCGCGGGCAGGCGCAGCACCCCGCCCTCGCCCCGCACCGCCTCTGAAATCAGGAACGACTTGGCGTTGGGATGGTACATGCAGGTGGGATGGAACTGCATGAACTCCATGTTCGCCACCCGGCAGCCCGCGCGCCAGGCCATGGCGATACCATCGCCCGTGGCTGTGTCGGGGTTGCTGGTGTGCAGGTAGACCTTGCCTGCGCCACCCGTGGCGAGGACCACGTTGGAGGCAAGGACGGTATGGACGATGTCATGGACCTCGTCGTACACATAGGCGCCCAGGCAGCGCGCGAGTGTGCGCGCATCCTCGGGCGCCTGGGATGCGCCGAGAATGCGGCTGGTGATGAGTTCGACGGCGGAATGGTGCTCCAGCAGCGTGATGTTGCGATGGGCACGCACTCGCTGTTCAAGCGTGAGCTGCACGAGGTGGCCTGTTTCATCAGCCGCATGGATGATGCGCCGCTGGCTATGGCCGCCTTCGCGAGTCAGGTGAAAGCCGAGCTCCGCGCCTTGATCCTGCGTGAACGGGACCCCGAGTTCGATGAGCCAATCGATCGCGGAACGCCCGCCTTCGACAATGCTGCGGGTGGCCGCCTCGTCGCACAGGCCGGCGCCGGCCACCAGGGTGTCGGCAATGTGTTCGTCGTGGCTGTCCTGGGAATCGAGAACCGCGGCGATACCGCCCTGCGCCCAGTTACTGGCGCCGTCGAGCAGGGCTTTCTTGGACAGGACCGCGACTTTCTTGTCGGCCGCGAGATGCAGGGCAACGGTCAGGCCCGCCAGGCCGCTGCCGACGATCAGGACATCGTATGTGTGGTTCATCGTGGGCGAATTCTTGGGCTCTGCCGGTTTCATCCACATGCACCCTGATAACCGCAGTGGGTGCAGAACTGGCAGCCGTCCTTTTTGATGACCCGATGCAGGTGGCATTCGGGGCATTCGGTGCCCATCATGGGGGCGAGCGTTTCGGCCGGCGGGATGCGCGGGCCGCCCTCGTCGGTCTGGGCCTGCACGACGCCCATCTGTTCGAGGGGTTCGCCCTGTTCGTCGAGGATGCCCAGCATGGCGTAGCGGTGAATGACCAGGCGCGCGATGTAGGCCTCGGTCGAGGGGAACGAGGCGGACTTGTCGCTGCCCGGTACCCGCGCGAGGAAGTCACCCTGGGGTTCGGCATATTTCAGGAGCTTGCGCAGCTTCATGGCGATCCAGGCCGGATCGACGATGCGCATGTCCAGGCTGAGCAGCTTGAACAGGCCCTCGAAGGCGCGCGGGAATTTGCCCGCGCCCCAGACGGAGTACGGCCGCGTCGAGCCGTCGGGCATCCGCAGTTCCTTCATCATGAGGACGAAATCATCGCCCGTCACCGGATTGAGCACATCGCAAATCCAGCCCATGGTGCCATCGGTGCCGGTCTTGGGCTCGCGCGGTGCGATCAGGGCATCCATCATGGCCGAGTCCCCGCCATCGGCGGCGATGCCCAGGCTGCGGTGGCGAAAGCCCACGAGGCGCGCCAGCGCAGCCACCGTCGAGGGCATCCAGGCGGGTTCACCTGTTTCGGGGTCGATGATCTGGAAAGCCGAACCGCCGTTGGTGCGCGCCAGGACCTCGAGTTTGCGGTTCAGCCAGGGGGTATCGTCGGTGTACATGTCGAGGCTGAGCATCTTGGCGACGGACCCCAGGCCGCGCGGCGGGCGTGCGCCATTGATCCAGACCTCGAAGGGCCGCCCGGACAGGTCCGAAACGAACACCACGAAACTGCCGTCCGGGGTCTCGATCGTATCCGACGCCCACGCCGAGGCGCCGCGCGGCAGGCGCGGCCGACTGGGCCAGCGCAGGCTGTTGAGCACTGGCTCGATGGTGCGCTTGAGCACCAGGCGCCGGTCGGCCTCGGACAGCAGGATCGCCTCGGGCTGGGGCGCCTCGACCACAGGCGCGACCGACAGGACGGCGGCGCGCTTGCCGCTGGGACGATACGTGGTGATGCCTTTCAGGCCGAGCTTCCAGGCTTGCAGGTATAGATCCTTGAAATCCTCGTAGGGATAATCGACGGCCACGTTGACGGTCTTGGAGATCGCCGCATCGACATGATCCTTGACGGCCGCCACCATCAAGGCGTGATCCTGCGCCGAAATTTCGAGCGCGGTGCGGAAGTACGACGGCAGGCCGTTGGCCACATCCCCGCCCATCAGGCGGTACAGACGATAGGCGTGATCCTCGACCACGTAGTCCTGCTTGCTGCCGTCGGCCATGCGCTTGGTGCGGGTGTAGGTCCACGAGAACGGCGGCTCGATGCCATTGGAGGCATTGTCGGCGAAAGCCAGCGAAATCGTGCCAGTCGGCGCGATCGAGGTCAGATGGCTATTGCGGATGCCATGCTCGCGGATGGCCTGGCGGATATCCTCGGGCAGGCGCTGAGCGAAACCGCTGGCCAGATAGGCCTCGGCCTGGAAGGCCGGAAAGGCGCCGCGTTCCTGGGCGAGGGACACGGATGCCCGATAGGATGCCTCGGCGACCTCGCGCGCGAAACGGCCCGCCATGCGGCGCGCCTCGTCGCTGTCGTAGGCCAGCTTGAGCATGATCAGGGCATCGCCCAGGCCGGTCACACCCAGACCCACACGGCGCTTGTTGGCGGCCTCGGCCGCCTGCTCGGGCAGCGGCCACACCGTCGCGTCGAGGACATTGTCCAGCATCCGGATCGCCATGCCGGTGACCTCGGCCAGGCCCTGCCAATCGACCTCGGGATCACCGTCGAAGCCGAACGGATTGCGCACGAAGCGCGTCAGGTCGATCGAACCCAGGCAGCAGCAACCGTAACCCGGCAGGGGCTGTTCGCCGCAGGGATTGGTGGCCTCGAGTACCTCGATATAGTGCAGGTTGTTCTCGCGATTGATCTGATCGTGGAACAGTACGCCCGGCTCGGCGTAGTCGTAGGTCGAGCGCATGATCTCATCCCAGAGATCGCGCGCGCGGATTTCCTTGTAGATCCACAGACCGTCCTCGCGCCGCCGGGCGGTGGTCGCGAGCAAATCGGCGCCGGGCTCGGCCGGATGCGTGAGAGGAAACAGGGCGTCGTCTTCGACGGCGCGCATGAATTCGTCGGTGACACTGACCGACACGTTGAAATTAGTGAGCTCGCCGCTGGCCTGCTTGGCGCGCACGAAGGCCTCGATGTCGGGATGAGCGACGCTGAGCACACCCATCTGCGCGCCGCGCCGGGCGCCCGCCGATTCGACGGTCTCGCAGGAACGATCGAAGACGCGCATGTACGAAACCGGGCCGGAGGCCTTGGAGGCCGTGCCCTTGACCGCCGCGCCCGCCGGGCGGATGTGGCTGAAGTCATAGCCGACGCCACCGCCCCGGCGCATGGTTTCGGCGGCTTTTTGCAGGGCGTCATAGATGCCCGGGCGACCATCCACGGCCGCCGAGACCGAATCCCCGACAGGCTGGACGAAGCAGTTGATGAGCGTGGCCGACAGATCAGTGCCCGCCGCCGAGTTGATCCGCCCCGCTGGGATGAAGCCGCGCTGCTGAGCATCGAGGAACAAGGCCTCGAAATGCTTGCGGCGCGAGGGTTTCTCGATCGCCGCCAGGGCATGCGCAACGCGCTGCTGGATCTCGGTGATGCTCGATTCCCCGCCCTTGGCGTATTTTTCCTGGAGAACCTCGATGGAAATGGATTGGGGCTCCAGTCCGGCGGTTGGGTGTGCTCTTTTCATGACGCGCGCCTGCCTGTCTCGTTGATTTCAAAATGTGAAAAACCCTGCGAAGGCCCTGGAAGATACGGCCTGTCGCAGGGTCATCCACGATGCTGTTTTACTTGGCGGCGCCTGCGATCAACCATTCGACGACCGTCTGGATGTCGGCATCCGAAATCCCGACGTTGGGCGGCATCGGGATCGGGCCGTAGACCCCCGTGCTGCCTCCTTTGATGTGCTTGGCCAGCACCTCGGCGGCATCAGCCTGGTCCTTGTGCTTGGCGGCGACGTCCTGATATGCAGGCCCGATGAGCTTTTTCTCGACGGTATGACAGGCCAGGCAGCCGTTCTTGGTGAGGATGCCCTTGACCTGGGTCTCGTAATCGGGCGCCGCATGTGCGGCGCTGCCCATTGCCAGGAGGGACGCGCACAGGGCGATCGCGGATAGCTTCATTATGGATCTCCGGAAATGAAGGTGTTCTGGGAAAAGGATTCAAGTCAGCACAAGCCACGCCGGCGCCTTGAAAAAGGCACCGGCGGGCGCTCGGGTCATTACACCATGACTGCCGGCGTTTCGTGCGAAATATCAGTATAGAACGTAAGCTTTCCCTGACATGGCTCAGGACTTATGATAATAGAGAGGCGGTTCTATGCTCAATGACCCGTCCGCGTGGACCACTTGACATGCCCTATTACGAACACGCACCCGCCCTGCAAGTCAGCCAGTGGCTGAATACCGACGAGCCGCCCGATCTCGAAAATCTGAGAGGCTCGATCGTGGTACTGCTGGCGTTCCAGATGCTGTGCCCGGGTTGCGTATCCCACGGCATTCCGCAGGCCAAGGCAATCCGCAATGCCTTTCCCCCGGGACGCGTCTGCGTGATCGGCCTGCATACGGTGTTCGAGCACCATGAGGCCATGGGCGAGGTCGCGCTCAGGGCGTTCCTGCACCAGTACCGGATCACCTTTCCCGTCGGGATCGACGAGGCTGACCCCAAGGGCAATCCCATTCCGCTGACCATGCAGGCCTACCGGCTGCAGGGCACGCCCAGCCTCATCGTGCTGGATCAGGCGGGCGATATCCGCCTGCACCATTTCGGCTCGCTCGACGATCTGCGGGTGGGCGCGGCGATCGGTCAGCTGCTGGGCGAGGATTCGGGCGGCGCATCCTGAGGCGCGGTTGACGGCACGGCGGCGGCCGGCGCCTTGTCCCCGGCGGGAGGCCGCGACTGGCCGAGGAATCCGGCCAGCAGGTCGATGGGGATCGGAAAGACCAGGGTCGAGGACCTGTCCCCGGCCACCTGGGTGAGCGTTTCCAGATAGCGCAACTGCATGGCCGAAGGTTCCAGGGCCAAGGTGTGCGCGGCCTCTTGCAGGGCCTGCGCGGCCTGGCGTTCGCCCTCGGCGTGGATGATCTTGGCGCGCCGGTCGCGCTCGGCCTCGGCCTGCCGCGCCATCGCCCGCACCATGGCCTCGTTCAGATCGACGTGCTTGATCTCGACAGCCGTGACCTTCACGCCCCAGGCATCGGTCTGGGCATCGAGGATGCTCTGCACGTCATGATTGAGTTTTTCACGTTCGCTCAGCATCTCGTCGAGTTCGTGCTTGCCGAGCACAGCGCGCAGCGTGGTCTGCGCCAGCTGGCTGGTGGCCTCCAGGTAGTGCTCGACCTGGATGATCGCCCTTTCCGGCGCCATCACCCGGAAATACACCACCGCATTGACCTGCACCGAAACGTTGTCGCGCGAGATCACGTCCTGTGGCGGGACGTCCATCGTCACCACCCGCAGATCGACGCGCACCATCTGTTGCAGAAACGGGATGACGATGACCAGCCCCGGGCCTTTGGTGCTGGTATAGCGCCCGAGGGTAAAGATCACCGCGCGCTCGTACTCGCGCAGGATCCGGAATATCTTGAAGATCATCATCACCAGGACGATGAGCAGCAGGATGCTCAGGCCGGTGTTGGCGTCGAAGAAAATCATGATTCACCCCCTTTGGTCGTGGAAGATTGGCCGGGGTCCTGCCCGTCATCCGGCTCGTTCAGGCGCTCGACCTCGAGCATGAGGCTGCGCACCGCGCGCACGCGGATGATATCGCCCACGGCCAGCGGTACGCGCGCATGCACGCGCCAGATCTCGCTGCGCACCAGAGCGTAGGCATGGCCGCGCGAGTCCGAATCCTGGGTCACCTCGCCGCGCATGCCAAGGAATTCCTCATTGCCAGTGACCACGCGCTTGAGATGCGCCTGGACCCCCAGGATGATGGCCAGCAGCAGGATCAGCCCGACGAGAACCAGGGTCCACAGCGTGTCGGCCCCCCAATATAGCAGCAGCATGGCGGCCCCTCCCCTTTCAGGTTTCGTGGCGCCTGGACCAGGCGTTCATTTCCTCGGCCAGGATCAGGGCATGGTTATGCTCTGGATCGCGCGCGCCGTAGACCAGCGTGATGGCGCGCCCTGCGGCCGCCGCGAATACCTCGCCCATGACGCGCTGGCAGACCGCCTCGCGCAGCTCGGCGGTATAGCCCTCGCGAAAGCCTTGCCAGTGCTCGGGCTTGTGTCCGAACCAGGTGCGCAGCGCCGGGCTGGGTGCGAGATCCTTGCACCACAAGTCGTACTGGAAGGCATTCTTTGAAATCCCCCGGGGCCACAAGCGATCGACGAACACGCGAAAGCCATCGGCCTGAGCGGGATCTTCGTAGACGCGCTTGATACGCACCGCAGGGGTTTTCATGGAGCGGCCTCAGCTGGGATGAGTCATGTCCAGAGGGACGATCCACTCATCGTACTGCGCATCGGTCAAGAATCCCAGCGCGAGCGCGGCCGCGCGCAGCGTGCTGTGCTCTTTGTGGGCCTTTTTCGCAATGGCGGCGGCCTTGTCGTAGCCGATGTGGCGGTTCAGCGCGGTCACCAGCATCAGGTTCTTTTCCAGGTTTTCGTCGATGCGCGGACGGTTGGGCTCGATGCCCGTTGCGCAATGCTCGTCGAACGACAGGCAGGCGTCGGCCAGCAGGCCGATGCTCTCGAGCACGTTGTGCACCATGACGGGCTTGTAGACGTTGAGCTGGAAATTGCCCTGGGAGCCGGCGAAGGCCGTGGCCGCGTCGTTGCCAAAGACCTGGACGCAGACCATGGTCATGGCCTCGCACTGCGTGGGATTGACCTTGCCCGGCATGATCGAGGAGCCCGGCTCGTTTTCCGGAATCAGCAGCTCGCCGATGCCGCAGCGCGGGCCGCTGGCCAGCCAGCGCACATCGTTGGCGATCTTCATCAGCGCGCCGGCCAGAGTGCGCAGTGCGGCCGAGAGGCTGACCAGGGCATCGTGCGCGGACAATGCGAAGAACTTGTTGTCTGCGCTGCGAAACGGCAGACCCGTGATGTCGGCGATGCGCGCCGCCGCGAGATCGCCGAATTTCGGATGGGCGTTGAGGCCGGTGCCGACCGCCGTGCCGCCGATGGCCAGATCATAGACGCCCGGCAGCGCCGCCTGCACGGCATCCAGACCGAAATCGATCTGCGCGACCCAGGCGCTGATTTCCTGGCCAAGTGTGATGGGGGTGGCATCCTGCAGGTGGGTGCGGCCGGTCTTGACGATATCCTGGCAGGCGCGGGCCTTGGCATCGAGAGTCGCGCGCAGCTTGCCCACCGCCGGAAAGAACTGCGCGGCGAGCTCCTGGGCCACGGCGATGTGCATGGCCGTCGGGAAGGTATCGTTGGATGACTGCCCCCGGTTGACATGGTCATTGGGATGCACGGGCGCCTTGGAGCCGATCACGCCGCCGGCGAGCTCGATGGCGCGGTTGGCGATGACCTCGTTGGCGTTCATGTTGGACTGGGTGCCCGAGCCCGTCTGGAACACCACCAGGGGAAACTCGCCGTCGAGCTTGCCCTCGATGACCTCGTCGGCCGCACGCACGATCAACGCACCGATCTCGGCGGGCAGCTCGCCCAGTTCGGCATTGGCCTGGGCGGCGGCTTTTTTGAGGATGCCCAGAGCGCGGATCACCGGGGGTTGCCACCGGAAACGGTCAACGCCGATAGGGAAATTCTGGATCGAACGCTGGGTCTGGGCGCCCCAATAGCGCGCGGCGGGCACCTCGATCGGGCCCATCGAATCGGTTTCGGTACGGCTTTCGGCCATGGTATCAAGCTCCTTGTGGAAAATTCTGTTGCCGTTCGGCGGTATCGGCGGGCGTCGCGCCCATGAAAAGCCTCGCCCAGGTCTGGGCGACGTCCAGTATGCGATTGGCAAACCCCCATTCATTGTCGAACCAGACCAGCAGATTTGCAAAATCGCCGCCATTGACGCGAGTATGCCCCAGGTCGATGATCGCCGAATGCGGATCGTGGTTGAAATCGACCGAGGCATGCGGATGATCGGTACAGGCCAACAGGGCCGGGCGCTCGCGCGCGGCCTGCCGGAACATCATGTTGAGCGCCTCGGCATCGGTCGCGCGGCCCAGATTGGCCGTCAGATCGATGGCGGAGACATTCAGGATGGGCACGCGCACGGCCTTGGCCTGGATTCGGCCCGACAGGCCGGGCAGCAGGCGCTCGACACCCTGCGCCAGGCCAGTGGCCACCGGCACGATGGACTGCATCGCCGAACGCGTGCGACGCAGGTCGGCATGGTGATAGCCATCGATCATGGGCTGGTCATTCATGACCGAGTGCAGCGTGGTCAGGTAGGCATTGCGCACCCCGGGGCCCCGGTCCAGCAGATCGAGCACCGGCACGATGGCATTGGTCGTGCACGAAGCCGCCGAGACGATGCGCTGGCCGCCATCCAGTCCCACATCGTTGATGCCGTGGACCACGGTGTAGTCCACGTCGGCGGCGCTGCGCGCCGGCTGTGAAACCAGCACACGCGGGCAACCCGCATCGAGAAAGGCAGTCAGGGCCTCGCGCGTGCCATACACCCCCGAGCACTCGAACAGCAGATCGATGCCCAGGTCCCCCCAGGGGCAATCGCCGGGGGTGTTCGCATGATGGACCTGCACATACCGTCCGTTGATCCGCAGGCCCCCGGCGCTTTCCTCGACCGTGCCCGGGAACACCCCGTGGGTGGAATCGAAGCGCGTCAGGTAGGCCATGGCGGCGAGATCGGCGGGCTCGTTGATGGCGACGAGTTCGATGTTTCCTTCCCGGCCGGACTCGATCAGGGCGCGCAGCACACAACGGCCGATGCGGCCGTAGCCATTGATGGCGACGCGAAGAGGATGGTTCATGGTCGATCTCGAGGGAAATAAGACAGGCGCTCGCGCACCTCAGCGATTGAAAGTGGTCACCATGTTGCGCGGCTCGTCCCGGCAGAAGGATTCGATATTGTCGCGCACCTGCTGGATAAGCGCCGTGATGGCCTCGACGCTGGCCCACGCCACATGCGGGGTCAGGATGAAATTCGGCATGTCGGCCAGGGACATCAGGGGATGGTCGGAATTGGGGGGTTCCTCGCTGGCGACATCGAAGGCCGCCCCCGACAGGACCCCGCCGCGCAGGGCATGCACCAGGGCGTGTTCGTCCACCAGCCCCCCGCGGGCGGTATTGATGAGCAGCGGACGGCGCGTCATGAGAGCGAATTCGGCCGCGCCGATCATGCCGCGCGTCTGCGCGTTCAAGGGGCAATGCAGGCTGATCACGTCGCTGGAGCGCAGGACATGGCTGAACGAGGCGTAATCCTCGGCCGGCGCGTCGGCCTCCTTGTGCGCTGCGAACTGGACTTTCATGCCGAAGGCGCGGGCCAGCTCAGCCACCGCCTCGCCCAGGGCGCCCCGGCCGATGATGCCCAGCGTCGAGCGCGCCAGATCGCGAATCGGATAATCGAAATAGCAGAAGCTGCCCGACGCCTGCCAACGGCCGTCGATCACCGACTGGCGATAGGCGACCAGATTGCGGCGCAAGGCGAGAATCAGCGCCATCGTATGCTCGGGCACCGAATGGGTGGCGTAATTGCGCACGTTCGAGACCACGATACCGCGCTGCGCGCAGGCGGCCAGGTCGATATTGTCCGAACCCGTGGCGGTCAGGGCGATCAGGCGCAGACGCGCGGCATCGCGCAGGTGCTCGGCCTGAATCCGGACCTTGTTGACGATGACGATATCGGCGTCACGGATGCGCTCGATGACCTGCTCAGGCGCGGTCCGGGGGTGCAGGACCAGTTCATGAGGAATCGCGGGCCCTTGGAAATCGGCGTCCGCCGGCAGGGAATCCCGATCCAGGAAAACAATGCGCAAGGGCGAATCGGCCATGAGGGAACTCCAGTGAAGCGCGATGATGACGGGCACCTGATAGTCTAACCCAAGGGCGGCCCTGGCCATGGCGCCGCAACCCGCGTACAGGGGATGAAGACCGAGGGTTCGATGCCTTTCACCGGCACCCCTGCCAGCGCCCGCGCAAGGAGGTTGGGCGGCAACCCGGGCATCGCCCCGCCGCCCTCCCGCGATGGTATAAACGAGGCTCCTCTCATTTCCTGATGTCGAGCCTGCCATGAAACTCTATTATTTCCCGGGCGCCTGCCCGCTCGCCACGCACATCGTCCTTGAATGGATCGGCAAGCCCTACGAGGCCCACCGGATCACGCGCGAGGAAACCAAGCGCTCCGAATATCTGTCGCTCAACCCCCTGGGCGCGGTGCCGACTCTGGTCGATGGGGATTTCGTGCTGACCCAGAGCTCGGCCATCCTGGAGTACCTCGCCGAACTCAATCCGCAGGCTGGCCTGCTGGGAAATTCACCCCGTGAACGGGCGGAAACCCGCCGCTGGCTGGCCTTTTGCAATGCCGACCTGCACCGCACTTTCGCCCTGATGTTCGGCGCGGAATTCTACAGCGCCGGCAACGATGAAATCGCCCAGATCCTGAAAACCCGGACGGTGGAAAAATTGCAGGGCCTGTTCGCCATCGCCAACCGCCAGCTCGAAACCCATGACTGGCTGACTGGCAAGCGTTCCCTGGCCGATCCTTATCTGTTCGTCATCCTGTTCTGGGCCGACCATCTGGCGATGGAACTGCCCGGAATGGATGCGCTGCGCCGGTTCCAGGCCCGTATGCAGGCCGATGCCGGCGTCCAGGCGGCCTTGAAGGCGCAGGACCTCGCATAGGCCGGGGATGCATGGCAGGCGGCCCCAGGGCCGCCTGCGTCGCGCACCCCTGCTGGGGGGAAGGCGCAGCGCTTTGGAGGAGCGGCGCCTCAAGCGCCCAGGTAGGCCTTGCGCACCTCATCGTTGACCAGCAGGTTCGCCCCTGTGTCATGCAGCACGACCTTGCCGGTTTCGAGCACATAACCGCGATCGGCGACCTGCAGGGCCTTATTGGCGTTCTGCTCGACCAGGAACACCGTCACGCCCTCGTCACGGATGGTGCGGATGATGTCGAAGATCTGGGCGATGATCAGAGGCGCGAGGCCCAGCGTCGGCTCGTCGAGCAGCAGCAGCTTGGGCCGCGTCATGAGCGCACGGCCGATGGCCAGCATCTGCTGTTCCCCGCCCGACATGGTGCCGGCGCGCTGGTTGGCGCGCTCTCTGAGGCGTGGAAACAGCTCGAATACATGGTCGAGGCTTTCCTCGGTCTGGCGGCGGTCGAGGAAAAAGCCGCCCATATTGAGGTTTTCGGCCACCGTGAGATCAGGGAACACACGCCGCCCCTCGGGTGAAATGGCGATGCCGCGCTGCATGACGGCATGCGTGGGCAGCTGGGTGATATCCTCGTCCAGGAAGCGGATGCTGCCCGAGCGCGCCCGGGGGTTACCGCAAACAGTCATCAGCAACGAGGTCTTGCCCGCGCCGTTGGCGCCGATCAGGGTGACGATCTCGCCCTGGCAGACCTCGACAGAGACATCGTTCAGCGCCTGGATGGCGCCATAGAAAGTGTTGACGTTTTCAAGCTTGAGCACGGTTCATTCCCCGAGATAGGCTTTGATGACGCGGGGATCCGTGCGGACCTCCTCGGGCAAGCCGGTGGTGATGGGCTTGCCGTGTTCCATGACGAGGATGCGGTCCGACACCCCCATGACGAGGCTCATGTCGTGCTCGATCAGCAGGACGGCCACACCGAACTCGCGGCGCAACTGATCGATCAGCGCCTGCAAGTCGCGTTTTTCCTGGGGATTGAGGCCGGCGGCCGGCTCGTCGAGCATCAGCAGGCGCGGCTTGGTGATCATGCAGCGCGCGATCTCGAGGCGGCGCTGGTGGCCATAGGCCAGGTTGCCGGCCTCGCGGTTGGCGTACTGGCGGATGCCCATGAAATCCAGCCATTCGGCGGCGCGGCGCTTGGCCTCGGTTTCGGACTTGCGAAACGACGGCACCTTGAGCAGCCCGTGCAGCAAGCCAGTCTGCATCTGGGTGTGCTGGGCGACGAGGAGGTTTTCCAGCACGGTGAGATTCTTGAACAGGCGCACGTTCTGGAACGTGCGCACCAGCCCGTGGCGCGCCACCTTG
>JBEBRQ010000053.1:0-19995 GCA_040394755.1 Castellaniella defragrans | reverse complement strand
GCAGTGACTCGTGCGCCATTCCCCCCCGTTTCCCCCCAATTCCGCCGGCGGGTTCGAACTCGCCCCCCCCCCCCCCCCTGGGCGCCGGCCGCCTACGAAAGTGGGAGGGTACTGGTTCTTGTGTGAGGGTTGCCTCCAGACGCGGCTCAAGAATTCAACAACCCCCACCAGGCTTCTCCCCGCATTTCCCCGATCTTTTTTGTGTAAAGGCTTCCAGAACGGTGTTTCGGTGATATAGTAACGAGAATCAATATTATTTACCTCGTTCAAATGGAGGCTTCATCAATGGTCAAGCAATTATTAGTGGCGTGCGTAGGACTGGGATTGGCGGCTTCGGCCATGGCTGCGGAATACCCCATCGGCGAGCCGACCGAAATCAATGGGCTGGAGGTTGCCGCCGTGTATCTGCAACCCATCGAGATGGAGCCTCCCGGCATCATGCGCGAAGCCAAGGATTCCGACATCCACCTCGAGGCCGACATCCACGCGACCGCCGACAACAAGAACGGCCTGCCCGAAGGGGCATGGGCGCCTTACCTGAACATCCAGTACGTGTTGCAGAAAGAGGGCAGCGACAAGGAGCTGAAAGGCGATCTGATGCCCATGGTCGCCAACGATGGCCCGCATTATGGCGACAACATCAAGCTCGACGGTCCTGGCAAGTACAAGCTGACCTTCATCATCGGTTCGCCCGAGACGGCCGAGATGAACCACTTCGGCCGCCACGTCGACAAGGAAACCGGGGTGGAGCCGTGGTTCGAACGCTTCGAAACCCACTATGAATTCGTCTTCGCCGGCACCGGCAAGAAGGGCGGCTATTGATGAAAACCCGGCTCATCGCTGTACTGACCGCGCTGGTCATCGCCGTGCTTGGCGCGGCGGCGCCGGCGTGGGCCGAGGAAATGCCGACCTACACGCTGACCTTCAAGGCGGACGGGACTTTCGAGCCCGCGCGCCTGGAGGTGACGGCGGGGCGGTTCAAGATCATCCTCATCAATGAAAGCACAGAGGCAGTCGAGTTCGAGAGCCTGCCGCTGCGCAAGGAAAAGGTGCTGGGCCCAGGGGTCAAGTCCTTTGTCGTGCTCAAGCTCTCGCGGCCGGGCGAGTACCCGTTTTTTGACGACTTCCATCCCGATGTCAAGGGGACGTTGGTAGTGAAGCCTGAACCTTGAGACCTTTGGTCTTCCTGTCATCATGGAACAAGTCGGTTTTATTGTCTGGCGTGAAAGTGTGGAGGCCCTGCTGGTCGTGGGCATCCTGTATTCCTGGCTGCGCAACGACCCCGAGGGGCGCCGCGGCCTGCCTTGGTTATGGGGCGGGGTTGCCTGTGGCCTGATCCTGGCCAGCCTGCTGGCGCTGGTCCTGCTGGGCGTGGCCTCCTGGCTTTCGGATACTGGGCAGGAATGGTTCCAGATGGGCATGGCGCTGGCCGCCTGCATCCTGGTGGTGCAGATGGTGGCCTGGATGCGCGCGCATGGACGGGGCTTGAAACGCGATCTCGAAACCGGCGCGAGCACGATGACGCATCAGGATCAGTGGTGGGGCCTGCTGGTGCTGGTGATGATCGCCGTGGCGCGCGAGGGCAGTGAAACCGTCGTGTTCCTGTACGGCGTCATTCTGTCGTCCCGTGAGGACGGGCATGTTTCTTCGATGCTGGCCGCGGGCCTGATCGGATTCGGCGCGGCGCTGCTGACGTTCTGGGTCCTGCAGCTCGGCGGTCGTTTGATCACCTGGCGGCGGTTCTTCAAGCTGACCGAGATTCTGCTGCTGCTGCTGGCGGGCGCCTTGCTGGTGTCGGCTACCGACCGGCTGATCTCGCTCGATGTCCTGCCTGCACTGGTCGACCCCATCTGGGATACGTCCTGGCTGTTGGACACCGAAGGCGGTCTGGGCAAGATCCTGGCGGATTTTGCCGGATATCGCGCCTACCCCGCATTGTCGCAGGTCTTGATCTGGCTGGCCTATTGGGTCATCGCGATTGGTGTGGTGCGCCGCGCCGCCCGCCCGTCCGTTGCGCGGGCGAATTCGCCTATCGGGAATTCGGCGGCATAATCTGGCTTTTGCGGGCGCCGGCCATGCCGGGTCCGCCAGATTCGACTTGCGGACTCTGATGGCTTATTCGTTTCGTTCCGGTGTGGCACGTGTCGGGGATTTCCTCCGGGATCATCAGCGTGCGATCCGCAGGCTGCAATGGACAGTCGTGGGGGTCTATATCTTTCTGCTCGCGGTGCCGGCGATGCTGCCGCTGCCCGATCGCACGGCCTCCGTCTTCAACAATCTGACGATCTTTGCGCAGTTTGCCTTCTGGGGCATCTGGTGGCCTTTCGTCCTGGTGTCGATCCCCCTGTTCGGCCGGGTCTGGTGCGGCCTGTTCTGTCCCGAGGGCGCCTTGACCGAGTGGGCCAGCAAGCATGGGCGCGGTGGCGCCATTCCGCGCTGGATGCGTTGGGGAGGGTGGCCCTTTGTGGCGTTCGCATTGACCACGATCTATGGACAATTGGTCAGCGTCTATCAGTACCCCTGGGCGGTGGCGGCCGTGCTTGGCGGCTCGACAGTCGCCGCCATGATCGTCGGCTGGCTGTACGGACGCGATAAGCGCGTCTGGTGCAAGTATCTCTGTCCGGTCAGCGGCGTGTTCAATCTGCTCGCCAAGCTCGCGCCCTGGTATTACCGCGTCGATCCCCAGGCCTGGCGCCAGCCGGTGCGTCGCGTCGAATCCATCAACTGCGCGCCCTTGCTGCCGCTGCGCAACATGAAGGGCGCGGCCGAATGCCATATGTGCGGACGCTGCAGCGACTATCGGGGCGCGATCGCGCTCAGTCCGCGTTCGCCGGAAACCGAGATCGTTCATGTGGCCGAGGGCAGCGGCTGGCAGACGGCCCTGATCGTGTTCGGCTTGATGGGACTGGCGGTCGGCGCCTTTCTCTGGAGCGCCAGCCCCTGGTTCGTGACGGTCAAGCAGGCGGCGGCGACCTGGCTGGTCGGGCGCGACATCTACTGGCCGCTGGCGCAGAACGCGCCCTGGTTCATCCTCACGCATTACCCCGAGGTCAACGACAGTTTCAGCTGGCTCGACGGAGCGGTGCTCCTGCTCTTTATCGCGGGTTCCGCCCTGTGCGTGGGCGGCCCGGTATTTCTCGGCTTGTGGCTGGCCGACCGCGTGCTGCCAGTGTGGCGGCGGCCCGGGGTGCTGGATGCATCCGGGCGCCTGTTGCGCGGGCGGCTCGCGGGGGTGCACAAATTGGCGCAGGGCCTGATTCCGGCGGGCGGGGTCGGGGTGTTCCTGGGGCTTTCGGCCACGACGCTGACCCTATTACAGCATGAGGGTGTGCCGACGGGCTGGGCCAATCCCGTGCGCTTCCTTCTGCTGGCCCTGGCGGTAGCCTGGGTCTTGCGATTCGAGTGGCGCCTCGCGGGCCTGCGTTGTCGGCGCTGGGCCGTGCGGACTGCCGCCGTCGGCCTGGTCGGCTTGGGTATGGTGCCGTTCTGTATCGCCTGGGTACTGTTTTTTGCGGTGTGGTGATCTCTCGGTTTTATTTGCGGAGGTCTTGCGCCGTGGGCGCACCGGACGCGATAATGAGCCCCAACAGGCTCGAAAAAGGGCGGATCGGTTTGGCGCAGAGGCATTTCGCGCTGATGCGACTCCCTCGGCAAGTACCTTCAGACGCACCGGAAACCCGTCTGCGTTCGCTCGAAAACGATTTGAATGTTGTGCGCGAACAACTCGCGCACTGCCAGATGCGATGGACGTATCTGCGCCACACGTGGGCGCGATCGACCGCAGAATGCTCATGCAGTTATCGGATCACAGGATCTCGGACGTTGAACGTGCCCGGCCGGCGTCGGCTGGCATCCTCGGGCCCGCATGTCTTGGAAAGGCCGATGGTGGCGGGGTTTGGGCGGAAATGACAGGCGCAAATGCAAATGGGCCGATACCTGTTGGCTATCGGCCCATCTCTGATCTGGTTGCGGGGACAGGATTTGAACCTGTGACCTTCGGGTTATGAGCCCGACGAGCTACCAGACTGCTCCACCCCGCGTCTGGGAAAAGAGAATATTAGCAAGTATTGCGGTTTCAGGCAAGTCGCAACCAGGTTCAGGAAATCAGAAATATCGCGGTTTCAAGTAAGTCGGCAACAAACATGAGTTCAAGATAAAATGACGGACACAGAAGTCTTACGTGTACTCGAAGCAGCCCTGTTGTGCGCAGATGTGCCCCTGACGGTGCCTGACCTGCGCAAACTCTTTGACGAGGCGATCGAGGGGGACGATATCCGCCGCCACTTGGCAACCTTGCAGATGGATTGGCAGGAACGTGGCCTTGAACTGGTTCAGCTTGCCAGCGGGTGGCGTTTCCAGAGCCGCCCCGATATGCAGCGTTACCTGGGACGGCTCAATCCGGAAAAGCCTCCGCGCTATTCGCGCGCCGTACTCGAAACTCTGGCGATCATTGCATGGCGCCAGCCGGTGACGCGCGGCGACATCGAGGATGTCCGCGGGGTGACGGTGTCGGCGCAGATCGTTCGCGCGCTCGAGGATCGCGGGTGGATCGAGGTTCTTGGGCATCGTGATGCCCCGGGCCGTCCGGCATTGTTCGGCACGACCCGCCGCTTTCTGGACGACCTGGGCCTGCGGGCGCTCGATGAGCTGCCGGCGCTCGATTCCGAGCAGGCTGAGGAGGCCTTGCGTGCGTTGAACTTCGAGCCGGCGCAGGATGGAAAACCAGCGGAACGGCAAACCGAGGAAGTGCAAGCCGAAGAAGCCCCGGCCAGTGCAGCGCCAACCGAGGAAGTGCGAGCCGAGGAATCGGACGGGCAAACCGAAGAACCGACGACGACCCAGGTGGAATGAGTCTGTCCGTGCGCCGTCCGATTGATCCTCTGGATCATGACAACTTGAATGAATCGATGGAATTGAAATTGCAGGAGCCACTAGACCCCATGACTTCAGATACCGAAGCGCTGCCTCGACCGGATCATGATTCCCTCTCGCAGACGACCGCCCCGGAATCCGGGCGCGCGCAGGATGCGACCGGCGCCGCCCCGCGCCCGCGCGGCCGAAAGCTGCGCACGCCTTTTCGCCGCCGGCGCGGCGATGCGATCGAGTCCGCTCAGCCCGGCGGCGCGTCCGCGATGGATGCGGGATCCAACGAGGAGGCCTCCCGCGCCCTGTCTTATCTGGAGCGTTCCACAAAGACCTCGCAGCGCCTGGACAAGTACCTCAATAGCGATGTGTTGCAGCCCAAGCTGCACAAGGTCCTGGCGGATGCGGGCATCGGATCGCGGCGCGACATGGAGGAACTCATCATCGCCGGCCGCGTGTCCGTGAACGGTGAGCCGGCCCATATCGGCCAGCGGATCGGGCCTGACGACAAGGTGCGCGTCAACGGCAAGCCTGTCAGCCGCCCCAAGATGAACCGCCCGCCGCGCGTCGTCCTCTACCACAAGCCAGCCGGCGAAATCGTCAGCCACGATGACCCCGATGGCCGCGCCAACGTGTTCGCCCGCCTGCCCAAGATCCGCACCGGCAAATGGCTGTCGGTCGGCCGCCTGGATCTGAATACCGAGGGTTTGTTGATCCTGACCACCTCGGGCGATCTGGCCAACCGCCTGTCCCATCCCCGTTACGGGGCCGAACGTGAATATGCCGTGCGCATCCTCGGCGAACTCAGCCCCGAGCAGCAGGCGGCCCTGACCTCTGGGGTTGCGCTCGAGGATGGCATGGCGCAGTTCGGTTCCCTGGATTATCTGGGCGGCGAGGGCAGCAATCGCTGGTATCGTGTCACGCTGAGCGAAGGCCGCAACCGCGAGGTTCGCCGCATGTTCGAATCCCAGGGGGTGGTGGTCAGCCGCCTGATCCGCACTCGTTTCGGTGATGTGGTCCTGCCGTCGGCATTGCGCCGCGGCCGCTGGGAGGAACTGCAGCCCGATATGGTGGGCGCGCTGATGCTGCGGCTGGGCTTGATCCATGACACATCGGACGACCCGGACCAGCAGCAGGAGCGCCAGCCGCTCTCCCATGCCAGCGCGTTGCCGCCGGGATTCGGAACGCCGGGCCAGAACGGTCAGAACGGTGCGCGCTTCAACCGTCGCGGCCGTGTTTCTGGCGGGCGCGTCGGCGGTCTCGATCCTTTTACGCCCGGCTTGTTGATCAGTGGCGGGCTGGCCAATGGTCACCCCGATGGCAACAAACCCAAGGCCAGCCCGAAAGGCAACCAGGGGCGCAAGAAAAATCCCAAAGTCGCTGCTCAGGGCGCGTCCGGCGCGGCGAACAAGCCTGGATCGGCGGCGGGCGGGCGCAAGTATCCCGCCAAGGCGGCGGGCACGGACCCCGGCGCCAAGGCGCCGCGCAAGACTGCCGGAAATCGCGCGCCCAAGGCCCGCGGCGCGGGGCAGGGCGAGCGTCAGCCCAAAGGCACGCACGCGCATGAATCGCAGCTGGGACGCCTGGGCCGGAGATAAAACGGAAACCGCGGTAGTTGAGCATTATTCTGTTATAATGTAAGGCTTTACAGCCCTTTTGGATTGTGATGGAGGCTTTGCCTTCGGGCGTCGCGGTTTCTTGTGGCTGTCATTTCCCGGGGCCTTGCCGCAGCGCCTGGTGGCAGGCATGGCTTTGGCGGCCCCAGGGGCATCGACAAAGGGCTGGCTGGACAGCCCTTTTTTTTGCCGCCGGGCCGTCCCAAGGCAAAAGCGCTCCCTTTGGGGGCGGCAAGCCGAAGGCGCAGCGTGGGGGCATTTTTTGGAATTTATGGCGGATATCTTTGCGGTCACCCAGCAGGCGATGCTGGGGCTCGGTGTGGAATTGGTGGATGTGGAACGCGCGCCCCTGGGGCTGCTGCGCGTGACCATCGATCGTCCCGAAGGTGTGCGCATCGAGGATTGCGAGCAGGTGTCCCGGCAATTGTCTCACGTGTTCGAAGTCGAGGGCATTGATTACCAGCGCCTCGAGGTCAGCTCGCCCGGCATCGACCGGCCGCTGCGGCGCCTGGCCGAATATATACGGTTTGCCGGCCAGCGCATCGAGATCCGATTGCGCGAGCCAGCCGACGGCCGTAAGGTTTTCACCGGCATCCTGAGGGTTGTTGACGCCGATACTGGCCCCGCCTTGAGCCTGGAGTATGAATTGTCTCCGGGCCAGCCGCGGGTGCTGGAATTTTCTTTCGACGATGTGGATCGGGCCAGGCTGGATCCCGTTCTTGATTTCAAAGGTAAGAAGCGATGAGTCGCGAAATTCTTCTGCTGGTCGACGCCCTGGCGCGTGAGAAAAACGTCGAGCGCGAGGTCGTTTTCGGCGCCCTCGAGAACGCCTTGGCATCGGCCATGAAAAAGCGCTTCAAAGAAGACGCCGACATTCGCGTATCCGTCGATCGCCAGACCGGCGAGCACGAGGGGTTCCGCCGCTGGCTGGTGGTGCCCGACGAGGCCGGCCTCCAGGAACCTGATCAGCAGGAACTGTATTCCGAGGCCCAGGAGCTCGTGCCGGGCATCCAGGAGGGCGAGTACATCGAGGAGCCCCTCGAACCCGTCGAATTCGGCCGGATCGGCGCGCAGGCGGCCAAGCAGGCGATTCTGCAAAGGATCCGCGATGCCGAGCGCGAGCAGGTGCTCAATGACTTTCTGGATCGGGGCGAAACCATCGTATCGGGCACGGTCAAGCGCCTGGACAAGGGCGATGCCATCATCGAGATCGGTAAGGTCGAGGCCCGCCTGCCGCGCACGGAAATGATCCCCAAGGAAAACATCCGGGTCGGCGATCGCGTGCGCGCCTGGGTCATGAAGGTCGATCACGCCGCGCGCGGCCAGCAGGTCATCCTGTCGCGCACCGCGCCCGACTTCATTCGCGAGCTGTTCGAGAACGAGGTTCCCGAGATCGAGCAGGGCCTGCTCGAGATCAAGGCGGCGGCCCGTGATCCGGGCGTGCGCGCCAAGATCGCTGTCGTCGCGTACGACAAGCGTATCGATCCGATCGGCACCTGCGTCGGCATGCGGGGATCGCGCGTCACCGCCGTGCGCAACGAGTTGGGCGGCGAGCAGGTGGATATCGTGTTGTGGGCCGATGATCCCGCCGAGTTCGTCATCGGCGCGCTGGCGCCGGCGCATGTGGTGTCCATCCTCGTCGACGAGGACAAGCGCGCCATGGATGTCGTCGTGGACGAGGAAAACCTGCCCAAGGCGATCGGCGCGCGTGGCCAGAATGTTCGCTTGGCTTCCGAGCTCACCGGCTGGCAGATCAACATCATGACGCCTGAGGAAAGCCAGAATCGCCAGGAACAGGAGCGCACCGCGCTGCGGCATACCTTCATCTCCAGGCTCGATGTCGACGAGGAGGTCGCCGACATTCTGATCGACGAGGGTTTCACCGGCCTCGAGGAGGTCGCCTACGTGCCGATGCAGGAACTGCTCGAGATCGAGGCTTTCGACGAGGATACGGTCAACGAGCTGCGCACACGCGCGCGCAATGCCTTGCTGACCGAGGCCATCGCTCAGGAGGAGCGCGTCCAGACCGCGCGCGACCTGCTCGAGATCAAGGGCATGGACGCCGCGCTGGTGGCCAGGCTTGCCGAGAACAGCATCACGACGCTGGATGACCTCGCCGAGCTCGCCACCGACGAACTGGCGGAAATGACGGGTCTGTCGCAGGAGGTCGCCAGCGACATGATCATGCAGGCAAGGGCGCATTGGTTCGAGGACGAGGCCTGATCGCCGTATCGTTCCCCATGCGCCATTGTCTGAAATAAGTAGTGATAGAGAGAGAGTCGAATGCCGAGTAACACCGTCGCTCAGTTTGCCGAAGAGCTGAACATGCCCGCCAACGTGTTGTTGGAACAATTCCGTTCGGCCGGCGTCGAGCTCAAATCGGTGGATGCCGGCGTGACCGATGCGGACAAGGCCGCCTTGCTCGAATCCTTGCAGCGTTCGCACGGCACCAGCCAGGGCAAGAAACTCACCCTGACCCGCCGGCAGACCAGCGAAATTCACCAGGCCGACAGCTCGGGACGCTCGCGCACCATCCAGGTCGAGGTCCGCAAAAAGCGTGTTTTCGTCAAGCGCGATCCGGCCGAGACGATCGAGGCTGCCCGGGCCGAAAACGCCGCGCCGGCTGTCGAGCCGGCACCCGTCGACGCCGAAACCGAGGCCCGCATCGAGGCTTCGGCAGCCGCGCCGTCGGCCCAGCCAGCGCCGGTCACGCAGGCGGAGCCGCCCGTACAGGATGCGCCGGTTCAGGCCGTCGAGCCCGAGGTTGATGTGGCGCCTGCCGCCGAGCAGCCGCAACCCGCCCCGGCGCTGGCATCCGCTGCTGCCCAGGATACGCCGCCGGTTCAGGCCGTCGAGTTCGAGGCCGGCCTCGAATCCGCGCCCAAGCCGGAACCCGAATCCGAGTCCGCGCTTGAAGCCCAATCCGAATCCGAGCCCGCGCCCGCAGCCGAGCCGGCCGCCAAGCCCGCGGCACCCGCGACGGGCAAGGTCCGCCGCGCGGCGCCCGCCGCCGAGCCCGCCGATCCGGGACGCGACCAGGCGCGCCGCGCCGCCGAGGCCGAGGCCGCGGCCCTGCGCGAGATGCTCAGTCGTCCGCGCAAGGTCCTGCGCGCGCCCGAGCCCGAGGAAACCAAGCCCGGGACGCTGCACAAGCCCGCGGGCGCAAAGGCCGCGCCCAAAAAGGAATCCGAGGGCAAAAAGGTCATCAAGACCGCGGACGTGTCCTCGAGCTGGGCCAATGACGGCAGCCGCAAGAAACCCGCTTCCAAGGCCGAGACACTGTCGCCGGGCGCGGGCCGCGACGCCTGGCGCGCCGGCGGCAAGGCCGGCGGCCGTGGCGGCGCCAAGGGCCGTCAGGGGCGCCAGGGGCGCCAGCGCGTCGAGCAGAACGAGGCGCAGCATGCCGAGTTCATCGCGCGCGAGGTCCACGTGCCCGAGACCATTTCCGTTGCCGATCTGGCGCACAAAATGGCCGTCAAGGCCGCCGAGGTCATCAAGCACCTGATGAAGCTTGGCCAGATGGTCACCATCAACCAGATCCTGGACCAGGAAACGGCCATGATCGTGGTCGAGGAGCTGGGCCACACCGCCATTGCCGCAAAGCTCGACGATCCCGAGGCATTCCTCGAGGATACGGCCACGGCCGGGACCGAGGCCCTGCCGCGCGCGCCGGTGGTGACCGTCATGGGTCACGTCGATCACGGCAAGACCTCGCTGCTGGACTACATCCGGCGCGCCAAGGTTGCGACCGGCGAGGCAGGCGGCATCACGCAGCACATCGGCGCCTACAACGTCAAGACCGACCGCGGCATGGTGACTTTCCTCGATACCCCCGGGCACGAGGCCTTCACCGCCATGCGCGCGCGCGGCGCCCAGGCGACCGATATCGTGATCCTGGTGGTGGCCGCCGATGACGGCGTCATGCCGCAAACCAAGGAGGCCATCCACCACGCCAAGGCGGCCAATGTGCCGCTGGTGGTGGCCATCAACAAGATCGACAAGCCCGAGGCCAACCCGGATCGCGTCAAACAGGAACTTGTGGCCGAGGAGGTCGTGCCCGAGGAATACGGCGGCGACGTGCCTTTCGTGCCCGTTTCGGCCAAGACCGGGGCCGGCATCGACGAGCTGCTCGAAAACGTCCTGTTGCAGGCCGAGATCCTCGAACTCACCGCGCCGGTGGATGCGCCCGCCAAGGGCATCGTCATCGAGGCCCGCCTCGACAAGGGCCGCGGCCCGGTGGCGACCATCCTGGTCCAGAGCGGCTCCCTGCATCCGGGCGACGCGGTGCTGGCGGGGGTGGCCTATGGCCGCGTGCGCGCCATGCTCAACGACACGGGCAAGCCCACCCAGTCCGCCGGCCCCTCGACGCCGGTCGAGATCCAGGGCCTGACCGAGGTCCCGGCGGCGGGCGACGAGGTCCTGGTCCTCGCCGACGAGCGCAAGGCGCGCGAGATCGCGCTGTTCCGTCAGGGCAAGTTCCGCGACGTCAAGCTCGCGCGCCAGCAGGCCGCCAAGCTCGAATCCATGTTCGACAACATGGGCGAGGGCGCCCGCACGCTGGCCCTGATCGTCAAGACCGACGTGCAGGGTTCCCAGGAGGCCCTGGTGTCCTCCCTGCTGAAACTTTCCACCGACGAGGTGCGGGTGCAGGTGGTGCATGCGGCCGTCGGCGGCATCTCCGAGAGCGACGTCAATCTGGCCATCGCCTCGAACGCGGTCATCATCGGCTTCAACGTGCGCGCCGACCAGAGCGCCAAGAAACTCGCCGAGACCAACGGTATCGACCTGCGCTACTACAACATCATCTACGACGCCATCGACGATGTGCGCAATGCGCTCTCGGGTATGCTGGCGCCGGAAAAGCGCGAGGAAATCATCGGCCTGGTCGAGATCCGCGAGGTCTTCAGCGTGTCGCGCGTGGGCAATATCGCGGGCTGCATGGTGCTCGAGGGGCTGGTGCGGCGCGACTCCCAGGTTCGCCTGCTGCGCAACCACGTCGTCCACTGGAACGGCTCGATCGATTCGCTGCGCCGCTTCAAGGACGACGTCAAGGAAGTCAAATCCGGTTTCGACTGCGGTATCACCCTCAAGGGCAACAACGACATCCAGGTCGGCGACCAGCTCGAAATCTTCGAGATCAAGGAAGTCGCCCGGACGCTGTAGATCGATCATGGCCCGCCACAAGTCCAAACCCAACCCCGGCCGCAACACGCGTCTGGCCGACCAGATCCAGAAGGATCTGGCCGGTCTCGTCCAGCGCGAGCTGGACGTCGCGCGCGCGGGCCTCATCACCCTGACGGGGGTGGACCTGACGGCCGATTATGCCCATGCCAAGGTGTATTTCACCGTGCTGGGTGCCGAGCCCGAGGCCGCGGCCCAGGCCCTGAACGAAAAAGCCGGCTGGCTGCATTCCCAGCTTTTCAAGCTGCTGCATATCCATACGGTGCCGACGCTGCGCTTCGTACACGACGTGCAGCTGGCGCGCGGCATCGAGCTGACGCAGCTCATCGATCGGGCCAATCGTCCGCAAGCGGGCGCGGCCGGCATTCCCGAGCTCGAAGACCCCGACGGCACGCCCTGACGGGCTGTCGTTTCCACCCTGAACGGATTGAACGATGGCTTCTCGACGCGGGCAGTTGCTCGACGGCGTCCTGTTGCTGGACAAACCCGAGGGCCTGTCCAGCAACCACGCCCTGCAACGCGCCAAACGCACGGTCGATGCGCGCAAGGCCGGCCACACCGGCACATTGGACCCTTTCGCGACGGGCCTGCTGTTGTGCTGCTTTGGCCGCGCGACCAAGATCTCGGGCGCCATGCTCGAGGCGGACAAGACCTACGTGGCGACGCTAGCCTTCGGCGAGGAAACCGACAGCGGCGATTGCACCGGCGTCGTGACCCAGCGCGCGCCCGAGGACTTCGAGGGCGTCGGGCGTGACCGGCTGGAGGCGGCGCTGGCGCGCTTTCGCGGCCCGATCGAGCAGATTCCACCGATGATCTCGGCCCTCAAGCGCGACGGCAAGCCGCTGTATGAATACGCGCGCCAGGGCATCGAACTCGAACGCCCGGCGCGCCAGGTGACCATCCACGCGCTGGACCTGTTGTCGTGCGATGCCCGGCAGGCGGTCGTGCGGGTGGATTGCAGCAAAGGCACCTACATCCGCACCCTGGCGCAGGACATCGGCCGCGATCTCGGATGCTTTGCGCATCTGGCTGCCCTGCGCCGTACCCGCATCGGCCCCTTCGACATCGAGCGCGCCATCGGGCTCGACGCCTTGCAGGCCATGGCGGCGCCGCAATCGGCGCTCATCCCCTTACACGCACTGCCGGCCTCCCTGTCGCCGGCAGTCATCAAATCAAAGGACATCGCATGAAACGCGCTTTGCGTAATGTGGCCATCATCGCCCACGTCGACCACGGCAAGACCACTCTCGTCGACCAGCTCCTGCGGCAGTCGGGCACCTTCCGGGACAACCAGCAGGTTTCCGAACGGGTCATGGACTCGGGCGACATCGAGCGCGAGCGCGGGATCACCATCCTCGCCAAGAACTGCGCGGTCGAGTACGAGGGCACCCACATCAACATCATCGACACCCCGGGACACGCCGACTTCGGCGGCGAGGTCGAGCGCGTGCTGTCCATGGTCGATGGCGTGCTGCTGCTGGTGGACGCGGTCGAAGGCCCCATGCCCCAGACCATCTTCGTGACCCGCAAGGCGCTGGCCCTGGGCCTGAAGCCCATCGTCGTGGTCAACAAGGTGGACCGCCCGGGCGCCCGCCCCGACTACGTGGTCAACGCCACGTTCGACCTGTTCGACAAACTCGGTGCCACCGAGGAGCAACTGGATTTCCCCGTGATCTACGCCTCCGGCCTGTCGGGCTACGCGGGCCTGGATAGCGGCGTGCGCGAGGGCGACATGCGCCCCTTGTTCGAGGCCGTCCTGCGCCACGTCCCGCAGCGCGACGATGATCCGGATTCCCCCTTGCAGATGCAGATCATCTCGCTGGACTACAGCAGCTACGTGGGCAAGATCGGCATCGGCCGCATCAACCGGGGGCGCCTGCGCGCCGGGCAGGACGTGCTCGTCAAATTCGGCCCCGAGGGCGAGCCCTTCAAGGGCCGCGTCAATCAGGTCCTGAAGTTCAAGGGCCTGGACCGCGAGCTGGTCGATCAGGCCGAGGCCGGCGACATCGTGCTGATCAACGGCATCGAGGACATCGGCATCGGCTGCACCCTGATGGACCCCGCCACGCCCGAGGCCTTGCCGCTGCTGCGCATCGACGAGCCCACGCTGACCATGAATTTCATGGTCAATACCTCGCCGCTGGCCGGCCGCGAGGGCAAGTTCGTCACCAGCCGCCAGCTGCGCGACCGGCTCGACCGCGAACTCAAGTCCAATGTGGCCCTGCGCGTCAACGAGACGGACGACGATACGGTGTTCGAGGTGTGCGGGCGCGGCGAACTGCACCTGACCATCCTGCTCGAAAACATGCGCCGCGAGGGCTACGAGCTCGCGGTGTCCCGCCCCCGCGTCCTGATCAAGGACATCGACGGCGTGCGCCAGGAACCCTACGAATTGCTGACCGTGGACGTCGAGGACAGCCACCAGGGCGGCGTGATGGAGGAACTCGGCCGGCGCAAGGGCGATCTGCTCGACATGCAGGCCGACGGGCGCGGGCGCACGCGCCTGGAATACCGCATCCCCGCGCGCGGGCTGATCGGCTTCCAGAGCGAATTCCTGACCCTCACGCGCGGCACCGGGCTGATGAGCCATATCTTTGACAACTACGGCCCCATGCGCGAAGGCGGCGTGGGCGAGCGCCGCAACGGCGTGCTGATCAGCCAGGACAACGGCACCGCCGTGGCCTACGCCTTGTGGAAACTGCAAGAGCGCGGCCGGATGTTCGTCTCGCCCCAGGACCCGGTCTACGAGGGCATGATCATCGGCATCCATTCGCGCGACAACGATCTGGTCGTCAATCCGATCAAGGAAAAAAAGCTCACCAACGTGCGCGCCTCGGGCAAGGACGAGCACATCGATCTGGTGCCGCCCATCGAGCTGAGCCTGGAATACGCCGTCGAATTCATCGCCGATGACGAGCTGGTCGAGGTCACGCCGAAATCGATCCGCCTGCGCAAGCGCTATTTGCAGGAGCACGAGCGCCGCCGCAGTTTGCGCGACTCGGCCTGAGCCGCCGCGATTTCCGCGCGGATGACGAGGGCCAGCCCGCCCAGCAGAGCGGCCAGTCCGGCGTAGGCGGCGAGGGCGGGCCGTTCGCCCACGACCGCGAGGGCCAGCAGGAACGCGGTGACCGGCTCCATGAGCGCCAGCGACACGCCGCTGGCGGCGGTGATGCCGCGCAGGCCGCTGCTGAACAATAAATAGGCGATCCCCGTCGCGGCGATGCCCAAGAACGCCACGACGGCCCAGCCCTGGCCGGTGATGTCGAGGGCCCCCGCCCAGCGCCAGGCGGCGGGCAGGGCGATGATGGCGGCGACCGAAAACACCGCCAGCGTCACGAGGCCGGGGTCGGCGCGGTGAACCATGTGCTTGTTGAGGATCGCATAGAGCGCGTAGGCGAAACCCGCCGCGAGGCACAGCGCGATGCCCGCCGGATCGGCGCGCAGTTCGCCGCCGCGCCCCAGGACCAGCAGAACCCCGCCGGCCACCGCCAGCAGAGTGCCCGGCCACCAGCCGCGCGGCGGCATACCGCCGCCCGGGATTTGCAGCAGGCCAGCCCAGATCGGGCCGCTGCCCAGGGCCAGCGCCGTACCGATTGCCACGCCAGTCGCCTTGACGCCCGCAAAGAACGCGAGGTTGTAGCCCGCCATACAGGCGCCCGCCAGCAGGATGCGGCGCCAGTCCATGCCCGCCAGCGATGTTCTGATGCGCCCCGGTTTGATGGCGGCCCCGGCATAGGCGATAAAGAACATGGCGGCGATCGCCAGACGCAGCGCGCCCACCCAGTAGGGTGAGAGGCCATCCGGAGAAAAGCTCTGCGTGGTGCCTGTGGTGCCCCACAGGACACCCGCGCACAGGACCAGCAGGATGCCCCGGATTGAATTCGTGCCATGTGCCGTGTTCATTGCGCCATGATGGCAGGAATCAGGCGCGGAACTGTCGAGAAACGCTCGAACCTGCGGCGTGTCGTCCGGAACAATAGAATATGCGCTGGCAATGCCGGACTGATTCAGCGGTTCTCTTGGATTTCAGCGTCATGAAAAAATAGCCCTGGCGTCATCCCTCGTCCTGGCCCTGGTGCTCTGGCTGTTCGTTGGCATTGCCAAGGATTCTTTCTATGAGGAAAGCTATAGCGTTCTTTTCATAAAGAAAGAGCCCACACTGAAGATCGTTTTCTATAATCCGACCCTGACAGAGGCGAATGCGCCGCCCATCGCCGAGTGGGGTGGTGGTGGGCTGGAACCATTATTAGAGGAATTGATGGATTATTGCCGGTATCGGTTCGGTATAAAAGATGAATCCATCGAGGCGCTTTCAGCGTGCGCAAACCGTCCCCATCGCTCGCGCAATTTTTTTACAGAGTGGTATGTGGGGATGTGAAATGCAAACCAAAACCGCACCTTGCTAAAAGCCGGGGCTTGTCTGGCGGCTGTGGGATTTGAACAGCCAGTAGCTCGATCAGTCGCGCCAATATTGGAAAAATTCAGGGGGCCAAGCCGCTGCGTGCCGACCGCACAGGTGGCCTGTTGGGCGCGGATATAATCGCCAGAACGATGGTTGGTCCGGTACGGTGGGGCAGTCTGGCGCGGTCAGCAGAGGCAGAAACCAGAAAATAGGGGGCTGGACAGATGATGACGCGACGCAAGGTGCTGATAGCCTTCAATATGGCCGTGCTGGTGGCTTTGCCTGGACGGGTTTTGGCGCGCCCCCTCAAAACCGACGAGACTGTGCTCTTTATCCCTGGCTACGCTCGCGAAACGGGGGATGGCCTCGTCGAGCTGGCGATCCGGGCCTGGGTTTTCGAGTTCGAACGCCGCCCGGGCGCGCGAAACATATTCACCGAGCTGCTGGACATCGATCTGAATGACGAAACGCCCGAGACGCGCGCCATTTTCGCGGAACGCAGCCGCTGGTTCCTGACCGATTCAGAGCGCGGCAAGACGTTGACGATCGCTTTTGACGGCATCGACGCTACCGATGTCTCTCTGCCCGCGACCGATCAGGCCGGACGGGTCGATCACGGAATACGGGTCCCGGTTCCGGCAGGCACGCGCAAGATCCGCTTCCACACGGGCCGCAAGGGGCAGCGCTTCGAGGGGCAGGCTTTTGTGTTGCCGGAAACCGGGCTGTCGGTCGTGTCCGATATCGACGACACCATCAAGATCAGCAATGTCGCCGATACCCGCGCCTTATTGCGCGGCAGCATGATGGCGCCGTTCAAACCGGCGCCGGGGATGGCGCAGCTCTATCGCGATATCGCCCGGGAGGCCGGCAACGGTTTTCATTACCTGTCGGCAAGTCCAATCCAGCTCTTGCCTGCCCTGCTGGATTTTCTGGATCACGAAGGCTTTCCCGAGGGCAGCCTGCATCTGCGCGAAAGCACGGCGTGGAACCGGCTCGTTCCCAGCGAAAGTAAAACGCCCGAACATAAAGGCGGCACGCTGGCCCGCTTGCTCGCGGACTTTCCGCTGCGCCGTTTTCTTTTCATCGGCGACAGCGGCGAGCACGATCCCGAGATTTATGGCGATGCCGTCCGCGCCCATCCGGATCGCGATATCCGTATCCTGATTCGCGATGTTTCGGCCCGGCCCATGACCGATGCCCGTTGTGCGATGGCTTTTTCCGGCATCGATCCGGGGCGCTGGCATGTGATGCCCGAAAGCGGGCCAGGGCCTGATGGCCTGCCGTTCAAGGCTTGATTCAGTTCTGTATTGCTGATCGGGTCTTTGGATTGCGATATATCCAACCCATCGGGCCAGCGCGCAATATCCGGATTCAGAGGGGGCCCAGGCGGCGCAGCGCGCGGGCGCCGGTCTGCCGGTCGCGCCGCAGGGCGTAGGTCAGGGCGCTGCCGGAGCGGTAGCCGCTCTGCGCGGCGGCGGCTTCCAGGGCCATGCCGTTGCGCAGGCTGCGCATGGCGCGTTCCAGGCGCCGCTCGCGCAGCCAGGCACCCGGCGTCCGCCCGGTGAGTTCCACCAGACGGGCATGGAAGCGTTGCGGGCTGAGATGGAACAGCGCCGCCATGCGCGCCGTGGACCAGTCCTCGTGCAGCGTCTGTGCGAGAGCCTGATCGAGCCGGGCCAGATCCAGCCCGCGCCGGGACGGCAGCGCGGGGGGCAGGGCGAGCAGCAGGGACAGCTGTTCGCGGGCATCCGCAAGGGCGGCGAGGGTGCCGCAGGCCGGGGTGATGGCAAAGCATCGCAGCCGCTCGAGGCCCGCCTGGTCCGGCGCGTCGATCACCAGCACCCGCGTGCCCGCGCGCGCCGAATAGGCGTGCGAGGCGCCGGCTGGAATGATCACGCCGCAGGACGTATCCGTGTAGAGGGCTCGGCCCGCGATTTCGAGCTCCATGCGGCCGGCCAGGGGCACCATGACTTGTGCGTGCGCATGATCATGGGTGTGCGTCTGGCTGTCGTAGCTGCGGATCGAGCCGTTCGGATAGGGCAGGGCCATGGTTCGGTCGTTGGAGTCTGTGCCGATCTTACTCCCGAAACCGGTGTGAGGGCGGGTGTTCCTCACCCTACAATGAGGGTTGAATCCGAACCTTATTTCCCCAAGCCCGAGCCCTATCATGATTCTCTACCTGCATGGATTCCGTTCCTCGCCGCAGTCCTACAAGGCGCGCCTGATGGCCGCCGCGCTGGCCGGGATGGGGCGCGCCGATGAATGGTGCTGCCCGCAATTGCCGGCCAGTCCGCGCGCGGCGATGGGGTTGGCGTTGGCGCTGGCCGAGGACTGGCTGGCCGCCGGCGGTCGGCGGGAGGATCTGGTGGTGATCGGTTCCTCCCTGGGCGGCTTTTACGCCACCTGGCTCGCCGGACGCCTGTGCTGCCGGGCCGTCGTGCTCAATCCGGTCGTTCATGCCGCCCGGGATCTGGCGACGCAGGTTGGCTCGCACCAGACTTTCCATGGCGGCGAGCCCTTTGAATTTCTGCCGGCCCATGTCGATGAACTGGCGCGGGCCGAGGCCGGGATCGCGGTGCCGGCCGAGCCCGCGCGCTATTTTCTCGTGGCCGCCACCGGCGACGAGGTCCTGGACTGGCGCGAGATGCGCGACCGCTATGCGGGGTGCCGGCAGCGCATCATCGAGGGCAGCGATCACGGTATTTCGGATTTCGCGGATTGGCTGCCCGAGGTGCTGGCGTTCGCGCTGGGGGACGATGCGCCCGGCGCCGTCCCGGCGCGGGACGCGGCGGCGGCGCGCGTGGTCGTTGGCGCCTGGGAGGACCTCGGCCCCGAGGCCGCGCTTGTCCGCACCGAGGTGTTCGTGCATGAACAGTACGTCCCGCCCGAGATCGAGCTCGATGATATAGAGACACAATGTATACACGCAGTCGCCTATGGCGCCGATGGCCGGGCCGTGGGCACGGGGCGCTTGCTGCCCGATGGCCATATTGGCCGCATGGCGGTGCGCGCGCCCTGGCGCGGCCAGGGCGTGGGGTCGCTGCTGTTGACCGCCCTGATGGCCGAAGCCCGCCGCCGCGGCGACGCGCAGGTCGTCCTGGCCGCGCAATTGCAGGCCCGCCCGTTCTACGCCCGCCACGGTTTCGTGGCGGAAGGCGGGACTTTCATGGATGCGGGTATTCCGCATGTGTTGATGCGTTGCCATTTTGCGGATGCCGGGTGATCCGTCTGGCTGGGTTTGGCGATGTGCCGAGGTGTGTTTGCGGCGAGGCCAAACCAGGGCAGGGCAAACGCATGAACAGGCGGGTTTGAAGTACTTCGCGGTTCGTTGGTTTTTTGTGCGAGCTCGCGGCCGGAGCCCAGGGGGGCGCGGCGCACCTCACCCGGTCCCGGCTTTGCCGGGACTTCCCGCCGCCCGTGCGGACGAGGAAGATCCGGGAAGTCCGGCCGCAGGCCGGACCGTTCGGAGGGGCGGCGAAAACTGGTTTTGCCACCAGACGCGGCTTAAGAACCTAACCAAACGCGCAGGCTGCGCTACTGATTCGTCTGGTCGAGAAATTTCCTGACACGGTGGATCGGCTGGCGGTGGTGTGACGCCCCCCACCGCCTACTTCAAATTCCCCGACAAAAACTGCCGCAGCCGTGGGCTTTGCGGATTGTCGAAAATCGCTGATGGCGGGCCGACCTCCTCGGCCAGACCCTGGTGCAGGAACATCACCTGCGAGGCCAGGTTGCGGGCGAATCCCATTTCGTGGGTCACGACCAGCATGGTGCGGCCTTCCTCGGCGAGTTTCTGCATCACCTTGAGGACCTCGCCGACGAGCTCCGGGTCCAGAGCGGAGGTGGGCTCGTCGAACAGCATGACCTCGGGCTCCATTGCCAGGGCGCGGGCGATCGCCACGCGCTGTTGCTGGCCGCCCGAGAGGGACGAGG
>JBEBRQ010000052.1:0-20663 GCA_040394755.1 Castellaniella defragrans | reverse complement strand
CGTCGGCGTCAGCACCACGCCGCCGCGCCAGGCCACGAACGCGCCCGAGACGCTGGCGCTGACCTGGCTGCTGCCGCGGCTGGAGCGGCTGGCGCTGGCGCCCAGCTGCGCATAGGGCGAGGTCCACGACACATTGGCGCCCGCGCTGTTGGTATTGCCCTCGTCGCGGCGCGTGTGGCCGACGTTCAGGCCGTAGTACAGGGGATTGTCCTTGGGCCCCAGGCTGCCGTTGACGGTTTCGCGGATGGATGTGCTGCGGTCCCGGCTGTTGTGCTGCACCGTGGTGGTCGAACGCGGCGCCCTCGCGCCGCTGCCCAGGGGCAGGCTGAAGTTCAGCATATAGGTGTTTTCCCAGCGCCCCGAATACGCGCTGTACTGCCGCGAGGCGCTGATGCCGTAGTTCAGGCGCCTGAACGTATTGTTGTAGCCGAACTGATATTCCGTGTCGCGCCCGCTGGCCTCCCAGTAGTTCTGGCTGAAGCCCGACAGATACAGCGAGCCCCAGCGCTCGCCCAGCGGCTGGCTCAGGATGAGCTGAAAGCGGCTCTTGGTGCGGCCGTGCAGATAATAGTATTCATAGCTGGAATTGGGCGTGCGCAGGCTGATGGCGTCGCTCAGGCTCAGATAGCCGCTGGTGGAATAGCGGTAGGCCGCCAGCGTGACGCTGGACTTGGTCGGCACGAAAAACCGCGAATAGCTCAGGCTGTAGCTCTGGCCCGTGCGGTCGGGCTGATTGTCGAGCACGGCCTTGGAATAGGTGGCATCCAGGCTGAAGGCCCCCCAGGCGGTGTTCAGCGCCGCGCCGACCTTGCCGGCCTGGTAGTGCTCGGCCACCGTCACCCCGCCATAGCCGGTGATCAGGTTGTTGAAACCATGACGGATCGCGCCCTGGAACACGTATGGCGTCTCGCCGTCCCAGGCGCTGCGGTACTGCCCGGCGGCCAGGCTGTAGCGGGTGGTGCCGGCGCGCAGGGCATTGACCGGCGCCGCGAACGGCACCAGCGAAATGTGTTCTGTGCCATCGGCCTCGGTGATCACGACCTCCAGATCGCCGCCGTAGCCGGTGGGGTACAGGTCGTCGATCTCGAACTCGCCCGGCGCGACCGTGGTTTCGTAGATGTTCATGCCGTTCTGGCGGACGCTCACCCGCGCATTGCTGCGGGCGATGCCGCGGATCGTGGGCGCGTAGCCGCGCTGCGATTCCGGGTACATGCGCTCGTCGCTCGCCAGGCGCGCGCCGCGCAGGCCCACGCTGTCCATGACCGCGCCGTCGGTGAAAAATTCCCCCAGGGTGAGCTGGCTCTTGAAGGACGGCAGCGAGCGCTGCGCCGAGGTCTGGATGCTTTGGTAGTGTGTGCCCTGCGAATCACTGTAGCTCAGGTTGCCGCGATGGCGGAAACGCCACGCGCCGGCGTTGAAGCCGCTGTCGATGCCCAGGTAGCCTTGCGTGGCCGCCTCGCCGAATTGATTGTCGTAGCGATAGAGGTTGGCGTTGTAGCGCAGCAGGCCGGCGGTGATGCCGTCGTCCCAGTACTGCGGATCGACGTAGCCGCGCGCGCTGCGGTTCATCCAGATCTGCGGAATGCTCAGGTCCAGGCGCTGCTCGCCATTGTCGAAATCGGCGCGCGCCTCGGGGATCAGCGCCGCGATCCGTACACAGGCCTCGGATTGCAGGCGCGCCTGGGCGGCTTCGTCCAGCCGGCTCAGGTTCACGCCGGCGCGCATCAGCAGATCGGTATCGACGCAGGGCTGCGGATAGGCCTCGCCCGCCAGTTGGCGGATGCGCACCGTGGCGCGCCCCACCGGCCGCTCATTGGCGTAGACGGGGGCCGTATAGTCGCCGGGCGCGGCGAAATTGCCCAGGCTGAAGCGGCTGACGTCCACCGGCGCGCCGCCAAGACTGCGCAGGGCGGTGGTATTGAACCGCACCTCGGCCACCTGCGTTGGGGGGGGGTCCGCCGCCCAGGCCCCGCCGGCCAGCAACGCCGGGATCAGCGCGCAGACGGTGCGCAGGGGGGGCAACCGATTCTGAATAAGTCGCATCATGGTTTCTCGTCCACTGTGGATGCCACGCGGCTAGCGCGCGGGCGCGGGCAGCGCGGCCTCGCCCGGGTCGCCGCCGCCATAGTCGTTGAAGACCCGGTAGCGCACGCGCGCATCCGCGGCCCAGCCGGCCGCGGGCGGCAGCGCCAGGTCGCGCGTCGCGAACGGCGCGAGCGGGTCCGGGTCCTCCACCGTCAGGGTGCGCCCGCCGCTGACCAGCTCGACGGCGGAAAAGCTGATGTGGTAGGGCGTGGGGTTGCTCACCCGCAGCACCGGGCGCGCATTGACGCCGGCCAGCTGCCAGCTCAGCCGGGTGTGCGCGCTGGCGGCGCCCGCGGCCAGGCCGGCGGGCCGGTAGATCATCTTGATGCGCGTGCGCATCGGAAACTGCACACCGGACCCGCCGCTATCGCTCTGGGGCGGGGCGGCCAGCACGTTCAGCCAAAACACGCTCTCGCGGTCCTGCGGCAGCGGCTCGCCCGAATGCACGATGCGCAGGACCTGACTCTTGCCCGGATCGATGCGCGCCAGGGGCGGCGAAACGATGAAGGGGACCTCCTCGTCGCGCCCGTCCCGCGCGTCGGCATCGCCGCGATCCAGCCAGGACTGCACCAGGTCGGGCGCGCGGCCGTTATTGAACAGGCGGGCGCTGGCTTCGCCTTGCCCCGCGTCGTAGATGATGCGCACCGGACTGACGGTGATCGAGGCGGACGCCAGCGCGGGGGCCAGGACCAGCGCGGCAAACATGAGGATCAGCGAGTGATGAAGCCGCATGACGATTTCCATATATATGCCTGTGGATTGACGAGAGCTCACAGGACTCTGCAATACCGATCGACTTATTTTTCGTAATCTATATTCATATTGACAGTAGCTTTAAAGTCACCGATCCAATTGTTCGAGTAACTCTCAACTGGTTGATGAAAGTAATAGCCTGCTTTAAAATTCAAAACAGCTTGGCCACTTGAATCAATCGGGAATGAAGCACTCCGCCCGGGCATTGTCCCCGCCAGCGGACTAGTCAAAATATTTTCATTGCTAGGGCCTAGCAATTGAAGCATTGGAAGTCTAAGATAATTGATGCCTGAATAGATCGGATTTTCATTTATACATTTCCGAAAATGTTCATTATTATAATTTTGATTTGACTCTCTGCCACAAGGCCCAAAACTGACTATGACAGCTTTATACTCAGTAGGACAACCTGTCAATGTGAGACTGAACGGAGTCAGACCAAGAATTTTTGAACTAGCCCCACCAGCAAGAACCTGAGTAATATCAACAGTCGGTAATTTTGTTTCCAAAAGGGTATCGCCCTGATTTTCTACCGAACAGGTAGTGGATGTGATCTCACCCGTAAAGACGAGCTGACCGAGAGTTTCCACTGCGGCGACAGCCGTCGATTGCCCCCCCGCCAGAATTCCGATGCTCAACAGCAGATTGGCCATGCGAAACATTTTCATTGATGATCTCCGAAAACAGAGGAGTAAATCCGTAAAGAAAAACGGCAGGCAGGCGATTCTGGCGCCGCCTCGCGGATGAATTTATTGATACACGAGTTCATAAGTAGCGGAGGCTTCGACAGGACCCGCTGTGACAGCGGCGGACAGCGCGTAATACCGGGCTTGATATTTCAGGACAGCCGTGCCGCTGCCCGATATGGTGACGTATTGGGTGCTGTCCGCCGCCCCGATACGCAAGGGGGTGACGCCGTCGAGATCGAGCAGCTCGACTTGAATGTCCGTCGCGCCGTCCTGTGCCTGATTTTCCAGCCGCTCCAGCGCCGGATCGCCCGCTGCGTCCGCAACGAAGGCAGCCTTGACTCCTCTGCCTTTATCGACATATAGACAATTGATCAGATTGATCGTGATCGGCGTGGCGCCGGCCGTGTCGCCGGCCGATTGGAAAACGAGGCGGCTGACGTCCGGCAGCGTAATCTCGTGGCCCCCATCAGAGACGTCGATCTGGCAGGTATTGGCCTCGATCTCGCCCGAGAAAACCAGCTCGCCCATGTTGACGGTGGCAAACGCCGCTGGCGACGCCATCAGGATCGCGGCGCCCCCCAGCAGACCGGCCATACGCATGAAGCTCATCGATGCACCTCACAAAATCCAGAAAAGCCCGACATCCCGCGGGAACCCGGCAGGCGGGCAACTAGCGCGCGGACGCCTGCAGCGCGGCCTCGCCCGAACGGGTGGCGCCGTAATCGTTGATGAAGGCATAACGCACCTGCGCGCCCGCGGATTTGGCGGCCGGCTGCGGCAGCGCCATGTCCAGCGTCTCGAACGGCGCCACCATGCCCGGGGTCTGCACGGTCTGAATCTGCCCGCCGGCGGCGGCGAGCTCGACCGAGGAAAAACTCACGTAATAGGGCGTGGGATTGCTCACCCGCAACACCGCGCGGCCACCCGCGCTGGCCAGTTGCCAGGTCAATTGCGCCGGCGCCTCGCTGGCGGCGCCAGCCAGACCCGCGGGCCGGAAAAACAGCTTCACGCGCGTGCGAAACGACAGCTGCAACACATTTTTGCCCGTGCTGTCGTCGGTCTTGGGGGGAACGTCGAGCACATTCAGCCAGAACACGCTCTCGCGATCCTGCGGCAGAGACTCGCCCGAATAGATGATGCGCAGCGTCTGGCTCTTGCCCGGGTCGATGCGCGCCATCGGCGGCGACACCAGAAAAGGGACCTCGAGCGCGCTGCGCTCGGCCTGCGAGGCGCCAACATCCAGCCAGGCCTGCACCAGACTGGGCAACTTGCCCTTATTGATCAGTTTGACGGTTTTTTCGCTTTTTTCTGCGTCATAAACGACGCGCGTGCCGCTGATGACGACGGCTGCCTGCGAAACAGCGGACACCGCCGAAAAAGCCAGCATGACCACCGAAAAAACAATGGACGAGACGGGGTGAAAACGCATGGCAATTTCCAATCGAATCAATTCAGCCCTGAATATCGCAGGCTCTGGAAATAGCGGCCACCGCCGCTGTACGAGCGGGGCCGCTGAAAGGACACCGAAAAGGCGTCGGGGTTACAGATAGCCCGGCGTGAGCTTACTCGTAGGCAAGCAAGTAAGTGGCTTGAGCTTCAACCGCACCTTTAGTGGCCGAACCAGTCGAATAATAGGCAGCCTTGTATTGCAGAGTAGCGTTGCCACTGGCATCGACCAGGACAGAAACGGGGCTACTCTGGTTTTGGATGTCGATCTGGCTATCGTCCATGTTGGTCAGGACGACATCCACATTGGTAGCCGGATCAGCGGTGTCAATATTCTTCAAGCGGCCAGCAGCATTGACATTAGTGGTTGTCTCGAAATTGGCATAAACCTTCGCGGTAGCGTCACACTGCGACAATTTAATAGTGAATGCTTTTGGACTGGCAGTGGTTCCGCTGGCTTGCAGAGCAGACGCGAAAACATCATCAAGGTCAACATCCACCTCATCGAAACCGGTGCTCGGCGCGCAGGTGGTATCCACAACTTTGCCATGGACATTGACAACGCCGCTGGAGGCAACCGCCACTTGTGCGCCAGCCATGATCCCGATACCAGCCAGCAGGCCAGCAATATGAGACAGTTTCATTTTTTAATCCCTATCAGAAATGGAGGAAATTGAGGGAAATCAACTAAAAATCAGGCAGGCCCCTCATCCCTGCCAGAATCGGATCAAAACCACACTGGCCGGCAACCGTGAAATAAACCCCGGAAAAACCAAAGGCGCATTCCTCGCTGCAAATTCGGTGGAACGGATTCGACATCCAACCACTATTGTTGACCAGACACCTTTCTAAACGAATTAAATTATGCCCCACTTTTTTTTCAGAAATGGATTATTTTTATTAATTGACCAATCAGATATATCTATTCACTGGATGCATCTATATTTCACGAAATAATCCTGAATATTATTTTCACGTATTTATTTGTAATGAATCGGCATGTGGATATATAAGCGATTGATAACACTGGACTGAATCAGGCCGGATCGCCGCCGACCGGATTAATTCGCTTGATTGAAATCAATTATTTTTCCGGAATTCGTTTTTTTGCGGCATTTTCTCCAGGAAAACCCGGAATTTCCCGCGCACCGAATCGATGGTTTTTTTCCAACAGCCGCCGGGGCCGGATACGCAGCCCGCAACGCCCCTTCGATGGGATACACACAAGGCAGCGGCCTTCGCACCCAAGATCGCCATCCGGAATGACTTTCCAGATGACCATATCCGCGGTCAAGCCGCAGCCTTCAGCCCAGGAAAGAATCGCGCAAACGCCGCAGCCGTCCTTTGCTGCGGTCAGCGAGGGCTACAGCTGTTGAATGTACGAGCGGATGATTTCGACAGACGCACCGCCACGCGCTTGCGGCCCAAACGATAATGAACGCCGCGGGAATCCCCGGTCGTCAGGACGGGGGATATCAAGATTCTTTCAAAGGCTTGATGTAACCACAAAACGAAAATACAATGGAACTTGAATGGGACGCTGACAAAGCGGCGCGAAACCTGAAAAAGCACGGCGTTTCCTTCGAGGATGCAGGGCTTGTTTTCTACGACTCCGGCGGATCGAAGCCTACGACGGACGTGAGGGCTACGGGGAGGACCGCTGGGTAACGATTGGCCTTGCTTATTCCACTGCCCTGTATGTGGCCTACACCGTCCGGCACAAGCACACCATCCGCCTTATCTCTGCGAGGAAAGCAAATGCCGAAGAAAGAAAGCAATACCGTGAAGCGAACCCTTGACCTGAAAAAGCCGCCCCTTTCGAGTGCCGCGCAGAAGGCGCGGCTGGATGCCGTGGCGGCGATGCCGGATGAGCAGATCGACTACAGCGATGCGCCGTCCTTGCCTGATGCTGTCTGGATGAAAGCAGCTGACCAGTTACCCCATCCGAAAAAGCAAATCACACTGCGCATCGATGCCGAGGTATTGGCTTTTTTCAAGGGCACCGGCAAACGCTACCAGTCGCGCATGAATGCCGTTTTGCGATCCTACGTCGAGGCGCACAAGGCGCACGCGAAATGAGAGGCGGACGCGGCAAAGCCCGCTGATACGGCGCGCCACAAAGCCACTTGCGCAGCGCCAAACAATTTGGCGCAATTCCGGCTTTCGCGCCAACGGTCTGCTTGACGGGCTACTGAATACAAAACCGTACTGCCGGACGCTGAATTGCTGCAAAAAGAGATAGAGAGTACGCAGCGCTTACTGGGGCCGCCAAGGCGGAGAGGCCTTTCTCTGAAAAGGTCTTTTTATAAATATACCTATATATAAGCACAAAAATATGTACTTAGTGATAATATATAGGTATGTCAAAGTCTGTGAAAGCACTCCAGCAACTCCCTCCCGCCACGCTCGGCGCCATTCAAAAGCTTGGCGCCGACTTGGCGGTGGCCCGCCTGCGCAGAAAGGAATCCCTGCGCAGCTGGGCTAAACGCCTGGGGGTCTCTGTCTCCACATTGCAGCGCCTGGAGGCCGGGGACCCCGCCGTGAGCATGGGCATTCTGGCCAGTGCCTTGTGGCTCATCGATCGGGACGGGGAATTGGGCCGGCTGGCGGCCCCGGAGCACGACCAGGGCGCCCTCGAAATGGATGTGCGCAAGGCCATACAACTCGGCCGGTCCAGGGCGCAAGCCTCCGCCGATGCCCGTTCGCGTGCCGCAACGGCACACCCTGCGAAAAACTGATATGCGCTTCGATGACTTGTCCCTTTGGTATCTGGGCCATGACGAACCTCGCTACGTGGGCGCCCTGAGGCTGGTCGCGGCAGGCAAAGGGGTCTCCCTGCGCTACGGCGCCGACTGGCTGACCCGTGGTTTCCCACTGAGCGAAGACCTCCCCTTGGTGGACACCGAGTTCCTGCCCGCTGGCCGGCTGAGCGCCAATACCGCCCGCGCGGTCGGTGCTGTCGATGATGCCCGTCCGGACCGATGGGGCGAAAAAGTCATCCGCTTTGTCGACAGACCAAAGCGGGTTTCACTGATGGAGCTGCTCTATTACGCGGGCGATGATCGTTTCGGGGCCTTGGGCGTTTCCACTTCGGCCACCGAATATCTGCCACGCACGGGAGGGCCGTTGCCGCGATTGGAGCAAGCCCAGGCGCTCAGCGATATCGTGGCCAAGGTCGAGGCGGGCGATGCTTTGACGGCGCTGGAGGCCAAAATCATCCGGGGGGGCGGCAGTCCTTTGGGGGGGGCCAAACCCAAGGCGCTCATCGACATCGATGGCGAACAATGGGTCATCAAGTTTTTCAACAACGAATTTGTCGATACGCCGCTCATCGAACATGCCACGATGACGCTGGCGGCCAAAGCGGGCATCACGGTGGCTCAAACCCAGGTCATCGCACTGGCAGGCACACATGCGATTGCGATCCGGCGGTTCGACCGTGACGGCGGGCGTCGGATTCACAGCATTTCGGCCGGCACAGCCATTCGGGCCGCAACGCCGGCGGGTGTTGAACCCGAGATGGGATACCCCCAACTGGCGCGGGTCCTGCGGCGCATCGGGGTCAGCCAAGACGACGCGTATCTGACGGACGCGCACGAGCTGTTCCGCAGGATGGTATTCAATATCCTGGTGGACAACACCGACGACCATGAAAAGAATCACTCGCTGCTGGTCATCGATCCAGCCGCCAATGGAAAATTGCGGCTGGCGCCAGCGTATGATGTGCTGCCGACGAATTCCGGCCAGGGCTTTCAGGAGTTCATCTGCGGCGCGGATGGGCACGAATCAACCTTGGACAATGCCCTGTCGGAGTGCGAGGCGTTCGGGCTTGCACCAGCCCAGGCCGCGCAGATGGTCACCCAGGTCATCCAGGTGGTCGAGACCTGGCGGGAGCACTTCGAAAGCCTTGGCGTGACGCACAGTGACTTGGCCCGTTTGGCCGAGCATGTCGATGGCGATGCATTGCTGAACCAACGGCGGGGCTTCGACCCTCGACGCTACCAGCGCCTTGCCCCGAAACGAAAGCCAGTCAGCCCGTTTCGCAGGATCTAAGTCAGCGGCGGCAAGCAGCTTGTGGATAGCGACGATCTTCACCCGATTGCCCTGCCGATCATATGCAAAAACATTGCTTTTCTGTGGATTCCCACATACCTGGATGAGGTCCGCCGGCCAGACTATTTGCCACTACCCTTCATGTATTTTCCTTGGCCTTTGACTGGTTGCCCATCCCGGAACAAACCCACAAACCGTTCGTCGTCGTCAGCCCAATAATAGACGCCTTGACCGTTTCTTTGATCGCTCCTGTACTCGCCTTCGTACCAATCGCCATCCGGGTAGGTCATCCTGCCTTTTCCATGCCGGTCGTCTTCCTTGTGTTCCCCCTCATAGACCTGGCCATTTGCATAGGTGTACTTTCCTTTGCCGTCGTACATCCCATCCTTATAGTTCCCCTCGTAGCGGTCGCCGTTGGCCCATCGCATTTCTCCGTAACCATTCTTCTGATCCTGGGCCCACATTCCTTTGAAGTAGGTGCCACCATACGTTTGAACAACGATGCCACTTCGCATGCCCATGTGATAATTGCCTTCGGACGTCGTGCCGCTGTCAGCATCGAAACACTTTGCCTGTCCTTCCAGGGATTCCTTGTAGTTGCCCTCGCACCAACCCCCCGGATAGGAAAAGCGCCCATATTTACGGAACCCGTTTTCAAAGCTGCCTTCCCACCTAACGTCTTCGGACCACTCCATCCAACCTTTGCCCGCAGCTTTCCCGTTTTCACAAGCATCGCTGCTCCACTTGAAATTCTCATCGGGCTCAAAGAAGGTCGTCATTGTGAACTCACAAGTTCCTGCGGCATTTGAAACCGTATAGGTTTCAGCTTGATCGGCGCGGCAAATCGGGATCAGCAGTATTTGAAGCCCAAGGGCAAAGAGGAGTTTTGCAGGGATTTTCATGCGTGAATGACCAGTGCGTTGCCTCCCAAACCGAACGCAAGAAGGACGCAATTGAATCCCTATGGCACAAGGCGAGACGGAGGAGTGGGTGTTTTTTACTGATTGGTAAACAGCCTGTCAAGGGGGACATGAAAGTCATTCGCCTGATGCGGTCAGTGGGGGGCTACTGCTGTTGGATGTACGAATGGATGATTTCGACAGGCGCACCGCCACGCGCTTGCGGCCCAAACGATAATAAACACCGCAGGAATCCCCGGTCGTCAGGCGGGGGGATGTCAAACACCATCTCAGTCAGCAATGCGTAGGTAGGCTGCACTATGATGGCCACATTATGTGCGCTGAAATACATGGAGCGTTTCTGATGTCCAGAAAAAAGCCTCCCCCGCGAATCATGGTGGAACGCTCACGAAACAATGCCCGCCGACGACTGATTGCCGCCCTCCCTGACATACTATCGTGGGAGAAACTGTCCACACGAGTGACTTATGGCGCATACTCCAAGCACAAGTACAATCCAACGGCCTACAAGCTCAGGCCTTACGCCGGCCAGGACGAAGAACGGACGTATTGCGATGAGCATGCTAAATTCAGCAAAGAAAATCTCCACCGGATTCCCACCCTCCTTGTACGCGGTGTGATGCTCGGACTTTGGTCGGATCAGCACAACAGGGATGCGCCGAGTTTGCTCTGGACTCCCGACGAAGGCGGTTGGATCTTTGAACTCAGAATCACCAACCCCGGCCGGCCTCAGTATCATGGCTACCCCGTTCTTCCAGGTGATGCTTTCGCGAGGCATGTTTTGCTTAGAGCAAGAGAGGTAGCCTTCAACAGAGATGAATTCCCTGTAGATCGAGACCCTGGCGCACAAACCGCCATAGCAGCCGCGGAGACTTTTTACAGATGACTATTTCAAGCCATTTTATATTTTCTGCTGCCTGGCCAAAAGGCAGCGACGATGTGGCGGAAATTTCCCTTCGAGTGGGAGACCGGGTCATCTCAAGAATTGCCGACACCGAAAAGGGGACGGTAAGGGACTTCTTCCGCGCCTCCGCTACTGGCTTGGCGCTTTGGTTGGCAGACAATTGGTGGCGTCTGCGCTGGGAGACGATCAGGGATTCCCGGCTCCCTTCTGTGGACTGGCGCCTGCGCCACGAGATGAACTCAGCAAGCGGCGGTGCGCTATGGCCCCCTGCGATGATCTTCAGTGCCGGAGACCGCATTGCGTTCTCTCCGAGCATCGGCAAAAATTTCGTCAACGGCCCGCAATCCTATTTTGAATTCAAGATAGGAATGGTCGCGGCCGACGAGTACGAGCGGGAATTGGACCATCTTTTCGAGGCTGTTCTTGAGCACTGCGCCCACACAGTGGACGGTAACGCGTTAAACACCTTGCACAAGCAAATCACCACCGAGCGCGGTGATCCTGAGCTGGCAGCCTGGCGACGCCTGGAGGCCTGCCTGGGTTTTGATCCGGATGCAGCACCAGACGGGGTTGTCGACTCTCTGATCAAACTAGAAAATATTGCTGGTGCGGACGGCGTCGAGGAGGCGGCACATGCACAACCCGGAGCAAACGCGGCACAATCCTTGAGTTCAGCGATAAAAGCCGCACATGAATCAAAGGTCGAGATCGATCTGAGTTTGGCAGATAGTCTGACGGGCACCGGAGATTTGCCGGGATTCGCGAGTCCATGGCAAATGGCGGAAGCTGCAGCAACAGAGCTCAGATCCACCATCGGTGTCACGAGAGGTCCGCTGAAGCACACAACCTTCGCGGATATTTTCAGGGTACGGTGGGACGATTTGAAATCGTCTACCGCGACTGCGAGAAAGCTGCCGTACGGCGCCCGCATTGGTGGCGAAACAAAGTCTCGCGTAGCCTTGCGAACCTCAAGATCATACGACCGTCGATTCGAACTGGCTCGACAGTTCGGGGATGCTGTGTGGCAAAAGGACACCCATTTCGGTATCGTAAGCCGCTCGAAAAGTGACCGCCAGAAATTCCAACGCGCTTTTGCTCACAGTTTGCTGTGTCCTTTCGATGACCTCCAGCGAGTGATCGATGTGAACGATCCCACGCCTGATGCCATGAAGAAAGCCGCCAAAATGTTCGGCGTTCACTCGTCCGTTGTCCGCAACCAGTTGGTTTATAAAGGCTATATTCCATTCGAGAATGCCAGCGAAGAAGCCGAGGCTGCTTAGGGAACCACGCCACCCGCGCATTCACGAATCCTGCAACTGGTATTTCTGGATCAGCCGATAGACATGGCGTTCGCTGATGCCCAGCGCCGCCGCGGCCTTTTGCCGGTTTCCGCTGTACTTCGTCAATAATTTGCCGAAATAATCGCGCTCGATGTCTTCGAGCGTGGGCTCGTGTTCGTATTGCAGCACCGTGCCGCCGCTTTCCGTGCCGGGAATGAAAGCCAGATGGCCCGGCAGGATCTTGCCGGACGCGCCCGACAGGATAAAGCCGCGCTCGACGACGTTGCGCAATTCGCGCACGTTGCCGGGCCAGTCGTACGCCAGCAGGCGCTTGAGGGCCTCTGGGGTGAATTCCTTGGGTTCGGTCTTGCGGCAACTGTCCAGGAAATGCTGCGCCAGCAAGGGAATGTCTTCGCGCCGCTCGCGCAGCGGCGGCAACGTAATGATGAAGCTCGACAGGCGATAGTACAGATCGCTGCGAAAGCTCCCGGCCTTGCTCATTTCCAGCAGGTCGCGGTTGGTGGCGACGACGAAACGCACATTGGCGCGCAGCGTCTTGGTGCCGCCCAGGCGCCGGAAGGTGCCGGTTTCGATGACGCGCAGCAGCTTGGCCTGGATCGACGGCGGGATTTCGCCGATCTCGTCCAGAAACAACGTGCCATCGACGGCTTCTTCGATCAAGCCTTTTTTCTGCTGGTCGGCGCCGGTGAAAGACCCCCGCTCGTGGCCAAACAGTTCGGATTCGAAAAGCTGTTCCTGCAAGCCGCAACTGTCGACGATGACCAGCGGGCCTTCGGCGCGGGCGCTGCGTTCATGCACCGCGCGCGCGATCATTTCCTTGCCGGTGCCGCTTTCGCCCTGGATGAGCACGGTGATGTCGGTGGGCGCGACCACATCGATCAATCGGTAGACCTCGCGCATGGCCTTGCCATTGCCCACCAGCGAGCCCTGGCCCTGGCTGATCCGCCTGCGGTAGTGTTGCAGGGTTTGCCGCAACACGGCGGTTTCGAGCGCGCGCTGCGCGGTGAGTTCGAGTTCGGCCAGATCGACGGGTTTGGTCAGGTATTCGCTGGCGCCGAGCTGGATCATGCTGACGGCATTGCGGATCGAGCCGAATCCGGTCAGCACGATCACTGGACATTGCGAGGAAAGCTGCGGCAGCAGGCGCTCGCAGTCGGCATCCGGCAAGCGGAAATCGAGCATGATCAGATCGGGTTCGTGCTCGGCCAGCAGTTTTTCCGCCTCCCGCCAAGTGGCGGCGCTTTTTGGTTCCAACCCCATGCGCCCGAGGTGTTTCACCAGCAAGGCGTTGAATACACGATCGTCATCGATGACAAGAACGGTCTTTTTCACGCTGAAGGCCGCCGTATGAAAATGGGTTGGACGCGCACGGGGCGCGGCGCGGCGCCATCGATTCCATCGACCCCGTCCTGGCCGGCCAGCGGCAGACGAATACTGAAACAGGTGCCTTGCCCCAGCGTGCTGTCAACACTGATCTTGCCATTGTAGCGTGTGACGGTCGAGCGCACGATGGACAGACCCAGGCCGGTCCCCAGGACGCCATCGGCGCGCTGGCTGAAGAAAGGCTGGAAAATGCGGGCGAGATTCTCGGGCGGAATGCCGACGCCGGTATCGGCGATTTCGATGAGCACATGGCCGGCGTCGACACGGCTGCGCAAATACACCTTGCCGCCCTTGGGCATGGCATGGTGGGCATTTTGCACCATATTGAAGATCATCATGCGCAATTCGCTCGGGTCGGCAAGAATCATGGGCGAATCCGGCGAAAATTCCTCGATCTGCTCGATATCGCAGGCCAGCGCGTCGTAGTTCAGCAGCATGGCCGCGTCATGCATCGCATGGTTGACTTCGACGCATTGCAGCACCTCGTTGGGGTGGCGGCACAGCAGCAGCAGGCGGCGCGTGACCTCGATGCAGCGGTCGATTTCACCATCGATCAGCGCGAAATCCTCTGTCAGATCGCTTTCGCCCAGGGTATCGTCATTGGCGCTACGCGTCAGGCTTTGCACCACCAGCCGCACCGAGGCGAGCGGATTGTGGATTTCGTGCGCGATGCCGGCGGCCAACATGCCGATTTCCGACAGGCGCTGTTCCTGCGAATACTTGGCCAGCGTGGACAGGTCGCGCAGCGATTCGACGACACAGGCCCGCTCGCCGTCCGGCCCCGCCAGCATGAGGCGCGACGCCACGATTTCGACGACGACCTCGGTGCCGTCGGCGCGGAAAAGCCGTTGCTCGTATTTGAGCACCGGCTGCGCGTCATTCAATGCATGCAATGGGCAGAGCACCAAGGTGGGGGGACAGGGTTCGTCCAGGGAATGGTGGTTGCGATAGCACTTCTGCCCCAGGGCGGCTTCCCGGCTCAACCCCAGCAGTTTGCAATAGGCATCGTTGACGGCAAGAATCCCATGATCCGGGCTGATGACGCGCACCGCGTCGGGCAGGCTGTCGAGCAGGCTGCGCAGGTAGCGCTGCTGGGCCTGCAATTCGCCATAGGTGGTTTCAAGATTGGCCGCCATGCGGTTGAAGGTTTGCCCAAGCTGCGCGAGTTCATCATCATCGAGCGTGGGCACGCGCACGCTGTGATCGCCTTCGCTCAGGCGGCGCGCGGCATCGGCCAGCACATCCACGGGCGCCATGACATAGCGTCGCAATGCGCGATAGCCCACCACGCACGAGAGCAGCATCACCAACGCCGCCCCGGCGGTCAGCCCCAACGCGCTGTTGCGCGCCTGGGCGCGCAGGGCGTCGGCATCGTAATCGACCACCAGCGCGCCGTTGAGCGGATTCGCATCCACCGCGCCATGGCAGCCGGCGCAGACGGCCTGATTGAAAACCGGGTTGGTCGAGCGCAATACCTCGCGCCCGGACTTGAGCGTGGTGAACCGGGAATCCGCCGCATCGCCCGTATCGCCCGGCAGGGGGAAGCGTTCACCGATCTGCGCCGGATCGGAAGCGAAACGGGTGATGCCGGAAACATCGAGGACGCGCACCCCGAGAATCCCCGGCTGCTTCCCCAGGCGGGTGATGATCTGCTGCAATTCAGGCACATCACGCCTGAGCATGGCGTTTTCCAGCGCGGCTTGCAGCAGATGGTTGAGTTGCATCGACGCGACGGCGCGCTCCTGCGCGAGCTGACCGCGATAGACCGCAAAGAACGCCAGCAACAGCAACACCGAAGCCAGCGCCGAAGCAACCAGCATCGCCAGTACGATCTTGCGCCGCAAGCGGGCCGCCCACCAGGTTCGCAATCGGCTGGGCAGCCCGCCGGGCATGGCGCGGCGCGAACTGGTCGCCACCCTACAAAGTGGGCCCCAAGCCCGGCAGGAAGGGTTCGGACTCGCCGCGGCTTGGGCCTTGAGGCGCTTTTTTCGGTTTCGATTCCTCTGTGGGCTCAGGAGGATACGGCGCGTCGGCGAGCACGACCAGGGCCGCGCGCAAAGCATGCAGATAATCCGCCGTCAGCATTCCCAGGGCAGCGTAAAACGGCGTCATCGCGCGGCCGGCGACGCGCTCGGCGTAACGGTCGATCCACAGCAGCAAGTGCGCGTCGAGAAAATCCGCCGCCGGGCGCAACGCCGCATCGTCGGCGGCATGCGTACACAGGTGGGCGACGAATTGCAGTTGCAGGCTCAGGTTGTCGTCCTGACGCCGCCGCCAATCGCCCGCCTCCAGATTGTATTTCCGGTACCACTCGCGCACTGCGAACATGGGCTCCTGGCGTTCCAGCCCATCATCGTCGAGCCAGGCGGATTCGTTGGGCGAAGCATGGTAGCGGCCGGTCAGATAAATGGCCGCGTAATCGACCGCGAGCTCATCCAGCGTGGTCTGGAAGGCAGCCTCGTCGCCCGCGATGGCCTGCGTCATCAGCAGCCGGGCCTCTGCGCCTTCGCGGGTGCTCGGCGGCAATGACAGGCAGGCGGGGAAATCCGCCGCCTTGAGCGCGGCGAGGGTGTCGTCATCCAGTTCGATGCCATGCAGGCGCGCGAGCAGGGACAGGTCCTCGGCCACCATGCCGCGCCACGACGGCGCGAACTCCCGGGGTGCGTCATGATCGCCAGTCATTGCGGTCGTGCTATCAGCCATGAGATTGTCGCCTTGCCTTGTGTTTTCAGTTTACCTCGTCGACTCGCCCCTTGCTGTGGGGCACGAAGACAATGGACGGGTTGGTCAGCTCCGGATTGGCGAAGTTCTTCACCCTGCGCACCACTTTTTCGTGCGGACCGACCGCCTTGGTCTCGTGGGTGCCCGCGCGCAACTGATCGATGGGGCCGATGTCGAGCACGCGCATCATGCACGCCTGCACGCAGTAAGGCTTGCGGCCGGCTTCGATTTCATCGACGCACATATTGCACTTCTTGACGACCTTCTCGACGGGATCGAACTGCGGCGCGCCATAGGGGCAGACCGCCACGCAACGCTCGCAACCGATGCACAGCGTGGTGTCGATGTCGACGATCCCGTCTTTGGGGCGCTTGAAGATCGCCCCGGTGGGGCACGACGGAATGCATGCCGGCTCGGCGCAGTGGTTGCACGATACGTTGACCTTGTACGCGTACACTTCCGGGTAGGTGCCGCCCTCGACGTACATCACGCGGCGCAGGCGCGGACCCGCCGCCAGGCCGTTCTTGTCCTTGCACGCGATCTCGCAAGCGCGGCAGCCGATGCAATCCACGTTGTTGTGCACGAAGCCCAGCTGCATTTCGGGCACGATAGGGATGTACACCTCTTTCTTGCGCTGCTTCACCGCTTCCTTGATGCGTGTTTTCTTGTCTTCATCAGTAGGATTGGTCATGGCTCTGATTCCTTGCTCAGTGATCGCCGCGGCGGAAAATGTGGCTGCGCGAAGCGGCCAGCTGGTCCCAGCCTGGGCGATGCGCGAGATCCGTTTTGCGGATATCGCACAGCACAGTGTTGTACGCGAAGGCGCCGGCGGGGCTGGGATCGTCCTTGGTCAGAAAATCCGGATTGCCGCCGCGGTCGATCGATTTGTCGTCCAGATCCATCCACGCGCCTTCGTGCAGCACCAGTACGCCGGGCATGCAGCGTTCCGTCACGTAGGTCGGCACCACGACGCGGCCCCGGTCGTTCCATAGCTCTACCGTGTCGCCCATCGCAATGCCCAGGCGGGCGGCGTCGCTGGCGTTGATCGTGACTTCCTGCGCATAGGTTTCGCGCAGCCACGGAATGTTGTGAAAGATACTGTGCGTGCGCCAGCGTGGATGCGGGCTGATGAGATGGAAGGGATACTCCTTGGCCTTTTCATGATTGAGCGATTCCCACGGCTCGATCCATTTCGGAATAGAGGGAATTTCGTAGCCGTACTGGGTCTTGGTCCAATCCGTAACCTGGGCGAGCACCGTCGACAGGATTTCTATCCGGCCCGATGGCGTCGGGAACGGCACGCCGTCCTCGATCTGCGCGCGGAAAGCCACGATAGGCTCCTTGAACTCGAACTTGTACACGCCGTGCTTTTTGAAATCCTCCCACGACATGGTCACGCCCTGATGTCCCATGACCCGGTTGTTCCACCACTCGCGCAGATATTGCTCGTCGACATCGTCGTCGTTGTGGAAGTAATCGCGCGTGGCCTTCGGATTGAATTTTTCGCCGAAACCCAGGCGATAGGCCAGCTCGGTGAACACCTGGAAGTCACTCTTGGATTCGCCCAGCGGCTGGATCACCTTGGGCCGGTGGATGTAGTAGTGGCCCTTGTACCAGGGCAGCGCCACATCGTGCCGCTCGAAGTGCGTGGCGATCGGGAACAGCACGTCGGCCCAGATGCCCGACGGTGTGATCGTGGAATCGTTGCAGACGATCAGTTCGAGCTTTTTGATCGCCTCGATTTCCTTGTTGATGTTGGTCAGTTGGTTGAACCAGTCCGAGCCATGCCACCAGATCGCGCGGATGTCGGGGATCTTGCCATCGAGTGCGTCGCTGCGCGGCCACAGGCCGATTTCCTCGCGCTTGACGTTCGGGTAATTGAGCACGCAATGCGCCCAGCGGTCGGATTTGATCGAGGCCCACCAGACGTTGGCGTATTCGTCGTATGGATACGCGACGGCCTCGGAATGGAACGCCTTGCCCACGCCTTCGGCGCAGCCGCCAAGAATGCCGATGTTGCCGGTCATCGCCTGCAAGGCGGCGGCCATGCGGTTGTACTGCTCGCCGTAGGCGTTGCGTCCCGGCGACCACGAAGCCTTCAGCGCCGCCGGCTTGGTGCGCGCGTACATGTCGGCGAGCTTCTTGATGTCCTCGGCCTTGACGCCGCAAATGGCGGCCGCCCATTCCGGCGTCTTGGGCGTGCCGTCGTAGGCGCCGAGAATGTAATCCTTGAAGTTTTCCTTGCCCTGCGCCCATCCGGGCATCGTCCCGGCGTCCATGCCCAGACAAAAACGGTCGATGAACGACTGGTCATGCAGGTCGTTGGTGAAAATATAGTGCGCCATGCCGGCCAGCATCGCCGCGTCGGTATTCGGGCGTATCGGAATCCACCAGGCGTCGTACGCGGCGGCCGAATCGGTGTATTGCGGATCGATCAGCACGAACTTGCAGCCGCGCTGCTTGGCCAGTCGCATGTAGTAGAACGTGTTGCCGCCATGAAAAGTGTAGGCCGGATTCCAGCCCCACATGATGATGAGCTTGGCATGCGCGTAGGCATCGTCTTCGTTGCCGTCTTCGATGGTGCCGAAGGTCATGCGCGAACTGAAGGTCGTGCCCTGATAAGACGGCACCGACCACGAACTGGTGCGGCAGCCGAACAAGCCCAGAAAACGCGCGAGCAGGCCCTCGATCTGGTCGGATTTATGCAGCACGCCATAAGAGGCGCCGGCATAGGATTGATCCAGAATCGCCGTCGGACCGTATTTTTCCTTGAGCTCCAGCATTTTTCCGGCAACGAAATCCAGCGCCGTATCCCACGAGGCGCGCTTGAATTTGCCTTCGCCGCGCGCGCCGACGCGCATCATCGGGTACAGCAGGCGTTCCTGCGAATACAGACGGGCGCGGTACGAGCGCCCGCGCAAACAGGCGCGCAACTGCGGGACCGCCTCGGTATCCAGGCCGAACTTGCCGCCGGCCTGATACGCGCCGTTGTCGGTCGACAGACGCACGATCACATCGCCCTTCTTGTGCGCCACCAGCATGTGCCGCGAGCCGCAGTTATGGGCGCAGGAAGTCACTACCGTTTCCAGATCATCGTCGCGCGGATAAGGCTCGTAGGCAAAGGCCTTGGCCTGGCGCGGCAGCAGGGGCATCAATCCCGTCGCGCCCAGCGCGGACACCGCCAGGATCGCTTTCAGGAAACCGCGGCGCGACAGCGTCACGGGATCGGGGGTACGCTTGAGCCAGTCGATGATGCCGTCTTGATTCATGAGCGGATGGATGCTTGAGCTCACGGTTTGCTCCCACTTTCGTTGCTGGTGATGCCAGTCAGAAACCTGGCTTCCGATTGTGCGGGCCGGTCCTTGGCCCATTCGGGAACCTCCGGCTCCATGCCTTCCCACGCATGGCGCGGATAGGGGAAACTGATCCGATACCATTGCCGTCCGCCGTGACAGCCGTAGCAGACATCGCCGCCTTGTTCCTTGGCAAGCGTCTCGATGGCCTCGGGCTTCAAGTAGTTGACCTGATGGCGCGTCGTGCGAAAGATCGTGTGACAGGACAGGCAATCATTTCCCAGCGCATCGCGTATTTCGGGCCAGGCCGGCAGGCTCATCGATTCCGCCGGGAATTTGCCGTGGCACAGCAAACAGGTGTCCGGATTGGTGTTCTTGCGCAGCACATGCGTGGTATTACGCTCATCGGGCGGATTCACCGCCTTGTCGCGCGGATCGTTGCCCTGGTGGCAGGTGTTGCACTTCATCTGCATGACCTGCGTGGCATAGGGCGATTTCAGATGCCGCCAGTGGAATGTGGCCTGTTCCCCTTCGTACGTATCCAGGGTCTGATACCAGGCCAGCGAATCCGCCGCCTTGACGCCGGCCGGCGACTCCGCGCGCACCGTATTCTGGATGACCTCCTGGTGACAGGACAGGCATTGTTCATCGCTCGCGGTGTCGATGGCGGGCTTGAAGTGCACCGGGTCCCAACGCTCGCGCTCATAATTAATAGATTCAACTTGCTGTGCCTCGGCCTTCCCTGCCAGCGTGGCAACCACGGCAATGGACGCCCCTTCTTTCCCGACGCCAAAAACCACAAGCGCCACGGCTACGGCGGCACAGATGGCACCGAGCAGAAAAATCACCTTCTTGCGAGACTGCATGGCGATTCCATTTTTGAAAAGTTCAGAAAGGGGGACGAATCCCCCTTCCCCTAGGGACTACTGACTGCTACTGGCCGGACATGCCGCCCATGCCGGACATGCCGCCCATGCCTTGCTGGCCGGACATACCGCCCATACCGGACATGCCGCCCATACCTTGCTGGCCGGACATACCGCCCATACCGGACATGCCACCCATGCCTTGCTGGCCGGACATACCGCCCATACCGGACATGCCGCCCATGCCTT
>JBEBRQ010000051.1:0-21783 GCA_040394755.1 Castellaniella defragrans | reverse complement strand
TTCGGCTTGCTGCCCCCCGAGGGGGGCTTTTTGCCTTGGAGCGGTCCGGCGGCAAAAGTAAAAAACGCCTCGCACATGAGAGGCGCCTGACATTGCACTATCGGATTGGCCGGACGCACTGGCGCCCGGCTCGGCGGGTGGATCGACTATTGGCCGATACCGCGGGAAATATCCCGCATATTGCCCACCAAAAACAAAGCCCCGGCCGAAGTCACCGGGGTAGTGAAGGCTATTGTGGTCAAAGTACCAGGAAAAAGCAAGCCCTTGACGACCCTTGCACTGACGGGTTAGCCCTGCCCTGGCACAGCCCCCCAGTAGCTCAAGCCCCAATACCACAATCCCAATGCCGCAATCCCAGCCCGATTCGGGAATACATCGCCTTCTCGCTTGCATACCACCACGATCTACTCCATCATCGCTGCCGAGGAAACAAAATCAAGATCACTGATGACGGCGAAAATACCGAGGGTTTCCTGACCCTTACTGCCAAGGCTCCTGACATGAGGAATGATTTCGATAGCTGGGTTGAAAATAGAGAAATACTGCAACATTTCTTTGAGAAAACTGGGTGGACTGTCGAGTGGTCTGCGCCTGCATAAGGATAAGTCTGCACCCTCCCCCGGCATCATGAGTTCATTCACGTCCAGATCGGAAAGCCGCAGGCCGATACGGGGCTCGATGGGAAGCACCGCCAGCGGATGGCGAAAATCGATCATCTGATCGAGCCGGTTACGAAAAATCGCCAGTCATGGTTTTTAAAAACCCAAAAAACAGCTAAATTGAATGAAAATATATTGATTTTACTATATGAATCATCCAGGAACGCCTTTGTTCATGCAGCCCCGTGAACTTTTCAGGGCCAACCAATTATGTTTCTCTATAATAATAACCATTATTAGAAACAAGCTTTTTATACCGATGAAGCAAAAATATGGCGGACCCGCCAAGACACACGACCGATTATCACAATCCAAATCATTTCCATAAACCTTTACGTTTTGACATATCGGTTGCAGGCTGATTCCGGACAGGAAAGCACGCATTTATAAATATAGTAAAATGGATCAACGGGGCAGACATAATTCAAAGAGCGAGATGAATTATACGCTTTTAAAATGATGATTTTTATGGAAAAAATATTTTTATACTAACAAAGCAACAATTTCGTCGGGCCTGTCGAGGTGCACAGCCAATTATAGGAACACGAATCATTTCCAGTAATTCTTGCCTCAGGATGTAGAAAAATGGGCACCACTAATCATCGGACGAAGCGGAGCTCTGGCGCCGCAATTATTGTGGTCGCTGTTGCAGCGTTAGCACTGACACCAAATGTCTATGCTGTCGGGATTGATAACGATGTTGTAGTTCCCGGCACGTACCAAAGCCCTTGGAATATCAATGGTGAGCTGTATGTAGGCGAGAATTTACAGGGTACACTGACCATCGAAAACGACGGAGCCGTATCGAATAATAGTGGGTATATCGGTCTCAATCAGGGCAGCACCGGCACGGTTGAAGTCACCGGCAGCGCCTCAAAATGGACAAACAACAATGGACTTACTGTCGGCTCCAGCGGCTCCGGTCGACTAACGATCTCCAATGGCGGAACCGTGTCGAATATATGGAATGGGTATATCAGTCTCAATCCTGGCAGCATCGGCGCAGTCGAAGTCACCGGCAGCGGCTCAAGATGGATCAATGACAACGAACTCATTGTCGGCGATTATGGCACTGGCTCTCTGACGATCACCGATGGCGGAAGCACATCGAACGCGGGCGGATTTATCGGTCACAATGACAACAGCACCGGCACGGTCAAAGTCACCGGCAACGGCTCGACATGGACCAATAGCGGCGATCTTTACATTGGCTCTTATGGCAATGCCACACTGACCATCGAGGACGGCGGCAGCGTATCAAATACAGACGGCTATATCGGCGCCTATACGGACAGCAAAGGCACGGTTACTGTCAGCGGCAGCGGTTCAACATGGACCAATAGCGGCGATCTTGCCTTTGGCTATAAAGGCTCCGGTCAACTAACGATCTCCAACGGCGGCATCGTCACAGCGACAACCGTTTATCTCCCCTACTTTGCAGCTCAGCCGCAATCCTCCGGCACAATCAACATTGGATCCGCCGCCGGGGATCATGCCGTAGCCCCTGGTATCCTGAACGCCAGCGCCGTCATCTTTGGCCCTGGCAATGGAACCCTCGTATTCAATCACACCGGTACGGCAGATGATAATTATGAGTTCGCCGCCCCGATATCGGGATCGAACCCGGGCAATGTGAATGTACTGGCTGGCGTGACCACCCTGACCGGCCTCAACACCTACAGCGGCGCGACAGCCATATCTGGAGGCATGTTGCGGGCGGGCATTGCAGAGGCCTTCAGCGCAGCCTCTGACTATGATGTCGCCAATGCGGGCACCCTCGATGCGAACGGGCTGAACCAGACCCTGGCCAGTCTGGCCAACGGCGGCACGGTCATGATCGGATCGCAGGGTTCTGCGGGCGCTGTCGGCGCAATGCTGACGGTGGCAGATGATTACACCGGCAATGGCGGAAGCCTTGTTCTGCGAACCGTGCTTGGCGGCGACAATTCCATGACCGACCAGCTGGTTGTCAGGAACAACACATCCGGGGCATCGGTTGTGACGGTCCAGAATGCGGGTGGTACCGGGGCACAGACCATCGAAGGGATCGAAATCATCTCCGTTGGCGGCGTTTCGGCCGGAGAGTTCACACTAGCCGGCAACTATATCGTTGCCGGAGCCTACACCTATCGCCTGCACAAGAACAATCAATCGGGCACCGATCCCAACGACTGGTACCTGCGTTCAACGCTCACGCCAGTTGACCCCGTCGATCCCGAGCCTGAATATCATGTTGGCTCTCCAGCCTATGAAGCCTATCCGCAGGCCCTGCTGGGCCTGAATGGCCTGTCAACGCTGCAACAGCGCATGGGCAACCGCCGGTGGGCGGGGGCGGGCAATCGCGGGATTGCGCAAGGGGCCAATGCGGTCACGCCTGACGCGCCATCCGAAGAAACCCGTGTTCAGGTCGATGGCAATGGCGTGTGGGCGCGTGTCGAAGGTGGGTATAGCCATCTCGACCCGCGCTTTTCGACGACCGATACCCGTATCAACCAGAATGTCTTCAAGCTTCAGGCGGGTATTGACCGCCTGTTGAGCGAGACCCGCAATGGCGCATTGATCGGCGGTGTGTCTGCCCAGTATGTCCATGGCAGGACCAGAACCCGTTCGACACACTATGCCGATGCGAATGTCTCCACCGATGGCTACGGCCTTGCCGGCACCCTGACATGGTATGGCGACAATGACCTCTACATCGACGGTCAGGCGCAGGCGACATGGTATGGTTCCGACCTGACGACGACAGAACCGGGCCGCACTCACGCTCTGGTTGAAGGCAATGACGGTTTCGGCTATGCGCTGTCGGTTGAGACCGGCAAGCGGATTGCCCTCGATCCGCAATGGTCTGTCACGCCACAGGCCCAATTGGTTTATTCCCGTGTCGACTTCGATGCCTTCACCGATGTGCATGGTTCGAGGATCAGTCTGGACCGCGGCGAAAGCCTGCAAGGGCGGCTTGGCCTCATGCTCGATCATCAGTCCTCATGGCAGGCCGGCAACGGCCGCATGAGCCGGGCTCGCGTCTACGGCATTGCGAACCTCTATTACGAGTTCCTCGATGGCACGGCAATCACCATTCAGGATGTGAGCTTCGCCTCAAGGCAGGACCGGGTATGGGGCGGGTTGGGCGCCGGCGTCTCCTACAATTGGAACGACGGCAAATATTCGCTCTACGGCGAAGGCATCGTCAGCACCAGCCTCGACAGCTTTGCCGATAGCTATTCGCTGAAAGGAAATATCGGCTTCCGGGCCAGGTGGTAGCGGCATACTGCGGACGAACGAACGCATCATATCCATCCGATCAAACGCTGTTTTTGCAGCAGCAAGGCGAGGCCGCTGGAATGAAAGTTCCGCGGCCTTCGTGCGTTCAGGCTGGCATTCTTGGCCGCTCGCTACCCTGCCCGCCCGCCGCCTTGGCCGCCCCCGCGCAACAGCGCATACAGAATGATCGCGCCAAAGGTCGCCGTGCCGATCCCATCGAGGCGGAACGCGCCGATTTCGACCGAGAAATTCCCCGCGCCCAGGATCAGGGTAACCGCCGCGACAATCAGGTTGCGGTTGTTGCTGAAATCGACCTGGTTGACCACCCAGATCCGCGCCCCCGCAATGGTAATCAGGCCGAACACGACAATCGACATGCCGCCCAGCACGGGGGCCGGGATGGCCTGGATCACCGCGCCGAACTTCGGCGAAAAACCGAGAAAGATCGCAATCAGCGCGGCGACGACGAAAACCAGGGTGGAGTAGATGCGGGTAACGGTCATGACGCCGATGTTCTCGGCATAGGTGGTCACCCCGGTGCCTCCGACCGCCCCCGAGACCATGGTGGCGACCCCATCACCGATGAACGCCCGACCCAGGTAGCGATCCAGGTTCTGCCCGGTCATGGCGCTCACGGCCTTGATGTGGCCGAGGTTCTCGGCCACCAGGATGATGGCCACCGGAGCGATCAGACTGATGGCGTGCATCTCGAACACCGGCTTTGAGAACGTGGGCAGGCCCAGCCAGGGCGCGGCGCCGATGGCGCTGAAGTCGATGGGCTTGCCCAGGCCGAAGCCATTGGTGAGGACGGCATAGATCACGCAGGCCAGCAGCAAGCCCACCAGGATCAGCAAGCGCTGCACCATCCCGCGCGTGTAGACGGCGACGCCACCGACGCACAGAATCGTCATGACCGCCATCGCGGATTCGAACAGCGATCCCCCCATGGCCCCCTTGGCAGCGATGGGCGCGAGGTTCAGGCCGATCACGGCCACCACGGCGCCGGTCACCACCGGCGGCATCCAGACATCGATCCAGCCCGAGCCGCCGCCGGAGCGGGCGCTCAGCCATGCGGTCAGCACGCCGATCAGCGTGTAGACGAGGCCACAGACGATGATGGCGCCCAGGGCGACGCCGATGTTCGGGTTCGGACCGCTGCCCGCATAACCCGTCACTGCGATGACGCCGCCGATGAAGGCGAAGCTGGACCCCAGGTAGCTGGGCACGCGCCCGCCGACGAACACGAAGAAGATCAGGGTGCCGATCCCGGACATCAGGATCGCCATGTTTGGATCGAAGCCCATGATCAGGGGCGCGAGAATCGTGGAACCGAACATGGCGACGACGTGCTGCGCGCCCATCGCCACGGTCTGAGGCCAGGGCAGGGTTTCGTCGGGCTGGACCACGACGCCCGCGGCGGTACCGGGAATGCGGCGCCACTGCGGAAAATAGGCATTGGACATGGGGGCTGACCTCGGGAAAAGTGGACTGGGGCCTATGCCGCGTGCATGGCCTGCAGGGCGTAGACCTTGAGCCCGCCGCCATGGCGCAGGTACTGCAAGCCCTCGACGGCGGCGCGCGCGCCGGCGATGGTGGTGAAGAACGTCACCCGGTTGGACAGCGACTGGATGCGGATGGTACGCGAGTCGGTGATGGCGTTGCGGCGTTCCTCGACCGTGTTGATGACCATCGCGATCTCGCCGTTTTTCAGCATGTCGGCGATATTGGGCCGGCCCTCGGTGACTTTGTTCACGACCTGCACCCGCAAGCCGGCGGCCTCGATCACCGCCGCCGTGCCGCGCGTAGCCGCGAGGTCGAACCCCAGGGCGGCCAGGCCCCGGGCGACCTCGACGGCGCGCGGCTTATCCTGGTCGCGCACGCTGATGAAAACGCGGCCCGATTCGGGCAGCCAGGCGCCGGCGGCGATCTGCGATTTGACGAAGGCCTCGCCGAAGGACTCGCCCACACCCATGACCTCGCCGGTGGATTTCATCTCGGGCCCCAGGATGGTGTCCACCCCCGGGAACTTGACGAAGGGGAAGACGGCCTCCTTGACGCAATAATGGCGGGGCGCCGGGATCGCGGCAACCCCTTGCGCCGCCAGCGAGCGGCCCGCCATCACACGCGCGGCGATCTTGGCGAGCTGCTTGCCCGTCGCCTTGGAGACGTACGGCACGGTGCGCGAGGCGCGCGGATTGACCTCGAGCACGTAGACCTCGTCATCCTGGATGGCGAACTGCACGTTCATCAATCCCTTGACGTTCAGGGCGCGCGCCATCAGGGCGGTCTGGCGCTCGATCTCGGCGACCGTCGCGGACGACAGGGAATACGGCGGCAGGCTGCACGCTGAATCGCCCGAATGTACGCCCGCCTGCTCGATGTGCTCCATCACGCCGCCGATGATGACCTGATCGCCGTCGGACAGACAGTCCACGTCGACCTCGGTGGCGTTGTTCAGGAAGTGGTCGAGCAACACCGGGGAGTCATTGCTGACCTTGACGGCCTCACGCATGTAGCGTTCGAGGTCCTGGGGCTCGTGGACGATCTCCATCGCGCGCCCGCCCAGGACGTAGCTGGGGCGCACCACCAGCGGATAGCCGATCTCGCCGGCCAGGGCCAGAGCCTCGCTCTCGGCGCGCGCCGTGCGGTTGGCGGGCTGGCGCAGGCCGAGCTTGGTCAGGAGTTTCTGGAATCGTTCGCGGTCCTCGGCGACATCGATCGAGTCGGGGCTGGTGCCGATGATGGGCACGCCGTTGGCCTCGAGCGCGCGCGCGAGCTTGAGCGGGGTCTGGCCGCCGTACTGGACGATCACCCCGGCCGGGTTTTCCTTGTGGACGATCTCGAGCACGTCCTCGAGCGTCAGGGACTCGAAGTACAGCCGGTCGGAGGTGTCGTAGTCGGTGGACACGGTCTCGGGGTTGCAGTTGACCATGATGGTCTCGAAGCCGTCCTCGCGCAACGCCAGGGCCGCATGCACGCAGCAGTAGTCGAACTCGATGCCCTGGCCGATGCGGTTGGGGCCGCCGCCCAGGACGACGATCTTGCGGCGATCGGTGGGCGCGGCCTCGCACTCGTCCTCGTAGGTAGAGTACATGTAGGCGGTGCTGGTGGAGAATTCGGCGGCGCAGGTGTCGACGCGCTTGTAGACCGGGCGCACGTTCATCTGGTGGCGCAGCTTGCGCACCTCGGCCTCGGTCGTGTCCAGCAGAAAGGCCAGGCGCCGGTCGGAAAAACCGCGCCGCTTGAGCTCGCGCACCGTCCGGTCATCCAGGTCGCTGAGGGTGCGCTGTTCGAGGGCCAGTTCGATGTCGACGATTTCCTTGATCTGGTCGAGGAACCAGGGATCGATGCGCGTCAGGGCATGGACCTCGTCGAGGGTGAAGCCCTGCGCGAAGGCGTCGCCCACGTACCAGATGCGCTCGGGGCCGGGCTCGCCGAGCTCGACCTGCAGGCGCTCGCGGTCGGTGGTCTTTTGATTCAGGCCATCGACGCCGACCTCGAGGCCGCGCAGGGCCTTTTGAAAGGATTCCTGGAACGTGCGGCCGATGGCCATGACCTCGCCCACGGATTTCATCTGAGTGGTCAGGCGCGCATCGGCCTGCGGGAATTTTTCGAAGGCGAAACGCGGCACCTTGGTGACGACGTAGTCGATGGACGGCTCGAACGAGGCCGGAGTCACACCGCCGGTGATCTCGTTGCGCAGTTCGTCGAGCGTATAGCCCACCGCCAGGCGCGCGGCGACCTTGGCGATCGGAAAGCCGGTGGCCTTGGAGGCCAGGGCCGAGGAACGCGACACGCGCGGATTCATTTCAATGACGATCATGCGGCCATTGGCCGGATTGACCGCGAACTGGACGTTCGATCCGCCGGTATCCACGCCGATCTCGCGCAGCACCGCGATCGACGCGTTGCGCATGATCTGGTATTCCTTGTCGGTGAGGGTCTGGGCCGGGGCGACCGTGATCGAGTCGCCCGTATGCACGCCCATGGGATCGAGGTTTTCGATCGAGCACACGATGATGCAGTTGTCGGCGCTGTCGCGCACGACCTCCATCTCGAATTCCTTCCAGCCGAGCAGGGATTCCTCGATCAGCAGCTCGCTGGTGGGCGAAGCCTCGAGGCCGCGGCGGCAGATCACCTCGAATTCCTCGCTGTTGTAGGCGATCCCCCCGCCCGTGCCGCCCAGGGTGAAGCTGGGCCGGATCACCACCGGAAAGCCGGAGTTGCCGAGCTCGGCCGCGATGCGGCGCTGGACCTCCCAGGCCTCGTCCATGCTGTGAGCGACGCCGGATTTGGCGGACTCCAGCCCGATCGCGGTCATGGCCTGCTTGAATTTCTGGCGGTCCTCGGCCTTTTCGATGGCCTGGGCATTGGCGCCGATCAGCTCGACGCCATGACGCTCGAGCACACCGTGATGCGCCAGGTCCAGCGCGCAGTTCAAGGCCGTCTGCCCGCCCATGGTGGGCAGCAGCGCATCCGGCTTTTCGACCTCGATGATCTTTTCGAGGACCTGCCAGGTGATAGGCTCGATATAGGTGACGTCGGCCGTTTCCGGGTCCGTCATGATGGTGGCGGGGTTGCTGTTGACCAGGATGGTGCGGAACCCCTCGGCCTTCAGGGCCTTGCAGGCCTGGGCCCCGGAATAGTCGAATTCGCAAGCCTGACCGATGATGATCGGACCGGCGCCGATGATGAGGATGCTCTGGATGTCTGAACGCTTGGGCATGGGATGGTGGGGGTTTTCTTATTTGGAGGCCTGGGCCTTGTGACGGGCCATCAGGTCGATGAATTTGTCGAACAGCACCAGAATATCGTGCGGCCCCGGGCTGGCCTCGGGGTGGCCCTGGAAGCAGAATGCCGGACGGTCGGTGAGCTCGAAGCCCTGCAGGGTGCCATCGAACAACGAGACGTGCGTGATCCGGGCATTGGCCGGCAGGCTGTCGCCGTCGACCGTGAAGCCGTGATTCTGGCTGGTGATGAAGACCCGGCCGGTGTCGAGATCCTGGACCGGGTGGTTGGCGCCATGGTGGCCGGTTTTCATCTTGACCGTGCGCCCGCCCAGGGCCAGGCCCAGGACCTGCTGCCCCAGGCAGATACCGAACAGGGGGATGCCGCGTTCGAGCACGGTGCGGCAGGCGTCGATCGCATAGTCGCAGGCCGCCGGGTCGCCGGGGCCATTGGACAGAAACACGCCGTCCGGCTGTTGGCCCAGGACGTCCTCGACCGGCGTGGCGGCGGGCACCAGCGTGATGCGGCAGTCGCGGTCGGCCAGCAGGCGCAGGATGTTGGTCTTGATGCCGTAGTCGTAGGCGACCACATGGAAGCGGTCGCCCGCGCGGCGCCTGAAGCCGTGGCCCAGCGCCCAGGTGCCCTGCGCCCAGGCGCCGGCCTGCTGGACGCTGACGCCGGCGACGAGATCCTGGCCGGCCATGCCAGGAAAGCCGCGCGCGAGCTCGACCGCGCGCTCGACGTCCTCGCCGACCAGGATGCAGGCGCCCTGGGCGCCCCGCTCGCGCAGGATGCGCGTCAGCTTGCGGGTATCGATGCCGGAGATCGCGACCACGCCCTGGGCCTTGAGATAGTCGGGCAGGGTCTGCCGGGCCCGGAAATTCGACATCCTGGCGGGGCAGTCGCGCACGACCAAGCCCGCGGCATGCACCTTGACGGACTCGACGTCCTCGGGGTTGACCCCGGTATTGCCGATATGCGGATACGTGAGGGTGACGATCTGGCCGCTGTAGCTGGGATCGGTGAGAATTTCCTGATAGCCAGTCATCGCGGTATTGAAGACGATCTCGGCCACGCAATGGCCGTCCGCCCCGATGGATGCGCCCCTGAACACCGTACCGTCAGCCAAGGCTAGAATCGCTGGAACAAGGCCGCTGGGACCCTCGGGAAAGATTGACGACGGCAAGATAAACCCCGGTTGTAAAGTCGATATTCAAACTTTCCTATTATACAGGTTCGGCTTCCCCCACCCGCCGCTCCAAATGCACTACAGTAAGGCTTTTCACGTTTCCCACCCACACACACCCATGTCCACCGAACTCGAATCCCTGCGCGCCCTGACCACGGTCGTCGCCGACACCGGCGATTTCGAGACCATGCGCGCCTACCGCCCCACCGACGCCACGACCAATCCGTCGTTGATCCTCAAGGCCGTCCAGCTCGATACCTACCGCCCCCTGCTCGAACGCGTGCTGCGCGACTACCCGAATGCCCCGCTGGCCGAGCAGATCGATCGCCTGCTGGTCGCCTTTGGCCAGGAAATCCTCGCCATCGTCCCAGGCCGTGTATCCACCGAGGTCGATGCCCGGCTGTCCTTCGACACCCAGGCCAGCATCGAGCGCGCCCGCCAGATCATCGGCCTGTACGAGCAGGCCGGCATCGGCCGCGAACGCGTGCTGATCAAACTCGCCGCCACCTGGGAAGGCATCCAGGCGGCGCGTACGCTACAGACTGAGGACATCCACTGCAACCTCACCCTGCTGTTCTCGCTTCCCCAGGCCCTGGCCTGCGCGCAGGCCAAGGTCACGCTGATCTCGCCTTTCGTGGGACGCATCTACGACTGGTTCAAGCAATCCGCGGGGGCAGACTGGGACGAGGCCGCCCATGCCGGCACCAACGACCCGGGCGTCCAATCGGTCGAGCGCATCTTCAACTACTACAAGGCCTACGACATCCCGACACAGGTCATGGGGGCGAGTTTCCGCAACATCGGCCAGATCCGCGCCCTGGCGGGCTGCGACCTGCTGACGATCAGTCCCGAACTGCTCGGCCAGCTGGCCGCGAGCACGGCGCCTCTGGCGGCCAGACTGAGCGTCGAAACGGCCAAGGCGAACGCGCCGGCCTGGCAGGCCAGCAACGAGGTGACGTTCCGCACCGAGTTGAACCAGGACGCCATGGCGACGGAAAAGCTGGCCGAGGGCATCCGCGCGTTCACGGCCGACGCCCTCAAGCTCGATGCCCTGGTGACGCGGCTGCGGGGATAGGATTCAGCCGGGACGGCGCTCGAGCAGAGCCCAGGCGATCGTGCCGGCATCCACGTATTCGAGCTCGCCGCCGCTGGGCACGCCGCGCGCCAGGCGGCTGACCGCCAGCCCGCGGGCGCGCAGCATATCGGACAAATAATGTGCCGTGGTTTCACCCTCGGCCGTGAAGTTCGTCGCCAGGATGACCTCGCGCACGACCCCGTCGGTGGCGCGCTCGAGCAGGCGCGCAAACTGCAACTGGTCCGGTCCCACACCCTCCAGCGGCGCGAGCCGCCCCATCAGCACATAGTACAGTCCCCGGTAGCCGTGGCTGGCCTCGATCATATTCTGATCGGCAGGCGTTTCGACCACGCACAACAGGGTTGGATCGCGGTCCGCATGCGCACAGGTCGGACACAGGTCCTCTTGCGCAAACGAATTGCACCGCACGCAATGGCGCAAGCCCGCCACGGCATCCTGCAAGGCCTGGCCCAGGCGCAGGGCGCCATCGGGATCGTGCTGCAGCAGATGGTAGGCCATGCGCCGCGCCGAGCGCGCGCCCACGCCCGGCAGCCCGCGCAGGGCCTGGATCAGGGCGCGCAGCGGTTCGGGTTCGGGCAGGCTGGGGTCCATCGAATCAGAATGGCAGCTTCATCCCGGGCGGCAGGGACATGCCGGCCGTGACCGCCGACATTTTTTCCTGAGCCGTGGTCTCGGCCTTGCGCAAGGCATCGTTGAACGCGGCGGCGACGAGGTCCTCGATCATGTCCCGGTCGTCGTCGAACAGGCTGGGATCGATGGTCACGCGCTTGACGTCATGCTTGCAGCTCATGGACACCTTGACCAGCCCGCCGCCGGCGGCGCCGTCGACGATGATGTCGGCCAGGGCATCCTGCGCTTTTTTCATGTTTTCCTGCATCTGCTGGGCCTGGCGCATCAAGCCTGCGATCTGACCTTTCATCATGGAGGCATCCGTCCTCAATTATCTGAACAAAGAATGGGACTATACCGCAGGCGGACGCACCGAACCCGGCACCACGCGGGCGCCGAAGGTCTGCGTCAGCGCCTGGATCACTGCATCCCCCGGGACCGCCTCCTCGGCGGCCCGCTGGCGGGCTGCCCGCGCGGACTGGTCGACCGCGTAGGCGGTGTCCTCGCCGGTCGAACCGCATTCGATCTCGAGGCGGATGACCCGCCCGAAATATTCGGAGAGCACCGTGCGCAGACGCTCGGGGCCGCCGCCCTCGGTCAGGGGCTGGATCGCGACCCGCAAACGGATCTGGAATTCGTCGCCCGAGAGCCACTCGCTGTTGACGACGAGCTCGGCGGCTGCGCCCGTGACCGGCAAGGCCGCGGCCAGCACCGGCCAGTCGCGCGGCCCCACATCCCGGGGATCGGGCGCGGGTGCGGCCGTCGGCCGGGTTCCCGTCGCGGCTGCACGCGGTCCGTCCGCCAGCGTCTCGTCAAGAAAAACACCGTCATCCTCGCCACCGATGGGCACGAGGCCGTCATCGCCCTCGGGAAAATCCGGAATGCCGTCGTCCCAGGCCGGCGGCTCGTCGTCCTCCGGCGCCGTGCTGGCGGATTCGTCATCCTGGATGGCGTCCACGCCGACGCCTCGATCGGTCTGATCTGCCTGTTCCTGCTGTCCGGCTTGTCCGGCGCATCGGGGTTGCTCAGCAGGTTGAGGCTGTCCGGCCTGCGCCACGCGAACATCGTCATCACCGCCCGCCGCAACGGGAGGCGCCGCCACCGGCGGCGCGACGGGCGCGACAGGCGGAACGGGCGCCACCACCCGATCGGCGGGCAGGAGCGCCAGCATACGCAGGCAGGCCATCACGAAGCCCGCATACTCATCGGGCGCCAGGGAGAGCTCCTGGCGGCTGTTGACCGCCACGGCATAGAAAAGCTGCACCTCATCGGGCTGCAGGGCCTGGGCCAGCGCCTGGATCTCGGGCGTCAGCGGATCGTCGTCGCCCTCGCGGGGCGCACCCAGGCGCTGGGCAATGGCGATGCGCGACAGCAGCACCGCCATATCGGCGAGCGCGGCCTGATAGGACAGCCCCCGCGCCGCCAGATCATCGGCGACCGCGAGGATGCCGTGGGTATCCCCGGCAGCCAAAGCACGCAGCAGCGTCACCAGATGATGCTGGTCGAGCGTGCCCAGCATGTCGCGCGCGGCGGCGCCAGTGAGCCGGCCCGCGCTGAACGAGATGGCCTGGTCCGTGAGCGACAGCGCATCGCGCATCGAGCCGGCCGCCGCCTGCGCGATCAGCCGCAGCGCCTCGGGCTCGGCCGGGATGGATTCCTCGCTGAGGACCTGCCGCAAATGCTCGACGATGGCCGGAACGGTCATCTGCTTGAGGTTGAATTGCAGGCAGCGCGACAGCACGGTGACCGGAATTTTCTGCGGATCGGTGGTCGCCAGGATGAACTTGACGTGCTCGGGGGGTTCCTCGAGGGTCTTGAGCATGGCGTTGAAGGCATGACCGGTCAGCATGTGGACTTCGTCGATCATGTAGACCTTGTAGCGGGCCGAGGACGGCGCATAGACCGCCTGCTCGAGCAACTGGGTCATCTCATCGACGCCCCGGTTCGAGGCGGCATCGAGCTCGATATAGTCAACGAAGCGGCCCGCGTCGATTTCCGTGCAGGCCCGACAGTGCCCGCAAGGCGTCGCGGTGACACCCTGCTCGCAGTTCAGGGACTTGGCGAGGATGCGCGACAGGGTGGTCTTGCCCACGCCGCGGGTGCCGGTGAACAGCCAGGCATGGTGCAGGCGGCCACTGTCCAGGGCATGCGTGAGCGCGCGGACGACGTGGTCCTGCCCGATCAGCGTGTCAAACGAACGAGGACGCCATTTGCGCGCCAATACGAGGTAGCTCATGGATAAGACGCAATCATGGTCGAAAAGGAGAGGCGAGCCTGACTTCGGCACTGGTTCTGCACGGCTATGGCTGCTTCGTTCCCGACCTGACCAGGTTGACCGCCGAACCATGCGAAGGGGCCCGCCTTTGTCATTCTAACAGGACTTTCGCGCCGCTCCCTCTTGAGTGATCGGAACGACGCGCTTACACTCGGCGCCATGACACGCAGACCCAGCCACCCCGAACTCACCACCTCACTGACCCTGCGCAGCCAGGAGCAGAACTGGGGCACCGAACGCCGCATGGCGTTGCTGGCGGCCATCGGCACCGAGGGCTCGATCAGCGCCGCCGCGCGCAAGGTCGGCCTGAGCTACAAGGCCGCCTGGGACGCGGTGGACACCATGAACAATCTCGCCGACCGCCCGCTGGTCGAGCGCATGACGGGCGGCAAGCACGGCGGCGGCGCCTCGCTCACGCAGCGCGCCCGCGACCTGATCGACTGGTACGAACGCATCCACCAGGAACACCAGCGTTTCATGGACGTCCTGGCGCGCTTCGGGCCCGATGCGCCGCGCAATCTCGAACTCCTGCAATACATGATGGTGCAGACGTCCGCGCGCAACCGGCTGCTGGGCACCATCCAGCGCATCGTCCCCGGCGAGGTCAACGACGAAATCACGCTCGAAACCGCCGAGGGCCTGCCCATCGTGGCGCACATCACGCACGTGAGCACGGACACCCTGGGGCTGCGGGAGGGCCGCCGCGCCCTGGCCTTCATCAAGGCGCCGGCCGTGACGCTGGCGCAGATCGGGCCGGATGCGCGGCTATCGGCCCGCAACCAGTTGCGCGGCACGATCTCGCGGATCGTGGGCGGCAAGCACCAGGCCGAAGTCAGCGTGGATGTGGCGCCGAACACCCGCATCACCGCTACCCTGAGCGGCGAGGAACTGCGCGCGATGGCGCTGGCCGAAGGCCAGGACATCCTCGCGGCATTCAAGGCCTCGGACGTGCTGCTGGGCACGCTGGATTAGCACCCCGCCTCAGGACACAGTTCCATTCGGCCGGCCTTTGCTCAAATCCGGACGGCAACCCGCCGAACGAACCCGCCGCCAGTCAGACCTCACGCCGCGATCCCGACCGGCAGCCAGGAGTCCGCGCCACGCACGGAACGACAGCCCTGGATGCGGCCCTGGCGGATATGGAAAACCTCATCGGCCAATTCATCGACATCCTCCGGATCGTGCGTGATCAGCACCGTGGGGATATCGATCTGCGCCTGCAACTGCGCGAGTTCCTGCCGCATCCGCGCATGCAGGTCCGCATCCAGCGCGGACAGCGGCTCGTCGAGCAGCATCAGCCCTGGATCGGTGGACAGGGCGCGCGCCAGCGCTACCCGCTGACGCTGGCCGCCGGACAATTGCGCAGGGTAATGATCCAGCAGGGCCTCGAGGTGAAAGGCTTCGACCCAGCGCTGCGCGGATGCCGGCAGCGGGCGCCGGCGATAACGATTGAGCCAGCCGCGCGTCAGGCCGAAACCGATATTCTGGCGCACGGTCAGGTGCGGGAACAGCGCATAGTCCTGGAACAGATACGCCAGTCGCCGGTCCCTGGGCGGCACGTCGATACCGTGCTGGCTGTCGAACAAGACCCTGCCCGCCACCTCGATATGGCCCTCGTCGGGCTTGAGCAGACCGGCGATGGCGTGCATGGTCAGGCTCTTCCCGGCGCCCGAGGGGCCGAACAACGCAATGCGCCGCGCGCTGGTCTCGAGCCGGACATCCAGCTCGAAACCCGTTTCCCCGCCGACACGGCGATGCACTTCGACGCGCAGGCTCATGGCAAACGCCTCACCGCGAACAACCGATGGGTGCCAGGCGTCAGCCATGCCGCCAGGCACAGGACCACGATACAGGTGACCGAGGTGATCAGGACCAGGAAATTGGCATGGCTGTCCTCGCCCGCCAGGACGGCCTCATAGATCGCGATCGACAGGGTCTGGGTCCGGCCCGGAATGCTGCCGGCAATCATCAGAGTGGCGCCGAACTCGCCCAGCGCGCGCGCAAAAGCCAGCAACACACCAGCCAGGATTCCACGAGCCGCCAGCGGCAGACTGATCCGGAAAAACACCGCCGCCGGGGAAATACCCAGGACCGAGGCGGCCTGTTCGAGGCGATGATCCACATCCAGGAAGGCGGCCCGCGCCGCCTTCAGCACCATGGGGAAAGCCACGACCGAAGCCGCCACGACCGCCCCCTGCCAGGTAAAGACCAGTTCGATGCCCATCTCGGCCAGCCAGGCCCCCAGCCATCCGCGCCGGCCCAACAGCACAAGCAGGTAATAGCCCGTGACGGTGGGCGGCAGGACCATGGGCAGGGTCAGGACCGCATCGACCAGATCGCACCAGCGCGAGGACCACAGCGACAAACCGTAGGCCACGGCCACACCCAGCACCGTCGCCAGCACGGTGGCCCAGACAGCCACTTTGAGAGACAACAGCAGCGGAACCCAGACACCGCTCATGACAACCTCATTCCTTCACCCGGCATGCCGCCATGACCCCGCAGGCTTGCCTCCTGGAGGTGTTGCCGTGCACCGGCCTCATTCCTGGAATATGTATCACGGCTTGGCGAAACCGTACTTCGCCAGCACAGCCTGGCCCGCATCCGACAGCACGTAATCCAGGAAGCCCTGCGCCGCGGATGAACGGCCGTCGCGCTGCACCAGCGCGATCGGATAGACGACAGGCGTGGGCGGCTGGATCGCCTGGATCACCTTGACCTTGTCCTTCAACAGAGCGGCATCGGTGGCGAACACGAAGCCCGCGTCAACCTCGCCACGCTCGACGTAGCTCAGGACCTGACGGACGTTCTGGCCCAGGATCTTGCGCGACTCGACCGCCTGCCAGTCGCCGGACTGCTCCAGCGCCGCCTGGGTGTAGCGGCCTGCGGGCACCGTATCCGGGTTGCCGAAGGCGACACGCTTGATCCTGTCGCCATGCAGATCCTCGAGCGATCCGATGCCCGCGGGATTGTCGGCCGGCACGATCAGCACGACCTCATTGCGCACGAAATCCCGCCGGGTGGCCGGATCGACGGCCTTGGCTTCGACCGCCCGGTCCATCGCCTTTTGGTCGGCCGAGGCGAACACGTCCGCGGGCGCGCCCTGGATGATCTGCCGCAACACGACGTCGGAAGCGCCGAAATTGGTCTGGACCGCGAGGCCGGGATGCGCCGCCTCGTACTGGGCGGCCAGATCCTTGAAGGCGTTGGTCAGGCTGGCCGCCGCCGAAATCAGGAGGTCCTGCGCCAGGGCAGGCGCCATCGCGCAGGACAGCGCGCACGCGAGGATCAAACGTCGGATTTGCATGTTGTCTTCCTTTCCTATCGAAGGCGGCTCTGTGCCGCTACTCCGATATCGTAATATACATACCTATATTCCGATATTCAAATCCGACGATTGCCATCGATGCCCGGGGCCCGCCTTGCCGGGTACTAGAATAGAGGGGTCGAATCCAACCCGATCCCAACGCCGTCATGGCAGAGACCCTCCCCGCATCCACCATTGACGCCTTTCTCGACAGCCTGTGGCTCGAGGACGGCCTGGCGGACAACACCCTGGCGGCCTACCGGCGCGATCTCTCCGCCTTCGCGCAATGGCTCAAAGGCCGGTCGGGGCGGCCACCGGAAACCGCGCGCGCCGAGGACATCCAATCCTGGTTCGCGGCCCAACACGCCCACAGCAAGGCCAGCACCGCCAATCGCCGCCTGGCGGCGCTGCGGCGCTATTACCTGTGGGCCTTGCGCCACGGCCTGTGCGCCCAGGACCCATGCCTGGGCCTGCACGGCGCCCGCCAGCCTGCGCGTTTTCCCAAAACTCTGTCCGAAGCCCAGGTCGAGGCGCTGCTGGCCGCGCCCGCCGTCGACAGCACGCTGGGCCTGCGGGATCGCGCCATGATCGAAACGCTGTACGCCACGGGACTGCGCGTGAGCGAGCTGGTGGGCCTGTCCGTCCAGAACACCAGCCTGAGCGAGGGCGTGGTGCGGGTCGTCATGGGCAAGGGCGGCAAGGACCGGCTGGTACCCCTGGGCGAGGAGGCCCTGCACTGGATCGGAGAATATCTGTCCCGCGGCCGGCCCGCGCTGCTGGGCGCGCGCCTGTGCGATGCGCTGTTCGTCACGGGGCGCGGAGCGGGCATGAGCCGCCAGTCCTTCTGGCTGCTGATCCGCAAATACGCGGCGCAGGCCGACATCCGCGTCCCCCTGTCGCCGCACGTCCTGCGCCATGCCTTCGCCACGCACCTGCTCAACCACGGCGCCGATTTGCGCGTGGTGCAGATGCTCCTGGGCCATGCGGACATCTCGACCACCCAGATCTATACCCACGTAGCGCGCGAACGCCTCAAGACCCTGCACGCGCAGCACCATCCGCGCGCCTGAGGTCCGGCGCCCGCCACAGCCAGAGAACGCCCGACCATGTCCAAGAACCGGCATACTTCCGAAACCCCGGCCACGCACTGGTTGCGCCAGCAGCGCATCCCATTCGGCGAGCATCCCTACGACTACGTGGACCGCGGCGGCGCGCGCGAGTCGGCGCGCCAGCTCGGGGTGCCGCTGCACCAGGTCGCCAAGACCCTCATCATGGAGGACGAACAGGCTCGCCCGCTGATCGTGATCATGCATGGAGATTGCGAGGTATCGACCAAGAACCTCGCACGTCAGACCGGCGTCAAGCGGATCGCGCCCTGTACCCCCGACACGGCCCAGCGCCACTCGGGCTATCAGGTGGGCGGCACCTCGCCCTTTGCCACACGCCGGCGCATGCCGGTATGGATCGAGGAAACCCTGATCGAATACCCAGAGATCTACATCAATGGCGGCAGGCGCGGCTATCTGATCAGCATCGCCCCCGACGCCCTCGTGCGGGCTCTGGATGCCAAAGCCGTGCGCGTGGCCCTGGGCGGGGGCGAGGGTAACTGACGGGCCGCCGCAGAATAAGCTATGAAAAAAGGAGTATTTTGAGGTCCCGTGCCAGATTGATACAGTTCATGTCATGGAAACACATGGCTCATACGATCAACTGGTCAACTGGCTGCTTGGCAGCCTGCGCCTGGAAACCACGGTATTTCATGCCGGGCGTTATTGCGGCATGTGGCGCGCCTCGACGGCCGGCCGCTTGTTGGGCAGCTTCCACCTGATTCTCGACGGCCGCTGCTGGCTGCACCGGCCCGGGCAGGCATCGGTGCCAATGGGGCCGGGCGACAGCGTCCTGTTCCTGAGCGATGTCCCCCACCATCTCAGCCCCGACCCTGATCCCGACGCCGGAATCCAGCAGCCGCCCGCTACCATGCTGGCGTTCAACGCCAGCATCCCCGCGGGCAGCACGGGCCTGGCCTGCGGTTTCTTTGAGTTTCACAGCGCACTGAATCATCAATTGATCGACAGCCTGCCCCAGGCGATCCTGATCCGCGCCGGAGACGCCGGCGGCAAGCACCTGACCACCGTTTTCGAACTGGTTCGCACCGAAGCCCACGGCGATCCGGAGCAGCCGTCGCCGTTGCTGGCGCGGCTGGTCGAAATCCTGCTGTTCTATGCCATCCGCGAAGTCGTGTCGCAGGACGCGCTCGGTCTGGTCGGCATCTGGCGCCTGGCGCGCACCACCCGGATGGCCGGTCTGCTGACCCACATCCTGTCCGCGCCCGGCGAGGACTGGACGATCGAGCAAATGGCCGCCCGCGTGCACATGTCCAGAAGCAATTTCTACCGCCACTTCGTCGACCTGACCCGGCAATCGCCAGCCGCATTCCTGGCGGCCCTGCGCATCCGCATCGCGGCGCAGCGCCTGGAGTCCGGCGACAGCATCGAACGCGCCGCCGACCATGTGGGCTACCGCTCCAGCGCGGCATTCAGCCGCGCATTCAAGAAAATCACCGGCGAACAGCCCGGCGCATGGCGGCGCAGCCGCCGCTGCGAGAGCCAGGCTGCGGTACTGCAGTAGCGGCCTACGCGGCGCTGGCGGCGGGCCTGGCCGCCGGATCGATGAGGCCGATGAATTCATCGACGCCCTTGAGACCGAAATTGACGTAGGCCCGTTGCAGCGCGACATACTGCTGGTCGGCCCGCGTCCTGCCGCCACGGCTCAGCGCCGTATTCAGGTGCCCCAGATGCGCCGCCGCATGGGCGACCTCGGCAATCGCCAGGACATAGGCGGATTGCTCGGAGGTCATGTCGCCCACTTCCTCGGCCAGTTTGGTCAACGCCTTGAACCAGCGCTTGGACCCCAGATCGGTATCCAGTTCGCCTTCGCGGAACTTGCGGATATCCTTGATGGCGGCCTCGACGGAGGATCTGGAGCGCCGGTGGGCGACCCAGGCATAATCCTCCACCAGGGCAAGCGCCTGTTCCAGCAGCCCGTACAGCTCGTCCAGGCCGGTTTCATTGCTGACGTTGAAAAGAATCGTTGACATCGTGGTCCTCTCGGATAGGTTGTTTGAATCACTCGTTTTCACAGGGCGGCCCGCGGTCAGGCCGCGGATGCCGCCGGCTTGCGGGTATGGACGACCCCTTCCATTTCCACCAACAGGTCGTCCCGGCAGACATCGCCGACCGTGTAGATGACCGGGATCGCGCCCAATTCCCGTTCGCAGATCGCGCGCACCGCCGGATAGTCCTGCAATCGCTTGATGTAGGCGCGCACCACGCCCAATTCCCACAACTGCGCGCCGAAACCGGGAAAGCCATGCGCGGCCAGGTTTTCTTCACCGATCAGGGCGGTGATGTTCAGCAGGGTTTCCTCGGCCTGTCTGGCGACATCGCCCAGGTGCCGGGTCTCGGATGCGGTAATGGACGCGGTGCCGGAAACATGAATCGTGGCCTGGCCGTCATGGATGAGAGCCATCGCCCGCGAGAACTTCGGGGATTGGGGACTGTAGTGCCTGCCATAATCAAAGGCCGCGATCTGCCGCGGATTCTCCAGCGGCACCGCCAGGACATCCTGGCGATCCGTGACCAGGGCGATGGCCGACAAACCAACATCCGCGCCCGCCATGCCGATGCCGGTCGACGCTGGATACACCGAGTGCTCCAGAGTGCCGGGGACGCGATCCGCCAGGAAATCCACATCCTGAAAGACATCGGTGCGCGCGCGATTGAGCTCCTTGTAGCGCTGAGTGCCGACGGCGCCGCCCGCCTCATCGGCCAAAATGCCGCCCATGTAGAACCAGGTGCGAAAAACCTGATCCGGGCGCGCATTCGCGCTTTGCAAGAGGCGGCCGGTCGCCCGCAAGGCACGCAGGGTAGTGTCGTACGCATCGGCGGCCTGCCCGCCGTCATGCGCGGCGGAGTAGTCGGTATGGACCCAGGCGATGCCATCGTGACGCACGACCGTCAGTTGAGGGCTGCGATACTCGATCGACACGCCGCCCCCTGCCACGCCCGCCGCCTCGATGGCGATGAGGCTGCGCGCGTCGCACGGCGGCTGGTTGACGTAGCTCGTGACGGGAATGGCCCCCGCGCCATAGTGCGCGCGCAGCAGCCGGGCCACGTCCGCCGCCCTGCCCGGTTCGCGCAGGAAAACGGTCTGGCGCACGACCTTCCCCCCCTGGGAGGCAAAGGTATCGACGATCCGGCCAACGGCTTCGGCTAATTGTTCTTCGTAGGTACTGCCCCGGTGCGGGGATACCGCGGCGTACAGATATCGCGTGGCCTCGGCACCAGTTACGTGATGGTCGGCTCCGGCCGCGAGATCGACGGCTTCCTGATGCTGCATTTTCTGCTCCTTTGCGTATTCGTCCAGCCAGTGTAGGGGGACGATTCGCGCAAAGGCGCATGACTACTGCATCTTGGGATGATCCGGCATGAGTTTGGAACGCCTGAACATGGGGGAGGACACACCCTCGGAGGCGATCTTGGCCTGGATCAAGATTGGGGTTCAGGCGTAACGGCAAACGATCCATATGCCACGTCCTGGCGTCTCCTGCAGGAATCGAACCTGCAATCTTCCCTTAGGAGGGGAAAGTTATATCCATTT
>JBEBRQ010000050.1:0-21809 GCA_040394755.1 Castellaniella defragrans | reverse complement strand
GGGCGATCTCGGTCTTGCCCACGCCGGTGGGGCCGATCATCAGGATGTTCTTGGGCACGATCTCATGGCGCAGGGGCTCGGGCACCTGCTGCCGGCGCCAGCGGTTGCGCAGCGCCACCGCGACGGAACGCTTGGCCCGTTCCTGGCCCACGATGTGCTTGTCCAGCTCTGAAACGATTTCTTTTGGGGTCATGGTGTTGGCGGACATTTTGCGGGCCTAGAGCGTTTCGACGAGATGGTTCTGGTTGGTATAGATGCACAGGTCGCCCGCGATCTCGAGGGATTTCTTGACGACCTCGGCGGGGGCGAGCGTGGTGTTCTCGAGCAAGGCGCGCGCGGCGGATTGCGCGTAGGCGCCGCCCGAGCCGATGGCGGCCAGGCCGTGTTCGGGCTCGAGGACATCGCCGTTGCCCGACAGGATCAGGGTGTGCTCGCGGTCGGCCACGATGAGCATGGCTTCGAGACGCCGCAGGACGCGGTCGGTGCGCCAGTCGCGGGTCAGCTCGACCGCCGCGCGCATCAGGTTGCCCTGGTGTTTTTCGAGTTTGGCCTCGAAGCGTTCCTGCAGGGTGAAGGCGTCGGCCGTGGCTCCGGCGAAGCCCGCCAGGACCTGATCGTGGTACAGGCGGCGGATCTTGCGCGCCGTTCCCTTGATGACGATGTTGCCGAGCGTGACCTGGCCGTCTCCGCCCAACGCGACTTCCTGGCCGCGCCGGACGCAGACGATGGTGGTGGCGTGAAATTGTTCCATGGGAATCCTTGCTGTGGAACCGTCCATATGGGGGCGCGGCAGCCGGATTCAAGGGATTTGGGGAACCGTGACGCAAGGCCGGCGCGGCGGGACTTGCGTCACGGTTCCCCGACGCCCTGCCGGTTGCGGGCCGGATGGGCGTTGGCGAAGGCTGTCAATCGCCGTAGAGTTTCTGGCGCATTTCGCGGCGTTCCTGGGCCTCGAGCGACAGGGTGGCGGTCGGGCGGGCCAACAGGCGGGCAACGCCGATGGGCTCGCCGGTTTCCTCGCACCAGCCGTATTCGCCAGCGTCGATGCGGGCGATGGCCTGCTGGACTTTTTTCAGGAGCTTGCGCTCGCGGTCGCGGGTGCGCAGTTCGAGGGCGTGTTCTTCTTCGATGGTGGCGCGGTCGGCGGGGTCGGGGACGTACTGGGTTTCGCGCAGGTTTTCCGTGGTCGCGCCGGCATTCGTGAGGATTTCATGCTCGAGGTTGTGCAGACGCTCGCGGAAGAACGCGAGCTGCGCATCGTTCATGTAGTCCTGTTCCGGCATTGCCAACAGTTCCTTTTCCGTCAGTGGGCGGTCCTGGGATTTTGTGCTGGATTTGCTAGCCATGGTGTTTCCTCTACTCTAGTTGTCTTGCCGGATGGACCTTACCCGCTGCCGCTTTGCCAGCGCGGCATGTATTGCGAGGTCAGGCCAGGCATTGCTCGAGCCCCTGGGTGAAGATGTCCTGGGGAAGTTTACGGCCGATGAAGACCATGCGTGTATTCGGTTTTTCACTGGCGAGCCAGGGTTTGCCGGGTTCGGCGCCCATCATCATGTGGACGCCCTGGAACAGCATGCGGCGATTGATCCCCTTGATGTAGAGGATGCCCTTGTAGCGCAGCAGATCGGGGCCATAGACCTGGACGATGCCGCCCAGGAATTCCTCGAGGCGCTCGGGGTCGAATGCCTTGTTCGAACGAAACACGAAGGCGCTGATTTCGTCGTCGTGGTGCGCGTGGTGGTGATCGTGATCATGACCGCACCCGGGGCCGCAGGCGTGGCCATCCTCGTCGTGGTCGTGGTGATCATGGTGGTGGTGACCATGATCATGGTCATGATCTTCGGCCTCGAGGAATTCGGGGTCGATATCCAGGATGGCGTCGATGTTGAAGCCGCTGACGTCGAGCAGGGCATCGAGGTCGGTTTCGCCGAAATGCACCGGCGTGATCGAGGCGCGGGGATTGATGCGCACCAGCCTCGTGCGCAGCGCCTGGTAGTCGGTGTCGTTGACCAGGTCCTTTTTCGAGATCAGGATGCGGTCGGCAAAGCCGACCTGGCGCTGGGCTTCCTCCTGGCGGTCGAGAGTCGCCATGCCGTGCTTGGCGTCCACGACGGTGATGACCGCGTCGAGCCGGTAGGTATCGGCCACATCGTCGTCCATGAAGAACGTCTGGCATACGGGGCCGGGATTGGCCATGCCGGTGGTTTCGATGATGACCCGGTCGAAGGCCACGCCGCCGTCCTCGCGCCGGGAGGCCAGGTCGTTGAGGGTGCGGATCAGGTCGCCGCGCACCGTGCAGCAGACGCAGCCGTTGCTCAGCTCGATGATCTGTTCCTCGCTGTCTTGCACGAGCAGATCGTTGTCGATGTTTTCGGGGCCGAATTCGTTTTCGATCACCGCGATACGCTGGCCGTGGTGTTCGGTCAGGATGCGGCGCAGCAGCGTGGTCTTGCCGGCACCGAGGAATCCCGTGAGGACGGTCACAGGGATCATTTTGTCTAATTCTGTTGCTGCTTTCATAAATGCCTTGCGGGCCGCGCGAGGCATCCGTTCCAAGCTCTGCCAGGGTATGCCAACCAGCCGCTGGTAAGGCCTCGCGCAATCAAAATCAACGAGCGATTACATCACAGCCCATGCGTTAGGGCAAACATTAAGAATCTTATTCAGAAGTTTCCCAACGTATCGTTCCATCGTACCCCACCCTGGGCCGTTGCGGCTGTCTGGTTACAAGGGGACAGGGTTATGTTATAACATAACGGATCCGCCGGGCCAGCCCGGTGCTTTCCGCATCCTGTCATGTCCAGATTTTCCCTATTCCCGCAGACGGGCCGCTACCGCGGCTCTGCGTTGTTGCTCTCCGCGGGCCGGCGCATGTTGCGCGCCTCGTTCGCAGTCGCCTTCCTGTGGGCGTTGACCGGATGGGCGATGCAATGGTGGTAGACCGGCCGGCGATCGAGCTGGAGCGGGTCTGGCTGGGGTGGCGCGACCGTGTCGCCGTGCGCGATGCCGGCGGTGTTTTCGAACAGGGCTCGCTGACTGCCGTCGTGGGGCCCAATGGGGCGGGGAAATCCACCCTGATCAAGGGGATCGCCGGCCGCCTGAATCCTTTGCGCGGCCGCATCCACGTGGCGGCGGACCTCGCCCGGCATCTGGTCTGTCTGCCGCAGTCGGCCGAACTCGATCTGACTTTTCCGATCAGCACGTTCGATCTGGTCGCCCTGGGAGCCTGGCAGCGTATCGGCGCCTGGCGCGGTCTGGACGGCCCCGGCCTGGACGCGGTCGAGGATGCGCTGCGCGTGGTGGGGCTGGCGGGGTTTGGCCGGCGCCCCGTGGATACCCTGTCGGGCGGCCAGCTCCAGCGGGCGCTGTTCGCGCGGCTCATCTTGCGCGATGCCCGGGTGATCCTGCTCGATGAGCCGTTTTCCGCGGTGGATCGGGCCACCACCGAGGATTTGCTGGACCTGCTGCGTGCCTGGCATGCCGAGGGGCGTACCGTGATCGCCGTATTGCACGACCTGGATATCGTGCGCGCCTGTTTTCCCCAGACCTTGCTGCTGGCCGGGCAGGTGGTGGCCTGGGGGCCGACCGAACAGGCTCTCAGCCCGGCCAATCTGCATCTGGCGCGGCATCTGTGTGCGGGGGGGCTGCAATGAGTCATTGGCTGGAGTGGCTCATGCAGCCGTTCATCGATTATGGCTTCATGCGCCGCGCTCTGGCCGGCGCCTGGGCGCTGTCCTTCGCGGCCGGGCCGCTGGGCGTATTCCTGGTGTTGCGCCGCCTGAGCCTGATGGGTGATGCGATGGCCCATGCGATCCTGCCGGGTGTGGCGGTCGGTTTCCTGACCGCCGGCCTGTCCCTGTCGGCGATGACGCTGGGTGGATTGGTCACCGGCGTCGTGGTCGCCCTGCTGGCCGGGCTGGTATCGCGGCTGACGCCTTTGCGCGAGGATGCGAGTTTTGCCGCGTTTTACCTGGTGTCCCTGGGGTTGGGCGTCCTGCTGGTTTCGCTGCGCGGCACCAATATGGACCTGATCCATGTGCTGTTCGGCACGGTGCTGGGTTTGAACGATGCGGCGCTCCTGCTGGTGACGGCAGTCAGCAGCGTGACTCTGCTGGCGCTGGCCGGCCTGTTCCGGGTGCTGGTCGTGGAATGCCTGGACCCTGCGTTTCTGCGGGCCGAGGGCGGTGCGGGTGTCTGGGCTCACATGGCCTTTCTGCTGCTGCTGGTGCTGAACCTGGTGGCCGGCTTCCAGGTTCTGGGGACGCTGATGGTGGTGGGCATCATGATGCTGCCCGCCACGGCGGCCCGTTTCTGGGTCCGTTCGGTCGGGGGGCAGATGGTTCTGGCGGCCGGGTTGGGCGCGTTGTCGTCTTATGCGGGCCTGCTGGTGTCCTACTACGAGGATGTGCCCGCGTCTCCGGCCATTATCCTGGCGGCCGGGGTCCTGTATTTTGCGTCGGTGGCTTTCGGCCCGCACGGCGGGATGTTGCAGCTTGCGCGGCAGGCGCGCCTGCGCCGCGCCCGGCTGCTCGAATCCATGGAGTCCTGAAATCATGACAAGCATCGCGATCCAGGGGGATATCGTTCGCGGGCACCGTTCGCCATTTCTTTTCGCGGGCCGTTTCGTCCGGGCTTGGGTCAGGCGGCGGTGGGCGCTGTGCGTCGGGCTGGTCATCGCCTGGCTGGCTTTGGGCGCGGTGCCATCCGGTGCGCGGGCGCAGGAGGCGCCCGACCCGATTCGCGTGGTGGCCACTTTCTCGATTCTTGCGGACATGGTGCGCGAGGTGGGCGGCGATCGCGTTGTCATTGAAACTATCGTTGGCCCCAATGGCGACGCCCATGCCTTTGAACCCACACCGCGCGATGCGCGCGCCCTCGGGGCCGCGCGGGTCCTGGTGCGCAACGGTCTGGGATTCGAAGGCTGGCTGCCGCGCCTGCTCGAGTCCTCGGGCTTCAAGGGTCTGGACATCGTGGCCTCGGAGGGGGTGCGTCCGCGCATCCTGAGCGACGATGAGGAGAGCGAGCATGAGGATGGCGCCCACGGCGGCGGCCAGAACCATGACGGCGCTGACCGCGCCGCGCATCAACATGACCATGCCCACGCGGGCGATGTCGATCCACATGCCTGGCAGGATCTGGTCAACGGTGTGATTTATGTGCACAACATTGCGCGCGGCCTGGCCGCCATTGATCCAGCGCATGCCGGGGAATATCACCAGCGCGCCGAGGACTACGCTGCCCGGCTGGAGGCGGAGGATCGCGCCTGGCGGGCCAGTCTGGCGGCCATTCCCCAGGCGCGTCGCGTCATCATGACCTCGCACGACGCCTTCGGCTATCTGGGCAGAGCCTACGGCATCGGCATGGTCCCGGTTCTGGGTCTGTCCAGCGAGGCTGAACCGTCAGCGGGTACCATTGCCAGGCTGGTCGACCGCATCCGCGCGCGTGACATCCACGCGGTGTTTCTCGAAAAAGCGGTGAATCCGGCCTTGATGCGGCGCCTCACCGAGGACACCGGGGCTCGCATTGGTGGCACACTGTATGCCGACACGCTGGACGCGCCCGGTACGCCCGCCGGGACCTATCTGGGCATGTTTCGCTGGAATACGCGCCAGATCCTGGCGGCGTTCGAGAGGTGACCGGGCGGCGCCATTCTGATCGAGATTTCCATGGCTATTGTTTCTCCTTCCGCTGAAGATCCCGTCCAGGCCGGACTTGTCGTCTGCGATGCGGCACGCACTGCCGCGCTGCTCGATTTCCACGATCTCATCGATGAGATCGCCCGCGTGGCGCCCGACTATGATGCCGGCCATATCGCGAGTCCGGAGCGTCTGGTGGTGCCGTTGGGCGATGGCGGCGTCATGCTGAGTATGCCGGCCGCCGCGCACGATATCGGGATTCACAAGCTGGTCAATGTGCAGCCCGCCAACACCGGGCTTGGCCTGCCGACCATTCATGGGATCGTGACGGTGTGTGAATCGGCCAGCGGCCGGCCCCTGTGTCTGCTCGACGGTCCCGAAGTCACCGGTCGCCGGACCGCCGCCGTCTCGCTGCTGGGGATTCGCGCCCTATGGGGCCGCGCGCCCGAGGCGGTGCTCCTGATCGGGACCGGGACGCAGGCGCGCCATCACCTGCATGCCTTGCGGGCCGTGTATCCGCAATGCCGCATCTGGGTGCGAGGGCGGAATATAGCCGCCACCGAGGCTTTTTGCGAGGCCGCCGCATCGGATCGGGTCACGCCCTGCGCACAGGGCACGCCGCCGCAGGCCGATGTCGTCATCACCCTGACCACCAGCACTGCCCCGGTCTACGATGAGCCGGCCCGCGCGGACCGGCTGGTGATCGGCGTGGGTGCGTTCAAGCCCGAGATGGCCGAGTTGGGGCCGACGACGCTGCATGGCAGCGATCTATATGCCGACGATCCGACTGGTGCGCGGCACGAGGCTGGTGATCTGTTGCGGGCCGGCGTCGACTGGAATCGCGTCTGTTCGCTGGCGACGGCCCTGCGCCAGCCGCATGATCCGGCGCGCCCGGCGGTGTTCAAGAGTGTCGGCACCGCCGCATGGGACCTGGCCGCGGCGCGGGTCGCTTTGCGGGCGCTGGCGGCTGGGCGCTGAGCGGATCATGAGGATCGAACGCGTCTCCGTATGGTTCTCCGGACGCGGACGGCGCTGGCAGGATGAGGGTGTCGACCCCGATTACCGGTTTTCCCTGGCCAATGAGCGCACCTTCCTGGCCTGGCTCCGGACCGCGCTGGCCTTGCTGGCGGGCGCGATGCTGGTCCATCAGTTCGCCACGAGGCTCCAGCCGCAGTGGGTGAACCTGGCGCTGAGTCTGGCATTGGTCGTCTCCTCCGCGCTGCTGTCTCTCGGGGCGTTCCTGCGCTGGAAAGGCAATGAGATCGCCATGCGTCGCGGCAGGCCATTGCCACGATCCATGCTGCTCCTGCTCGTGACCGTGGCGGTGATTGGCCTCGCGCTATGTGTCGGCATCATCCTGGGGTTGCAATGATTGTTCCGAGGGACGCTGGCCTGCAGCCTGAGCGCACCCGGTTGGCATGGCAAAGGACGGCCGTGGCGATGGGTGTCTGCGCGTTGCTGGCGCTGCGGGTCGGCCTTCAGGACGGCGGCGCGTCATCCCTGGCGCAGGCCGCATTCCTTGGCGGCGCCTCGTTCCTGCTGGCCTGGGTCGGTCATGTGCGCGGGGCGCAGTTGGGCCGTGACGTGGCCCGGGCGCCCTCGGTGCGCCTGATCGGTTTCGCGGGATTGGTTGCGGTGATTGCGGCGGTGGGCGTAGGTTGGGAATTGTTGCGGGCCATGCTCGCTTGAATATGCAGGGCGTCGGACTTATTTCAGAGGCTCCCTAGCCGCGCGGCTTGCGGTGGGCGCGCGGGTGGGCCTGGTCGTAACTCGCGGCCAGATGCTGGAAGTCCAGCCTGGTATAGATCTGCGTGGTCGAGATATTGGCGTGGCCCAGTAATTCCTGGACCGCGCGCAAGTCCTGCGCGGATTGCAGCAGGTGGCTGGCAAAGCTGTGGCGCAGGCTGTGCGGATGCACGTGCAGCGGCAGGCCGACGCGCTGGGCGAGCCGGTCGAGTTGCAACTGCACCACCCGGGGGCTGATGCGCGCCCCGCGGGTTCCCAAAAACAGCGCGGCGCGGGTCGCGGCATCGGGCTGGGCGGGTAACAGCGTCGCGCGCACGGCCAGCCAGGCGCGCAGTGCCTCGATGGCGCGGCTGCCCAGGGGGACGATGCGCGTTTTGCCGCCTTTGCCGCGCACCACGGCCTCGCCCTCGTCGAGCTGGACCCAGCTGTGCGAAACGTAGCCGTTCTCGCGCATGGGGGTATGGTCCAGCCCCACGAGTTCGGCCAGGCGCAGGCCGCTGGAATACAGCACCTCGAACATCGCCAGATCGCGCTGTTCGATGGGCGATTCGGCGGGAGGCAGGCCATTGCGATCGAGCAGGGCTTGGGCATGGTCCACCGACAGGGCCTTGGGCAGCGAGCGCGGGATTTTTGGGGCGCGCACGCCGTGCGCGGGGTTGCACTCGAGTCCGGCCGCGGGGGCGCGCCACTCGAAATAGCCGCGCCATGCCGCCAGCGCGCGTGCCAGGCTGCGGGGCTTGAGCCCCTGGGCATGCAGCCGGGCGAGCGCTTGGCGGATGTGCGATTCCGTAAGGGTGTCCAGCGCCAGATCCGGGTGGCAGCGCCGCAAGGCCGCCAGGTCCCTGCGGTAGCCGGCGATGGTGTGCGCGGCGTAGCGCTGCTGCTCGCCCAGTTGGGTGAGCCAGGCCTCGATCGAGAGATCGTCGTCGGCCACGGCCCCGGGCCTCAGGCGGCTTCGGGGGAGGGGACGGCGAGCCTGCCGAGCGCCGCGCCCGCCAGCAGTGCAATGATCTCCAGGAAGGCGGTGCCCATGTCGTCGGTGAATCGTCCGGGGTCCCCGGAACCCAGCACCAGCAGGCCGACTGGCGCTTGTCCGGCCAGGGGACGCAGCGCCATGATCGCCAGCGAAGCGGGCGGCGAGGCCAGCCATGCGGCGGCCTCCTGCCCGGTCATTGGCCCGCAGTACGGGTGTTCGAGCGTGCCCGCGTAGTCGCGGATTTCCGGGGTGACGTCCTGCGCGAATTCGCTGTCGGCCAGGATCGGCAGGTCCCAGACGCGCAGGGCCAGGGCGGGCAGGTCGAACAGGTCGCCCAGGCTGCGGATGATGTGCGCCGGAATCCGCGCCGGATCGGGTTCGGCGAGCATACGGGCGCACCATTGCATGATCGACTGATTGATGCGCTCGTTGCCGCCCGCGTTGTAGAGCAGTTGGGCGAGGCGGCGCTCTTGTTCCTTGGCGCGGTCGCGCAGCGTGAGAATCTGGCGTTCGCCCAGCGAGATCGCGCGCGCCTGATGCGGATGCGGCACATTCAGGTTGGCGAACAGATCGGCGTGGCGTTCGAAAAAGTCCGGGTGGCTGCCGAGGTATTCGGCGATCGCCTGGGCGGTCAGCGCGTCTTGGGTCATGTCGTGGTGTCCTGTTTGATGCTTGCGGCAAGTGCGTCGATGTCGACCTGGCCGTTGAAAACCGTGATGGCCGGCCCGCGCATACGCAAGCGGCCGTCCTGCCAATCGATGTGCAGGGTGCCGCCGTGCGTATCGACCCGCACGGGATTGCGCAGCAGCCCGCGGCGCATGCCTGCCACCGCCGCCGCGCAGGCGCCCGTGCCGCAGGCCAGGGTCTCGCCCGCGCCGCGCTCGTAGACGCGCAGGCGGATGTGCTGCGGGCTCTCGATCTGCATGAAGCCGACATTGACCCGTTGCGCGAAGCGCGCATGCGATTCGATGGCCGGGCCGACGACGCCGACCGGATAGTGATCCACGTCCTCGACCCGCAGCACGGCGTGCGGGTTGGAGATCGCCACCAGCGACCACCACAGCGGTCCCTGATGGCCGGGCGCATCGAGCCGGTAGAGCGTGTCGTCGGCGCAGGTCTGGGTTTCGAGACCATGCGCATCGAAGTGCAGGGCGGCTGGCTCGAAGCGGGTCTGGCCCATGTCGACCGTCACCGTGCCGTCCTCGGCCTCTGTGAGCACGATCAGCCCCGTGCTGATTTCGGCGCGCAGAGGGTTGCGGTGCGAGAGGCCCTGCTCGTGGACGAAGCGCACGAAACAGCGCGCGCCGTTGCCGCAGTGCTCGACCTCGCCGCCGTCGGCGTTGAAGATGCGGTAGCGGAAGTCGGCCTCGGGGTGCAGGGGCTCCTCGACCAGCAGGATCTGGTCGGCGCCGATGCCGAAATGACGGTCGGCCAGCGCCCGGGCGCGCCCGGGCGTCATGTGAATGGGTTGGCGCACGCCGTCGAGCACGATGAAATCATTGCCCGCACCGTGCATTTTGGTGAAGTTCCAGATCATCCGCGGAATTATCCTGCAAAGCGCGCCGTCAATAAACACCCGGCCCGCCTTCGGGCCGCGTCTTGAAGCGCCGGTGGACCCAGTAGTACTGGGCCGGGTCCTTGCGGACCTCGTCCTCGATCAGCCGGTTCAGGCGCGCAGTCGCGGCCATCGGGTCGTCGGTGCCGGGAAATGCCTCGAGCGGTGTGCCGACCTCGACCCGGTAGCGTCCCGTGTTCGTGTCCAGCCGGCTGATGATGGGGACCACCGCCGCGTCCCATGATTCGGCGATCTGCGCGGCCGACAGCAGGGTGGCGGCCGGGACGCCGAAGAACGGGATGAAGGCGCTGCCCTGGCGGCCGAAATCCATGTCGGGCAGGTAATAGACCGGAATCCCTTTGCGCAGGTGGCGGATCAGCCCGCGCACGCCGTCGCGCCGGCTGACCAGATGCACGCGGTGAAAGCGCGCGCGGCCCTGGCGCATGATCTCGTCGACATCGCGGTCGCTCTGCTGCGTGTACAGCGTCGCCGATTCCTCGAGGAACAGGGTCAGGCGCGTCGCGGCGGCATCCAGGGCGATGAAATGCGGCGCGAACATCAGGATGCGCCGGCCCTGGTCGAGCAGGTCGCGCAGATGTTCCGCGCCATGCAGCTCGATGGTGTCCATGATGCGCTCGGGCGTGCCGAACCAGCACAGGCCCCGGTCGATAAACGATTGCGCCAGCAGGTGAAAGTGCCGCCGCAGCAGGGCTTCGCGCGCGGTCACATCCAGGTCGGGAAAGCAGAGCCGCAGGTTGGTGCGCACGATGTGCGCGCGCGAGCGCAGCAGCAGCGGCGTGAGCCGGCCCAGCACCCTGCCCCAGCGCAGCCGCGCGCCCGTGGAGCAGCGGCCGAAATAGCCCAGCACCGCCCGCAGCAGGGGTTTCTTGTCCAGGCTCATGCGGCCTCCCGGGGCAGGGGCGGCGCGTCCGCCGGCTGTTTGTAGCGGTTGTAGCTCCACAAGTATTGCTCGGGGAACCGGCGGATCAGGGTTTCCATGGCTTGATTGATCGAGGCCGCGACTGCCTCTGGCGTATCGGCCAGGGGCTCCGGGAGCCGCAGGTAGTGGATGCGCCAGCCGCGCCCGCCGGGCAGGCGCTCGCCGGCGGTGAGGATGACGGCCACGCCGGTCTGCAGCGCCAGACGCGCGGCCAGAGTCATCGTCAGGGCCGGGCGGCCGAAGACCGGCAGCCAGACGCCGTCGCCCTCGCGCGGCACCTGATCGGGCAGCATGCCGATGGCCTCGCCGCGCTTGAGCGCGCGCACGAATTCGCGCACGCCGTGGCGGTTCGCGGGCACGGCCCGCAGGTTGTGCATGTCGCGCGCGGACTCCACGATCGGGTCCAGCAGCGGGCTGCGCGATGGGCGGTACATCACGGTCAGTGGACCGTATTGCGTCAGGTGGCGCGCGGTGATTTCAAAACAGCCCAGGTGCGGGGTCAGGTAGATGATGCCCCGGCCTTCGGCCAGCGCGGCGCGCACGACGGCCTCGTCGTCGCTGCGCGTGATCGCCAGGCATTCGTGGGTGCGCCACCAGACCTTTGGGATTTCGAGGATCATCGCGCCGGATGCGGCCGCCGCGCGGCGCGCAAAGGCCGCATCGGCATAGCCGGCCTGGCGGGCATTATCCCTCAGGCGCCGGCGGTAGCGGCCGGGCAGCGCGTAGACGAGCAGGCCCAGCGCGCGACCGACGGCGTGTAGCAGCCGCAGGGGCAGCGCGGCCAGCAGCCTGACGGAAAACGACAGCATGTGTGGAGCGACTCCTTGGAGGGGGCGCCTGCCCCGATACCCATGATGTAAGTGAAGAATTCTGTGTTGAGGGCTCATTTTCGCTTAAAATTTGATCCATCGCTGAGTTAACCGACAACTTGCGGAGCGATACCGGTTCCCTTTGGGGACCGCCAAAAAACCGCTAAAGCGTCGCGCCCCGACTCCTTGGTATGAGGTGCAACGCGTTTCGTTCAACCTCGTCCCGGCGCTCGCGCCGGTACAAACTAAGGACGCATCGCTGTGGCAAACAACGATTTTCTTTTTACTTCCGAATCAGTCTCCGAAGGCCATCCCGACAAGGTCGCCGACCAGATCTCCGACGCCATTCTGGACGCCCTGCTCGCGCAGGATCCCAATTCCCGCGTGGCCGCCGAAACCCTCTGCAACACCGGCCTGGTGATTCTGGCTGGCGAGATCACGACCACGGCCAATATCGACTATATCCAGGTCGCTCGCGATACCATCCGGCGCATCGGCTATGACAATACCGAATACGGCATCGACTACAAGGGCTGCGCCGTCCTGGTCGCCTATGACAAGCAGTCGCCGGACATTGCCCAGGGCGTGGATCGCACCCCCGAGGAAATCCTCAATCAGGGCGCCGGCGACCAGGGCCTGATGTTCGGCTATGCCTGCGACGAAACGCCCGACCTGATGCCAGCGCCCATCTGGTATGCGCACCGGATCATGCAGCGCCAGAGCGAGTTGCGCAAGGACGGCCGCCTGCCCTGGCTGCGTCCCGACGCCAAATCGCAGGTCACTTTCCGCTACATCGACGGCAAGCCCGCCGAGGTCGATACCGTGGTGGTGTCCACCCAGCACCATCCCGACATCTCGCAGGCCGACATCCGTGATGCGGTGATCGAGCAGATCATCCAGCCCGTGTTCCCCGAGGGTCTGCTGACCGCACGCACGCGCTACATGATCAATCCCACGGGCAAGTTCGTCATCGGCGGCCCGCAAGGCGACTGCGGCCTGACCGGCCGCAAGATCATCGTGGATACCTATGGCGGCGCCTGCCCCCACGGCGGCGGCGCTTTTTCGGGCAAGGACCCTTCCAAGGTTGACCGTTCGGCCGCCTATGCGGCCCGCTACGTGGCCAAGAATGTCGTCGCCGCCGGCCTGGCGCGCCAGTGCCAGGTGCAGGTGAGCTATGCCATCGGCGTGGCCGAGCCCATCAACATCACGGTCTATACCGAAGGCACCGGCATCATCCCCGACGAGCAGATCGCGCGTCTGGTGCGCGAGCACTTCGACCTGCGGCCCAAGGGCATCATCAATATGCTGGACCTGCTGCGTCCCATCTATTCCAAGTCCGCCGCCTATGGCCATTTCGGCCGCAGCGAACCGGAGTTCAGCTGGGAAACCACCGACAAGGTCCAGGTGCTCAAGTCCGCTGCCTGATTACGCGCTGCTCGCGGGCATTGGTGGCGAGGAAAGATAGTCGCCTGCAATGCCCGCGAGCAGCGCGAGCAGCAGCGCCGCGCAGAGGTTGTGCGCCAGGATCAGCGCCAGCGGCAGATCCAGCGCCACGAGGGCCAGGCCCAGCGCCGCCAGCAGGATGGGCAGGCCCGTCAGCGCGACGGCGACCATGCGTCCGCCCCGGCGCCAGGCCTGCCATGACAGCGCTGGCAGCAGCGCGACCAGCGCCAGTCCGACAATGCGGTGCGTCATATGTACCCAGGCGCCGCCTGCGTGGGTGGATGGCAGTGCCGGGTGTGGCTCGATCCAGGGATTGAACGCCAGCCAGCCGTCGGCACCCAGGTCGCAGGCGCCGAAGGCGGGACAGCTCAGGCCCGCATGGCCCGCGCTCACCAGTCCTCCCAGGGCCGCCTGGACCAGAACCAATAGAATCGCGAGCCGGGCCCAGTTTGCTGGCGGCGCATGTCGACCGCGCTCGGGTGGCTGCGCCGTTGCCCAAGCCAGCCGCACACTGAGGGCGAGCATTCCGAATCCGCCCAGCAGATTGCCCAGCGTCACGGCCGGCAGCGCGGACGCGCCGGTCCGCATGCCGAGCGCCGCGAGGAACAGCGTCAAGCCCAGCAGCCCCAGGACCATGCGGCCTGCGGTCCACAGGATGGGGCGCGGCCCCAGGGCGACGATCAGCATGGCCAGTATCAGCAGCAGGGTCGCCGAGGCGGCGGTCCGGTGCGCAGTACGTGCGGCCGTCGGGGCGGCGGCCTGCTGCGCGGCAGTGCCCGGGTCCGTGGCCGAAGCCTGCGTGAGCTGGCTCCGGCATTGGGGCCAAGGTTCGCATTCCGGCACGACCCGGGTCAGGCGCATCTGGGCGCTCAGGCCGATGATCAGCAGCACCAGGGCGGCGCACAGCCATGCCATGCGGTGCAGCCATGCGATCCGGCGGGCCGTGCGGGGCGATACCGGGTGTGGATGGGCGCTCATCCTGGGGACTCCTCGTGTGGTGTTGGTGTTGCGAACGCCCCGCTGCCAAAGGGGCGCAGTGTGTCATTTTGGCATCTTTCGGCAACAATTCGTTTGAGTGATTGCAAGAAACTAGGTGGTGAACTTGCGGAATTGATTCATATCATGGCGTTGCCCTCTCGCGACCCGGACAATCACAAAACCCTGTCATAGGTATTCGCCGGGTTTTCGCCCGTATTCCACAAGAACACCCGGGGCATTTTGCAAGAGGAGAGGATCATGGGCCACCATGACGACGAGGACGAGAAGGTTCCGCTGATGCAACAGCTGCTGGACAGTCCTTTTTTGCTGCTTTTTCTGGGCGTGATGATTCCCATGGTGATTTATAACCTTTGGGGTTTCATCGACATCCTGACCATCCCCACGGCCAAATAAAAGGAAACCGACCCATGAGCGCAATCCTGCCTCCTTCCGAGCGGCTGTGGTGGAAGCACCCGCTCGATCGTCTCGAGCTGACCTGGATCATCATCGCCTTTACCTGGTGTATGGTCCTGTTTTTCATGATGGTGTTCTGGCACGTCTACGGCAAGCAGAACCTCGCCACCGAAACCTACAAGACCAACCCCGCGCTGTTCATGACCCAGACGCAGGCCTTCGTGGACAAGTACACGGTGCGCACCGAGACCGAGCAGAACATCCCTGTGGTCGCGCCGCCCGAGGGTGCCGACATCTACCTGATCGCCCGCCTCTGGAGCTGGTGGCCCATCCTCGAGCTTGAAAAGGGCAAGACCTACAAGCTGCACCTGACCTCGATGGACTACAACCACGGTTTTTCCCTGCAACCCACCAACATGAACATTCAGGTGGTGCCGGGCTACGAGCACGTGATCAAGGTCACCCCCAATGAATCTGGAGTCTTCTCCATCGTGTGCAACGAATACTGCGGCATCGGCCACCATGAAATGGTAAGCCGCCTGTACGTCAAGTAAAGCGAGGACCAACATGGCCGTCAATACCACTTATCGTACTTGCCCTCGCTCGGGGCTGCAGTTCGAGGAAAGTGCTGAAAAACTCATCAAGATCAATGCCTTCACCGCCATCGTCGCGTTGATGGTGGGCGGATTGCTGGGCATCGGCGTGGTGCTCACCCGCTGGCCCGCCGTGCACTGGCTGCCCGCCGACACCTTCTACATGGTGCTCACGGCGCATGGTCTCGATATGCTGATCTTCTGGATCATTTTCTTCGAGGTCGCGGTCCTGTATTTCGCCGCATCGACCCTGTTGCGCTGTCGCATCGCCACCCCAGGGATCGCCTGGCTTGGCTATGTGCTCATGCTCGCCGGCGCCGTGATCAACAACATCGCGGTCTTCCAGGGCGAGTCCAGCGTGATGATGACCTCCTATGTGCCGATGATGGCCCATTGGTCGTTCTATCTCGGTCTGATCATATTCGCCGTCGGCGCGCTGGTCGCGTGTGGCGTGTTCTTTGGCACGCTGGTCGTCGCCAGGCGCGAAAAGACCTACGAGGGCTCGATTCCCCTGGTCACTTTCGGCGCCATGACGGCGGCGATCATCGCGGTCTTCACCCTGCTCTCGGGTGCGATCATTCTGATCCCGACGTTCTTCATGTCCATCGGGCTCCTGCAGAACGTCGATCCGCTGGTCTACCGGGTGATCTGGTGGGCGCTGGGCCATTCGTCCCAGCAGATCAACGTGGCGGCCCACATCTCGATCTGGTATGCCGTTGCGGCCATCGCCTTCAACGCCAAGCCCATGTCCGAGCGCGTCAGCCGCGGCGCCTTCCTGCTCTACATCCTGTTCCTGCAGCTCGCCAGTGCCCACCACATCCTGGCCGATCCGGGCGTGAGCACCGAATGGAAGATCGTCAACACCAGCTACTTCATGTATTTCGCCGTGCTGGCTTCGATGATCCACGCCCTGTCGATTCCGGGCGCCATGGAGGTTGCGCAGCGTGCCCGGGGCTTCAACAAGGGCCTGTTCGAGTGGTTGCGCAAGGCGCCCTGGGGCAACCCGGTGTTCTCCAGCGTGTTCATCTCGCTGGTCGGGTTCGGCTTCCTGGGCGGCATCACCGGCGTGATGATGGGTACCGAGCAGCTCAACCTGCTGATCCACAACACGATCTACGTGCCCGGTCACTTCCACGCCACCGTCGTCATCGGTACCACCCTGACGTTCATGGGCCTGACCTACTTCCTGATTCCGGTACTGTTCCGGCGTGAGATCATCTCGCCCACGCTGGCGCGGATCCAGCCTTACCTGTTCGGCTTCGCGATGTACTTCTTCTGCCTCGTGATGATGGGCGCCGGCACGCTGGGCGTATCCCGCCGCCATTGGGACATGGCCTTCAGCGGCCACGCCCTGGCCTACGAGTGGCCGGGTGCCGCCTACCTGATGATGGGTCTGACGGGGATCGGCGGTGTCGTGGCCCTGATCGGTGGCGCGCTGTTCGTCTACCTCGTGGTTGGTTCCCTGCTGTTCGGCAAGAAACTCGACACGGGTGTGGTCAGCCCGAACTTCACGCCGGTCCAGCGCGCGGCGCCGACGGCCGCCGCTCAGACCTACGGTTCCGCAGGTTTCGCGGCGCCCGGCACCTTCGTGCTCGCCCTGATCTTCCTGCTGGCTTTCGTGCTGTACTACTTCGTCAACTGGAAGTACCTCAGCCAGATCTGGGGCCTGGCCTGAGTCGAGGTGCCAGCGGCGTGAGCTGAGAGGTCATCGTGGTGTCCGGCAGTTTGTCGATGCTTTTCCGGCTGCGGCGTAGCGCCGCGGCATACGGCCTGGGGCTGGCGCTGCTGGCGGCGCCGCCCCTCAGCCACGCCGCGGTGGCAGAGCTGGATGTCGATCAGGCCCTCAGCCTCAGCCAGGCAGCGATCGGACACCGGATCGGCGAGCATATCCTGCTGGATCGCCAGGGCCACCCGGTGGCCCTGTCCTCCTTCCGGGGTAAACCGCTGCTTGTCAGCTTCATCTATACCGGCTGCTTCCAGGTGTGCCCTACCACTACCCGGTCGTTGCAGGATGCCGTCAGGGGCCTGCAAAAGAGCATGGGTGTCAACCAGTTCAACATCGTCAGCATCGGTTTCAACCAGCCTGCGGATTCGCCCCAGGCGCTCAAGGCCTTCGCCACCCAGTACGGGATCACGGCGCCCAACTGGGAGTTCCTCAGTCCGCCGGCGGCGATCGTTCCCGATCTGGCGGCGGATTTTGGATTTTCCTATGCCGAGACGCCAGCGGGTTTCGATCATGTGCTGCAGGTCTCCGTCCTCGATGCCGAGGGGCGGATCGTGCATCAGGTCTATGGCGAGGATGTGGTGGCTGGCGCCCTGGGCGAACCCCTCAAGATGCTGCTGGCCGGGCTGCCCTTGAGCCCATCGAATTCCCTGCTCGACAATCTCATGGATCGCGTCCGTATCATGTGCACGGTATACGATCCCGAGACCGGCGCTTACCGGGTCGACTACACCCTACCGATTCAGATCGCGGGAGGCGTGACCTTCCTCGTTCTGATGCTGTTTTTTTTCGTCAATGAATGGCGTGCGGGCCGGCAAGGTCCGCACAAAAAGAGGGGACGCAGCGCCGCCTGACGCCGATCCGTTCGATAGGCTGCCGGGCGGACCCCTGCATCTGAATCGCGGAATACGCGCCTGAAGGCCTGCGCCCCCGTTCTAGGAGAGCCCCTGATGAGGCGCGTATTCAACTGGACCGGCCAGGCGCTGCTGTATGCCTGCTTTGCGGTGGTGATCGGTGTATTTTCGCGCTGGCCCACATACCACCCTTTGCCGCCGGACATGGCGCAGATCAAGGTCAGCTTTCTCCATCACGGCGCGAGGCTTGCCGATTGCCGTCCGTATACGGCCGAGGAACTGGCCAAGCTTGCTCCCAACATGCGCAAGGCCACGAAGTGCGAACGTGAACGCTCGCCGGTGAGCATCGAGGTGGATCTCGATGGCCAGCCGGTGTTCAGTCATGTATCGGCGCCTTCCGGACTGTCGCGTGACGGCGCCTCCACCGTATACCAGCGCCTGAATGTGCCGGCGGGTGAGCACCGGATCGCCGTGCGTTTCAGGGACGACCAGTCGGTCAAGGGCACCACCTACGAGCATGAGGAGGTCGTCACGCTCGTCCCGGCCCAGGTCATGGTGATCGATTTCAACGCGGACAAGGGAGGTATCGTCCTGCAATGAGCGCGAATCCTTCCCATGTGCCGGGTCTGCGGGGCGGTCTGACCTCCCCGCCGCCTGCGGCCCGCCTGGATGTCGACTATCAATTGGACATCGCCCGGGATGTGCGTCTCGCGTTGGGCCGTGGCTGGCTCTGGTTGGGGCTTGCGGCGCTGATCGGTGCCGGCGTTTTCTCGGTGCTGCTGGTGGCTGCGCGCACCCCTTTCATCAATCAATGGTTGCCGAGCGCCGATTTCTTTCGGATCTCGCTGGTACTGCACGTGGATCTGTCGGTGCTGGTCTGGTTCGTGGCAATGGCCGGTCTGCTGTGGAGCCTGTACGGCACCCTGCGCATGCAATGGATGGCATGGCCAGGCTTGTGGGTGACGGCCGGCGGGACACTTGTCATGGCACTGGCTCCTTTCTTGCGTCCGGGCGAGCCCATCATGGCCAACTACATCCCGGTGCTCGAATCGCCCTTGTTTCTGGCGGGGCTGGTGATGTTCGGCTTTGGCGCGTCGCTGCTGGTGCTGCGCGGCTTGTTGGCGGCGCCACGGCTGGGTCTGCAGTTCGATGGGCGCGGCGCGCTGAATTTCGGCCTCGGCGCGGCTGCGGTCGCCGCCGCCGTCAGCGTGCTCAGTTTCGTCTGGTCCTGGATGGTGCTGCCCACCGCACTGAGCGGCATGGCATATTACGAAATCCTGTTCTGGGGCGGCGGGCATTCTCTGCAGTTCACCTGGACCCTGCTGATGCTGGTGGCCTGGCTGTGGCTGGCCAGCGCTTGCGGCGCGCGTTCGGTGCTGACGCCGCGCGTGGTGATCCTGCTGTTCTCCCTGGCGCTGGCAGGGGTCTTTGTCACTCCGTACGCCTATCTCGCCTATGATGTGGCGTCCGTCGAACATCGCAATCTGCTCACCTGGGCCATGCGCCTGGGCGGGGGGCCGGCCATCCTGCCGATCGGCTTGTCGGCGGTCTATGGCGTACTCGTGGTCCGCCTGTCCGATCCCACCCTGCGTCCGTTGCGCGCGGCGCTCCTGTCCTCGGTGCTGGTGTTCGCCGCGGGCGGGGTGATCGGGATCTTCATCAATGGCAGCAATGTGCGTATTCCGGCCCATTATCACGGCTGCATCGTCGGTGTGACGCTGGCGCTCATGGGCATGGTCTACCGTATCCTGCCCGCGCTGGGCTACCGGTCGCCGCAAGGCCGCCTGGCCACCTGGCAGCCGTGGCTCTATGGCATCGGGCAGCTCATTCATATCATCGGGCTGGTCTGGTCCGGCGGTTATGGGGTGCAGCGCAAGGTGGCGGGCGCCGAACAAGTATTGCGCAGTACGGGCGAGGTAATCGGCATGGGCATGATGGGCCTGGGAGGGCTCATCGCCATCGTCGGGGGGTTGCTGTTCGTGGTGGTGGCGATCCGCGCCATGCGCCAGCCGGCGGCACGCGGTTGAAGGGAATCCAATGATCAAGAGAATTCAGAGCCTGCTGCAGTGGGTCTTTTTGCGAATCGAGGCGATGTTCAACGCCGTGTTCGGCGACCGCATCAATCCTTTCTACCATCTGGGCGCCATTTCCTTTTTTCTATTCTGGGTGGTGGGGGGTAGCGGTTTATACCTCTATATATTTTTCGAGACCGGAATCGTCGAGGCATACGATTCCGTCATCGCGCTGACCAATACGCAATGGTGGATGGGCGGCATCATGCGCAGCCTGCACCGCTATGCCTCGGATGCCATGGTGGTCACCATGGTGCTGCATATGCTGCGTTATTTCGCTTTCGACCGGTACCGGGGGTTCCGCTGGTTTTCGTGGGTGACCGGCATCTCGCTGCTCTGGATGGTCTACGCCACGGGGATCAACGGCTACATGCTGCCCTGGGACCAACTGGCGCAGTACGTCACGGTGACCTCTTTCGAATGGTTCGACTGGCTGCCGATTTTCGATGGCGCGCTGATGCGCAATTTCCTCTACACCGAACATGTCGGCAACCGGTTCTTCACCTTGCTGTCCTTCATGCACGTGGGCCTGCCGCTGGTGGTGCTGATGGTCATGATGATCCACTCGCAGCGTGTGCCCAAGGCGCGCACGATGCCGCCGAAATCCATCGGCGTGGGCCTGTTTCTGACGCTGCTGGTGTTCTCGCTCGTGGTGCCGGTGTACAGCCAGGGCGGGGTCAGCGACTTGTCCAAGGCCATCACCGAGGTGCAGCTCGATTGGTTCTACATGTCGGCTTTCCCGCTGATGACGCAATGGCCGATGGGGTGGGTGTGGGCCCTGATCATCGGCGTTTCGGTGTTGCTCACGCTGCTGCCCTGGCTGCCGCCGCGATTCCGGCGCGGTGAGCGGCTGATCGCGTCGCTCGTGGTCCACGGCGAGTCCGGTGTCAGCGCCCAGATTCAGGCGCGCGATGGGGAAACCATTCTCGATGCGGGCCTGCGCGAGGGCCTGGGGCTTGCTTACGAGTGCCGCAACGGCGCCTGCGGCCTGTGCCTCTGCACGGTCCAGCAGGGCACCTACGATCAACGTCCCTACAGTCCCGGCGCGTTGACCGAGGCGCAAAAGGCGCGTGGCATGGCCTTGATGTGCTGCGCCGTGCCGCGTGGCGATATGGTCATCGAGGTCGAGGACTTTGCCGTGGGGACAGCCAAGGTCGTGCGGGAATATACCTCCACCGTGGTCAGTCTCGAGCCTTTGTCCCAGGATGTGATGCGCCTGATCCTGCAGCCGTCCGGCGGCGAGGTCCTGGATTTCAAGGCCGGGCAGTACATCAACATCATTCTCGACGATGGGCAGCGGCGCGCTTTCTCGTTCGCCAACCGGCCAGGGGGCGATGGGTCGATCGAGTTGCATGTCCGTCTCATGCCAGGGGGGCGCTTCACGCCTTATGTGTTCGAGGGCATGAAGGTCGGCGACGTCGTGCGGTTCGAGGGGCCGTTGGGCCAGTTCACGCTGCACGAGAGTTCGCAGCCCATCCTGTTCGTGGCGACCACCACGGGCTTTGCACCGATCAAGAGCATCGTGGAGGATGCTTTTGCGCGTGGCATACAGCGTCCCATGCATTTGTATTGGGGCGCGCGCCGGCCCGAGGATCTGTACATGCTCGGGTTGTGCGAGCAGTGGCAGCGCGAGCACAGCAATTTCACCCTCGTGCCGATGATCTCCCGGCCTGTCGAGGGCGATGGCTGGACGGGCCGTGTCGGCCGGGTGAACGACGCCATACTGGCCGATTTCGCGGATCTCAGCGGCTACGAGGTCTATCTGTGCGGCTCGGTCAATATGGTCGAGACGTCGGCGCCAGCGTTCGTCGCCCGGGGGCTCGATGAGAATGCGTGTTTCTCGGATGCTTTCGTGCTGGGGGCGCAGATGCCCGAGAGGGCAAACGCGTGAAAAGGCGGGTTTGAAGTACTTCGCGGGGCATTGGGTTGTTTGGTTTTTTTGGACGAGCTCGCGGCCGGCGCCCAGGGGGACGCGGCGCTGCTCACCCGGTCCCGGCTTTGCCGGGACTTCCCGTCGGATTGGGCACAATCGGGGCGGTCGCCAAACTCACGGGGTGATCAGTCCACTGG
>JBEBRQ010000049.1:0-22005 GCA_040394755.1 Castellaniella defragrans | reverse complement strand
TTCGAACGGGACGCTTGTGATCAGTCCAGTGGACTGATCACCCCGTGAGTTTGGCAACCGCCCCGATTGTGCCCAATCCGACGGGAAGTCCCGGCAAAGCCGGGACCGGGTGAGCAGCGCCGCGTCCCCCTGGGCGCCGGCCGCGAGCTCTCACAAAAACACCCCTGATCAAAACCCAAAGCTTTTTTGAGCCCCCCTTTGCATTCCTTTACCCAGAAAACCCGCACCCGAAACCTGCGCCTGTCCACAAAGTGGATTAAGATAGACTGTTCATCGCACGATGGTCAGATATGGACTTGGACAAAGTTTCCCGCACCGAGGCGCAATGGCGCGCCCAGCTCAGTCCAGAAGAATTCGCGGTCACCCGGCTCAAGCACACCGAGCGCCCCTTCACCGGACGCTACTGGGACACCCGCCAGGCCGGCACCTACTACTGCGTCTGTTGCGGCACCCCGCTATTCGCGTCGGACACCAAATTCGACGCCGGTTGCGGCTGGCCCAGCTATTTCCAGCCCATCGATCCGGCCTGCGTGCGCGAGGAACGCGACGCCAGTCACGGCATGGTCCGCACCGAGATCCTCTGCAATATCTGCGACGCCCACCTCGGCCACGTATTTCCCGATGGACCGCCCCCCACGGGCCTGCGTTACTGCATCAATTCCCTCTCTCTGCGCTTTGCGCCGACCGAATGAAAAAATTCCTGTTCGACCTCTTTCCGCTGATCCTGTTTTTCCTGGCATTCAAATTCGCGGACATCTTCACGGCCACGGCAGTGGCCATGATCGCCGCCGTCGCGCAAATCGTCTGGCTGAAAACCACCAGACGGGCCATCGAGGCCACACACTGGATCAACCTGACGGTCATCATCGTCTTTGGCGGCGCGACCCTGCTGCTGCACGACGAAACCTTCATCAAATGGAAACCCACCGTCCTGTACTGGCTGTTCGGCGCGATCCTGCTGGGCGCGCGCCTGGCCTTCAGGCGCAACCTGATGCGCAAACTCATGGGCGACAAAATCGCCCTGCCCGAGGCCACCTGGAGCCGCCTCAACGATAGCTGGGCGCTGTTTTTCATCGCCTCGGGCGCACTCAATCTGTACGTCGCCTTCTCGGGCCGGTTCACCGACGGGCAATGGGTGAACTTCAAGGTCTTTGGCCTGATGGCCCTGCTGCTGATCTTTGCCGTGGCCCAATCGATCTGGCTCGGCCGCCACATCCAGGCCGAAGCGCAGCCCCCCGGGCACAAAGACTCATGAGCCCCGATCCGCTCGAGGCCCTCCTGGCCGAGCGCCTCGCCGCGCTCGATCCGCTCACGCTCGAAATCCGTGACGACTCCCACCGCCACGCGGGCCACGCGGGCGCCCAGGGCGGCGCACGGCACTTTTCCATACGGATCGTGTCCAACCGCTTTCAAGGGCTCGGGACACTCGCCCGCCATCGTCTTGTGTATGATTGCGTGCGCGACCTGATGCCTCATCCCATCCACGCACTGGCCATCACGGCCGATACGACTCAACCCAAAGGACATTCATGAAACGAATCGCTGCCCTGGCCATCGCCTGCTCCCTGGCACTGCCGGTCTACGCCAAAGACATCGCCAAAGTCAACGGCAAGGCCATCACACAAGAACAATTCGACCAGTTCGTCGGCCTGCTGGTTTCCCAAGGCGCCAAGGACTCTCCGGAATTGCGCGCTCAGGTCAAAAAGGAAATGATCAACCGCCTGGTGGCTGTCCAGGCCGCCCAGAAAGTGGGCCTGGAAAAAGACCCGGCGGTGCGCCAGGAAATCGAGCTCGCCAACCAGGGCATCCTGGTGCGCGCCCTGATGGCCAAGCACCTGAAGGACAACCAACTCACCGACGCCGACCTGCGCAAGGAATACGACACCATCAAGGCCCAACAAGGCCAGCAGCAGGAATACAAGCTGCGGCACATCCTGGTCAAGGATGAAAGCCAGGCCGTGGCGCTCACCAAGGCCATCAAATCAGGCAAGACCAAATTCGAGGCGGCCGCGAAAAAGGATTCCATCGACACCGGCAGCGGCAAGAACGGCGGCGAACTGGGCTGGGGTCCCGCCAGCAACTACGTCCCTGAATTCGCTCAGGCGGTCGAGTCCATGAAGAAAGGCCAGCTCAGCGACACCCCCGTCAAGACGCAATTCGGCTGGCACATCATCCAGGTCGAGGACGTCCGCCCGATCACCTTCCCGGCCTTTGACGAAGTCAAGCCCCAGATCGAGGAAATGCTGCGCCAGCGGGCACTGGCCCAATACCAGGCCGACCTGCTCAAGAACGCCAAGATCGAGGAACTGGACAACTGATGGCCGCCACGGCCCCTTTTTAGCGAGGGGCCGTTCCAAGGCAAAAACGCCCCCTCGGGGGCGTTCTGTTTTCGGCGCCATCCGCCTCTACGGCGCCACACTCCCAGAGCCCGGGGCCAGCAGCGCCTTCAGCCCATCCTCATCGAGTACGGGCACACCCAGCTCGGCCGCCTTGGCGAGCTTGCTGCCGGCCTCCTCGCCGGCCACGACCCAGGCCGTCTTGCGCGAAACCGAACCGCTGACCTTGCCCCCCGCGGCGAGGACCATGCGGGTCGCCTCGTCACGCGACAGGCTGGGCAAGGTGCCGGTCAGCACCAGGGTCTTGCCCGCCAGGGGCTTCTCGCCCACCGGCGCGGCCTCGGCCACGGGCTCCACGCCCGCCGCCCGCAAGTCCATCACCACCTGACGATTATGCGCCTCGGAAAAGAAGCGCCGGATCGAGGCCGCGACCACGAGGCCGACGTCCGGCACGGCCTGCAACTCGTCCTCGGAGGCCGCCATGACGGCGTCGATCGAGCCGAAATACCGGGCGAGGTCGCGCGCCGTGGTCTCGCCCACGTGGCGGATGCCCAGGGCGAACAGCAGGCGCGACAGCGGCGGATGACGGCTTTTGTCGATGGCCTCGATCAGATTGGCCGCCGATTTCCGCCCCATCCGGGGGTAAGTGGAGAGCTCCAGTTCCTCGAGGGAATAGAGGTCGGCCAGCGTGCGCACCCGCCCGCTGTCGACGAGTTGCTCGACCAGCTTGTCGCCCAGGCCCTCGATGTCCAGCGCCTTGCGGCTGGCCGCATGCCATAGCGTCTGTTTGCGCTGGGCCGGACAGAACAGGCCTGCCGTGCAGCGCGTCGCCGCCTCGCCCTCGGGGCGCTCGACGGCCGAGCCGCAGACCGGACAGACCGGATACCGCGCCCGCATGTCGAACTCGACCTCCTGCCCGGTGCGCAGCGCCGTCACGGGGCCGACGATTTCGGGAATCACATCGCCCGCGCGCCGGACCACCACGGTGTCGCCGATGCGCACGTCCTTGCGCCGGATCTCGTCCTCGTTGTGCAGCGTCGCGTTGGTGACGGTGACGCCGCCCACGAACACCGGCCGCAAGCGGCCCACCGGGGTCAACGCGCCGGTGCGCCCGACCTGCACCTCGATGTCCTCGAGCAGGGTCGTTTCCTCCTGCGCCGGAAACTTGTGGGCGATGGCGAAGCGCGGCGCCCGGGCGACAAAGCCGAGCACGTCCTGCGACTTCAGGTCATCGACCTTGTAGACCACGCCGTCGATGTCATAGGGCAGGGCCGCGCGCGCCGCGCCGATTTCCGCATAAAACGCCAGCAGACCCTGCGCGCCGCGGCAGGGCCGGCGTCCAGGGCTGACCGGCAGGCCGAGTTCGCCCAGCCAATCGAGCATCTGGCTGTGGCGGCCGCGCGGCAGGATGCCCTGGCCCGCCGCATCCAGGATTTCCCCCCAGCCGTAGGCAAAGAACCGCAGAGGGCGTGTGGCAGTGACCCGGGGATCGAGCTGGCGCAGGCTGCCCGCGGCGGCATTGCGCGGATTGACGAAGGTCTTTTCGCCGTGCGCGGCCTGCGTCTGGTTCATGCGGTCGAAATCGGCCCGCGTCATGAGCACCTCGCCGCGCACCTCGAGCACGGCAGGCGCCTGCGCGCCCCGCAGGCGCAGCGGCACCGAGCGCAGGGTGCGGACATTGGCCGTGATGTCCTCGCCCACCTGGCCGTCGCCGCGCGTCGCCGCCAGGGCGAGCCGCCCCTGCTCGTAGCGCAGGCTCACCGCCACCCCGTCGAACTTGTATTCCGCGACATAGTCCACGACGCCCTGCGGCAGCAGGCCCGCCTCGCGCAGTGTCCCGGCGATGCGCTCGTCGAAGGCCTCGACATCCTCGGACTCGAACGCATTGCCCAAGGACAACATGCGCACCGGATGGCGCACACTGCCGAAAGCCTCCAGCGGCGCGGCGCCCACGCGCTGGCTCGGCGAATCAGTGGTCACCCATTCCGGATGCGCAGCCTCGATTTCGAGAAGCTCGGCCATCAGGCGGTCATACGCCGCATCCGAGACCGTCGGCGCATCCTCGACGTAATAGCGCCGGTTGTGTTCGGCGATCTGCTCGTACAGCGTCAGCAGCCGCTGCCGCAGGGCATCCTCGGCGGCGGGACTCACGAAAACACCCGCGCCGCCCGTTCCGTCCCCGCGAGAAAGCCCGCCTTGTCGAGTTGATCGTACAGCCCGCTGATCTGGCGGTCGATCGCCGGCGCGGCGCTGTCCGAGAGCAGGCGGCCCTGGTCATCGAGCAGGCTCGCCCCGAGCCGGGCCGCCAGATCATGCCCCACCGCCATCATCCGGCTGAACGCCTGATCGTCAGGCACGCTGTTGGGCACATCCAGAACCAGATCCACGCGATCATAAGGCTGATCGGACGCCTCCTCCAGCTGCAAGACGAATCGCGGCAGTCCGTTCTCGGCCATCCAGGCCCAGTGCTCGCCATAGGGCAGGAAACCGACGCCCGTGGCAGCCTCGGCGATGGCCTGGCGGCCGGTCGCCTGGTTCAATTGCAGGATCAGCCCCACCTGGGCATCCATCCCGGCGCAACACGCATCCAGTTCGCGCGCCCGCTCCAGGACCGCATCCTGCTCGGGCCCCTCGATGACGCCATCGAAGCGTTCGGCCAGACTCTGAGCCAGGGTCCATAGATGCGACCACTCGATGTCCGTCAGCGGTCCGCTGCGATTGGCCAGCACCACCGCAAGCTGCATGGAGACATAGTTCTCGTCCCCGCGCAGGCGGGAACGATGCCTGCCGCCATCGGTTTCGGCGAAAATGCGCACAGGTTTGCGCCCCACCCGCGCCACGGATTGCAGCGCGCCGCCCAGGGTCTCGCCCGGCACCGGATGGCCGAAAGCGATGTCGATCACCGCCTCGCACACCGCATCGGCCTCGGCCGCGTCATCGCCCTCGTCGGCCGGCGCCGGATGCTCGCCGGACCACATGCCGGGCTCGCGCCGCGCGGGCGCGTCCTGCATCAAGGGATCGCGTTCGCCCTCGGGAAAGCGTGTCCGCATACTGCGCCGCACCCGCCAATCCTGCCACCAGTTGTACAAGACCACGGCGACGATCAGCGCCAGACCTATCGAAATCAGCAGAATCTGCAAATCACTCATAAAGACCTCGTCTCATGGCGTTCCGCCGGCTCAGGCGGCCTCTCCGGCCCACTGCAGCGCGGAATCCATATCCACCGCAACAATACGCGAAACCCCTTGTTCCTGCATGGTGACCCCCACGAGCTGGCGCGCCATCTGCATGGCGATCTTGTTGTGGGAAATGAACAGGAACTGGGTCTGGTCGCTCATGCTGCGCACCAGATTGGCATAGCGTTCGGTATTGGCGTCATCCAGCGGGGCGTCCACCTCGTCGAGCAGGCAGAACGGCGCCGGGTTGAGCTTGAACAGGGCAAACACCAGCGCGATGGCCGTCAGGGCCTTTTCCCCGCCCGAGAGCAGATGGATGCTGCTGTTGCGCTTGCCCGGCGGCTGCGCCATGACCTGCACACCGGCATCCAGGATCTCGTCGCCCGTCATGGTCAGGCGCGCCTCGCCGCCGCCAAACAGGCGGGGGAACAGTTCCCCGAAATGGCCGTTGACGGTATCGAAGGTCTGCTGCAACAGTTCGCGGGTTTCGCGATCGATCTTGCGAATCGCCCCCTCGAGCGTGTCGATCGCCTCGAGCAGGTCGCTTTGCTGCGCATCGAGGAAACCCTTGCGTTCGCGCGCGGCGCCGAGTTCGTCGAGCGCCGCCAGATTCACCGGCCCCAGGGATTCGACCTGGCGCGAAATCCGCTGCACCTCGGACTGTAGCCAGCCGATCCGTGTCCACTCGGGGGATTGCGCATCGATATGGCGCCGCAAGGCCGCCCGATCGACCTCCCGGGCATCGAGCTGCTCGGAATACTGTTCCACCGACAGGCGCGCGGCCTGTTCCTGAAGCTGTAGCTCCGTGATGCGGGCACGCAGCGGATCGAGCGAGCGCTCGAGCGTCAGGCGCCCTTCGTCGGCCTCGCGCAGAGTGCCCGCGAGTTCGTCCTGGCGCAGGCGCGCAAGCCGCAGCGCCTCCTCGCATTCGGCCCGCGCCTCGAGCGCATCCTGCAAGCCAGCCTGCGCCACAGACTCGTCGAGCTCGAACAGCTCGCCCTGCAACGACTCGAGCTCGGCGCCCGAGCGCCGGGCCTGCTCGGCGGCAAGCTGCAGGGTCCGGTTGAGCTCGTCGAGGCGATGCCCGAGGCTGCGCGCCGCGTATTCGGCCTCTTGCGCGGCGCGCTCGCGCTCGCGGACCTCCTCGCGCGACCGTTCGGCGCGTCCGGCCAGGTCCTCGGCCTCGAGGTCGATCTGCGCGTAGAGCTCCTGCTGCTGCGCCAGGGATTCGTCGCAATCCTGGAAGCGCGCCTCGGCCTCGTCACGCCGCCGGGCCGCCTCGGCCTGCTGGCCGGCGATCTCGTCCAGGTCGCGGCCGATGCGGCGCGAATGTTCGTCGGATTGCATGGCCTGCTGCGCCAGGCGATTGTGCTGGATTTCGGCCTCGTGCAAAGTGCGCATCAGCTCGGCGATGCGCTGGCGGGCCGGGCCGAGTTCCTGCGCCACCTGGCGGCAAGCCGCATCGGCATGCGCGTGCGCATCCAGGGCCTCGTCGGCGATCAGGCGCGCAGCCTTGACCTCGCGCAACAGGTTATCGATCTGCTGCTGGCGCGCGAGCATACCGGACTGCTCGGAATCCGCCGCATAGAACCGCACGCTGTGCGCATCGACACGGTGGCCGGCGGACACCACCCAGCACGCCCCCCAGGGCAATTCCCCGCGCCTGGACAGGGCCTGGGCCAGATCGTCGCTGACGTAGACATGGCGCAGCCAGACACTGAGCAAGGCATGCGCCTCGGGATCCTGGGTGCGCACCAGCGCCAGCAGCGGACGCGCGCCGGCGGGCGCCTCGGATGCCGCGGCGCCCGCCGCGGCCGGCGCCTGGTAAAACGCCAGGCGCGCAGGCGGCGCATCCGCGGCAAAGGCCCGCGCAATGTCCAGCTGCCGCAGGCCCAACGCGCTCAGGCGCTCGTGCAGCACCGCCTCGAGGGCCGTTTCCCAGCCGGGCTCGACCTGCAGTTTCTGCCACAGGCGGCTCATCCCCGCCAGCTCCTGACGTTGCAGCCAGGGTTCGAGGGCGTCCTCGGACTGTATTTTTTCCTGCAGGGCAATCAGGGCCTGGCGCCGCGCATCGAGTTTTTCGAGGTCCAGGCGGGCATCCTGACTGGCCTGCAAGGCGCGGGCGCGGGCATCCTCGAGGCCCGGCAGCCGTTCCTCGAGCCCGGCCAGGACATCCTGGGCGTCCTCGAGCTTGGCGCGCGCGACGGCGCACTCGCCTTCGAGGCGGGCGATTTCTGCGGGATCGGGCGCGCCCAGGGCGGCGCGCTCCGCCTCGAGCCGCGCGCGCCGGTCATCCAGCGCGCGCCACTGCCCATCGGCATCCCGCTGCGTCTGGGCCGCCAGAGCGAGATCCTGCTCGATGCGCGACAGGGTGCCGCGCAAGGCGTCGCGCCGGCCCGCCGCCTCGCGCAATCCGCCATCGAGCTGCGGCAGGCGCTCGCGGCTTTCCTCGGCCTGCGCGGCAAGGGTGTCGGCGCGCGCCCGGGCCTCCTCGATCTGCTCCTGGACCTCCTCGATGGCGCCCTGACAATGACCCTGCTGATCGCCCCACTCCTGCATCTGCGCCTGCAACTGGGTGCGGCGGGCCTGCAACCGATGCCGGGCCTCGACCACATGGCGGATTTCGGCCTCCAGGCGGCTGACCAGGGCGCCCGCCTCGAACACGCGCCCCTGCGCCTGGTGCACGGCGTCATTGGCCTCGAAATGGCCGGTGCGGCGGGCCTCGAGATCGGCCTCCAGGGCGCGCAAGCGGGCGACCGCCTCCTCGAAACGGGCCTGGGCCTGCTCGATCTGAACCCCCATGTCCTGCCGCGAGGCGCGCGCCGCCTCCTCGCGCAGCAGCCACAGCGCATGTTGCTTGAGCTCGCCCTCGTCGCGCAGATCGCGATAGACGCCGGCCACCTCGGCCTGGGCCTCGAGCTTTTCGAGCTGAGAGGCAAGCTCGCGCAGGATGTCCTCCAGACGCGTGAGGTTTTCACGCGTATCCGCGAGGCGGTTTTCAGTTTCGCGGCGGCGCTCTTTATAGCGCGAGACGCCGGCGGCCTCCTCGAGATATACCCGCAATTCCTCGGGCCGGGCCTCGATCAGGCGGTTGATCATCCCCTGGCCGATGATGGCGTAGCCGCGCGCGCCCAGGCCGGTGCCCAGGAAAATGTCGTGGATGTCGCGGCGCCGCACCTGCTGGTTGTTGATGAAGTAGCTGCTCGCCCCGTCGCGGGTCAGGACGCGGCGCACCGCGATCTCGGCAAAACTGGACCACTGCCCGGCCGCGCGGCCCTCGCTGTTGTCGAAGACCAGCTCGACCGACGCGCGCGCGGCGGGCTTGCGCTGCCCCGAGCCGTTGAAGATCACATCCTGCATCGAGGCGCCGCGCAGCTCCGACGCCTTGGTCTCGCCCAGCACCCAGCGCACCGCGTCGATGATGTTGGATTTCCCGCAGCCATTGGGGCCCACCACGCCGACCAGTTCACTGGGCGTGGGGATCACCGTCGGATCGACAAAGGATTTGAAGCCGGCGAGTTTGAGCTGGGTCAGGCGCACGTTACGTTACTGGCTGGTCCGAAAGCACATGGGATTGGCGGTCAGGCGTCTGGCGGCCCCCCGGATTCCGGGATTGTAGGATTCCAGGGCCACGCAGAGGCTGCATTCAAACACAATTCGTGAACGTATGATAGCGTACCGGGAGTCGTCCCAAACCCGATGCCCGCCCGGCATTGATCATTCTTTTCAATCCGCCGGGTTCCAGCGGCTATACTGCTTCACGTTCTGAAATCACACTTTGTGACCGATTCTCGACTCGCCCCTCCACCCACTCACGGGACCCCGCAGTGAATAAAGGCTTTTATCTGGTGATGGCCGCGCAGGCATTGTCCTCCGTCGCGGACAATGCGCTATTGATCGCGGCCATCTCCCTGATCGCCCAATTGCACGGCCCCGAGTGGATGGCGCCCATGATGAAATGGTGGTTCGCGCTGGCCTACGTGGTGCTCGCGGCCTTCGTCGGTGCCTTCGCCGATTCGTTTCCCAAGGGCCGGGTGATGTTCTCGACCAACGCGCTCAAGACCCTGGGCTGTGTGCTGATGTTCAGCTACAGCCACCTGCTGCACACCCCCGGACTCCAGCTCCTGCTGATTTTCGTGTCCTACACCATCGTCGGAATCGGCGCCGCGGCCTATTCGCCCGCGAAATACGGCATCGTCACCGAAATGCTGCCGCCGGATCTGCTGGTCAAGGGCAATAGCTGGATCGAAGGCCTGACCGTGCTGTCGGTCATCGTCGGCACCGTGCTGGGCGGTGTGCTGATCAGTCCCGTGGTTTCGGCGCACATCATGGCCCACCCCTGGATACAGCACATCGCGGGCAATGCGGCGCAGGGCGCCATTCTGGTGATCGGCCTGGTCTACATCGCCGCCGCGCTGTGCAATCTCCTGATCCCGGATACCCACGCATTCTACCCCAAGCAGCAGACCCATCCGATCCGCCTGATCCGCAGCTTCGGCGCCTACGTGCGCATCCTCTGGAGCGACAAGCTCGGCCAGATCTCGCTGGCGGTCACCACACTGTTCTGGGGCGCCGGGGCGACCCTGCAATTCATCGTCATCGAATGGGGCGCGCAGCACCTGGGCTATCGCCTCGACCAGGCCTCGATCCTGATGGGCGTGGCGGCCCTGGGCACCGTGGCCGGCTCGATATTCGCCGGGCGCGTCCCCTTGCGCAAGGCCCTGTCGGTCCTGCCCGTCGGTGTGGCGATGGGGCTGGTCGTCCTGCTGATGCCGACCGTGCATTCGACCTGGGCGGTCTATGGCCTGCTGTTGCTGATCGGCGCGCTGTCGGGGTTCTTCGTCGTGCCCATGAACGCCCTGTTGCAACACCGCGGCCATGTCCTGCTGTCGGCGGGACACTCGATCGCGGTCCAGAATTTCAACGAGCAGCTCAACATCCTGCTGATGCTCGCCATCTACAGCCTGATGCTCTGGCTCGGACTGCCCATCAACGGGGTCATCGTGATCTTCGGCCTGCTGGTGGCGGGCCTGATGCTGGCCATCATCCGCTGGAACGTCCTGAACCACCAGGCCAATCCGGGCCTGACCAAGCTCATCGGCCAGCCGGGCCACGGCACTGCCCTGCATTGACCACGCGCCGCTGCGCAAGCCTCGCCGTTCACGGCGAGGTCAAGCGAGGCCATTCCAATAGGCGCCGGCCCTGATGGATCAGGCCGGGTCGCGCGCGGCGCGCGCCAGGGCCGCCAGATCCGCCCAGGCTTGCGCCTTGTGCGCAGGCCGCACCAGCAGGGACGCCGGGTGGTGGGTCACCCACAAGGCGATGGTCGAACCATCGGACAGCGCATAGGTATGCTGGCGCCCGCGCAGCTCGGCGAGAGGGGCGCGCGTCCCCAGCAAGGCCTGTGCGGCAAGCCGCCCGAGAACGAGGATATGCCGGGGCCGCAGGACCTCGATCTGGCGGCGCAAGTGCGGCAGGCAGGCCGCGACCTCCGCCGCCTGCGCCGCGCGTCCGCCCGGCGGCCGGCATTTCAGCACATTCGTCAGATAGGCCGACTCTGAATGCGGCAGGCGCGCACCCGCCAGCATCGCGCGCAACAGGCTGCCCGCCTGGCCCTCAAAGAGCCGGCCCGCGACGTCGTCGGCAGCCCCCGGCATCTCACCCACGATGAGATACTCGGGGGAATCGGTTTGCCCGATCCCCGGGACGGTCCATGCGCGGCCGGCATGCAGCCCGCAGGCCTGGCAAGCCTGAATCGCCTGATCGACGGCGGCCAGCCCGCCCTCCTGGTCATCAGCGGCGGGCGTCTGGGCCTGGCCGTCCGCCTCGCCCGCCGGCGCGGCGGGCATGGCCGGACGAACCTTGGCCGCCGGTATGGCGGGCGCAACCGCCGGCACGGCCGGTGCGGCGATCATCGCAGGCACAACTGGCGCCGCGCCCCCCGCCGCGCGCGGCGCGGCCCGGCGGGCGGGGCCCAGCAAACCGAGCCAATGCGGATCGATACCGATCTCGGCCAGCCACGCGGCCTGCGCCTGCCCGAGCCGCGGACTCATGCCGCCTCCAGTGCAAGCGTCATGATCCAGCCGTCCTCGCGCGCCCCCTGCGCGGCGGGATAGTAGTTCTTGCGGGTGCCGACATGGCGAAAACCGAACTTGCGATAAAAAGCGATCGCCTGCGCGTTGCTGGGCCTGACCTCGAGCGTCAGGGCGCCCAGCCCGGCGGCGCGGCAATGCTCCAGGCAGGCCCGCAGCAACCGCGTCCCGGCCCCCTGGCGCTGATCGTCCGGGCGCACACCGATCACCAGCAGATGCGCCATGTCCGGCGCGTCCATCAGCAAGGCAAACCCCCGCATCCCGCCCATCCGCCGCAGCACCCAGCCCTCGTAGCCGGCGGCCAGGCCATCGGCAAAATTGCGCCGGGTCCAGGGAAAAGATTGGACCCGGCGCTCGATCGCCGCCACCTCGTCCAGATCGCCCTCGGCCATGCGATGCAAGGTCCAGGCCGCGCCATCGGCCTGGGGATTGCCGCCCAAGCCAGTGGCGCGCTCGCGCGTCGTGTAGGCGACCTTGTCGCGCACATAGGCGGGAGAGGCGGCTTCGGGCGGCACGGCGCGTCCCGCCTCCCAGTCCAGGGCGGCCAGCCGCGCAATCGTCGCGGCCTGCGCCCGGGCGTGTCCGGTTTCGGCGCCGGCCTGGAAACCCAGGCCGCGCAGCGTCGCATCCAGCCCCGGAAAAACCGTCAACGCATCGCCATGCGCCTGGCGGACACCCTCGCCCCATTCCCGCGACTCCTGGCCGATCCAGGCGGGAATGTTGTCCAGCCCCAACAGCGCGGGCGCCTGCAGCGTGCGCCATCCGAGCCCTGCGTCATGGCGGTAGACAGCCGCGTATACCTCATGCATACGCGCATCCTGCAAAACCACGTGCACACCCGCGCCTTCGACCGCGCCCTGCACGGCGACCGCGCGCATCGAGTCCACGGGAATCACCGGCAGCCCCAGAGCGACGGCCATGCCCTGGGCGACGCCGCAGGCGACCCGCAGGCCGGTGAAGCCGCCCGGCCCCTGGCCGAACGCGACCGCCGACAGATCCTCATGGCGCAGGCCCGCCTGCGCCAGCAGCCCCGCCGCCAAGGGCAGGATGTGCCCGGTGTGCTCGCCCCGGCCTTCGTGGCGGCCGCCGTGAAAACGCGAACGCCCCCCGGCGCGTGACAGCAGGGCTACCTCGCACAAATTACTTGATGTCTCAAACGCTAAGATGTGAAAATCACACATGTCGCACCAGTTTCCTATTGTTCCATTTTAAATGAGGGCCCACCTTCAGCGGCGATATGACATGCTGCAACCAATGACGATCCTTTCCTTTCAACCCGCTGGCAAGTTCAACCAAACGCATCAAATGTAAATTGTTGTTATTTGCGCTGGTGCGAGCTTCCCGAGCCTGTTACATTTTCCCTATGAATACACAAAATCAGATTCTGACCCGGAAGATCCTGATCGTCGACGACGATCCCAGGCTGCGAGACCTGCTGCGGCGTTACCTGACCGAGCAAGGCTTCAACGTCTATGTCGCCGAAGACGCCAAGGAAATGGCCAAACTCTGGCAGCGCGAGCACTTCGACCTGCTGGTGCTGGACCTCATGCTGCCAGGCGAGGATGGCTTGTCCATCTGCAGACGCCTGCGAGGCAACCACGATAACACCCCGATCATCATCCTGACGGCCAAGGCCGAGGAAATCGACCGCATCGTCGGCCTCGAGATGGGTGCCGACGACTACCTGACCAAGCCATTCAACCCGCGCGAACTGCTCGCCCGCGTCAATGCGATCCTGCGCCGCCGGGGCACCGAGGAACACCCGGGCGCGCCCAGCCAGGAAAACGAGTCGATCGAATTCGGCCCCTACGTCCTCAACCTCTCCACCCGGACCCTGACCCGCAACCACGAGGTCGTGCCCATCACCACGGGCGAATTCTCGGTGCTCAAGGTCTTTGCCCGCCATCCCAAGGTTCCCTTGTCGCGCGACAAACTCATGGAACTGGCGCGCGGCCGGGAATATGAGGCTTTCGACCGCAGTCTCGATGTCCAGATCTCGCGCTTGCGCAAGCTGATCGAGCCCAATCCGTCCAAACCCGTCTTCATCCAGACCGTCTGGGGTCTGGGCTACGTCTTCGTTCCCGACGGCGGCCAGTAAGTCCGGCCGCCGAGGCCTTCCCGCGCGGCAACGCGCCGGAAGGCCTCGCATGTGGTACCGTTGCCGACTAGACCCGTTGCGCGGTGAAACCACACGCACCTGATATGTCCTTCAAGACGCCCCCCTCGAAACTGCCCCGGCTCCGGCTGGGGCTTTTCGGCCGTTCCTTCCTGCTGCTCGCCACCTTGATGCTGGTCAGCCTGGGTGCCTGGCTGCAGGTGGTCTTCAACATCGAGGAAGGCCCCCGCGCCACCGAGATGGCGCAGCGCGTGGCCACCACCGTGAGCATCACCCGTTCGGCGCTGATCTACGCGCCGCCCCAGGTGCGCCCCGCCCTGCTGCTGGATCTCGCCACCAAAGAAAGCCTGCGGGTGCAGCCACGAGAGGCCAATGACGTGCTCGAACCACTGCCGCAGACCTGTTACTGGTCGCACGTCGGCAGGGAAATCCGCGAACGCCTGGGCGGCGAGACCATGATGATGTGGTCGGTCAACGATATCCCCGGCATCTGGATCAGCTTCGACATCGACGATGGCCATTATTGGCTGGTGTTCGATCGCGAGCTGCTGCACATGACCACCGGACGCGAATGGCTGGGCTGGGTCGCCGCGACCCTGCTCCTGGCCCTGCTGGGCGCGGCCATCAGCGTGCGTTTCGTGAACCAGCCCCTGGCCCAGCTCGCCAAGGTCGCCCAGCAGCTCGCGCGCGGCAAGACGCCATCCGCCCTGCCGGAAAAAGGCCCCATCGAAATCCGCGAGATGAATATCGCCTTCAACCGCATGGCGCGGGATCTGCGCCAGAACGAGGTCGACCGGGAAATCATGCTGGCCGGCATCTCGCACGATCTGCGCACCCCCCTGGCGCGCATGCGCCTGGAAATCGAAATGAGCCAGGTCAGCGACGAGACCCGCCAGGCGATCGACGAGGACCTGGCCCAGATCAACCACAGCATCGATCAGCTCATGGAATACGCGCGCCCGGCCGGCGCCGTTCCCGAGACAGGGGTCGACGTCTCGCACGCCCTGCGGGATCTGTGCGAACGCGAACGCAGCCACACCGAATCGCTGGGCAGCGAGTTTTCGGCGCGCATCGAGCCCAACATGAAGGCCCGCATCAGCGCCAACGACCTCAAACGCATCGTCAGCAATCTGATCGAGAACGCGCGCCGCTACGGGCGCAGCGCCAGCGACGACCGGGCCCGCATCAGCCTGCACGCCTACTCGTCGGGCACCATGCTGCACATCGACGTGCAGGATCAGGGCTCGGGAATCCCGCAAGCCGACATCCAGCATCTGCTGCGGCCCTTCACGCGCGGCCAATCCGCGCGCACCGGCGTCAGCGGCGCGGGCCTGGGCCTGGCCATCGTCGAGCGCCTGCTCGGCCAGGTCGGCGGCAAACTCGAACTGATCTCGCGTCCGCCCAACGGATTGCTGGCACGTATCGAAATCCCCAAAGCGCGGGCGCGTCCAGCCGACAAGGGCTTGGCGTAGAATGACGTGGCGGACTCCAGCCGCCGCGACTCAACTCAAGGAGCCCCGATGAAAACCATAGGCGACAGACTGGATGCGTTCCGGGTCACCGGCGTCAAGCCAGGCTTCAACCATCCCGAGGAAAATGGCGTTTCGGCATTCGAGGACATTACCGAAAGCTCTTTCCCGGGCAAGTGGAAAGTCATCTATTTCTACCCCAAGGACTTCACCCTGGTATGCCCGACCGAAATCGCGGGCTTCAACCAGCTCACGGACGCCTTCGATGAGCGCGACGCCGTCCTCATGGGCGGCTCGACCGACAACGAGCACGTCAAGCTCGCCTGGCGGCGCGAACACCCCGACCTCAACAAGCTCAACCACTACCAGTTCGGCGACACGACGGGTTCGCTCATCGACCAGCTCGGCATCCGCGAAAAATCCGAAGGTGTGGCCCTGCGCGCCACCTTCATCGTCAACCCGGACAACATCATCCAGCATGTCTCGGTCAACAATTTCAACGTCGGCCGCAGCCCCGAGGAAACCCTGCGCATCCTCGACGCCCTGCAAACCGACGGCCTGTGCGCGTGCAACCGCGCCATCGGGGGCGGCACGCTCTGACCCCCCGCGGGGGCCATGAAACGCGAGGCCCTGCTTTCCCTGGACGCTAGAGCCGCGCCAGCAAGGCCGCCGCGCTCGCGGCGATTCCCTCGCGGCGCCCCAGGGACCCCAGGCCCTCGTTGGTCTTGGCCTTGATGTTCACCTGATCGGCCTCCAGGCCCAGATCCTCGGCGATATGAGCCGCCATGGCCGCCGCATGCGGCCCGATGCGCGGCGCCTGGGCATGCACGGTGGCATCCACATTGACCACAGCCCAGCCCGCCGCGCGCGCCATGCGCGCGGCCTCGCGCAGGAACATCCGGCTGTCGGCGCCGGCCCAGCGCGGATCGCGGTCCGAGAAATGCCGGCCGATATCGCCCAGGCACGCCGCGCCCAGCACCGCGTCGGTCACGGCGTGCAGCAGCACATCGGCATCCGAATGCCCCACCAGCCCGCAATCGTGAGGAATGCGCACGCCGCCGATGATCAGCGGCAGGCCCTCGGCCAGCGCATGCACGTCATAGCCTTGGCCCACCCGGAAGGGGAAGTCTTTCGTCATGATCCATCATCCTCTCGATCGCCCAGGCCCGCGAGGGGGTCGAGCCGCGCGTCCAAAGTCCGCTCGAACCATTGGAAATCCTCGGGCCAGGTCAGTTTTTCATTGGCCCGCGCGCCGCGCACCAGCAATGGCGCATCGGTCGCTGCGGCCAGCTCCATGGCAGAGGCTTCGTCAGTCACCCGCGCATCGCCAGCGCTGGCAATCAAGGCATCCAGCAGCGCCCCCGCGCGAAACATCTGCGGCGTCTGCGCCAGCCACAGGCCATCACGCGCCAGCGTGCGGGCCACCGCCGGCGCACCGGCCCCGTCCTCGGCGGCGAGCTTGACCGTATCGGCCACCGGCAGGGCCAGCAAGCCGCCGCGCCCATACTGCAAGCAGGTATCGATCAGACGCGCCAGCGCCGCGCGCGGCAGGCCCGGGCGCGCCGCGTCATGCACCATGACCCAGGCCGTGCGCGGCAACGCGGCATCGCACAAGGCCGCGCGCACCGTATCGGCACGCGTGAGTCCGCCGCAAGGTCGCCACAATGTGCGTGGCAAGCCAGCGAGCGTGTCCTCGACCCAGACATCCCCGGGCGACACCGCCACGCGGACCTGGGCCACGCGCGGCTCGGCCAGCAGGGCCCGTACCGTGCGACGCAGCATCGCCTCGCCGGCGAGGCGGCGATACTGCTTGGGCAGACCGTCGGCCGTCGCCGCGCGGGACCCCAGACCCGCCGCCGGCACGATGGCGGTCACGCTGTTCTCATTCATCGTCATAACGGCCGATTTTAGCCGAGCCGATCAGGGCTGGACGGCCGCAACGGTATAATCCCCAGCCTGATGAACCGCCCCGCCGATCTCCTCGATATTCCCTCGATCACGACCACCCTGGCGGCCCTCAAACCCGGACAGCGCTACCTCCAGCCGCAGCCGCCGGGTTCGGGCGACGCCTGCCTGCTCGCCGGACTGGCGCGCGCGGCGGGCCGGCCGCTGGCCGCATTCTGCGCCGACCCCCTGGCGGCGCGCCGCCTGGCCGACGAAATCCCGCTGTTCGATCCCGACCTGAGGGTCCGCTTCCTGCCGGACTGGGAAACCCTGCCCTACGACGGCTTCTCGCCGCATCAGGACCTGATCTCGGAGCGCCTGCGCACACTGCACGCCTTGACCCAGGGGGCCGTCGACGTACTGATCGTGCCGATCACCACCGCCCTGTACCGCCTGGCCCCGACCGCCTTTCTCGCAGCCTACACCTTCAGCTTCCGCCAGGGCGACACCCTGGACGAGGCCCGGCTGCGCGAACAGCTCACCCTGGCCAGCTACAGCCATGTCACCCAGGTGACCGCGCCGGGCGAGTTCTGCCTCCGCGGCGGCCTGATCGACCTGTTTCCGATGGGCTCGGCCCTGCCCTACCGCATCGACCTGTTCGACCGTGAAATCGAATCGATCCGCAGCTTCGACGTCGACACCCAGCGCAGCCTGTATCCCGTGCGCGAAATCGAACTGCTGCCCGGCCGCGAATTCCCCATGGACGAGGAATCGCGCGGACGCTTCCGTGCGCGCTTTCGTGAGGTTTTCGAGGGCGACCCGTCACGGGCGCTGCCCTACAAGGACATCGGCAACGGCATCGCCTTCGCGGGCGTGGAATACTATCTGCCGCTGTTCTTCGAGCATACCGCCACGCTGTTCGATTACCTGCCCGGCGACACGCTGGCCGTAACCCTGGGCGATGCGCCGGCGGCCATCGCCCAGTTCGGCCGGGACACGGACAAGCGCTGGCAATTCCTCAAGTCCGACCGCGAACGCCCCGTGCTGGCCCCCCAGGCCCTGTTCCTCGACGAGACCGAATTCCATGCCGGCCTGAAAACCTTCCCGCGCCTGGCTCTCACCGAGGGCGGGCCGCATCCCGATTTCAGCCCCTGCCCCGATGTCGCGGTCAACCGCCGCGCCGACGATCCGCTGGCCGGCCTGCGCCGGCACTTGGCCGACGGGCGGCGCACCGCCCTGTGCGTGGACACCCCGGGACGGCGTGAAACCATCGCTGAACTGCTCAACGAGCACCACCTGCCGCCCGGCGCCCTTCACGACACGCTCCAGGATTTCCTCCAGAGCGAGGCGCATTTCGCCCTGGTCGTCGCGCCCCTGGCCAACGGCTTCCAGCTCCCGGCCGCCGGCCTGGCGCTGCTGACCGAGAACGACCTGTATCCCGGCCAGGCCGGCCGCGCCAACCGCGCCCGGCGGCGCCAGGAGCGCACCAGCGACATCGACGCGATGGTGCGCGATCTCGCCGAACTGCGCATTGGCGATCCGGTGGTCCACGTCCAGCATGGCATCGGACGCTACCGGGGCCTGATCGAAATGGACCTGGGCGAAGGGCCAATCGAACTCCTGCACCTCGAATACGCGCAGGCCGCGACGCTCTACGTGCCGGTCGCGCAACTGCGCCTGATCGCCCGCTACAGCGGCGCCGATCCGGAAAATGCCCCCCTGCATCCGCTGGGATCGAGCCAATGGGACAAGGCCCGGCGCCGCGCCGCGCGGCAGGCGCGCGACACCGCCGCCGAACTGCTGGCCCTGTATGCCCAGCGGGCGGCGCGCGCGGGCTTTCAGTTCAAGCTGCCCGCCAGCGACTACCAGGCGTTCGCCGAAGGCTTCGGCTTCGAGGAAACCCCGGACCAGGCCGCGGCCATCACCGCGGTCATCGGCGACATGACCTCCGGGCGCCCGATGGACCGTCTGGTCTGCGGCGACGTGGGCTTCGGCAAGACCGAGGTCGCCCTGCGCGCCGCTTTCCTGGCCGTCATGAACGGCCGCCAGGTGGCGCTGCTGTGCCCGACGACCCTGCTCGCCGAACAGCACGCCCAGAACTTCGGCACGCGCTTCGCCAACTGGCCCGTGCGCGTCGCCGAGCTGTCGCGTTTCCGCACCGGCAAAGAAACCGCCAAGGCCATCGGCGGCCTGGCCGACGGCTCGGTGGACATCGTCATCGGCACCCACAAGATCCTTTCCAAGGACATCCGCTACAAACAACTCGGCCTGGTCATCATCGACGAGGAACACCGCTTCGGCGTGCGCCAGAAAGAGGCCCTGAAGGCCCTGCGCGCCGAGGTCGACGTCCTGACCCTCACCGCCACCCCCATTCCACGCACCCTGGGCCTGTCGCTCGAAGGCATCCGCGATTTCTCGGTGATCGCCACCGCGCCGCAAAAACGCCTGGCGATCAAGACCTTCGTGCGCCGCGAGGACGGCGACACCATCCGCGAGGCCATCCTGCGCGAACTCAAGCGCGGCGGCCAGGTCTATTTCCTGCACAACGAGGTCGAGACCATCCAGAACCGCCGCGCGCGCCTCGAGGAACTCGTGCCCGAGGCCCGCATCGCGGTGGCCCACGGCCAGATGGGCGAACGCGAGCTCGAGGAGGTGATGAAAGGCTTTTACCAGCAACGCAGCAACGTGCTGCTGTGCACCACCATCATCGAGACCGGGATCGACGTGCCCACGGCCAACACCATCGTCATCCACCGGGCCGACAAGCTCGGCCTGGCCCAGTTGCACCAGTTGCGCGGCCGCGTGGGGCGCTCGCACCACCAGGCCTACGCCTACCTGCTCACGCCCGGCGAGGACGCCATCACCAGCAACGCCCGCAAACGCCTCGAAGCCATTCAATCAATGGAGGAACTGGGCGCCGGATTTTTCCTGGCCATGCACGACCTCGAAATCCGCGGCAGCGGCGAAGTCCTCGGAGAATCACAGTCGGGCAACATCCAGGAAATCGGTTTTTCCATGTACAACGACATGCTGGGCGCGGCCGTGCGCGCCCTCAAGTCTGGCGAGGAACCCGACCTGGACTCGCCTTTCGAGACGCAATGCGAGGTCAACCTGCATGCCTCGGCCCTGCTGCCCGCCGACTACTGCCCCGACGTCCACGCCCGCCTGGGCTTCTACAAACGGCTGTCGCACGCCGCCGACGGCGACGAGATCACCCTCATCCAGGAGGAACTCATCGACCGCTACGGCAAGCTGCCCGAGGCGGGCCAGACCCTGCTCGCCCTGCACCGCCTGCGCCTGCTGGCCGAGCCCCTGGGCGTCATCAAGATCGATGCCGGCGAAACCCAGGCTGCCGTGCAATTCTCGGCCAAGCCCGATATCGAGCCCCTGCGCATCATCGAACTGGTGCAGCAGGATCGCAGCGTCCGCCTCAACGGCCCGGACCGGCTGAAAATCACCTATGGCGGCACGGTGGATCTGCCCGGCCGCATCCAGACGCTGCGCGCTATCCTGCGGCGCCTCAGCGCACCGTCGCCAGCCTGAACCAGTTCAGGATCGCATCCAGGGGGCTGTAGTCCAGAGCGAAGCGCGCCTGGGCCCGCACCGCCGGCTTGGCCCGATAGGCGACGGAATACGCCGCTTGCGCCATCATGCGCAGATCGTTGGCGCCATCGCCCACCACGATGATCTGCTCGGGCGTGGCGCCCAGCGAGGCCGCCGCGCGCGCCACGTAGTCGGCCTTGGCCTGCCCGTCCACGATGTCGCCCAGCACCCGCCCCGTCAGCACGCCATCGACGATTTCCAGCGTATTGGAATGCGCCTCGGCCAGGCCCAGGCCCCGCCGCAGGCGTTCAGTGAAATAGGTGAAACCGCCCGACACCAGCAGCGTATGCAGGCCCGCAGCCTGGGCCACCTCGATCAGGCGCTGGGCGCCCGGATTGAGCGTCAGGCGTTCATCGAACACCTTTTGCAAGGCGGATTCCGGCACGCCGCGCAGCAAGGCGACCCGGCGGCGCAGGCTATCGCTGAAATCGGCGATCTCGCCACGCATCGCCGCCTCGGTGATCGCCGACACCTCGGCCTTGCGCCCGGCCATATCGGCAAGCTCGTCGATGCTCTCGATGCTGACCAGGGTGGAATCCATGTCCATCGCCAGCAGTTTGCAACTGCGCAACGGCACCAGCTGGTCCAGGCAGGCCGCATCGATCGAGCGCTGCCGGCAGACTTTCAGGGCCTCGTCCAGGCCGGCGGAATCAATGTCCAGGATGCGCACGTGGGTCGGCCCGACCTCCTGCACGCCGCCGGCGTTGACCAGAGCGGCAATGCGTTCGACATCGGCTGGCAGGAGATTGGGCGCTTGCAGGATCAGATGGGGCATGGGCGGGCGGCGGGCGGTGGAAAGGAATACCGATGATTGTACCCAGGGATCATGCTTGAACCAGCCTGCTGGCGCAGACATGCGCCTCGATCCTGCGTATCAAAACAAATACCGCAGCCCCCCATTGACCGAGGCCCCGCGAATCCCGCCCTGCGCGACCTCGTGCATGAACCCCACATCGGCATGGAACGACAGCCGGTTCGAGGCCTTTGCATCGAGCCCCACCCGGCCTTCCAGCGCCGTGCCGTAGCGGCCGAGCCCAAAATCATCGCCCAGGAAAACCGTGCCACCGCTGCTCAGGCCATGCACCACGCCCACCTTGGCATACGCCGCCAGCAGACCGCCATTGCGGGTCGTGAAGCCGCGCGACAGCCGCGCGCCCAACCGCCCGGTCACCTGGTCCAGATGGCCGAGATCGACCGCAAAACCATCGACGTCGGTCTGACCATCGAACCTCAGCCGCTGATAGATGAGCTGCGCCTGGGGCTCCAGCGCAAAGCCGCCGCCCAGCGCAAACGGATAACCCGCCTCGAGCGAGGCCGAAAAGCTGCTGC
>JBEBRQ010000048.1:0-22137 GCA_040394755.1 Castellaniella defragrans | reverse complement strand
CGCTCAAGCGCGGCCAGATCATGTCGGATGACGATTTCCTCGCCAAGACCGAAGAATACGGCGACGACTTCCGTGCCCTGATGGGCGCCGAAGCCGTGCGCGAACTGCTGCGCACCATCGACATCGACCGCGAAGTGGAAACGCTGCGCGGCGAACTGAAGGCCACCAGCTCGGAAGCCAAGATCAAGAAGATCTCCAAGCGCCTGAAGGTGCTGGAAGGCTTCCAGAAGTCGGGCATCAAGGCCGAGTGGATGGTCATGGAAGTGCTGCCCGTGCTGCCGCCGGACCTGCGTCCGCTGGTGCCGCTGGACGGCGGCCGCTTCGCGACCTCCGACCTGAACGACCTGTACCGCCGCGTCATCAACCGCAACAACCGTCTGAAGCGCCTGCTGGAGCTGAAGGCCCCTGAAATCATCCTGCGCAACGAAAAGCGCATGCTGCAGGAAGCCGTCGACTCGCTGCTGGACAACGGCCGCCGCGGCAAGGCCATGACCGGCGCCAACAAGCGCCAGCTCAAGTCCCTGGCCGACATGATCAAGGGCAAGAGCGGTCGTTTCCGTCAGAACCTGCTGGGCAAGCGCGTCGACTACTCGGGCCGTTCGGTCATCGTGGTGGGTCCCCAGCTGCGCCTGCACCAATGCGGCCTGCCCAAGCTCATGGCCCTCGAGCTTTTCAAGCCTTTCATTTTCAACCGCCTCGAAATGATGGGCCTGGCCACGACCATCAAGGCGGCGAAAAAACTCGTCGAGAGCCAGGAGCCGGTCGTCTGGGACATTCTCGAGGATGTGATCCGCGAGCATCCCGTCATGCTCAACCGCGCCCCGACGCTGCACCGCCTTGGCATTCAGGCCTTCGAGCCGCAGCTGATCGAGGGCAAGGCCATCCAGCTTCATCCGCTGGTGTGCGCGGCGTTCAACGCCGACTTCGATGGCGACCAGATGGCCGTCCACGTGCCGCTGTCGCTCGAGGCGCAGCTCGAGGCCCGCACGCTGATGCTGGCGTCCAACAACGTGCTGTTCCCCGCCAACGGCGAGCCGGCCATCGTGCCGTCGCAGGATATCGTGCTGGGCCTGTACTACGCCACGCGCGAACGCGTCAACGGCAAGGGCGAGGGCATGTTCCTGGCCGATCTGGCCGAGGTGCAGCGCGCCTACGACAACCACGAGGTCGAGCTGCAGACGCGCATCACCGTGCGCCTGCCCGAGTTCGTCAAGGACGAAAAGGGCGAATGGCAGCCCGAGCTGCATCGTTTCCAGACCACGGTCGGCCGGGCGCTGCTCTCTGAAATCCTGCCGCACGGACTGTCCTTCTCGTCGCTGAACAAGGCGCTCAAGAAAAAGGAAATTTCGCGGCTGATCAACATGTCCTACCGCCGCTGCGGCCTGCGCGCGACGGTGATCTTCGCCGACAGGCTGATGCAGTCGGGCTTCCGCCTGGCCACGCGCGGCGGCGTGTCGATCGCCATGGGCGACATGGTCGTGCCGGAGGTCAAGGGCGAAATCCTCGCCCAGGCCAGCAAAGAGGTCAAGGAAATCGACAAGCAGTACTCCTCGGGCCTGGTGACCGCACAAGAGCGCTACAACAATGTGGTGGACATCTGGGGCAAGGCCGGCGATCGCGTCGGCAAGGCCATGATGGAGCAGCTTTCGACCGAGCCGGTCATCGACCGCCACGGCAAGGAAGTGCGCCAGGAGTCGTTCAATTCCATCTACATGATGGCCGACTCGGGCGCCCGGGGTTCCGCCGCCCAGATCCGCCAGTTGGCCGGGATGCGCGGTCTGATGGCCAAGCCCGATGGCTCCATCATCGAGACACCCATCACGGCGAACTTCCGTGAAGGCCTGAACGTGCTGCAGTACTTCATCTCGACGCACGGCGCGCGCAAGGGCCTGGCCGACACCGCGCTCAAGACCGCGAACTCGGGTTACCTGACCCGCCGCCTCGTGGACGTGACCCAGGACCTGGTGATCACAGAGGACGATTGCGGCACCTCGCACGGTTATGTGATGAAGGCGCTGGTCGAGGGCGGCGAGGTCATCGAGCCGCTGCGCGACCGGATTCTGGGACGTGTGGCGGCTACCGACATCGTCAATCCCGACACGCAGGAAACCGTCGTCGCCGCCGGAACCTTGCTCGACGAGCACATGGTCGACATCATCGACGAGGTGGGCGTGGACGAGGTCAAGATCCGCACCCCGCTGACTTGCGAGACGCGCCACGGCCTGTGCGCGCATTGCTACGGCCGCGACCTGGGCCGCGGCTCGCTGGTCAACAAGGGCGAGGCGGTCGGCGTGATCGCCGCCCAGTCCATCGGCGAACCGGGCACCCAGCTCACCATGCGGACTTTCCACATCGGCGGCGCCGCCTCGCGCTCGGCGATGGCGAGCTCGATCGAAACCAAGTCCGCCGGGACGGTGGGTTTCGCCATCGGCCTGCGCTACCTGACCAATGCGCGCGGCGACCGCGTGGCGGTATCCCGCTCGGGCGAGATCGTCATTTATGACGACAACCGCCGCGAGCGCGAGCGCCACAAGGTGCCCTATGGCGCGACCATCGTCGTGGGCGATGGCGAGGCCGTCAAGGCGGGCCAGAAGCTCGCCAACTGGGATCCGCTGACCCGTCCGATCGTGTCCGAGTATTCGGGCACCCTGCGTTTCGAGAACATCGAGGAAGGCGTTACCGTGGCGCGCCAGGTCGACGAAATCACCGGCCTGTCGACCCTGGTCGTGATCACGCCCAAGACGCGCAGCACCGGCAAGACCATCCAGCGTCCGCAGATTCGCCTGCTGGACGATGCCGGCCAGGAAATCAAGGTGGCCGGTACCGATCACGCGGTGGCGATCTCGTTCCCGGTGGGCGCGCTGATCACCGTGCGCGACGGCCAGAAGGTCGGCGTGGGCGAGATCCTGGCGCGGATTCCGCAGGAATCGCAAAAGACCCGCGACATCACCGGCGGTCTGCCGCGTGTGGCCGAGCTGTTCGAGGCGCGCGCGCCCAAGGATGCCGGTATGCTCGCCGACGTCACCGGCACGGTTTCGTTCGGCAAGGACACCAAGGGCAAGCAGCGCCTGGTGATCACCGACATGGACGGCGTCAGCCACGAATTCCTGATCTCCAAGGAAAAGCAGGTGCTGGTGCACGATGGCCAGGTGGTCAACAAGGGCGAGCTGATCGTCGACGGCCCGGCCGATCCGCACGACATCCTGCGCCTGCAGGGGATCGAGAAGCTGGCCTCTTACGTGGTCAACGAGGTCCAGGACGTCTACCGCCTCCAGGGTGTGAAGATCAACGACAAGCACATCGAGGTGATCGTTCGCCAGATGCTGCGCCGGGTCAATATCGTCAATGCCGGCGACACCAGCTTCATCACCGGCGAGCAGGTCGAGCGTTCCGAACTGCTCAACGAGAACGACCGCATGGAAGCCGAAGGCAAGCTGCCGGCCACGTATGAAAACGTGCTGCTCGGCATCACCAAGGCCTCCCTGTCGACCGACTCGTTCATTTCGGCGGCGTCTTTCCAGGAAACCACCCGGGTTCTGACCGAGGCGGCCATCATGGGCAAGCGCGACGAACTGCGCGGCCTGAAGGAAAACGTCATCGTCGGCCGCCTGATTCCGGCGGGAACGGGCATGTCCTACCACATCGCCCGTCACGAGAAGGAAATCTTCGAGGCGGCCGAGCGCCAGGCGGCGCGCGCCCTCGCCAATCCTTTCGAGGATTCTTCCGATGTCGTCCATGCGGACCATATCGAGGATCCGTCGGCGGGTGAGGATTCCGCCGGCGTTCAGGATCCGGCCGCCGAGTAGGGTCTGGCGCCGTGCCGTCCGTATGGGCGGCACGGCGTCCGCCGGAGCGCGCCATGACAGACCGCTATGCCGTGATCGGCAACCCGATCGCCCAATCCAAATCCCCCCTCCTGCATACCGCCTTCGCCCGGCAGTTCGGGCATGACCTCACCTACGAGGCCTTGCTGGCCACGCATGACACCTTTGCCGCTACGGTTCGCCGGTTCATTGCCGAGGGCGGCAAGGGCATGAACGTCACCGCGCCGTTCAAACTGGCTGCGCTGGCGCTCGCCGATACCTTGTCCGAGCGCGCGCGCGCCGCCCAGGCCATCAACACCCTCAAGTTCGAACCCGAGGGGGTTCATGGCGACAATACCGATGGGGTCGGGCTGGTCGGCGATATTCAGGATCGCCTGGGGATCAGTCTCGCGGGCAAGCGGCTGCTGGTGATCGGTGCGGGCGGCGCGGCACGCGGCATACTGTTGCCGCTCCTGCAGGCTGGCCCTGGCTATCTGCTGCTGGTCAATCGCACGGAAAGCAAGGCCCATGATCTGCTGGGCGAGCACAGCCGCGCGGGCAAGGTCGAGGCCGGACCGTTGGCTGCGGTCGCCGGTGGCCGGTTCGATGTGGTGATCAACGCCACTTCGGCCAGTCTCGGCGGCACGCCTCTGGCCCTGGCCGATGAGGTGTTCGCGCCCGGCTCTTTGGCCTATGACCTGGTCTATGGCAAGGGCGATACGGCGTTCATGGCCGACGCCCGGCGCCAGGGCGCTGCCCGGGTGTCGGATGGATTGGGTATGCTGGTCGGCCAGGCGGCCGAATCATATCGCTTGTGGCGCGGTTGCCTGCCGGATGTCGAGCCCGTCATGGCGATGTTGCGGCCGGCCTGATCGCGGTTATTCCGGCTGACTGCGAGATGAGGAGCACGGAATGAAGATCTGCATTTTAGGGGCGGGCGCACTGGGGTGCGCCATCGGTGCTGGTCTGGTAGAGGGCGGTGCCGACGTGACGCTGGTCAATCGCAATGCAACGCACATCGATGCCATCAATGCCGATGGCCTGCGTCTGCGCGATCACGATGGCGAGCGCCGGGTACGTATCCCGGCGACGACCTCGGCGGCGCAGGTCGGCCCGGTGGGTCTCGTCATCCTGCTGGTGAAATCGTTCCACACGCGCGAAGCCATGGATCAGGCGGCTCCTCTGTTGGGACCCGAAACTCTGGTGCTGTCCCTGCAGAACGGACTGGGCCATGAAGACATCCTGGCCGATTACGTCGGCCGCGACCGCGTGCTGGCCGGCAAGACCTACGTTGGCGGCTCTTTGCTGGGGCCGGGGCATATCATCTATGGCGCGCGGGGCAAGGAGACGGTGATCGGTGAACTCGATGGCCGCATCACCGATCGGGTGTGCGCGGTGGCTCGCGAGTTCGAGCGTGCCGGCCTGTTGATCACGATCAGCGACAACATCATGGGCGCGATCTGGGACAAGCTCCTGATCAATGTGGCGACCGGCGCGGTTTCGGCCATTACGCGTATGCCTTATGGCCCCCTGTACGATTGCGAGCCTCTGGAGGCCGTGGGGGTGGCCGCGGTGCGCGAGGCGATGGAGATCGCTCATGCGCAAGGGGTGCGCCTGTCCTTCAGCGATCCGGTCGAAGCCTGGCGCAAGGCCGGCGCCGGTTTGCCCGAGGATTTCCGGCCATCGATGTTGCAGAGCCTGGACAAGGGCAGTGTGACGGAGATCGATTTCGTCAACGGTGCCGTGGTGGCGCAAGGGGTCCGGCTGGGGATTGCCACGCCGGTCAACAGCACGCTGCTTGCCTGTATAAAAGGCATCGAGCGCATGTTGCGACGGGATGATGCCGGGGTTCAGTGCTATGCGGCCGCCCGCACGGCGGATACCGCTGCGCGCAGCGCCAGCAAATAGCTGTCTGCGCCAAAGCCGCAGATCTGGCCTCGGACGATCCCGGCAAAGACCGATTTGTGGCGGAATTCCTCGCGGGCGTGGATGTTGGACATGTGCAGCTCGATGATGGGGACCGTCAGGATCGCGAGCGCATCGCGCAGACCGTAGCTGTAGTGCGTCCAGGCGCCGGCGTTGATCAGGACGGCGTCCACGCCGTCGGCGCAGGCCTGATGGATGCGCTCGCACATTGCGCCTTCGCAGTTGGTCTGGTAGGCGTCGATCTCGACGCCGAGCTCCTTGGCGAGTCCGGCCAATTGCGCATTGATCTGTTCGAGCGTGATCGTCCCGTACTGCTTGGGATCGCGCTTGCCGAACATATTGAGGTTGATGCCGTGGAGCACGAGGATCTTCATGTCGGATGCTTCCTGTCAGTCTCGTTATGTGGGCGGCCTGCGGTGTCGCCCGTGGCGATCGGATGTGGGCATCATAACCGAACCGTATTCGGTCTGATTCATACGGTGGACCGATGCCGGCCATTCCGCTGGCGCATATTCGGACGGACTCGCAGCCGGCGCCCGGGGTGCGTGGCTCAATATGGAAATCACCTCAAGTTATACTCAAAAGTTTTACTATCGGCACTACAGAACAGGCTGTGGCTGCCTTCATCATGCACTCATCATTCCAATCAGACGCGGCTCCCTTGATACAACTGGTGGAGGTCAGCAAGACATTTGCGCTTCCCGGTGGCGGCGCTTTCAATGCGGTGCGCCCGCTTTCCCTGAATATCGCCAAGGGCCAGATCTTCGGGCTGATTGGCCGAAGCGGCGCGGGCAAATCTACGCTGCTGCGGCTGATCAACCTGCTGGAGCGCCCGGATACCGGCCAGGTCCTGCTCAATGGCGAAGACCTCACCCGGCTTTCAAAGCAACAGTTGCGTGTCGCTCGCCAGAACCTGGGCATGATCTTCCAGCAATTCAACCTGCTGCAGAATGCCACTGTCTACGAAAACGTCGCGTTTCCGCTCACCCTGCATGGCCGCTTCGATAAAAAGGCGCTGCAGGAGCGAGTCCGCGAATGCCTGGCGCTCGTGGGGCTGTCTGACAAGCAGCGGCATTATCCCGCGCAGTTGTCGGGCGGGCAGAAGCAGCGCGTCGCCATCGCGCGCGCCCTCGCGCCGCGCCCGCAGGTGCTGCTGTGCGATGAACCCACTTCGGCGCTGGACGCCGAAACCACGCGTTCGGTGCTTGGAACCCTGCGGGACATCAATCAGAAGCTGGGCGTGACCATCGTGATCGTCACGCATGAGCTATCGGTCGTGCAGGCACTGTGTACGCGTGTGGCCGTGCTGGAGCACGGCGAGCTGGTCGAGCAGTTCGACACCGGCGATACATCGACGCCGCGCGTGAGCGTGCTGGGGCGCGAACTGGAGCACGAGCGCATGAAGATGGAAATCCTTGAAACCCATGCCATGCAGGCCGATGAAGCGGGCCTGGCGGCAAGCGGAGCGAAATAATGTCAGAGAACATCATTGCCATTCTGCCGGAGCTCTGGGTGGCCATCGCCCAGACCTTTCTGATGCTGGGCATCGGTGTGGCTTGCGCCATTGTGCTCGGCGGGCCTTTGGGTATTTTGCTGTTTCTGCTTGGCCCGAACCAGTCCCTGGAGCATCGCAGCGCGTATCTGGTCACCAGCTGGATCGTGAATACCGTGCGCTCCTTTCCCTTCATCATTCTTCTGGTGGTGCTCACCCCGGTGACCGCCGCGCTGGTGGGCACCTCGATCGGTCCGCTCGCGGCTTCAGTGCCGTTGTCGGCTGCCGCCGTGCCCTATTTGGCGCGCCTGGTCGAACAGAGCCTGCGCGAGGTGCCGCGCGGCGTGATCGAGGCCGCCGAAGCCATGGGCGCTTCGCAGTTGCAAATCGTATGGAAAGTGTTGGCGCGCGAAGCGCGTTCGGGCCTGGTGCTGGCCCTGACGGTGCTGGCCGTGAGCTTTCTGTCTTACTCGGCTGTGGCCGGGGTGGTGGGCGGCGGCGGCATCGGCGACCTGGCCATCCGCTACGGCTATTATCGTTTCCAGACCGACGTCATGCTGTTGACGGTCGTGCTGCTCATCATCCTGGTGCAGATCATCCAATTTGGCGGCAATGCCATTGCTCACCGCCTGGACAAACGTTAACCCAGCTTTCATTTCCTTTTCTTCTTTTTCGAGAGTCACGCCATGAATATCCGCCGTCGCACCGTACTGGCCGTTTTTGCCACCGCCTTTGCCCTGGGGGCCCCCGCCGTGCAGGCGGCCGACCCCAATAAAGCCGATCTGGTGTTCGGCGCTACCGCCGGCTACAACTACGATGTCCTGAAGGTCGCCATCGTGCCCCAGTTGGAACAGGAAGGCTACAAGGTCAAGCTGGTGGAGTTCAACGACTACGTGCAGCCCAACCTGGCGCTGGCTCAGGGTTCGCTCGACGCCAACCTGTTTCAGCACATCGCCTACCTGAACCGCTTCAAAGAAGACAAAAAGCTGAACATCACCGACCTGGCGCAAAGCACGACCGCCCCCATGGGCATTTACTCCAAGTCCCGCAAGAGTCTGGCCGAAACTCAGGAAGGCGACCGCTTCACCCTGCCCAACGATCCCAGCAACCTGGCGCGCGCCCTGCAACTGCTGCAGGTGCATGGGCTGATCAAGATGAAGCAGGATATCGACCCCCTGCGCGTGGCTGAGCGCGATGTGGCCGAGAACCCCAAGAACATCAAGTTCCAGCCGGTCGAGGCCGCGCAACTGCCGCGCACCGTGGGCGACGCCGATTTCGCCATCGTTCCGGGCAACTTCGCCACGGCCGCCGGCATGGACCTGACCAGCGCCATCGTGCTGGAGGAGCCGCCCATCCAGTACCAGCAAGTGGTGGCTGTCCGTACCGAAGACGTCGAAAAGCCCTGGGCCAAGGATCTGGCCGCTGCGTTCAAGTCGCCCTTCTTCAAAGAGGCGCTGGACAAGCACTTCCCCGGCTATGTGCGGCCCGCCGCCCTGAGCGGGCGCTGAACAGTCGACGGCCTCCTTGCCTGGCGCAGGCTTACGTGCTAACATGCCTGGCTTACCAAATCCCTGGGGTGGCGCATTGCGTCATCCTGCCTGGTAGATCGGGGGCGATGGATGTCGCTTCCAGTGCAAGACCCGCTCTTTACGTCATTTCGTTTCAGGCGGATTTTGTGCAAATCGCCTGAAAGGCCGCCCCGGACCGTCAACGAGGGGCAGCCCGGGGCGCCCCGGATATCGACGTAAAAACGTACGCAAGTACAAAGGATGCGTAAAGGTCATGCCTACCATTAGCCAACTGCTGCGCAAGCCGCGCGAAGTCAGCCGCGAAAGCAGCAAGAGCCCGGCGCTCGAGAACTGCCCGCAGCGTCGCGGTGTCTGCACCCGTGTCTACACCACCACCCCCAAAAAGCCGAACTCGGCCTTGCGTAAAGTCGCCAAGGTGCGCCTGACCAACGGCTACGAGGTCATCTCGTACATTGGCGGCGAAGGCCACAACCTCCAGGAGCACTCGGTGGTCCTGGTGCGCGGCGGCCGGGTCAAGGACTTGCCGGGTGTGCGCTACCACATCGTGCGCGGCTCTCTGGATCTCCAGGGCGTCAAGGACCGCAAGCAGGCCCGTTCCAAGTACGGCGCCAAGCGTTCCAAAAAGTAATCGCCCCGCGCCTTTCCAGGTTTGCTGTATCCGGCCGCCCGTCGGCCGTCATCGTGCAGCCGCGGCATGGTGCCGCGGCATGTAAGTGGCCCTTCCGGAATGGGGGGCCGTGGCCGCTTCGGCGGCTCAACTGAAACGTCACAAGGAAGTCGAAATGCCTCGTCGTCGCGAAGTACCCAAGCGTGAAATCCTCCCCGATCCCAAGTTCGGCAGCGTCGAACTGGCCAAGTTCATGAACGTCGTCATGCTCTCCGGCAAAAAGGCCGTGGCCGAGCGTATCGTTTATGGCGCCCTGGAGCAGATCCAGACCAAGACCGGCAAGGAGCCCATCGAGGTCTTCAATCTGGCCATCAACAACATCAAGCCCGTTGTCGAGGTCAAGAGCCGCCGCGTCGGTGGCGCCAACTATCAGGTGCCGGTCGAAGTGCGCCCTGTGCGCCGCCTGGCCCTGGCCATGCGCTGGCTGCGCGAGGCTGCGAAAAAGCGCGGTGAAAAATCCATGGACCTGCGCCTGGCCGGCGAGCTGATGGATGCCGCCGAAGGCCGCGGCGGCGCCATGAAAAAGCGCGAGGACACTCACAAGATGGCCGAGGCCAACAAGGCCTTCAGCCACTTCCGCTGGTAATCCAGTCGGTCAATTATTAGGACACACATCATGGCCCGCAAAACCCCCATCGAGCGCTATCGCAACATCGGTATTTCCGCGCACATCGACGCCGGGAAGACCACCACCACCGAGCGCATCCTGTTCTACACCGGCGTCAACCACAAGATTGGCGAAACCCATGAAGGCTCGGCCACCATGGACTGGATGGAGCAGGAACAGGAACGCGGCATCACCATCACGTCGGCCGCGACCACCGCGTTCTGGAGCGGGATGGAGCACCAGTACCAAGAGCACCGCGTCAACATCATCGACACCCCGGGACACGTGGACTTCACCATCGAGGTCGAACGCTCCATGCGCGTGCTCGACGGCGCCTGCATGGTGTATTGCGCCGTGGGCGGCGTGCAGCCGCAGTCCGAGACTGTGTGGCGCCAGGCCAATAAATATGGCGTGCCCCGCCTGGCCTTCGTCAACAAGATGGATCGCACCGGCGCGAACTTCTTCAAGGTCTACGACCAGCTCCGGCTGCGCCTGAAGGCCAATCCCGTGCCGATCGTCATCCCCATCGGCGCCGAGGATGATTTCCGCGGCGTGATCGACCTGACCAAGATGCGCGGCATCATCTGGGACGAGGCCTCCCAGGGCACCAAGTTCGAATACATCGACATTCCCGCCGACATGGTCGACCAGGCCAACGAGTGGCATGAAAAGTTGATGGAGTCGGCTGCCGAGGCCAACGAGGAACTGATGAACAAGTACCTCGAGACTGGCGAGCTGACCGAGCAGGAAATCGACCGCGGCATCCGCCTGCGCACGATCGCCTGCGAGATCCAGCCCATGCTGTGCGGCACCGCCTTCAAGAACAAGGGCGTGCAACGCATGTTGGACGCCGTGATCGACTACCTGCCCTCCCCGGTGGACATCCCCCCGGTCCAGGGCACCGATGACGAAGGCAATCCCATCAGCCGCAAGGCCGACGACAAGGAAAAGCTGTCCGCCCTGGCGTTCAAGCTGATGACCGATCCGTTCGTGGGCCAGCTGACCTTCATCCGCGTGTATTCGGGCGTGCTGTCCTCGGGCGACACTGTCTACAACCCGATCAAGGGCAAAAAGGAACGCATTGGCCGCATCCTGCAGATGCACGCCAACAACCGTGCCGAGATCAAGGAAGTGGTCGCGGGTGACATCGCGGCCGTCGTGGGCCTCAAAGAGGTCACCACGGGTGAAACCCTGTGCGATGTGGGCGATCATGTCCTGCTCGAGCGCATGGAGTTCCCCGAGCCCGTGATTTCCCAGGCTGTCGAGCCCAAGTCCAAGGCCGACCAGGAAAAAATGGGTATTGCCCTGCAACGCCTGGCTGCCGAGGATCCGTCCTTCCGTGTGCGCAGCGACGAGGAATCCGGCCAGACCATCATTTCCGGGATGGGCGAGCTGCACCTCGAGGTGCTGGTCGATCGCATGCGTCGCGAGTTTGGTGTCGAGGCCAATGTCGGCAAGCCGCAGGTGGCCTACCGCGAAACCATCCGCAAGACCTGCGAGGAAATCGAAGGCAAGTTCGTCAAGCAGTCCGGCGGACGCGGCCAGTACGGCCACGTCGTGCTCAAGCTCGAGCCCATGGAGGCGGGCGGCGGCTACGAATTCGTCGATGCCATCAAGGGCGGCGTGGTGCCGCGCGAGTACATCCCGGCGGTGGACAAGGGCATCCAGGAAACCCTGCCCGCGGGCGTGGTGGCCGGTTATCCGGTGGTCGACGTCAAGGTCACGCTGTTCTTCGGTTCGTATCACGACGTGGACTCGAATGAAAACGCCTTCCGCATGGCCGCCTCGATGGCGTTCAAGGACGGTATGCGCAAGGCCAATCCAGTCCTGCTCGAGCCCATGATGGCCGTCGAGGTCGAGACGCCCGAGGATTACGCGGGCACGGTCATGGGCGACTTGTCCTCGCGGCGCGGCATGGTTCAGGGCATGGACGACATCCCCGGCGGCGGCAAGATCATCAAGGCCGAGGTGCCGCTGGCCGAGATGTTCGGCTATTCCACCAGCCTGCGTTCGCAGACCCAGGGGCGCGCGACGTACACGATGGAATTCAAGCACTACTCCGAGGCACCGCGCAATGTTGCCGACGAGGTGATTGCGGCACGCACCAAGTAAACGCATCATCCGGCCGGGCAAGGGCCTGGCCGGACTACCAACACATTTCATTTCCTAGGAAATTACGGGATCTATCATGGCAAAAGGCAAGTTTGAACGGACCAAACCGCACGTCAACGTAGGGACGATCGGGCACGTTGACCACGGCAAGACGACGCTGACGGCGGCGATCACGACGGTGCTGGCCAAGGCCAGCGGCGGCGAGGCCAAGGGCTACGACCAGATCGACAACGCGCCCGAGGAAAAGGCGCGCGGGATCACGATCAACACCTCGCATGTGGAATACGAGACGGCCAACCGTCACTATGCGCACGTGGACTGCCCGGGTCACGCCGACTATGTGAAGAACATGATCACGGGTGCCGCGCAGATGGACGGCGCGATTCTGGTGGTGTCGGCTGCTGACGGCCCGATGCCGCAGACTCGCGAGCACATTCTGCTGTCGCGTCAGGTGGGCGTGCCCTACATCATCGTGTTCCTGAACAAGGCCGACATGGTCGATGACGAGGAGCTGCTCGAGCTGGTCGAGATGGAGGTTCGCGAGCTGCTGTCGAAGTACGACTTCCCGGGTGACGACACGCCGATCATCAAGGGCTCGGCCAAGCTCGCGCTCGAAGGCGACGAGGGTCCGCTGGGTGCGCAGGCGATCATGCAGCTGGCTGCGGCGCTGGACTCGTACATTCCGACGCCGGAGCGCGCGGTCGATGGCACGTTCCTGATGCCGGTCGAGGATGTGTTCTCGATTTCGGGTCGTGGCACGGTGGTGACGGGGCGTATCGAGCGCGGCGTGGTCAAGGTTGGCGAGGAAATCGAGATCGTTGGGATTCACGACACGGTCAAGACGACCTGCACGGGCGTGGAAATGTTCCGCAAGCTGCTGGACCAGGGCGAGGCGGGCGACAACGTGGGTATTCTGCTGCGCGGCACCAAGCGCGAGGACGTGGAGCGCGGTCAGGTGTTGGCCAAGCCCGGTTCGATCAAGCCGCACACGGACTTCACGGCCGAGGTGTACATTCTGTCCAAGGAAGAAGGAGGCCGTCATACGCCGTTCTTCAAGGGCTATCGTCCGCAGTTTTACTTCCGCACGACGGACGTGACGGGGACGATCGAGCTGCCCGAGGACAAGGAAATGGTTCTGCCGGGTGACAACGTGTCGATGAAGGTCAGCCTGATTGCGCCGATCGCGATGGAGGAAGGCCTGCGCTTTGCCATCCGCGAGGGTGGCCGCACCGTGGGCGCCGGCGTCGTCGCCAAAATCATCAAGTAATCATGATGACCTGGTGGGGGCGCGGCCCCCACCCGAATTCGTTCTTTAGGGATTCCCCATGAAAAACCAGAAAATCCGCATTCGCCTCAAGGCGTTTGACTACAAGCTGATCGACCAGTCGGCCGCCGAGATCGTCGAAACCGCCAAGCGCACCGGCGCTGTGGTGCGGGGTCCGGTGCCGCTGCCCACGCGCATCCGCCGCTATGACGTGCTGCGTTCGCCGCACGTCAACAAGACCTCGCGCGACCAGTTCGAAATGCGTACGCACCAGCGCCTCATGGACATCGTCGACCCCACCGACAAGACCGTCGACGCCCTGATGCGCCTGGACCTGCCCGCCGGGGTGGATGTGGAAATCGCGCTGCAATAAAAAACAATCTGCGGGTGCCTTTGCAGGCGCCTTGCTGGATATGAAAACGCCATGCCTCGCGCATGGCGTTTTCATTGAGCGGGACCGGGTGTGTTTTTTTGCGCGCGAGGCGCGACGTTGCATGCCGGATCATGACTTGGTATCTTGTTTTTTCATTTTTCAGGAAATTTAAATGACGAATATCCAGCGCATCGAATCCGGCTCCCGCATGAGCCAGGCGGTCATCCACGGCGACACCGTCTACCTGTCCGGCCAGGTCGGCACGTTGGGTGAAAGCATCGGCGTCCAGGTGCGCAGCGCGCTGGCCGAGGTCGATCGCTTGCTGGCCCAGGCGGGCACCAACAAGTCCCGGATCCTGGCGGCGACGATCTGGCTGGCCGACATGGGGGACTTTGCGGCGATGAATGCGGAGTGGGAGGCCTGGGTCGATCCGGCCAATCCGCCGGCCCGCGCCACGGGACAGGCCAGTCTGGCGGATCCGGGCTATCGGTTCGAGGTGATTGTCACGGCTGCGCGGTGACTCAGGGGGGGGGGCGGTAGCGGCTCCCCGGCACCAGGGCCACAGCCCACATTTTGCTTGTTCCAAACAAGCCTTCATGGTATGATCAGCGGCTTCACCGTGTTTTCACGGCGAATGCTGTTTTGCAGAGCCCCGGCCAATCGCAGTCGGGAATGAAAACTGTGGGGAAACACCCCCCGGAGAAAACGATGTCGAATCCGACACCTACGCCCGCGGCCTGGCGCCTCGGGCTCGTGGGGCGCAAGGTTGGCATGACCCGCATCTTTACCGAGGAAGGCGAGTCCATCCCGGTCACTGTGCTGGATGTGTCCAACAATCGCGTCACCCAGGTCAAGACGCCCGAAGTCGACGGCTACGCGGCGATCCAGCTTGCCTATGGCGAGCGTCGCGCATCGCGCGTGACCAAGGCTGAGGCCGGGCACTATGCCAAGGCCGGCGTCGAAGCCGGCAGCATCCTCAAGGAATTCCGTCTCGATCCCGCCCGCGCGGCCGAGTTCACCGCCGGCTCGGTGGTGGCCGTCGAGTCCGTGTTCGAGGTCGGCCAGCAGGTCGACGTCACCGGCACCTCGATCGGCAAGGGCTTCGCCGGCACGATCAAGCGCCACAACTTCGGTTCCCAGCGCACGTCGCACGGCAACTCGCGCTCGCACCGCGTGCCGGGTTCCATCGGCCAGGCCCAGGATCCGGGCCGCGTCTTCCCCGGCAAGAAAATGTCGGGCCATCTGGGCGACGTGACCCGTACCGTTCAGAACCTGGACGTGGTGCGCGTGGACGCCGAGCGCGGTTTGCTGCTGGTCCGGGGCGCCGTTCCCGGCCACAAGAACGCCGACATCGTCGTGCGCCTCGCCGTCAAGGCCTCGCCCAAGAAAGGAGCCTAATCATGGAACTCAAGCTCCTGAATGATCAGGGTCAGTCGGCGGCGACCATTGCCGTGCCCGACACGGTGTTCGGCCGCGACTTCAACGAGGCGTTGGTCCACCAGATCGTCATCGCCTTCCAGGCCAATGCCCGCATGGGCAATCGCGCCCAGAAGGACCGCGGCACCGTCAAGCATTCCACCAAAAAGCCCTGGCGCCAAAAGGGTACCGGACGCGCCCGCTCGGGCATGACGTCCTCGCCGATCTGGCGTGGGGGCGGCCGGACCTTCCCGAACTCGCCCGACGAGAACTTCAGCCAGAAGGTCAACAAGAAAATGTACCGCGCCGGCTTGCGCGCCATTTTCTCGCAACTTGCCCGCGAGGAACGCATCGCCGTGGTCGAGGCTTTCACGCTCGAGTCGCCCAAGACCAAGCTGGCCGCGGCCAAGCTCAAGGGCATGGGCGTGAGCGATTCTGTTCTGATCATCACGGATGATCTGGACGAAAACGTCTATCTCGCCACGCGCAACCTGCCCAACGTGGCGGTCATCGAGACGCGCTACGCCGATCCGCTGTCCCTGATCCACTACAAGAACGTGCTGATCACCAAGCCGGCGATGGCCCAACTCGAGGAGATGCTGGGATGAATGCCGAACGTCTGATGCAAATCATTCTGGCGCCCGTGGTCACCGAAAAGTCCACGCTGGTCGCCGAGAAACACAATCAGGTCGCTTTCCGCGTCGTCGCGGACGCCACCAAGCCCGAGATCAAGGCCGCCGTCGAACTGCTGTTCAAGGTCGAGGTCGATTCCGTGCAGGTGGCCAACCGCAAGGGCAAGGAAAAGCGCACCGGCCGTTTCATCGGCCGTCGCCGCAACGAACGTAAAGCCTACGTCAGCCTCAAGGCCGGCCAGGAAATCGACTTTACGGAGGTGAACTAAATGGCACTCGTCAAAGTCAAGCCGACGTCCGCTGGCCGCCGGGGCATGATCAAGGTCGTGCACCCTGAGCTGCACAAGGGTCCGGGCTATGCCCCCCTGCTGGAAAAGCAATCGCGCAATTCGGGCCGTAACAATAACGGTCACATCACGGTTCGTCATCGTGGCGGCGGTCACAAGCAGCACTACCGCGTCGTCGATTTCCGTCGCAACAAGGATGGGATCGTCGCCAAGGTCGAGCGCCTGGAATACGATCCCAACCGCACCGCGCATATTGCCCTGCTGTGCTACGCCGATGGCGAGCGCCGCTACATCATTGCGCCGCGCGGCCTCGAGGTCGGCGCCAAGGTGGTTTCGGGTCTCGACGCCCCCATCCGCGCCGGCAACACCCTGCCGATCCGCGCCATCCCGGTCGGCGCCACGATCCACTGCATCGAGATGCTGCCCGGCAAGGGCGCCCAACTGGCCCGTTCGGCCGGCGCTTCCGCCGTCCTGCTGGCCCGTGAAGGCACCTACGCTCAGGTCCGGCTGCGCTCCGGCGAGGTCCGTCGCGTCCACATCGACTGCCGCGCCACCATCGGCGAGGTCGGCAACGGCGACCATAGCCTGCGCCAGATCGGCAAGGCCGGCGCCATGCGCTGGCGCGGTGTGCGTCCGACGGTTCGTGGCGTGGCCATGAACCCGGTGGATCACCCGCACGGCGGCGGCGAAGGCCGCACCGGTGAAGGCCGCGAACCCGTCAGCCCGTGGGGCACTCCCACCAAGGGCTACCGGACCCGTCGTAACAAGCGCACGGACAATATGATTGTCTCGCGTCGCAAGCGCAAGTAAGGGGCGAACACTATGTCACGTTCGATCAAGAAAGGCCCGTTCGTCGATGCGCATCTGATCAAAAAGATCGATGCCGCCGTCGGGGGCAAAGAGAAAAAGCCGATCAAGACCTGGTCGCGCCGTTCCACCATCCTGCCCGAATTCATTGGGCTGACGATTGCCGTGCACAACGGCCGCCAGCACGTTCCCGTCTACATCAACGAGAACATGGTCGGCCACAAGCTCGGCGAGTTCGCCCTGACCCGGACGTTCAAGGGTCACGCGGCTGACAAAAAGGCCAAGAGGTAAGCGATGGAAACTACAGCAGTCATCCGTGGCGTCCACATTTCCGCGCAAAAGACCCGCCTGGTGGCGGATCTGATCCGTGGCAAGTCGGTCGCGCAGGCGCTGAACATCCTGACGTTCAGCCCCAAGAAGGCGGCCGGCATCCTCAAGAAAGCCCTTGAGTCGGCCATCGCCAACGCCGAGCACAACGACGGCGCCGATATCGACGAGCTCAAGGTCACCACGATCTACGTGGACAAGGCCCAGTCGATGAAGCGTTTTTCCGCCCGCGCCAAGGGCCGCGGCAACCGCATCGAAAAGCAGACCTGCCACATCGTGGTCAAGGTCGGGGCGTAAGGAGTCGCAATGGGACAGAAAATTCACCCGATTGGGTTCCGCCTCGCGGTCAATCACAACTGGACTTCGCGCTGGTACGCCAACGACAAGTCCTACGGCGGTATGCTCGCCGAGGACATCCGTGTTCGCGAGTACTTGAAAAAGAAACTCAAGAACGCCTCGGTCGGCCGCGTCATCATCGAGCGCCCCGCCAAGAATGCCCGTATCACCGTCTACTCGGCCCGTCCGGGGGTGGTCATCGGCAAGCGCGGTGAGGACATCGAAAGCCTGAAGGCCGATCTGCAGCGCCTGATGGGCGTGCCGGTGCACGTCAACATCGAGGAAATCCGCAAGCCGGAAACCGACGCGCAGCTGATCGCCGACTCGATTGCCCAGCAGCTCGAAAAGCGCATCATGTTCCGCCGCGCGATGAAGCGTGCCATGCAGAACGCCATGCGCCTGGGCGCCCAGGGCATCAAGATCATGAGCTCCGGCCGTCTGAACGGCATCGAGATCGCCCGTACCGAATGGTATCGCGAAGGCCGCGTGCCCCTGCACACCCTGCGCGCCAATATCGACTACGGTACATCCGAAGCTCAGACGACCTACGGGATCATCGGGATCAAGGTCTGGGTCTACAAGGGCGACATGCTGCCCAACGGCGAGATGCCGCCCGAGACGGCCGCGCCGCGCGACGAGGAACGCCGTCCGCGCCGCGCCCCGCGCAGCGATCGTCCCGGCCGCCCTGGTGGCCGTGGCCGCGGCCCGCGCAAGGATGCTGCTTCGGCGGCGCCGGCGCCTGAAGGAGAATAAACATGTTGTCACCCTCTCGCAGGAAATACCGCAAAGAGCAGAAAGGCCGCAATACCGGCCTGGCGACACGCGGTGCCCAGGTTTCCTTCGGCGAGTTCGGTCTGAAGGCCACCGATCGTGGCCGCCTGACCGCTCGCCAGATCGAGGCCGCCCGTCGTGCCATCAACCGCCACATCAAGCGCGGCGGCCGCATCTGGATTCGCATCTTCCCGGACAAGCCCATTTCGCAGAAACCTGCCGAAGTCCGTATGGGTAAAGGCAAGGGCAATCCGGAATACTGGGTCGCCGAAATCCAGCCCGGCAAGGTGCTCTACGAAATGGAAGGCGTCAGCGAGGAACTCGCGCGCGAAGCCTTCCGCCTGGCCGCCGCCAAGCTGCCGATCGCCACGACCTTCGTGTCGCGTCGCGTCGGCGCCTAAGGAAACCATCATGAAAGCCAGTGAAATTCGCTCCAAGGACGCCGCCGGGTTGCAGGCTGAGCTCGAAAGCCTGCTGAAGGCGCAGTTCAACCTGCGCATGCAGCGCGCCACCCAGCAGCTTTCCAATACCAGCCAATTGGGCAAGGTGCGTCGCGACATCGCGCGCATTCGCACCATCATGGCCCAGAATGCAGGAAAGTAAAATGACCGAAACTCAAAAAGACACGAGCAAGCGTCAGCGTACGCTGGTCGGCAAGGTCGTCAGCAACAAGATGGACAAGACCGTCGTGGTCAGCGTCCAGACCCGCGTCAAGCACCCCGTGCTGGGCAAGTTCGTCAATCGCTCCGCCAAGTACAAGGCGCATGACGAAACCAACCAGTACAACGAGGGCGACACCGTGGAAATCGCCGAAGGCCGCCCCATCAGCAAGTCCAAGTCCTGGACTGTGGTGCGCCTGCTCGAGGCCGCGCGCGTCATCTGACGCCTCGCGTGCCCCACGCGCCGTCCGCAGCCCCGCCGGTATCGCCTGCGGGGCTGTTTTTTGTCGTAGGGCCGCCCCAAGACAAAAACGCCCCCTCGGGGGGCAGCAAGCCGAAGGCGCAGCGTGGGGGTACTATTTTTGTCGTAGGGCCGCCTTTCCTGTTGCACCGAGGATGACATCATGGATATCACCTGCTTCGATGATTTGCTGGAGGCCGCGCGCCGGCAGCCGGATCGCCAGCGGCTATTGTTCGTATTCGTTGCCAGCGCCGCGCCCGCCGACGCCACGGCCGCCCAAAAGGCTGCACATGCGCGCGGCGAGGGTGGTGAGCTGACCCCGGTGCTGTGCGTCGACAAGCGGCCGGATGAGTTGAACCGCTTTGCCGAGCTGGTGGCGGAGTCCGTCCATACCGGCAAGGATTGGCACCTGGTTTTCGTGGCCGCCATGGCCGACGTCGAGGCGCCCGAGTCGGCGGACGGGCGGCGGCGCGTGGACGAGGCCTTGCAGCGCATGGTGCAGATGGTCAAATATGGCACCATCAGCAGCCTGCTCGCCTTCGACCATGACGGCGATCCGGTGATGTTTTCGGGAGCCTAGTGTCCTGTTGTTGCGCGGCCCTCGCGGGGCCGCGCAGACGCTGACGCTAGATTTGCGTGACGAACTTGGTGACGAGATAGCCGTCGAAGGTTTCGCTGCCGCCCTCGCTGCCGATGCCGCTGTCCTTGATGCCGCCAAAAGGGGTTTCGGGCAGGGCACTGCCGAAATGATTGATGTTCACCATGCCCGATTCCAGTTCCTGCGAGACGCGGTGCGCCATTTGCAGGCTGCGGGTAAAGACGTAGGCCGACAGGCCGAAGGGCAGGGAATTGGCGCGGCGCAGGGCGTCATCGGGGTCGCTGAAGCGGCTGATGGGAGCGATCGGACCAAAGGGCTCCTCGGTCATCAGCAGCGAATCGTCGGGCAGTCCGTCGATCACCGTGGGCTCGAAGAAAAAACCCGGCCGATCCAGGCGCGAGCCGCCCAGCAGTACCTTGCCGCCGCGCGCCTGGGCATCCTCGACGAAGCGCTCCATCGCCGGAATGCGCCGCTCGTGCACCAGGGGCCCCATGTCGGTATCCGGCGCCAGGCCGTCACCCACGCGGATGCCGCGCAGCTCGCCGAGGAAAGCCTCGAGGAAGGCGTCGTAGACGCCGTCCTGGACATAAAATCGCGTCGGTGAAACGCAGACCTGCCCGGCGTTGCGGATCTTGAAGCGGGCGAGCTGGCGCGCGGCGCGCGCCACATCGGCGTCATCGAACACGAGCACCGGCGAATGGCCGCCGAGCTCCATGGTCATGCGTTTCATATGCGCGCCGGCCAGCGCGGCGAGCTGTTTGCCCACCGGCACCGAACCGGTGAATGAAATCTTGCGCACGATGGGCGAACGGATCAGGGTGTCCGAGATTTCGGCGGGAACGCCCCAGACCACGTTGAGCACCCCCGGGGGCAGCCCCGCGTCGTGGAACATGCGGGCGATGGCCATGACGGCGCTGGGGGTGTCCTCGGGCCCCTTGATGATGATGGTGCAGCCCGCGCCGATGGCCGCGCAGACCTTGCGGATTGCCTGATTGTATGGAAAGTTCCAGGGCGTGAAGGCGGCGCACACGCCTACCGGCTCGCGCAGCACCATCTGGCGCACTTCGGGTTTGCGCGCGGGGATGATGCGTCCGTAGATACGCCGGCATTCCTCGGCATGCCAGTCGGCATGGTCGGCGCAGCCGATGATCTCGCCGCGCGACTCGGCCAGCGGCTTGCCCTGGTCCAGGGTCATGGCATGAGCGATGTCCTCGGCGCGTTCGCGGGTCAGCTGCGCAACCTGGCGCAGGATGGCGGAGCGTTCCATCGGCGAGCTGTGGCGCCACTGGCCGAAGGCGCGCTGGGCGGCGTCCAGCGCGCGTTGCAGATCCTCGGGACGGGCGTGGGGCAGGTGGCCCAGGATCTCGCCGGTGGCCGGATTGATGACCGCCTGTTCATGGCGGCCTTCGCCGCCCAGGAATTCGCCGTCGATGTAGAGTGCCAGGGGGGTGTACATGCAGTCTCCTGATGGTTCTGATTGTTGGATGATGAAGATCGTTTGCCGGTTTGCGGCCGGAACTACAGGTAACGCCCGGGCACGGGTATTGTCAAGCAAAGTCCGGATATTCTTTGGCTTTTATGCGGCAGGGGATACACTGCTGGGCAAATTCAATTTCGGCTCGATATCTGGAACAGTATGGCTTCTGTGCGGCAACTCCTGATCATTTCCTCGATCGTCATCGCCTGTATCCTGGTGGGTATGCTCGCCATGGGCCTGACCATGATGGGGCGCAGTCTGCAGACCCAGTTTCAGACCGATAGTGAAAACGCCGTCGCGACCCTGGCCCTGGCCCTGCAGGGCCAGCCCGACGATGCGCGCGCCTGGGTGCTGGATGCGGCCTTCCAGCAAGGCCGCTATCAGACGCTGCGCCTGGAGACAGCCGATGGCCGACTGGTGTATGAGGACGCGCATGGCAACCAGGGCGTCGGCGATGCGCCGGCCTGGTTTTCCAGCCTGGTGGCGTCCGGGACGCACGTCGCGCAGCGGCGCCTGGCCGATGGTGCCATCCTCAGCCTGGTCATGGACTCGCGCCCCGGGCGCGACACGCTCTGGGCCCACGCGGTCCAGTGGGGCCTGCTGGCCCTGGGGATTGCCGCCTTCTGGGCGCTGTTCGCCGCGGCTCTGGTTTCACGCCTGCGCCACGAGTTCGAGCAGATATCCGGGGCCAAGGCGGTGGACCCGGCCCTTGGCGATGAATAGATGCCGAGCTTCAGGCCGGCATGGGCCAGGGCCGGCAGTCTTTTCCAAAACGCAGATGAGTCTGAACTTGCAGTGATGTGGCAGTTCAGG
>JBEBRQ010000047.1:0-23959 GCA_040394755.1 Castellaniella defragrans | reverse complement strand
AGCGACCTCTACGATGTCAACGTAGCGCTCTAACCAACTGAGCTAACCGCCTGCAAAGACGAGCATTATAAGCATGACCTGCGGAGTCTGTCAAAATCGGTGGCGTCCCCCGTGGCGGCGGATGGATGGTGGGCATGATGCCCGCATCTTTGACATTTTCACAACGAAACGGGCGTCGGCGGGGCTGTCACGCGTCGTCGTCGCGAATGATCGCCCCGTCCAAATTGATTGTTTTTCCTGCGATTGCTACACTGAACCCATCATTTTCCTGCTCGGCAGTTTCAGGTTCTCCAGACGCGGCCCAGGCCGCGTTTCGCATTTCGACGCCCGCGCAGTAGCCTATTTTTCAGGACGTATTCATGGTCTGCATCAGCCTTCCCGATGGTTCGCGCCGCGAGTTCGATCAGCCGGTTTCCGTGCATGACGTCGCGCACGCCATCGGCGCGGGGCTGGGGCGCGCGGCGCTCGCCGGCAAGGTCGCTTTCGACGGGCAGGATGCCCGCCTGGTGGACACCAGCTTCATCATCGACCGGGATGCGCAGCTGTCCATCGTCACCGACAAGGATTCCGACGGCCTGGACATCATCCGCCATTCCACGGCGCACCTGCTGGCGTATGCGGTCAAATCGCTCTTTCCGGACGCGCAGGTCACCATCGGTCCAGTGATCGATAACGGCTTTTACTACGATTTCTCGTACAAGCGGGCGTTCACCCCCGAGGACCTCGAGGCCCTCGAAAAAAAGATGGCCGAGCTCGCCCGCCTGGATGAGGCCGTCACGCGCGAGGAATGGGACCGCGACGAGGCCGTGGCCTTTTTCCAGGGGATCGGCGAGGCCTACAAGGCCGAGCTCATCGCCTCGATCCCGGCTGGCGACAAGATCAGCCTCTATCGCGAGGGCGCGTTCGTCGACTTGTGCCGCGGCCCCCACGTGCCGTCCACCGGGCGCCTCAAGGTCTTCAAACTGATGAAGGTGGCCGGGGCGTACTGGCGCGGGGACAGCAGCAACGAAATGCTTCAGCGGATCTATGGCACGGCCTGGGCGCGCAAGGAGGACCAGGCGGCCTACCTGCACATGCTCGAGGAGGCCGAGCGCCGCGATCATCGCCGAATCGGCCGCGAGCTGGATCTGTTCCATTTTCAGGACGAGGCGCCGGGCCTGATTTTCTGGCACCCCAAGGGCTGGGCTATCTGGCAGCAGGTCGAGCAGTACATGCGCCAGGTCTATGTCGACAATGGCTACCTGGAGGTCAAGGCGCCGCAGATCCTCGATCTGTCCCTGTGGAAAAAGACCGGCCATTGGGACAATTACCAGGAAAACATGTTCACCACCGAGTCCGAGAATCGCGTCTACGGACTCAAGCCCATGAATTGCCCCGGCCACGTCCAGATTTTCAATGCCGGCCTGCATTCCTACCGCGAACTGCCCCTGCGCTACGGCGAGTTCGGCCAATGCCATCGCAACGAGCCTTCGGGCTCGCTGCACGGCATGATGCGGGTGCGCGGCTTCACTCAGGACGATGGCCATATCTTCTGTACCGAGGATCAGCTCCAGGCCGAATGCGTGGCATATACCCGCCTGCTGCAACAGGTCTACGCCGATTTCGGCTTCACCGAGATTCTCTACAAAGTCGCTACGCGTCCTGAAAAACGCATCGGCTCGGATGAGGTCTGGGACAAGGCCGAGCAGGCGCTCAAGGACAGCCTCGATCTGTCGGGCTGCGAGTATGTGGTCTCGGAAGGCGAGGGCGCATTCTATGGCCCCAAGATCGAATACACGCTCAAGGATGCGATCGGCCGGCATTGGCAATGCGGCACCATCCAGGTGGATTTTTCCATGCCGCAGCGCCTGGGCGCGGAATACGTGGATGCCGAGGACCAGCGCCGCACGCCGGTGATGCTGCATCGCGCCATCCTGGGTTCCCTCGAACGCTTCATCGGCATGTTGATCGAAAACCATGCCGGGGCCTTGCCGGCCTGGCTCGCGCCGCAGCACGCGGTGGTGTGCTGTATCTCGGATGGTTCTGCGCAGTATGCGGACGAGGTTGCGCGAGGCCTGAAAAAACAAGGATTTAGAGTATTTTCGGATTTGCGCGGTGAAAAAATCACCCGTAAAATCCGGGAGCACAGCCTGCAAAAAATCCCGTATATTCTCGTCGTCGGCGACAAGGAACGCGAAACGGGCGCGGTATCGGTGCGTGGACGCGGCAACCAGGATCTGGGCACGATGCCCGTTTCCGGGTTTTCCGGGCTGTTGCGCGCAGACATCGACTCTCGTGGCCGGGATCTTCCGCAGGCCTGATCATTCAATTTCACAGGAGCTTTAGACATCGCAACCGAAAAGAAACACCGCACCAACGGTGAAATCCGCATTCACGAAGTACGCCTGATTGGCGTGGATGGCGAGCAGCTGGGCATCGTCCGGACATCAGATGCCCTGGCCATGGCCGAACAGCACGAGGTCGATCTGGTCGAAATCGCGCCGACCGCAGACCCTCCGGTCTGCCGCCTCATGGATTACGGCAAATTCAAGTACCAGGAACAAAAGCGCCAACAAGAGGCCCGCGCCCGCCAGAAAATCATCCAGGTCAAGGAGGTCAAGTTCCGACCGGGGACCGATGAGGGCGACTACCAGGTCAAGCTGCGCAATCTGCGCCGCTTCATCGAGGATGGCGACAAGGCCAAGGTCACCTTGCGTTTCCGTGGCCGCGAGATGGCGCACCAGGAATTGGGCATGCGGGTTCTCGAACGCGTTCGCGACGACCTCAACGATCTCTGCCAGGTCGAGGCCATGCCCAAGCTCGAGGGCCGGCAGATGGTGATGGTGCTTGCCCCGCGCAAGAAATCCTCCGGCAAGCAGGGCGAGGCAGCCTGAACCGACTCCGCGGCCGGTCCTGATCCGGCCGCCAACCGAGGCCTTTGATGCATATTCTGTTCATCATCGATCCACTGCCGTCCCTCAAGGCCTACAAGGACTCGTCGGTGGCCATCATGCGCAGCCTGGCGGCGCGCGGCCACCGGCTCAGTTTTGCCCTGATGGGCGATCTGTTCATTGATTGCGGCCGCGTGCGGGTCGTCGCCACCGGCATGCGCCTGCGTCCCGAGGCCGACCTGCGGGGTCACGACTGGTGGGAGCAGGATGCCGTCGCCAGCGAGTCCGATCTGGCCGTTTTCGATGCCGTATTGATGCGCAAGGATCCGCCGTTCGACATGGAATATGTCTACGCGACCCATCTGTTCGATTATGCCCAGGCCCAGGGGGCCCGGATCTTCAACGCGGGGCAGGGGATCCGCAATCATCCGGAAAAGCTCGCCATCACTGAATTCGCGGAGTTCACCGCGCCGACCCTGGTGTCGCGCGACATGGCGCGCCTGCGGGCCTTCCATGCCCGCTACGGCGACGTCATCGTCAAGCCGCTGGACGGCATGGGCGGCAGCGGCGTGTTCCGGATCCGTGCCGAGGAACCCAATCTCGGCGCCATTCTCGAAATGCTCACCGAGCTCGGCACGCGCACCATCATGGCGCAGCGCTACATTCCCGAGATCGCCGGTGGCGACAAGCGCATCCTCATCATCGGCGGCACGCCGATTCCCTATGCGCTGGCGCGCCTGCCCATGCAAGGCGAAACCCGGGGCAATCTGGCCGCCGGCGGGCGCGGCGTCGCGCAGCCCCTGGGCGAGCGCGACCGCCTCCTGGCCGAAACCGTGGGCGCGCGCCTGGGCGAACGGGGAATGCTGCTGGTGGGCCTGGATGTGATCGGCGACTACATCACCGAGATCAACGTCACCAGCCCGACCTGCTTCGTCGAGATCACCGAGCAGACCGGCTATGATGTCGCAGGACGTTTCGTGGATGCGCTGGAACACGCGCTGGGGGATGGAAAATGACACGCATCGCGCTGGTCATGCATGAGCCCCTCGGGGCGGCATTCGCAGCCTGCGCGCGTCACGTGCTGGGCGCCGAGCCCGCCTTGGCCGTGTTCGACATCGCGCCCGATGCCGAGCCGCAGGCCGAGGCTGCCCGCATCCTGGACTGGATTCGCGATGCCGGCGGCGCGCGCGCCCCGGTGCTGGTCCTGTGCGACTTGTACGGCGCGACGCCATTCAACATCGCCACCGAGGCGCTGCGCGAGGCGGCCGCTCTGGGCCTGGACGGCCATCTGTTGACGGGGACCAACGCCTGTATGGTGCTCAAGGCCCTGACCGACCAGCAGGAAAACCCCGAGACCTTCAGCGAAAAGGTGCGCCAGGGTGCACTGCGCGGTATCGTCAATGCCGACGAGGTTTGCCGATCCTCCTGCGACTAATCATTTTTAGGGAAACGCCCCATGCCGTCGATCGATTTGGTGATTTCAAACAAGCTCGGATTGCATGCGCGCGCGGCGGCCAAACTCACGCAGCTTGCTGGCCGCTACCAGAGCGAGATCTACATTTCCCGCGGCGCCCAGCGCGTCAATGCCAAGAGCATCATGGGCGTCATGATGCTGGCCGCCGGCCTGGGCGTCACAGTCAAGGTCAATGCCCAGGGCGAGGACCAGGACCGCGCCCTGCAGGACATCCGCGCGCTCTTTGAGGGCAAGTTCGGCGAGCAGGAATAGACGCGCTCACCGACCCCGCCCATTCCCGGCCATGACGCCCGCCGAACGCATCGCGCCGCCATCCGCCCCGACCCTGTGCCTGCATGGCCAGGGCGTCGTCAGAGGCTATACGATCGGCCGGGCCGTGATCATGAGCGCGGCCTCGCTCGAGGTGCCGCACTACCACGTCAATCCGGAGGACATCGAGGCCGAGGGCCTGCGCCTGCGCCGCGCCATCGAGGCGGCGGCCACGGATCTGCGCCAGATGGTCGATACGCTGCCGGCGGATGCGCCCCGCGAGTTGGCCGCGCTGCTGTCCGTGCACGGTATGCTGCTCGAGGACCCGATGCTGGTGCAATCGGTGTGCGAATTGATCGCCGAACGCCACTACAACGCCGAATGGGCGCTGGCGACCCAGGGCCAGATGCTGGTCGAGCAGTTTTCGATGATGGAGGACGCCTACCTGCGCGAGCGCAGCGCCGATATCCGCCAGGTGATCGAGAGAGTCCTGCGCGTCCTGTCCGGCTCCACCTCCTGGCTGCCCACCCTGGATACCGCGCAGGCCGATGACAATTTCATCGTGGTGGCGCGCGACATCTCGCCCGCCGACATGATGCGCCTACGCACCGGCAAGTTCGCCGCCTTCCTCACCGATCTCGGCGGCGCCACCTCGCACACGGCGATCGTGGCGCGCAGCATGAATGTGCCGGCGGTGGTCGGTATGGGTCAGGTGCGCGCCCTGGTGCGTGACGGCGACCAGCTGGTCGTCGATGGTGTCAACGGGGTGGTGCTGGTCAACCCATCCGAGCCCATCCTGCGGGAATACCGCGAGCGCCAGGAGGCCTTCCTGCGTGAGCGCGACGAGCTCAAGCAATTGCGCCATGCACCCGCCATCACGCTGGACGGCATCCATATCCGGATGGAGGCCAACATCGAGTTGCCCGACGAGGCCGCCGCTGCGCTGGCCGAGGGCGCCGAGGGCATCGGCTTGTTCCGCAGCGAATTCCTGTTCATGGGCCGTCCCGACCTGCCCGGCGAGGACGAGCAATATGAGGCCTATGCCTCGGTCGTGACGACCATGGGCGGGCGACCCGTCACCATCCGGACCCTGGACATCGGCGCCGATAAGACCCTGGACTGGGAAACGACGGTGGCCACCAATCCGGCGCTGGGGTTGCGGGCGATCCGCTACTGCCTGGCCAATCCCGATTTGTTCAATACGCAGTTACGCGCCGTGTTGCGGGCTTCGCGGCATGGTTGTGTCCGCATCCTGCTGCCCATGATCTCGCACATGCACGAGGTCAAGGCCGCCCGGCAGGCGATCGCGCGTGCCGCCGAGCAACTGCGCGACGAGCGCATTCCCTATGCCGAGGGCATCCAGATTGGCGCCATGGTCGAGATTCCCGCGATGGCGATCGCCATCGAGCCTTTTGCCGAGGCGCTGGATTTCCTGTCGATCGGCACCAATGACCTGATCCAGTACGTCCTGGCCATCGACCGCGGCGACAAGGACGTGGCCGCCCTGTACGACCCCATGCATCCGGCGGTGCTGCGCCTGATCGCGCACACCATCAATGTCGGCGAGCGCGTCGGCAAGCCGGTGTCCGTCTGCGGCGAAATGGCGGGCAGCACGCGCCTGACCCGGATGCTGCTGGGGCTGGGCCTGACCGGGTTCTCCATGCATCCGCAGCAGTTGCTGGACGTCAAAAAGGAAATCCGCCGGGCGCACTCGAATGCCTTGCGCGTCAAGGTGGCCTCTGCCCTCAACCGGGCCGAGCGCATCGATCTGACGGCATTATCCTGATTTCTCCCCTGGAATAAAATTGCCGGGAAGCCCCATCGGGGCTTCCCGGCATCCTGCGGGGGAAGGGGGGTGCAACCCCCACCGCCTGCTTTACCGCTGATAGGCGGTTTCGCCGTGGTCGGCCTGATCCAGGCCGCGCTGCTCGTCCTCGGGGGTGCAGCGCATGCCGCAGATCTTGTCCGCGATCCAATAGGCGATCGCGGCGGCGACGGCGGACCAGACGATGGTCACCAGCACGCCCTCGAATTGCAGCCAGACCTGTCCGAGCATATTGCCCAGGCCCGGGTCGCCGGGCCCGCCGAACGAGCCCGAGTTGAAGACCCCGGTCAGCAGCGCGCCGACGATGCCGCCCACGCCGTGGATGCCGAACACATCGAACGTGTCATCGGCGCGCAGCAGGCGCTTGAGGCCGTTGACGCCCCAGACGCATGCCGCCGCGGCCAGGATACCGATCAGCAAGGCGCCGCCCGGTGCGACCAGGCCCGCGGCCGGCGTGATGCCCACCAGGCCCGCGATGGCGCCGGAGGTCGCGCCCAGCAGGGAGGCCCTGCCCTTGAGCAGGCGCTCGATCAGCGACCATGCGAGGACGGCGCCTGCCGTGGCCAGCAGAGTGTTGATGAAGGCCAGTGTCGCCACCTCGTCGATGCCCAGGGCCGAACCGGCATTGAAGCCGAACCAGCCCACCCACAGCAGGGCCGCGCCGGTCATGTTCATCGGCAGGTTGTGCGGCGGCATGGCTTCGCGGCCATAGCCCTTGCGCGGCCCGATCAGCCATGCGCAGACCAGGCCGGCCACGCCGGCATTGATATGCACCACCGTGCCGCCGGCGAAATCCAGGGCGCCGCGCAGCATCAGCCAGCCGTCCGATGCCCAGACCATGTGGGCGATCGGCAGGTAGGCCAGGGTGAACCACAGGCCGATGAACAGCATGATGCCGCCAAAGCGGGCACGCTCGGCGACGCTGCCGGTCATCAGCGCGCAAGTAATGCCGGCGAAGGTCGCCTGGAAGGCGGCGAACGCCATTTCGGGGATGCTGCCGGCCAGCGGCATCGGGCTTTCGGCCCCCGGCGTGTACAGGCCCGCGAACAGCGCGCGGGAGAATCCGCCGATCACGCCCGAGCCTGCCGTGAAGGCCAGGGAATAGCCGTACAGGAACCAGAGTGTGAGCGCGAGTGCGCAGGCGCCCAGGACCTGGGTGAGCACGGACAGCACATTGCGCGCGCGCGCCATGCCGCCGTAGAACAGGGCCAGGCCCGGGACGGTCATCATCAGGACCAGCAGCGTGGATACCGTCACCCAGGCCAGATCGCTTTTATCCATCGTGATACTCCTTTGTCGTGTCGGGGTAGGGCGTCAGAGCGCCGACTCGCCGGATTCGCCGGTACGAATGCGGACCACTTGTTCCAGGGGGGTGACGAAGACCTTGCCGTCGCCGATCTTGCCGGTGCGCGCGGCGACGCACAGGCTCTCGAGAACGAGTTCGACCTGCTCGTCCGCGACGGCCACCTGGACTTCGAGCTTGGGCAGGAAATCCACGCTGTACTCGGCTCCCCGGTAGAGTTCGGTATGGCCTTTCTGCCGGCCGAAACCCTTGACCTCGATGACGGTCAGGCCCTGGACTCCGGCCTGGACGAGGGCCTCGTGGACTTCATCGAGCTTGAATGGCTTGATGATTGCGGTAATCAATTTCATGATGGTTTCCTCGTGCTTGAATGGCATGATCTTTCAAGCAATAACCATGCCAATAAATCCGAGGCTTGTTTTGGCGTCGCAAAGCGCGGGTATCTGCAGGCCGGGGGCGCGTGTGGCGTCTGGGGAAATGCGGCGGATATCGCACTGGTTCGGCGCAGACTGCACCGTATCGGTGCCATTGCGGAGATGTGAGGGCGCGCGGTGTGGTGCGAAAGGGACGAATCAGCGCGGGGAGGGTGGCCGACCCGTGGAAACGAGTGTTTATTTGTATCTAAAAATTATTTATTTGCGCGTGGCGAGCGCTGCGTGGATACCAGTTTCCCGACTGAAAACAGGTTTTTTTCATGCCATTAAAATAGAAAGGATGAAATTAGTATTTACACGAGGTCGGCATTGGCAAGGCTGGGCGTGGCTAAAATTGTAACCAAGCCGCTTGTCACAAGCTGGTCCTCAATAGCATTCCGCTGGAAGTCGCGGAACTTCAATCCCGCTGGATATTGCGGAACTTTAAATAGGGAGAACTATGAATACACTGCGTAAATCACTGACTCTGGCCACGATGGTCGCTGCGCTGGGCCTGCTCGGCGCATGCTCCAAGAGCGAGGACCAGGCGCCGGCCGCGCCTGCCGCCCCCGCGCCATCGACGGCGCCTGCGCCGGCGGCCCCCGCGCAGCCGAGCCCGCAGGAGCAGGCTCCCGCCACCACGCAGCCCGAGTCCGGCCAGCAGCAGTCCATGGGCGAAAAGCTCGATGAATCGGCCGCGGCCGTCAAGGAAAAGGCCGCCGAGGCCGGCGCCGCGATTTCCGAGGGCGCCTCGAATCTGGCCGACAAGGCGAGCGAAGCCGCTCACAGCGCCCGCGACTCGGTCGCCGAGGGCGCGGCCAAGGCGGATGCCGCCATTCAGCAATCCATCGGCAACGGCTCGTCCGATTCCAAGTCTGAATAATCCAGGCATGATCGGGTGATCCAGGGGGCCGGGTGATTCCGGCCCCTTTTTGCGGAATTACCCAATGGTTCTTTTCATGATCGGCGCCCCGCATGGGGCGCCGTTGCGCGCATACTCCTGGGAACCTTCTGAATGAGCCTGGCGTTTGTGGTGCAGCGTTCAGGGGGTTTCCTGGCGCTGGGCAGTGCGTGCGGTGTCCGCGCGGCTGCTCTGCGGCGTCGATTTCGAGGAGGCCGCCCCGTATGTCCCTGGCCGTGCTGTCCAGCCGCGCCCTGTTTGGCCTGCAGGCCCATGCCGTGCGCGTCGAGGTCCACGTGGGGGCCGGCCTGCCAGCCTTTCATCTGGTGGGCCTGCCCGGCGCCGATGTGCGCGAGAGCCGCGAGCGCGTCCGCTCGGCCATCATCAACAGCGGATTCGAATTCCCGGCGGGGCGTATCACGGCCAATCTGGCGCCGGCCGACCTGCCCAAGGAATCCGGCCGTTTCGACCTGCCCATCGCGCTGGGGGTCTTGCTGGCCTCGGGGCAGGTGGCGGCCCCTGAAGGCGGGGCGCCGGACATGCGTCCATACGTATTTGCCGGCGAGCTGTCCCTGACCGGCGCCATCACCGCCGCCGGGGCGCCGCTGGCCATCGCCCTCGAGGTCGCGCGTGGCGATCCTGGTGCCATTCTCATCATGCCGCCGGATGCCGCTGCGCTGGCCGCCCAGGTGCCCGGACTGGCGGTGCTGGCCGCCGGCAGCCTGGGCGAGGTGGTGGCGCATTTTTCCGGGCGGGACTCGCTGGCTGCGGCGATTCCGCCCGCGCCCGCCGTTCCGGACCCGACCGGGTCTCCGTGCCTGTCGGATGTGCGCGGCCAGCTGATCGCGCGGCGTGCCCTCGAAATCGCGGCGGCCGGGCGCCACAGCCTGCTGATGTCCGGTCCTCCCGGGGTCGGCAAGAGTATGCTGGCGCAGCGGCTGCCGGGCATCCTGCCGCCACTGGCGGCGGATCGGGCGCTCGAGGTGGCCGCCGTGCGGGGCGCGGCCGGGGGCGCGGGCAACACGCCTGCGGGCGTGCCGCCGTTTCGCGCGCCGCATCATTCCGCATCGATGGCGGCCCTGGTGGGCGGCGGCGCGCGCCCGCGCCCCGGGGAGATCAGTCTTGCCCACCACGGCGTGCTGTTCCTCGACGAATTGCCAGAGTTCGAACGGCGCGCCCTCGAGGCCCTGCGCGAGCCCCTGGAAACCGGCCATGTCTCGATCGCCCGGGCCTCGGGAACTTGCCGCTTCCCAGCGGATTTTCAACTGGTCGCCGCCATGAATCCCTGCCCCTGCGGCTGGCTGGGTCATCCGCGCCGCAGTTGCCGCTGCACACCAGAGCGCATCGAACGCTACCGGGCGCGCGTGTCCGGCCCCTTGCTCGATCGCATCGACCTGCATCTGGAGCTGCGGCCCGAGGAGGTCTGGGAGCAGTCGCCGGCGGGCGAGCCCTCGGCCCAGGTCAGGGAACGCGTCGAGGCGGCGCGCCGCCGCCAGCTCGAACGCCAGGGCATACCCAACGCCGCGCTGGGGACGGCTGCCTTGCGGCGGCATACCCGCCTGGACGCGCAGGGCGAGGCCCTGCTGGCCGAGGCCGGCCGCCGCTGGGCATGGTCGGCGCGCGGCGTTCATCGCGTTTTACGGGTGGCCCTGACCATTGCCGACCTGGATGATGCGCAGGGGGTTCTTTCCGGGCATCTCGCCGAGGCTGTCCGCTATCGGCCGCCGTCCACTGTCGAGCCTTGAGTCCGCTTGCGGCGTCGGACTTATTCAGAGCATCCTTGGTGCGGGTAAAATGAGGGCCGAAATCATTTCCCCCGACGGAGGCCCTCATGATCGCTCCCAATCAATGGCTGGACGACTTCCAGAAAAACATGTCCGAGCTGCTGGCCAAGACGCCGGCCGCCGACATCGAGCGCAATATGAAGGCCCTGATGGCCCAGACCTTTGCGCGCATGGATTTGATCACGCGCGAGGAATTCGATGTGCAGGCCGATCTGCTGGCGCGCGCGGTCGAGCGCATCGGGGCGCTCGAGGCTCGCGTCCAGGCGCTCGAACAGCAGTTCGACAAGCCCGAATAATTCATCGTATAATCAAGGGCTTTTCCCTGGTTTCCCAGGCCATTTCTGGGGGCGCGGGGAAAAAGTCCGGGGGTTTGGCCGCAAGTTGCGCGGCCGATCCTTGTCAGCAAGCGCGAATCCCAGGTCGATGAAGCACCCATGCCGGATCGGCGGGTCACCTGGTTTCGTAAGTCAACAGAGTATCGTCATGCCCAAGATGAAGAGCAAGAAAGGCGCCTCCAAGCGCTTTAAGGTTCGCGGCAGTGGTTCCATCAAGCGCGGCCAGGCTTTCAAGCGTCATATCCTGACCAAGAAAACCACCAAGAGCAAACGTCAACTGCGCGGCTCGACCGCCGTCCATGACTCTGATGTCGCCTCGGTGAAGGCGATGTTGCCTTTCGCCTGATCGGAGAAATCACATGCCTCGCGTCAAACGCGGCGTCACTGCACGTGCACGCCATAAAAAAGTCCTCAAGGCCGCCAAGGGTTACCGTGGCCGCCGCGGCAATGTATTCCGGATCGCCAAGCAGGCGGTCATGCGCGCCGGCCAGTACGCCTACCGCGACCGCCGCAATAAAAAGCGCACCTTCCGCGCACTGTGGATCACCCGTATCAATGCGGCCTGCCGCGAACTGGGGGTGTCCTACAGCGTGTTCATCGCTGGCCTGAAAAAAGCCTCGATCGACCTGGACCGCAAGGTCCTGGCCGACATGGCCGTCCACGACAAGGCGGGCTTCGCCGCCGTCGTCGCCCAAGCCAAGTCCGCGCTGGCAGCCTGACCGACACAGTTTCGTTCTCGATTCTGTATCATTGCGGACGGGGCTCATGGAGCCCCGTTTGCCGCTGGGCCGCCCCAAGGCAAACGGCGCCCCCTCGGGGGGCAGCAAGCCGCAGGCGCAGCGTGGGGGCATCAACCGCATTTGGAAGATATGTCCATGACTACTACGCTCGACGAACTCATCGCCCAGGCCGGGGAACGGTTCGCCCGGGCGGCCGATGCGGCCGCCCTCGAAAATGAAAAGGCCGCATTCCTTGGCAAGCAAGGGTCGCTGACCGCGCTGCTCAAGGGATTGGCGGGCCTGAGTGGCGACGAAAAACGCGATCGAGGGGCGCGGATCAATCAGGCCAAGCAGCGCATCGAGGGCCTGCTCAACACCCGCCGCGCCGAGCTTGCCCAGGCCGAACTCGACCGCCGGCTGGCGGCCGAAACCATCGACGTGACCTTGCCCGGCCGTGGCCGGCCGATGGGCGGCATCCATCCCGTGATCCAGACGTGGCAGCGCGTCGAGGCGATTTTCCGCTCCATCGGCTTCGACGTGGCCGACGGCCCCGAAATCGAAAATGACTGGACCAATTTCACCGCGCTGAACAATCCCGAAAACCATCCCGCGCGCTCGATGCAGGACACCTTTTATGTGGACATGCAGGACGCCGGGGGGCTGCCGCTGGTGCTGCGCACCCACACCAGCCCCATGCAGGTGCGCTACGCCCGCATGAACCAGCCGCCGATCAAGGTCATCGCCCCGGGCCGCACGTATCGCGTCGACAGCGACGCCACGCACTCGCCGATGTTCCATCAGGTCGAGGGCCTGTGGATCGCCGAGGACATCTCGTTCGCCGACCTCAAGGGCGTCTACACCGATTTCCTGCGCGCATTCTTCGAGACCGACGACCTGACCCTGCGTTTCCGGCCGTCATTTTTTCCGTTCACCGAGCCCTCGGCCGAGATCGACATGATGTTCACCGCCGGCCCCAATCAGGGCCGCTGGCTCGAGATCTCGGGTTCGGGGCAGGTGCATCCCCAGGTGGTCCGCAATTTCGGGCTCGATCCCGAGCGCTATATCGGTTTTGCCTTTGGCTCGGGGCTCGAACGCCTGACCATGCTGCGCTACGGCGTCGACGACCTGCGGCAGTTCTTCGAAGGCGATCTGCGTTTCCTGCGCCAGTTCAATCACTAGCGCCCCGCGCCGTGCCATTACCCAGACGGAACCTGAATCATGCAATTTCCTGAATCCTGGCTGCGCGCCTGGGCCGATCCGGACATCGGCACGGACGCGCTTGCGCATCGCCTGACCATGGCTGGCCTCGAGATCGAGGAGGCCGCGCCGTTCGCGCCGCCGTTCTCGGGCGTCGTCGTGGCGCGCATCCTCGAGGCCGGCCCTCATCCCGATGCCGATAAACTGCGGGTGTGCCAGGTGGACGACGGCTCCGGCGCGCCGTTGCAGATCGTGTGCGGCGCGCCCAATGCGGCCGCTGGTCTGGTCGTGCCGTTGGCCCGCGTGGGCGCGCTCTTGCCGGGCGACCTGCGGATCGGTCCGGTCAAGATGCGCGGGGTCGAATCGATGGGCATGTTGTGCTCGGCGCGCGAACTGGGTCTGTCGCAGGACCATGCGGGCCTGCTCGAACTCGATGCGGGCCTGACTCCCGGCCAGCCGTTGCGCGAGGCGCTCGAACTCGACGACACGGTCTTTACCGTCAAGCTCACGCCCAACCGCGCCGATTGTTTGTCGATCCTGGGGGTTGCGCGCGAGGTCTCGGCCCTCACGGGCTGCGCCCTCAAGCCCCTGGCCGTCCCCGAGGTCCAGGCGACGATTCCCGACCGCCTCGCCGTCAAGGTCGAGGCGCCCGATCTGTGCGGCCGCTTTGCAGGGCGCATCGTGCGCGGCGTCGATGCGCGCGCGGCGACGCCGGCCTGGATGAAGGCCCGCCTCGAACGCGCGGGCCAGCGCAGCGTGTCGGCGCTGGTGGACATCTCGAACTACGTCATGCTCGAACTCGGCCGGCCGACGCACGTGTTCGATCTCCAGCGAATCCAGGGCGGCCTGACGGTGCGCTGGGCGCGGGCGGGCGAGTCCCTGGAACTGCTCAACGGCCAGACCGTCGAGCTTGCGCCGGATGTGGGCGTGATCGGCACCGACGCCGCGATCGAGAGCCTGGCCGGTATCATGGGCGGCGAGGCGGCCGCGGTGACGCTGGACACCACCGACATCTACATCGAGGCGGCGTTCTGGTGGCCCGAGGCCATCATGGGACGCGCGCGCCGCTTCAAGTTTTCATCCGAGGCCAGCCATCGCTTCGAACGCGGCGTGGATTTCGAATCCATTATCGAGCATCTTGAAATCATTACGCGGCTGGTGCTGGACATCTGCGGCGGTCAGGCCGGCCCCATCGACGATCAGGTCCTGCGCCTGCCCGAGCGCGCCCCGGTGCGCATGCGTCTGGCGCGCTGTCGGCGGGTCCTGGGCATTCCGATCGAGGGCGCAGCCGTGGCGCAGGTATTCGCCAGCCTGGGCTTCGAGTTTCGCCGCGAGGGCGAGGATTTCATCGTCACGCCACCTTCGGCCCGCTTCGACCTCGCCATCGAGGAGGACCTGATCGAGGAGGTCGCCCGCATTTATGGGTTCGACCGGATTCCCGATGTGCCGCCAGTCGCGCCAGCCAAGATGCGCGTGGTCGCGGAAACCCGCTACGGCCCGCACGCCATGCGCGCGGCGATGGCGGCGCTGGACTACCAGGAGGTCATCAATTTCTCGTTCGTCGAGGAGGCCTGGGAGCGCGACTACGCCGGCAATGCCGATCCCATCCGCCTGCTCAATCCCATCGCCAGTCAACTCGCGGTCATGCGCTCCAGCCTGATCGGTGGCCTGCTCGACAATATCGCGCACAACGCCCGGCGCAAGCAAAGCAGGGCGCGGGTGTTCGAGCTGGGCCGGGTATTCGCCCGCGATCCCGGGGTGGCCGACGGCGCCCTCGAGGTGGCGGGGGTGGCCCAGCCGGTCCATCTGGCTGGCGCCGCCTGGGGGCCGGCCGTTCCCGAACAATGGGGCGAAGCCGCGCGCGCCGTCGATTTCTTCGACGTCAAACGCGACCTCGAATCCCTGCTGGGCGCGCGCGCCGCCGGCCTGCGCTGCGAGCCTGCGGCACACCCGGCACTGCATCCGGGGCGTTCGGCGCGCTTGCTGCTCGACGGCCAGCCGATCGGCTGGCTGGGCGAAACGCATCCGCGCTGGGCGCAAGCCCTGGATCTGGCGCATGCGCCAGTGGTGTTCGAGGTCGATGCGCGGCGCATTGGTGAACTCGTCTTTCCGCGTCCGGCCGAGCTCTCCCGGCAGCCGGTCGTGGTGCGCGATCTGGCCGTCTGGGTGGACGCCGGCCTGGCATGGCAGGCCGTGCTTGACACACTTTTACACCAGGTCGCCACGGATGTTGCGCTCACAGTGGTCAAAGACATTAAACTATTCGATGTTTGGCACGACAAGAACGATGCTCTGAACAAGAGCCTGGCGCTGCGCTTCTGGTTCCAGGGGCAGGAAACGCTGGATGACCGTCGGATCGAATACTGCACGCAACGCTTGCTGGACGCGCTGGTGGCGGCGCATGGCGCTCGCTTGCGTTCCTAGGAGGGCTCGTTTGTGAATACGGATAGTACCCTGACCAAGGCCGATCTGGCCGAGCTGTTGTTCAACCGGGTCGGACTGAACAAGCGCGAGGCCAAGGATGTGGTCGATACATTCTTTGCCGAGATCCGCGATGCGCTGGTGAATGGCACCGAGGTCAAGCTTTCGGGCTTTGGCAGTTTCCAGGTGCGCAACAAGCCGCCGCGTCCCGGCCGCAATCCCAAGACCGGCGAGGTCATTCCGATCGCGGCGCGGCGTGTGGTGACCTTTCACGCCAGCCAGAAACTCAAGGACAGCGTCGGCCAGGCGGGGGGTGAGCATCCATGAGCACCAGCGGTCCCGCATCCGTCGTCCTGCCGCCGATTCCGGCAAAACGCTACTTCACCATTGGCGAAGTCAGCGAGTTGTGCTGCGTCAAGCCGCACATCCTGCGCTACTGGGAACAAGAATTCACGCAGCTCAAACCCGTCAAGCGCCGGGGAAACCGCCGCTATTACCAGCATCACGAGGTCTTGCTGGTGCGCCGCATCCGCGATTTGCTCTACGAGCAGGGCTTCACCATTGCCGGGGCGCGTAACCGGCTGGGCGACGGCGGCGAAATACCGCACGATCAGGATGCGGCGGTGCGCCTGACAGGGGCTGAACTTCAGGCCCTGCGCGGCGATCTGCAAAAGATTCGTGAAAACCTGTCCCAGGCGCTCAGAGAATCGGCATCCCAGGTCCATCCGGCGAACGGCCGGCTCGATCTATAGCCTGGCCGTCGCGGGCGCTTATTGGCCGCGATCCGGGTCTTGCCCGGCGGGTGGCGGCAGGGCGGGATTGAGCGGCGTGAGCTGCACGGTGTGCTCGGTCGTCCGCTGCTCGGCGGGGCGCAGCACCGCCATACTGAAAATAATCAACAGGACCAGGGCGGCCAAAATAGCCGCTACAGCGACGATCCGGCCCCGGCGCAGCCGCCGCAAGGGACTGCGCCTGCCGCGCCGCGGATGATTGGCGCGTATGGCGCGGCCCTCGAACACGATGGCGGCGTCATCCGCCAGGGCGGCGAATCCGAGGCTGTTCTGTATCCTGGTGTACAGCCCGGGCGCTGGGGGCTCGCCCGGGAGGTCGTCGGCGATGTCCAGCAGGTAGGCTTCCCATTTGAGGGCGCAGGCGGCGGCGGCATTGTCCTGGGCGAGCCATGCCTGGATTCCCGCGGTATCGCCGGGCGCGGCCAGGCCCAGCACATACTCGGCGATCTCGAGGTCGGTGTAGGCGCGGGTGGAATGCTTCATGCCAGGACCGCCTGATCGAGCCGCGTCAGCGCCTGGCGCAGCGTGTCGCGCACCGCTGCCTCGGGCTGCCCCAGATGTGTGGCGATCTGCGTGTAGTCCAGGCCGTGCAGGTACGCCAATCGCAGGGCATCACGCGCATCCGCGGGCAATTGGCCGAGGGCCTGGGTCAGGCGGGTCGGCGTCCGCGTGGCGGCTGGCTCGGGCAGGGGGCGGGCGGAATCGAGGGGAGGGGCCGCCCCCTGATGCAGGCGCGCCAGCGCCCGGTAGCGCAGGATACTGTAGATCCAAGCCCTGGCCGTGCCGATCGCCGGGCTGTAGCCGGCGGCATTGCGCCAGATGAGCACGAAGGTTTCATGCACGATGTCCTCGGCCTGGTGGCCGGCCAGCGCGCGGCTCAGGGCCAGCATGGCGGGCGCCTCTTGCCGGTAAAGCGCATCGAAGGCGCTGCGATCGCCGGCGGCGCAGGCCGAGAGCTCGCCCTCGTAATCGAATACGGAAACAGTCATACAGGCATCCCCAGTCGAATGTGCGCGTGTCGATCCTCTATTGTAGGGTATGCGTTGCCGGTGTTTTGCGCGTTCACGCGGGCGTCCTGGTGAGTTAAAATCCGCCCGGCGATGATTTGACCCATACAGTACTGAAGTAGTACTATTTAGTCATCGATTCATCAATTCCCCCGAATCCGCCCATGTTGCGAATCAGCAAGATCGTTGATTACGGCATCCTTGTGCTCACGCACATGGCGGCCTGTCCGACGCCCGTGTGCAGTGCGGCCGAGCTGGCCGATGCTCTGGGCCTGGGCCAGCCCGTCGTCAGCAAGGTGCTCAAGCGCCTGGCGCAGCACGGTGTGCTCGAAAGCATCCGCGGCGCCCGCGGCGGCTACCGGCTGAGCCGTCCGGCCGAGCGGATCAATATCGCCCAGATCATCGACGCCCTCGAGGAACAGCCTTTCGGTCTGACCGAATGCTCGGCGATTCCCGGCGCCTGCAGCGTCGAGGAGGGCTGCCACATCCGCCCCCATTGGCAGCGCATCAATCTGATGGTGCGCCGCACGCTCGAGGCCGTGTCGGTGGCCGACATGATCCGGGGCGAAACCATTCATCCTGTGCGCGCCCCGGTCGGGGTGCGCATCGCCGCGACCAATACCCAGACCTGGAGTCTGTCCAAATGAGTACCGTCAACGACAAGCTCGATTCCTTCCTGGATCGTGAATACGAGGCAGGTTTCGTCACGGAGATCGAATCCCATACCTTTCCCAAAGGCCTGGATGAGGACGTCATCCGCCGCCTGTCCGCGATCAAGCAGGAACCCGAATTCATGCTCGAATGGCGCCTGAACGCCTATCGCGAATGGCTCAAGATGCCCCGGCCCAAGTGGGCCAAGGTTCATTTCGACGAGCCCGATTTCCAGGACATCAGTTATTACTCGGCGCCGAAATCCAAAAAGGACGCCCCCAAGAGTCTGGACGAGGTCGATCCCGAGTTGCTGCGCACCTATGAAAAGCTCGGTGTGCCGCTGCACGAGCGCGCCCGGCTCGCCGGCGTCGCCGTCGATGCGGTGTTCGATTCGGTGTCCGTGGCCACGACCTTTCGCAAGCAGCTCGCCGATGTGGGCGTGATCTTCTGTTCGTTCTCCGAGGCGGTGCGCAGCCACCCCGACCTCGTGCGGCAATACATGGGCTCGGTCGTGCCGCCCGGCGACAATTTCTATGCGGCGCTCAACTCGGCGGTGTTCTCCGACGGCTCCTTCGTCTACATCCCCAAGGGTGTGCGATGTCCGATGGAGCTGTCCACGTATTTCCGCATCAACTCGGCCGATACCGGCCAGTTCGAGCGCACGCTGATCATCGCCGACGAAGGCGCCATCGTCAGCTACCTCGAGGGCTGTACGGCGCCGATGCGCGATGAAAACCAGTTGCATGCCGCGGTGGTCGAGCTGGTGGCGCTGGAGGATGCCCGGATCAAGTACTCCACCGTGCAGAACTGGTACCCCGGCGACGAGAACGGCGTGGGCGGGATCTACAACTTCGTCACCAAGCGCGGCGACTGCCGGGGCGCCCGTTCGCGGATCTCCTGGACCCAGGTCGAAACCGGCTCGGCGATCACCTGGAAATACCCCAGCGTGATCCTGCGCGGCGATGATTCGGTCGGCGAATTCTATTCGGTGGCGCTCAGTAATCACTATCAGCAGGCCGACACCGGGACCAAGATGATCCACATGGGCCGCAACACGCACAGCACCATCATCTCCAAGGGCATCTCGGCCGGCCACGGCAGCAATACGTTCCGCGGCCTGGTGCGCGTCACGCCCAAGGCCGAGAACGCCCGCAACTACACGCAGTGCGACTCGCTGCTGATCGGCAAGGAATGCGCTGCGCATACTTTCCCGACCATCGAGGTCCAGCACCCCGGCGCCAGTGTCGAGCACGAGGCCACGGCCTCGCGCATCGCCGAGGATCAATTGTTCTACGCCATGCAGCGCGGCCTGTCGGCCGAGGATGCCGTTTCGATGATCGTCAACGGCTTCTGCAAAGAGGTTTTCAAGGAATTGCCCATGGAGTTCGCCGTCGAAGCACAGAACCTGCTCGGCGTGAGTCTCGAAGGCAGCGTCGGTTAAGGAGCCACACTCATGCTGAACATCAAGAATCTGCACGCCTCGGTCGAGGACAAGGCGATCCTCAACGGCCTCGACCTCGAGGTCAAGGCGGGCGAGGTCCACGCCATCATGGGGCCCAACGGCTCGGGCAAGAGCACCCTGTCGCAGGTGCTGGCCGGCCGCGAGGACTACAAGGTCACCGGGGGCTCCGTCGAGTTCGACGGCCAGGACCTGTTGTCCATGCCCGTCGAGGACCGTGCCCGTGCCGGCATCTTCCTGGCATTCCAGTATCCGATCGAGATTCCCGGCGTCTCCAATGCCTATTTCCTGCGCGCGGCGGTCAATGCCGTGCGGCGCCAGCGCGGCCAGCCCGAGCTCGACGCCATGGACTTCGTCAAGCGCGCCAAGGCCGAGATGAAGCTCGTCGGCATGCGCGACGAATTCCTCTATCGCGCGGTCAATGAGGGCTTTTCGGGCGGTGAAAAAAAGCGCAACGAGGTCTTGCAGATGACCCTGCTCGAACCCAAGCTCGCCATTCTTGATGAAACCGATTCCGGCCTCGACATCGATGCGCTCAAGATCGTGGCCGACGGCGTCAACCGCCTGCGCTCGCCCGACCGCGCCCTGATCGTCATCACGCACTACCAGCGCCTGCTGGATTACATCGTGCCGGATTACGTGCACGTCCTGGCCCACGGCCGCATCCTGCGTTCGGGCGGCCGCGAGCTGGCGCTGGAACTCGAAGAACGCGGCTATGGCTGGATCGAGGGGCAGGCCGGCCAGCCGGCCAAGGGGGTCGTGGCATGAGCACCGGACTACAGGCCTGGACCGAGGCGTTCGGCCGTCGCGCCGGGTCGCTGCCCGGCGCGCGCATCCCCTGGCTCGCCAGCTTGCGGCGCGAGGCCATGGATCGCTTCGCCGCCGAGGGCTGGCCGCATACCCGTCTCGAGGATTGGCGCCATACCTCGCTTGCGGCGCTGGCCGAGCAATCCTTCGAGGATGGCGGCGCGCAGCCGGTGACCAACCTCGTCGATGAATTGCGCGCGGGCGAGCCCGGTCACTGGCTGGTGTTTGTGGACGGGCGCTTCGATCCCGCGTTGTCGCTCATCGGGCCACTGCCTGAGGGGGCCGTTCTGCAGCCGCTGTCGCAGGCGCTGGACGCGCATGCCGAGGATATCCAGCCGGTGTTCGGGCAGGCCGGCGACGGTGCCAGCCCTTCGGCCCTGAACCTCGCCCTGGCCGGCGACGGCGCCTTTCTGAAACTGCCGCGCGGCGCGGTGATCGCCGAGCCGGTGCATCTGGTCTGTGTGGCCGCCTCACCGCGCGCCGCGCAGTTCCTGCGGCATGTCGTGATTGCCGGGGACGGGGCGCAGGCCACTGTGGTCGAGCACTATGTCGGTGTACCCGGGGCTGTCAACCTCAGCCATGCGGCCACGCGCCTGAATCTGGCCCGCGATGCGCGCATCACGCACCTCAAGCTGCAACGGGAATCCAATCTGGCCTGGCACCTGGGCGATATCGACGCCAGTCAGGCTCAGGGCTCTTATTTCGCCTCGCACTCGATGTCGCTGGGCGCACGCCTCGCGCGCCACGATATCGCGACCCGCTTCACCGGGCAGCGCTGCGAAACCCTGCTCAACGGCCTGTACTACGTGGACAAGCGCCGCCATGTCGATCACCACACGCTGATCGGCCACGAGCAGCCGCGCTGCGTCAGCCACGAATCCTATCGCGGCATCATGGCCGACACCTCGCATGGCGTATTCAGCGGCCGCATTCTCGTGGCGCCGGGCGCCGACGGCACCGATGCGATCCAGCGCAGCGACAGCCTGCTGCTGTCGCGCCTGGCCAAGTCCGACGCCCGGCCTGAGCTCGAAATCTACGCCGACGACGTCAAGTGCGCGCATGGCGCCACCGTTGGGCAGATCGACGCCGACAGCCTGTTCTACCTGCGCTCGCGCGGGCTGGACGAGGCGCGCGCCCGTGACATCCTGATCTATGCCTTTGCGGCGGCCAGCGTCGCCCGCATTGAGGCCGGGCCGCTGCGCAAGCGTGTCGAACGGGCGGTGCGCGCAATCCTGCCGGGCGACATCGCCACCGAGGTGGCCGCATGAACGCGCCGCAATCCTCCTTCGCCTCAGGCTTGCTGGATCTGGCGGGCGATTTCCCCATCCTCGCGCGACCGGTGCGCGGCCGCCGGCTCGCCTACCTGGACAACGGCGCCACCACGCAAAAGCCCCAGGCGGTCATCGATGCTCTGGCGGCGTTCTATGAATGTTCGAACGCCAACATCCATCGCGGCGTGCACTGGCTGTCGCAGCACGCCACCGATCTCTACGAGGAGGCGCGCGAGCGCGTGCGCGTGCTGCTGAACGCTGGCGACTCGCAGGAAATCGTCTTTACCCGGGGCACGACCGAGGCCATCAACCTGGTGGCCCAGACCTGGGGCCAGCGCCTGCGCGCCGGCGACGAGATCCTGGTCACGGGCATGGAACACCATTCCAACATCGTCCCCTGGCAACTGTTGTGCGAGCGCACCGGCGCGGTGCTGCGCGCCGCGGCGGTCACCGATTCGGGCGAGCTCGACATGACGGATTTCAAGGCCCTGCTCAATCCGCGCACGCGTCTGGTGGCCGTGGCCCATGTCTCCAATGCTTTGGGCACCGTCAATCCGGTCGAGGAACTCGTGCGCCTCGCCCATGAGGCCGGCGCCCTGGTGCTGATCGACGGTGCCCAGGCCGTTGCCCACCAGACGGTCGACGTCCAGGCCCTGGATTGTGATTTTTATGCCTTTTCAGGCCACAAACTCTACGGCCCGACGGGCATCGGCGCGCTCTACGCGCGCGCCGCGATCCTCGCGCAGCTGCCGCCCTGGCAGGGCGGCGGGGACATGATTCGCACGGTCAGCTTCGAGGGCTCGACCTACGCGGACGGCGCGCAGCGTTTCGAGGCAGGCACGCCCAATATCGGCGGCGCCATCGCCATGGGCGCGGCGATCGAATACCTGCGCGGGATTGGTCTGGATCGCGTCGCCGCCCACGAATCGGCCTTGCTGGCCGAGGCCACCGAACGCATACTCGAACTGCCCGGTATCCGCATCATCGGCAGCGCGCCGCACAAGGCGGGCATCCTGTCCTTTCTGGTCGACGGCATCCATCCGCATGACCTGGGGACGATCCTCGACACCGAGGGGGTCGCGATCCGCGCCGGCCACCACTGCGCCATGCCCCTGATGAGCCGTTTCGGCATTCCCGGGACCGCCCGCGCCTCGTTCGCCCTGTACAACGACCGTCAGGATATCGACGCCCTGGTGGCCGGTGTGCGCAAGGCGCAGAAACTGTTTGGAGTCTGAGCCGATGGACGAGCAACACGACGGCCTGCGCGAGCTCTACCAGGAAGTCATCTTCGACCACAACCGCCACCCACGCAATTTTCACGCGATGGCCGATGCTTCGCATCGCGCCGACGGCCACAACCCGCTGTGCGGCGACCAGCTCACCGTCTACGTGCGCCTGCGCGACGGCGTGATCGACGAGGTCAGCTTCATCGGTCACGGCTGCGCGATCTCGACCGCCTCGGCCTCGCTGATGACCGAGGCCGTGCGGGGCCGCAGCGTGGACGAGGCCGAGGCCCTGTTTCGCGACATCCACGCCATGCTGACCGAGGCGCATCCCGACTGCGATCTGGGCAAGCTCGAGGTGCTCTCGGGCGTGCGCGAATTCCCGTCGCGCGTCAAATGCGCCACCCTGGCCTGGCACACGCTGCACAACGCCATTACCCGCGCCCGGGACACCGCCCGCACCGAATAGAGAAAATGTCATGAGCTACACACGCCAAGAAGTCGTCGTCAACCGGGATCTGCCGGCGGTCACCGTGCCCTATGGCTCGCCGGTGACCATCGAGGCCGGTTGCGATGCAATCATCACCCAGCAGTTGGGGGGAACCTATACCGTCATGGTCGAGGGCAACCTGTATCGCGTCGAGGGTGTCGACGGCGACGCCCTGGGCTTCGAGCCGATCGAGGCGGTTTCCCATGTCCATGACGGTCCGGCTACCGCCGAATCGGTCGAGGCTGCGGCCTGGACCATGCTCTCGACCTGCTACGATCCCGAGATCCCCGTCGATATCGTCAACCTGGGGCTGGTCTACCGCTGCAACATTCTGCCCGCGGGCGCCCCCGAGCGTTTCCGCATCGAGGTGGACATGACGCTCACCGCCCCGGGCTGCGGCATGGGCACCATGATCGCCGACGAGGCGCGCAACAAGCTGCTGAACATCGAAGGCGTGGACGAGGTCACCGTCAATCTGGTCTGGGACCCGCCCTGGAGCCGCGAAATGATCAGCGAGCCGGCGCGTTTGCAGCTCGGCTTGCTCTGAGAAGGACGGGGGAGGGCGGCGGTATTCGCGGCAGCGCGGCAAGCCCTTCGCCTGGCCGCGAGCGTGCGACGGGGCGCCTCGTATGCCTTTTGATGGCGGCATCCGGAACCGCTGTTTTTTTATGTTAGAATTCCTGTCTTTCGGGGCGTAGCGCAGCCTGGTAGCGCACTTGCATGGGGTGCAAGGGGTCGCGAGTTCGAATCCCGCCGTCCCGACCACGAA
>JBEBRQ010000046.1:0-24048 GCA_040394755.1 Castellaniella defragrans | reverse complement strand
AGCGGCTGCTTGCGGTCCATGTAGGTTTCGATGGCTTCCCACATGCGCATGACCTTGCCTTCGGGCTCGACGCGCGCCAGCGAGCCTTGCCGGACGCCGCCGTCGCCGTCGCGCACCATTTCGTTGTACAGCTTGGGGTTGGCGAACGTGGCGCGCTGCGCGGTGAGATGGTCGCCGCGGTGAGTGGCGTAGGAATTGAAGTCTTCTTCGGGCAACCCCATTTGGGCCAGGTATTCGCCGGCCGCGCTGTCGGGCAGGATGGCGTTGGACGGCGACAGATGGTCGGTGGTGATGTTGTCGCCCAGCACCGCCAGCGGGCGCATGCCGCGCAGCGTGCGCTCACCGGCCAGCGCGCCTTCCCAGTATGGCGGGCGGCGGATGTAGGTGCTGGCGGGGCGCCACGCGTACAGCGGGCTGATGGCCTCCTGGCGTTCATCACGCACGCCGAACATGGGTTCGTACACCTTGCGGAACTGTTCCGGCTTGACGGCCTTGCGCGCCACGGCGTCGATTTCTTCGTCGCTGGGCCAGATGTCTTTCAGGCGGATGGCCTTGCCATGAGCGTCGGTGCCCAGCACGTCCTGCTCGATATCGAAGCGGATAGTGCCCGCGATGGCATAGGCCACCACCAGCGGCGGTGAGGCCAGGAAGGCCTGCTTGGCGTACGGATGGATGCGGCCGTCGAAGTTGCGGTTGCCCGACAGCACGGCGGTGGTGTAGAGGTCGCGGTCGATGATCTCTTGCTGGATGGCCGGATCGAGCGCGCCCGACATGCCGTTGCAGGTGGTACAGGCGAACCCGACCACACCGAAGCCGAGCTGTTCCAGTTCGGCGGTGAGGCCGGCTTCGTCCAGGTACATGGCCACCGTTTTGGATCCCGGCGCCAGCGAGGTCTTGACCCAGGGCTTGCGCGTCAGGCCCGCGCGGTTGGCGTTGCGCGCCAGCAGGCCGGCGGCGATGACATTGCGCGGATTGCTGGTATTGGTGCAACTGGTGATGGCGGCGATGATGACGGCGCCATCAGGCATCAGGCCGGGCTGGGCCTGCGCCGGGCCGGCAATGCCGCGCGCCGCCAGATCGGCGACGGGCAGGCGGCGATGCGGGTTGGACGGACCGGCCAGCGTGCGCACCACGCTGGACAGGTCAAAGCGCAGCACACGCTCGTATTGCGCGGCCTTCAGCGTATCGGACCACAGGCCGGCGACGCGGGCATAGGTTTCCACCAGCTTGACCTGCGCGTCGTCGCGGCCGGTAAGCTTCAGGTATTCAATGGTTTGCGCGTCGATGGAGAACATCGCCGCGGTGGCGCCGTATTCGGGCGCCATGTTGGAGATGCTGGCCCGGTCGCCCAGCGTGAGACTGGCCGCGCCTTCGCCGTAGAATTCCAGATAGGCGCCCACGACCTTTTCCTTGCGCAGGAACTCGGTGAGCGTGAGCACGATGTCGGTGGCGGTGATGCCGGGCTGGCGGCGGCCAGTGAGCTCGACGCCGACGATATCGGGCAGGCGCATCCACGAGGCGCGGCCCAGCATGACGTTCTCGGCCTCGAGGCCGCCCACGCCCACGGCGATGACGCCCAGAGCGTCGACATGCGGCGTGTGGCTGTCGGTGCCCACCAGCGTATCGGGATAGGCCACGCCATCCTGGGCATGGATGACCGGCGACATGCGCTCGAGGTTGATCTGGTGCATGATGCCGTTGCCCGGCGGCACCACGTCGATGTTATGGAACGCCTGGCGGGTCCAGTCGATGAAGTGGAAACGGTCTTCGTTGCGGCGGTCTTCGACAGCGCGGTTTTTCTGGAAGGCATCGGGATCGAAGCCGCCATATTCGACCGCCAGCGAATGGTCGACGATGAGCTGCACCGGCACCACCGGATTGACCTTGGCCGGATCGCCGCCCTTGTCTGCGATGGCGTCGCGCAGGCCGGCCAGATCGACCAGGGCGGTCTGGCCGAGAATGTCGTGGCACACCACGCGCGCGGGGAACCACGGAAAATCGAGATCGCGGCGGCGCTCGATGAGTTGGCGCAGCGCGTCGTCAAGCAGCACCGGATCGCAGCGGCGCACCAGATTTTCGGCCAGCACGCGCGACGTATAGGGCAGGCCGTCGTAGGCGCCCGGCGCGATGGCCTCCACGGCGGCGCGCGCGTCGAAATAGTCGAATCGGGTGCCCGGCAGGGACTTGCGGTATTTGATGTTCATGCCTCGGTGCGCGCCAGGTTGCCCTGGGCGATCTGTTGTTCAATGTTCAGACGCGATGCGCGGATATGTCTGCGCATCAGGAGTTCCGCCAATTCCCCGTCGCCATCGGCGATGGCGTCGAGGATACGGTGATGCTCGGCATACGCCTGGCGGGGACGATTGGGCGTGGCCGAATACTGGATGCGATACATGCGCGCCAGTTGATAGAGTTCATCGCACAGCAGGCGAATCAGCATCTGGTTGCCGCTGGCCTGCACGATGCGGTAGTGGAAATCGTAGTCGCCTTCCTGCAGGTAGTAGCCGCGCCCCGCCTGGAAGGCCTCGTCGCGCTCGTGCGCCTGAAGCACGCGGCGCAGTTCGCCGGCCATGGCCAGCGTCATGCGCCCGGCGGCCAGCCGGCAGGCCATGCCTTCGAGCGATTCGCGGATCTGGTAGAGCTCGCACAGTTCCTGCTGGCTGAGCGATACGACGCGGGCGCCCACATGGGGCACGCGCACCAGCAGGCGCTGGCCTTCGAGGCGATGGATGGCCTCGCGCAGCGGGCCGCGGCTGATGCCATAGGCGCGGGCGAGTTCGGGCTCGGACATTTTGCTGCCCGGCGCGATTTCCCCTTTGACGATGGCTGCCAGGATCTTGCGGAAAACGTGATCCGACAAGGTTTCGGATTCGCCTTCGGCAGGAACCGGCAGCCCCAAGACTTTGGCGTCCATGTCGACAATTACCGCGTTACAAGTGCGCAAATTATAGCCATATCGGGATTTTCAGGCTAGATTGTCAACAATCATCGCCCACCCCAAGGAGCCTGCCATGTCCAGTCCCATTTCGAACCTACGCCCCGATCCGGACCAGGTACTGGTCGATATCGTCGATTACGTCCTGAACCATGACATCGACAGCGACCTGGCCTACGAAACGGCCCGCAACTGCCTGATCGACACCCTGGGCTGCGGGCTGGAAGCGCTGCAATACCCAGCCTGCCGCAAGCTGCTGGGCCCCATCGTGCCGGGCACCGTGGTTCCCCATGGCGCCAAGGTGCCCGGCACGCAATTCCAGCTCGACCCGGTGCAGGCCGCCTTCAATATCGGCGCCATGATCCGCTGGCTGGACTTCAACGACACCTGGCTGGCGGCCGAATGGGGCCACCCTTCGGACAATCTGGGCGGCATCCTGGCGGTGGCCGACTGGCTCTCGCGCAACGCCGTGGCCGCCGGCAAGGCGCCGCTGACCATGCGCGCCGTGCTCGAAGGCATGATCAAGGCGCATGAAATCCAGGGCTGCATCGCGCTGGAAAACTCGTTCAACAAGGTCGGCCTGGACCATGTCGTGCTGGTCAAGGTCGCCTCGACGGCCGTGGTCTCGCAGATGCTGGGCCTGTCGCGCGAGGAAACCATCAACGCGGTCTCCCTGGCCTGGGTCGACGGCCAGAGCCTGCGCACCTACCGCCACGCCCCCAACACCGGCAGCCGCAAGTCCTGGGCCGCGGGCGACGCCACCAGCCGCGCCGTGCGCCTGGCCCTGATGGCCCGTACCGGCGAAATGGGCTACCCCTCGGTGCTGACGGCGCCGACCTGGGGCTTCTACGACGTGCTGTTCAAGGGCCAGCCCTTCAAGTTTCAGCGGCCCTACGGCAGCTACGTCATGGAAAACGTGCTGTTCAAGATCTCCTTCCCGGCCGAGTTCCACTCGCAGACCGCCGTGGAATGCGCGATGCAGCTGCACGACCAGCTCAAGGCCCTGGGCAAGACCGATGCCGACATCGCCAGGATCACCATCCGCACCCACGAGGCCTGCATCCGCATCATCGACAAGAAAGGCCCGCTGAACAACCCCGCCGACCGCGACCACTGCGTGCAGTACATGGTCGCCGTCCCGGTGATCTTCGGCCGCCTGACGGCCGCCGACTATGAGGACGGCATCGCGGCCGATCCGCGCATCGATGCGCTGCGCGACAAGATCGTCTGCGTCGAGGACCCGGCCTTCACAGCCGACTATCACGACCCGGAAAAACGCTCCATCGCCAACGCGCTGACCGTCGAATTCAAGGACGGCACGCGCCTGGACGAAATCGTCTGCGAATACCCGATCGGCCACAAGCGCCGCCGCAAGGACGGCATCCCGCTGCTCGAGGCCAAGTTCCGCACCAATCTCGCGCGCCAGTTCCCGGCGCGCCAGCAGCAGTGTATCCTGGACGTATCCCTGGATCAAAAGACGCTCGAAGCCATGCCGGTCCACGAGTACGTGGATCTGTACGTCATCTGAGGCCCCGGCGCGGCCCCTCCGGCACATGCCCGGCGGGGCCGCGCGCCACACCACATCGGACCCCGTCAGTGTCCCGCCCCGCTGATCCATGCGGGACACCCGGCACAAAGGAACACCATGACACGCGCCATACACCACGACGAAGCCCGCCATTGTTTCGAATGGACCGAGGACGGGCACCACTGCGTGCTGAACTACACCCTGGACAACGGCACGGCCGCCTTTACCCATACCGGCGTCCCCGACCCGGTCGGGGGCCGGGGCATCGCGGCGGATCTGGTCCGCGCCGGTCTGGAAACCGTCCGGGCCAAGGGCTGGCGCGTGGACCCCGTCTGCCCCTATGTCGCCGCCTTCATGCGGCGCAACCCGGAATACCAGGACCTGCTGGACTGAACGGCAATCCAGGGCGCCGGACACTCCGGCTCAAGAAACCCGGCCCCACCTCAGTCGTGTCTTATGTCTTATATAAGACCATTGCCTGAAACCCCGCCACCCCGTAAAATAGCAGCAGACCCAAGTTCCCTGAACCCCTTCTTTCTAGAGCCCCGACATGCTGGATTCCTACCGCACCGAAGCCGCCGCGCGCGAAGCCATCGGCATTCCCCCGCTGCCACTCACCGCGCAACAGACCGCCGCGCTGATCGAACTGCTGAAAAACCCGCCCAAGGGTGAGGAACAATTCCTGCTGGATCTCTTTACCCACCGCGTGCCCGCCGGCGTGGACGAGGCCGCCAGCGTCAAGGCATCCTACTTGGCCGCCGTGGCCCTGGGCAAAGAAACCTGTCCCCTGATCAGCGGCAAACACGCCACCGAACTGCTGGGCACGATGCTGGGCGGCTACAACATCAGCGCCCTGATCGAACTGCTGGATCACGCCGAGCTGGCCCCCGTGGCCGCCGAGGGCCTGAAAAAGACCCTGCTGATCTTCGACGCCTTCCACGACGTCGAGGAAAAAGCCAAGGCCGGCAACATCCACGCCAAGGCCGTGCTGCAGAGCTGGGCCGACGCCGAATGGTTCACCAGCCGCCCCGAGGTCCCGCAAAGCCTGACCCTCACCGTCTTCAAGGTCACGGGCGAAACCAATACCGACGACCTGTCGCCGGCGCCCGACGCCTGGAGCCGCCCCGACATCCCGCTGCACGCGCTGGCCATGCTCAAGAACCCGCGCGACGGCATCGAACCCGACGCCCCCGGCAAGGTCGGCCCCATCAAATTCATCGACCAGCTCAAGGCCAAGGGCCATCTGGTTGCCTACGTCGGCGATGTGGTCGGCACCGGATCTTCGCGCAAGTCCGCTACCAATTCGGTGATCTGGCACACCGGCGAAGACATCCCCTTCGTGCCCAACAAACGCTTCGGCGGCGTCTGCCTGGGCGGCAAGATCGCCCCCATCTTCTACAACACCATGGAAGACTCCGGCGCCCTGCCCATCGAGCTCGACGTCTCGGCCATGAACATGGGCGACGTGATCGAACTGCGTCCCTACGAGGGCAAGGCCCTCAAGGACGGCAAGGTCATCTCGGAGTTCCAACTCAAGTCCGACGTGCTGCTCGACGAAGTCCGGGCCGGCGGCCGCATCCCGCTGATCATCGGCCGCGGCCTGACGGCCAAGGCGCGCGCCGCGCTGGGCCTGCCGCCGACCACCCTGTTCCGCCTGCCCGAGAGCCCCGTCGACAACGGCAAGGGCTTCTCGATCGCCCAGAAACTGGTCGGCCGCGCCTGCGGCCTGCCCGAAGGCCAGGGCGTGCGCCCCGGCACCTACTGCGAACCGCGCATGACCTCGGTCGGCAGCCAGGACACCACCGGCCCCATGACCCGCGACGAACTCAAGGACCTGGCCTGCCTGGGCTTCTCGGCCGACCTGGTGATGCAGTCGTTCTGCCACACCGCCGCCTACCCGAAGCCCGTGGACGTCAAGACGCACCACACGCTGCCCGAATTCATCAGCACCCGCGGCGGCGTCTCGCTGCGTCCGGGCGACGGCGTGATCCACTCGTGGCTCAACCGCATGCTGCTGCCCGACACCGTGGGCACCGGCGGCGACTCGCACACGCGCTTCCCCATCGGCATCAGCTTCCCCGCCGGCTCGGGCCTGGTGGCCTTTGCCGCGGCCACCGGCGTGATGCCGCTGGACATGCCCGAATCGGTTCTGGTGCGCTTCAAGGGCCAGATGCAGCCCGGCGTCACCCTGCGTGACCTGGTCAACGCCATTCCCCTGTACGCCATCAAGCAAGGCCTGCTGACGGTCGAAAAGAAAGGCAAGAAAAACGCCTTCTCGGGCCGCATCCTCGAAATCGAAGGGCTGCCCAACCTCAAGATCGAGCAGGCGTTCGAGCTTTCCGACGCGTCGGCCGAACGCTCGGCCGCGGCCTGCACGGTGCGCCTGAACAAGGAACCCATCATCGAATACCTCAACAGCAACATCACGCTGCTGAAGTGGATGATCGCCAACGGCTACCAGGACGCGCGCACACTGACGCGCCGCATCAAGGCCATGGAGGCCTGGCTGGCCGACCCGCAACTCGTCGAGCCCGACGCCAATGCCGACTACGCCGCGGTGATCGAGATCGACCTGGCCGACATCAAAGAGCCCATCGTCGCTTGCCCGAACGATCCCGACGACGTCAAGACTCTGTCGGATGTGGCCGGCACCAAGATCGACGAGGTCTTCATCGGCAGCTGCATGACCAATATCGGTCACTTCCGCGCGGCCGCCAAGCTGCTCGAAGGCAAGCGCGACCTGCCCTCCAGGCTCTGGGTGGCCCCGCCCACCAAGATGGACGCCGGCGAACTCACCAAGGAAGGCCACTACGGCACCTTCGGCACCGCCGGCGCGCGCATGGAGATGCCGGGCTGCTCGCTGTGCATGGGCAACCAGGCGCAGGTGCGCGAAGGCGCCACCGTGTTCTCGACCAGCACGCGCAACTTCCCCAACCGCCTGGGCAAGAACACCAACGTCTTCCTGGGTTCGGCGGAACTGGCCGCGATCTGCTCACGCCTGGGCCGTATCCCGACACGCGAGGAATACCTGGCCGACGTGGGCCTGCTGGCCAAGGACGGTGACCGGATCTACCGCTACATGAACTTCGACCAGATCGAGGACTTCACCGCGGTGGCCGATACCGTCAAGGCCTGACCGAGCCAAGGCGCACATCTCCCCACCTCGCGGCCTGCATGCCGCGATGCGCCCGGGGGTGGGGCGGTCTTCACGGACCGCTCCACCCCCGGTTCATTCAGACAGCCGCAGCAGGACGCGAACAACGGGCAGGCGGTACACTAGGGAACCCCCGAACAAGCCCGGTACCGCAAGCGCCTGCTTTCTGCCGGGCTTATTCAGGGATTCCCCGGCAGTCTGTCGCTCTTTGTCCGTTTGTCATGGCATCCTCCTCCCGTCTCGCACATCTCTCCCGCCCATCCCGTTCCCTGATCGCCCTGGCCGATGCGCTGGCGCGCTCGGGTAGCCGCCTCGAGGACGAATACTGGGAACATCAGCTCGGCCTCCTGCTGGACCGCGCTCTCGCGGGCAAGCCCGGGCGCACCATCGAGTCGGCTCTCGACCATCTCATGGACAATCGTTCGCAGGCCTACGAGGTCCTGGTCGAACAAGCCGAAAACCATTCCGAATCCTTGTGCTTCACCCACCAGGGCCAAGCCTGGGATATCCTGCTGTTTTCCGCGCCTATCCTGGCCTGGACGCGCTACAGGCTGCCCGAGGGCACGCTGAGCGCGAATCAGGTCGGCGAGCTACAGGCCCTGCTGGCGGATTCGGTCGCAGCCCCGGACGCCCGGCTGGCGCTATTGCCTGAACTGGTCCGCTTCGAGGGCTTGCCGCAATCCTTCCACGAAACCCGCGCCTGGGCCCACAATCTGGCCCTGCGCGCTCTGGACGGCACCCAGAATACGCCGATCCGGGGCGAGACCGAGCAACCCGACAATCTGCTGGCCGATGTGCTGTTTCTCGTGGGAGCCATCGTCGTCCCCAAGGGCCAGGCGCTGTTTCGCTGGCAGGACGCCCAAGCCGAGCGCCCCGCCGATCTGCGCGAAGAATCCGCGACCCGCTGGCGCGCAAACTGCGCCCGACTCCTGGATCCGGTTTTCACGGGCTGCCAGGTCGAATACCTGCAACCCGAGGCCTACTACACCAGCACCCGCCTGGCCGACCAGCGCATCCGCCCGCTCTCGCTCAAAGCCGCGGTGGCCTGGCTGCAAACGGCCGGGCACATTTCCGCCAAGGACCTGCGCGTGGCCATCGTCGCCTGCGGCGAGCAAAGCATCGAGGAGTACCGGGTCGGATTCTGCACGCGCGAGAACAACGATGTGATCTACGGCTGCGTCTGGCCGGCCCTCAACCGCGAGGAGGCCTCGCCCGAGCCCAGCACCGACGACCAGGTCAACACCTGGGAGGAAATCGCCGCCCTGCTGCGCGAGGAAGGCATCCAGGACATCCGCCGCCTGCCAGGCGTGCAGGCGCTCGAATTCTGCGACGACTGCGGCACCCCCTATTTCCCCAACATGCTGGGCGAAATGCAGCATCCCGAACTACCCGAGGAAATCGACCCGGAACCCATGCATTTCCACTAGATTTTCTCATCAGGGCGCGAATATCCCGATGCCGCGAACCGCCTTCGATCTATTCTGCCGGGTGATCGACAACCTGGGCGACGCCGGCGTCTGCTGGCGGCTTGCCGCCAGGCTCGCCGCCGATGACCACAACGTCAGGCTGTGGATCGACGACCTCGGAGCACTCGGGAAAATCGTGCCGGCGGTCGATACCTCGGCGGCAGAGCAGATGATCGACGCAGTCCGAATCCTGCCCTGGGCGCGCGCCGAAACTGCCCAGCCGCCGGCGGGCGGCGTGGTCGTGGAAGCCTTTGCCTGCACGCTTCCCGCCCCCTACCGGGCCGCCATGCGCGGGCGCGGCTGCCTCTGGATCAATCTCGAATATCTCAGCGCCGAACAGTGGATTCCCGGTTGCCACGGCCTGCCCTCGCCCCAGGCCGATGGCATCCCGAAATATTTCTATTTTCCCGGCTTCGTCGCAGGCACCGGCGGCCTGCTGCGCGAACCCGGGCTGATCGCCCGGCGCGACGCCGCGCGCTCGATCAGCCGGCGGCAGCGCCTGCGCAAACTGACCGGCCAGGATTTCGGCGGCCTGGCCGACGAGGCCCGGGTGGCCCTGCTGTTCTGCTATCCGCACGCCCCCCTGGCGGGCCTGCAACGCACGCTCGCGGCGGACCGCCGCCCCACCCTGCTACTGGTCCCGGGCGCCGCGCCCGCAGGACTCGCCAGCAACGGCGCACTGCGGGTCCAGACCATTCCCTTCGTTGCCCAGCAGCGTTTCGACGACCTGCTGTGGTGCTGCGACCTGAACATCGTGCGCGGCGAGGACTCGCTGGTCCGCGCCCTCTGGGCGGGCGTTCCTCTGCTCTGGCACATCTACCGCCAGGCCGACGATGCGCACCTCGACAAACTCGAGGCCTGGCTGGCGCTCGCCGCGCTGCCGCCCCCCGCCGCCGAGGCGATACGGGCCTGGAACGGCCACGACGACACGGCCTGCGCGCAAGCTCTCACGCGGGCCCTCGAGGCGCCGGCCTGCGAGGCCTGGTCGCAGCGCAGCCGGCAATGGTCCGATTCCCTGTCGAAAGGCCCGGATCTGGCGGAGAATCTGCTGATGTTTTGCATGCGGCATCGCCAAACAGGCTAAAATATAGAGTTATCATTTCCTAGCTTTGCTCCGGACCCGCGGGGCAGATCACCCCGGAGCCATCCCCCTTATGAAAACCGCACAAGAATTGCGCGTGGGCAATGTCGTCATGGTCGGCAACGACCCGCTGGTCGTCCAAAAGACCGAATACAACAAGTCGGGCCGCAACGCCGCCGTCGTCAAACTCAAGTTCAAGAACCTGCTGACCGGCAGCGCCAGCGAGTCCGTCTACAAGGCCGACGAAAAATTCGAACAGGTCGTCCTCGAAAACAAGGAATGCACGTATTCCTATTTCGCCGATCCGATGTACGTGTTCATGGACGAGGAATACAACCAGCACGAGGTCGAGGCCGACAGCATGGGCGACGCCCTGAACTACCTCGAGGAAGGCATGACCGTCCAGGTCGTCCTGTACGAGGGCCGCGCCATCTCGGTCGAGCTGCCCACCATCATCGTGCGCGAGATCACGTACACCGAGCCCGCCGTCAAGGGCGACACCTCGGGCAAGGTCCTCAAACCCGCCAAGATCAACACCGGCTACGAAATCGCCGTCCCGCTGTTCTGCAACATCGGCGACAAGGTCGAAATCGACACGCGCACCAACGAGTACCGCAGCCGCGTGATGTAAATCCGCCGCTTTGGAATGAAAAAAGCCAGGCAATGCCTGGCTTTTTTTCTGACGGGCCGCCGGTCCGGCAAGCGTCTGGATGCGCTGATCGACCGACTGCCCTCCCACTTTCGTAGGCGGCCGGCGCCCACAAAAAAAACAACGAACCGCAAAGCCGCCACACCCCTCACTGCAAACGATCATCATCGAGAATGTCTGGAATGGGCATGATCGAAATCCCATCCTCGAGCAAGGCCTGACATTCCTCGGCGGTAGCCGTGCCGCGGATCGCGCGGTGTTCGATCTCGCCCTCGTGCATGCGCCGCGCCTCGTCGGCGAAACGCACCCCGACATTATCGGACTGGCTGACGATCTGGCGGATGTGGCGCAAGACCTCAGCCTGCAACTGGACGAGCTGCCCGCCCGAGGGCGCCATGACCGCCGCCCGGCCCGCCGTGGGACCGGCGACCGTCGGCGGCGCCTCCTCGCGCTGAACCCTCAGGTGGCTGACGTTCAGGTGCGGCGCCGAGACACGGCGGGTAATCTGCGCGCTCTGGCAGACGGGACAGCGGACCAACCCCCTGGAAGCCTGGTCCTCATAGCTTTCCAGCGAGGCGAACCAGCCTTCAAAGAGATGATCGTGCTCGCACGAGAGGTCGAATACTTTGAGTGCCATGATCAGCAAATGGGGGTGGCGCGACCGGATTCAAGAGCCTCCCAACAGCGCCAGCGCCATTCCCAGGGCGCAACCGCGCCCGGTTGCGCCCACAGACCCAGGCGCCGGGCGCGGGCATGGTCCTGCAGCCCCGGCAGGGCGGGATCGCGCATGTATTTCCCGCCGCCCTGCTGATTGGCCCAGGCCATGCCGCTGGCGACCATCTGCCGGCTGACGGTTTCGCCATCGCCCAGCGGCAAATCACAAATGTGCCGCTGATAACGGTCGCGCTCGTAGCAGGTGAACGTATACGTGCCGCCGGCGACGCGTTCGGCAAGCGCCTTGCGGGCCGCCTGGCCGAAGGGCTGTCCCGGGCGGTTGCGCCCGTGCGCTGTCTCTGGCGCATCGATGCTGGCCAGCCGGATGCGCTCGCGTTCACGGCCCACGAGCAGGGTCAGAGTGTCGCCGTCGCTCACGCCGACCACGCGCCCGGTCAGCGCATAGGTGTCCGCGGATAGCGCGCCCTCGACGCCCAGCCCAAAGACCATCGTCCCCAGGCCCGCCGCCAGCAGACCCCGCGCAAGCCAACGGCGGATCTGCCGCCGCGCCATGGCGCCTCTATCCATCCTCATCCCTGCAATCGTTCCATGTTGGTCAATCCGGCCAGGCCCGCTGCAGCAAGGCATCGGAGGCCAGCGCTACCGCATGCGCGCCATAAACCCGCCCGCCCTGACCCGCCAGGCGGCTGTCGATGAAAGCGCGCGCCAACCAGTCCGGCGCGTGGCGCAGCAGCAAGTCGGCCTGCACCAGCAGGACCAGATCCTGCGCAGTATAACGAGCCAGCGTCTGCTGTTCGTCCTCGGGACGGCGCCAGGCATCCAGCAAGCGCCGGGCGCAAGCCTGGACCGCGGCCTCGCCCGGGTGCGCGGCCGCGAGGCCGGCGACCGCCTGGCCGATCGCCGCCGGCGCCTGGCGGACCGCGCGCAACACGTCCAGGCACATCACATTGCCGGAGCCCTCCCAGATCGAATTCACCGGCGCCTCACGATACAGCCGGGCCATGGGGCCGTCCTCGACATAGCCGTTGCCGCCCCAGACCTCCATGCACTCGCCCGCCGCCTCGACGGTGCGCTTGCAGACCCAGAATTTCGCGGCCGGCGTCAGGACCCGGCGCAAGGCCTGCTCGGCCTCGTCCTGCGGCGCATCGAAGGCCCGCGCAAGGCGCAGGGCCAGTACCGTGGCCGCCTCGGATTCGAGGGCCAGATCCGCCAGGACCTGGCGCATGAGGGGCTGCATGACCAGCGCCCGCCCGAAGGCGCTGCGATGGCGGGCATGGTGGATGGCCTGGACCAGCGCCTGGCGCAACAGGGCGGCGCTGCCCAGGACGCAATCCAGCCGCGTGTAGGACGCCATCTCGACGAGCGTCCGGATGCCGCGCCCGGCCGGCCCCACCCGGCGGCCCAAGGCGTCCTCGAACTCGACCTCGGCGCTGGCGTTGGAGCGATTGCCGAGCTTGTCCTTGAGCCGCTGGATGCGCACACCGTTGCGCCGGCCATCCTCGAGCCAGCGGGGCACATAGAAGCAGCCGAAGCCCTCCTCGTCGCGGGCCAGCACCAGATGCGCATCGGACATGGGCGAGGAAAAGAACCACTTGTGCCCGCTCAGGCGATACCAGCCCTCCCCCTCGGACGCCGCCGAGGACTGGCTGGTGCTGCCGCGCAGGTCCGAGCCGCCCTGCCGCTCGGTCAGGCCCATCCCGACCATCATGGACGCCTTGTCCGCCAGCGGGCGGTCGCGGCCATCGAAACGGCGCGCGTACAACAAGGGCGCCAGCGTCTCGAACCACGGCTCGCGGGCCAGCAGGGGAATCGCCGCCGAGGTCATGGTGGTCGGACACAGGGACCCGGCCTCGACCTGGCCGTGCATCAGATAGCGCGCCGCGCGGGCCACGTTCGCCCCGGGACCGGGCTGCGACCAGGCGCTGCTGTGCATGCCCTGAGCAAATGCCATGCCCATGAAATCCGCCCAGCCCGGGTGGAATTCGACCTGGTCGATGCGCGCGCCCCGGCGATCGTAGGCCCGCAATTCCGGCCCGTGGCGATTGACCTCGTGCGCGAGCGCGAACATCTCGCCACGGCCCAGTTGCGCACCATAGGCCTCGAGTCCGGGCTCATCGGCCGGCGCCCCTTCGCGCCGGACCCCGTCGCGCAGGGCGGCATCGCTCAGGTACAAGTTATAGTCCCGCAAATCGGGAACCTGATTGTCGGCTTCCGGCGCCGATCGCATCATGTCTTCGTGGTGCATCCGATAGTCTCCCGCCATGCCCCTGGAGCCCCCAGTCTACCCGCGATTCCCGGCCAACAGGCAACAGACACCCCTGCCATCCGCGGATACAATTGATTCGTCTTTACATCCGGAGGCTCGACGTGACCCCTCGTTTCCTGATCCTATGCGGCGCCCTGATCCTGGCGCTGGGCGTGGCAGCCGGCGCCTTCGGGGCGCATGGACTCAAGCGGCTGGTCGCGCCCGATCTGCTGGAGGTCTGGCGCACGGCGGCCCATTACCAGTTGATCCACGGCGCCGGCCTGCTGCTGGTCGCATCCCTCTGGCCGCGCCTGGCCCCGGCACCCGCCGCCTGGGCGGGCAGCCTGATGCTGGCCGGACTCCTCGTCTTCAGCGGCAGCCTCTATGCGATGGTGCTGACGGGCTTGCGCGCCCTGGGCGCCATCACGCCGATCGGCGGGCTGCTCATGATTCTGTCCTGGCTGACGCTCGCCTGGGCGGCCTGGCGCAGCGCGGGGTCCTGAAACAGAAATGGCCGTTTCCGCCTCGCTGTCCAGACTGCTCACTCCGGCCGACCCGATCCGGGGGGACTGTCAGCGGCTGGAGCGCAGCTTTTACGACCGCCCCGTCGTCACCGTGGCCCACGACCTGCTGGGCCGCCTGCTGGTGCACGACACGCCGACCGGCCTGCGGATCGGCCGCATCGTCGAAGTGGAAGCCTATCTGGGACCCGGCGACCTGGCGGCGCACACCGCGCGCGGACGCACGGCACGCACGCAAGCCATGTTCGGCCCCCCGGGACACGCCTATGTCTATCTGATCTACGGCATGCACCACTGCATGAACGTCGTGACCGGCCCGGAAGGCAGCGGCACGGCCGTTCTGCTGCGCGCCCTGGCGCCGGTCCAGGGGCTGGACGTCTCCACCAGCGGCCCCGGCCGCCTGTGCCGGGCCATGGGCATCACCCGCGATCATTACGGCATCGATCTGTGCGGCGGCACGTTGTGGCTCGCCCAGGACGATGCCCCCAGGCCCGCCGACATCACCGCCAGCCCGCGCATCGGGGTGGACTATGCCGGCGAATGGGCTGCCAGACCCCTGCGCTTTTTCGTGCAAGGCCACCCCGCCGTCAGCAGGGCGCCCAGGAAACGCGCCTGAGCCGCAGCACGCCCACTTTGGCGATGATCTAACTTCTGGTAATAGACTTTCAACCTTTTCTTTCATACCTTTCTTGATCCGACGCAAGGCTAGGGTTAACCCGAGCCGTTAGGATGATGATGTTTTCCAGTTCCTGGTTCCATCTTCCATGCGTCGATCCGACATGTCCCGCCAGCCCCGATCCATCAGCCTGATCTGGGTTGCCTCCCTGTTGCTCTTGTGGTCCTGTCTGATCGCGCCTTCGGTTGGGGCAAACTACGAAGCCGCGCCCGGCGCACAACAGGCGTACAAATTCGGCCAGGCCAGCACCACGGTCGAGGGCGGCCCCCGGCTGGGCGCCTTCCTCGAGCGCTTCTCCCCCGCCGACATCGTCCCGGGCGCGGATCGCATGGGCCCGCCGGAAGGCAAGCCCGCCGTCGCCCGCGCCTATGCGGGCGACAAGGTCGTGGGCTACGCCTACCTGACCACCGACGCCGTCAATACCCGGGGCTATTCCGGCAAACCCATCGACGTGCTCGTGGGCCTGTCCACGGACGGTACGATCGTCAGCGCCCGGCTGGTCGAACACCACGAGCCCATCGTGCTGATCGGCATTCCCGAAACCAAGGTCCAGGCCTTCATCAACGGCTACGTCGGCAAGAACTACATCAAAGAGCCCCCGAAACCGGGCAGCCCACCGCCGGTGGACATCATCAGCGGCGCCACCGTCACCCTGATGGTCATCGGCGACAGCCTGACGCGCTCGGTATTCGCGGTGTCCCGCCACCACGGCATCGGCCGCGACGGCCAGGTCCAGACCCAGGCGGCGCCGACACAAAAACGCGTGCTCGACATGGGAGAGGCCAACGAAGGGGAAAAGAAAGAGATCCTGTCCTGGGATGCCCTGCTGGCCTCCGGCGCCGTCGCCAACCTGCACATCAGTGTGGCCGACGTCAACCGCGCCTTCGAGGAAAGCGGCCGCAAGGGCGCCACCGATCGCCCCGAGCCCGGCGCGCCCGAAGACACCTTCATCGACCTGTACGCCGCTCTGGTCAGCGTCCCCAGCATCGGCCGCAGCGTGCTGGGCGAAACCGAATACAACTACCTGCGCAACCGTCTCAAGCCCGGCCAGCAGGCCATCCTGATCGCGGGCAACGGCACCTATTCGTTCAAGGGTTCGGGCTATGTGCGCGGCGGCGTGTTCGACCGCATCGAAGTCATCCAGGAGGAACACAGCTTCCACTTCACGGACCTGGACCATCAGCGTCTGGCCGACCTGATGGCTCCCGGCGCACCCCGGTTGCGGGAAATCGCGCTGTTCACCGTGCCCGATGACGCCACCTTCGATCCGGTCGAACCCTGGCGCCTGCAATTGATGGTGCAACGCGTCATCAACGTCAAGGAAAAGGCCTTTACCTTCTTCAACTTGAACTATACCCTGCCGCAAAATTACACTAAGATCGAAGCAATTGCAGCAGCTGCGCCGCAGCCCCAGGCAAACGCCGCGCAGGCCGACGCGTTCGGCGACGAGTTCGAGGACGCCAACCCTCTCTGGAAACAGATGTGGCTCGCCAAGACCGTGCAGATCGTGATTATCTCGATCGCCCTGTTGACGCTGATCGCGGTGTTTTTCTTCCAGAACCAGATCGTCAAGCATGAGGTCTTCTACCGCCGCTTCCGCACGGTGTTCCTGATTTTCACCCTGTTCTGGATCGGCTGGTACGCCCAGGCCCAGCTCTCGGTCGTGAACGTGCTGACCTTCACGACGTCGCTGCGCACGGGCTTCAGCTGGGAATACTTCCTGATGGATCCGATCGTATTCATCCTGTGGATCGCCTCGGCCATGTCGCTGATCTTCTGGAACCGGGGCGCGTTCTGCGGCTGGCTGTGCCCTTTTGGCGCCCTGCAAGAGCTCACCAATCAGGCCGCCAAGAAACTGCACGTACCGCAGATCAAGGTGCCGCACGGCTTGAACACCCGTCTGGCCGGCCTGAAATACATCATTTTCCTGGTCCTGTTCGGCATCTCGCTGTACCAGCTGGGCCTGGCGGAAAAGTTCGCCGAGGTCGAGCCCTTCAAGACCGCGATCATCCTGAAATTCGTCCGCGAATGGCCCTTCGTACTCTTCGCCGTCGTGCTGCTGCTGGCGGGACTGTTCATCGAGCGTTTCTACTGCCGCTACCTGTGCCCGCTGGGCGCCGCCCTGGCGATCCCCGCGCGGCTGAGGATCTTCGACTGGCTGCGCCGCTACAAGACCTGCGGCAACCCCTGCCAGCTGTGCGCCGTGGACTGCCCCGTGCAGGCCATCAATCCGGAAGGCGACATCAACGCCAACGAATGCATCCAGTGCCTGAACTGCCAGCAGCTCTACAACAACGAAAAGCGCTGCCCGCACCTGATCCAGAAAAATGCCAAGCTCAAGCGCCAGAAAGCGCCGCCGCCGGACGCCGGCATCCCGGGCGAGGTCGTCACCAGCCGCACACCGACTGTGCGCCCGCGCGACCCGGCGTCCGCATCGCAACCCGTTTCGTCGAACCCATAGCGCCATACCCCGGCCACCGAGCCACGGTGCTATGCCTACAACCCTAGGGAGTACATCATGTCCGACCACACCAGCGACAAACCCGGCCTGAGCCGGCGAGGATTCCTCGGCACCGCTGCCCTGACAGGCGCGGCCGCCGTCGGCGCCACGCACCTGCCCGTCAGCGCCCAGGGCGCCAAAGCCGCGGGCCACCAAAGCGTCGAGGTCGCCCCTGGCGATCTGGACGAATACTATGCCTTCAATTCCGGCGGGCAATCGGGCGAAGTCCGCGTCCTGGGGCTGCCGTCGATGCGCGAACTGATGCGCATCCCGGTGTTCAATATGTGCAGCGCCACCGGCTGGGGCCGCACCAATGAAAGCCGCAAGATCCTGAACGAAGGCCTGACGCCGGCCACCCGCAAGTTCTCGGAATCCATCGGCGGCGTGCTGCCCAACGGCGATTTGCACCATCCCCACATGTCCTTCACGGACAATACATACGACGGCCGCTACATCTTCGTCAACGACAAGGCCAACACGCGCGTGGCCCGCATCCGCTGCGACGTGATGAAGACCGACAAGGTCATCGAGATCCCCAACGCCGACGGCATCCACGGCCTGCGCCCGCAGCGCTACCCCAAGACCGGCTACGTCTTCTGCAACGGCGAACACATCGTGCCGCTGCCCAACGACGGCAGCGTGATGGACGACCCGCAAAAGAACTTCTGGGCCATCTACACCGCCGTGGACGGTGAGACGATGAAGATCGCATGGCAGGTGATGGTCGACGGCAACCTGGACAACGGCGATGCCGACTACCAGGGCAAGTACTCGTTCGCCACGTGCTACAACTCGGAAAAGGGCCTGACCGTCACCGAAATGTCCGCCAACGAGCAGGACTGGGCGGTGGTGTTCAACATCAAGCTCATCGAAGAAGCCGTCAAGAACGGCGACTTCAAGGAAATGAACGGCGTGCCCGTCATCGACGGCCGCCACGGTTCCAAGTACACGCGCTACATCCCGGTGCCCAACTCGCCGCACGGCTGCAACGCCGCGCCCGACGGCATCCATGTGGTGTTCAACGGCAAGCTCTCGCCCACCGTCACGGTGATCGACGTGCGCAAGCTCGATGACCTGTTCGCCGGCAAGATCAAGGAACGCGACGTGGTCGTGGCCGAGCCGCAACTGGGTCTGGGCCCCCTGCACACGGCCTTCGACGGCCGCGGCAACGCCTACACCACGCTGTTCATCGACAGCCAGATGTGCAAGTGGAACATCGAAAAGGCCAAGCAAGCCTACCAGGGCGAAAAGGTCGATCCCATCATTCAAAAGCTGGACGTGCACTACCAGCCCGGCCACAACCACTCCACGATGGGCGAAACCAAGGAAGCCGACGGCAAGTGGCTGGTGTCGCTGAACAAGTTCTCGAAGGACCGCTTCCTGAACGTCGGCCCCCTGAAACCGGAAAACGACCAGCTGATCGACATTTCGGGCGACGAAATGAAACTGGTGCATGACGGCCCCAGCTTCGCCGAACCGCACGATATGCTGCTGGTGCACCGCTCCAAGGTCCGCCCCCTGCACATCTGGGACCGCAACGACCCCATCTGGGAAGATGCCCGCCAGATGGCCGCCAAGGACGGCGTCACCCTGGAATCCGCCGCGAACGTCATCCGTGACGGCAACAAGGTGCGCGTTTACATGACCGCCGTCGCGCCGGTGTTCAGCCTGACCAATTTCGAAGTCAACGAAGGCGACGAAGTCACGGTCGTGGTCACCAACATGGAACGCATCGAAGACCTGACCCACGGCTTCACGGTGGGCGGCTACGGCATCGCCATGGAAATCGGACCCCAGGCCACGTCCTCGGTCACGTTCACGGCCTCGCGCCCCGGCGTGCACTGGTACTACTGCCAGTGGTTCTGCCATGCCCTGCACATGGAAATGTCGGGCCAGATGTACGTCAAGCCGAAAAAGGCCTGATGGCATGAGGCTGTCCACCGTTCCGGCCATAGGCCTGGCGATGCTTTTCGCCTGCCTCGGGACGGTGCGCGCCGCCGTGATCGACGTGCCCGCGGGTTCAGACCTGCGGGCCGCCGTCGCGGCGGCGTCGCCAGGCGATGTCCTGAGCCTGGCGCCGGGCGACTACCCCGGCAACCTGATCATCGACAAACCCCTGACACTGCAGGGGCCGGCCGACCGCAGCGCCCGTATCCTGGGCGAACGCACCGGCCGCACCATCTGGGTCCAGGCCGAGGACGTCGTCCTGCGGCACCTGACCATCCGCCACTCGGGCCTGAGCCTGCCCGACATGGACGCCGGCGTTTTTCTCGACAAGACCGCCGCCCGCGCCCACATCACCAACAACGACATCATCGACAACTCCGTCGGGGTCTACCTGTGGGGCACGAAAGACGCCCTGGTAGAGCACAACCGCATCGTCGGCAACACCGGCTTGCGCGTCAACGAACGCGGCAACGGCGTGACCATCTGGAACGCCCCCGGCTCCAAGGTTCTGGACAACGACATCTCCGAAGGCCGCGACGGCATCTTTTCCAACAACAGCCGCGAAAACGTCTTCAGCCGCAATGTCTTTCACGACCTGCGCTACGCGGTGCACTACATGTACACCAACGACAGCGAGGTCAGTGAAAACATTTCACGCGGCAATGAAATCGGCTATGCGATCATGTTCTCGCGCCGCCTGACTGTGCGCAACAACATCGCCGCCGACAGCACGCATCAGGGCCTGATGCTCAATGCCACGGACGACTCCGTCATCGCCGGTAACGTCATCGAACGCGCCGAGAAATGCGTATTCGTTTATAACTCCAACATGAACGAGCTGGCCGACAACCACTTCCAGAACTGCGACATCGGCGTCCATTACACGGGCTCCGAAGGCAACCGCATCCACGGCAACGCATTCGTCAGCAACCAGAACCAGGCCAAATACGTCGGCACCCGCTTCCTCGAATGGTCCATGAACGGACGCGGCAACTACTGGTCCGACCTGTCTGCCTTCGACCTGAACGGCGACGGCATCGCCGACACCGCCTACCGCCCCAACGGCCTGATCGATCAGGTCGTCTGGCGCGCGCCCAATGCACGGCTCCTGCTCAACAGCCCGGCCGTCTCCATCGTCCGCTGGGCCCAGTCCCAGTTTCCCGCGATCCTGCCCGGCGGCGTGATCGACAGTGCTCCCCTCATGGCAATCCCAAGCACGCCGACCCTGAAAAAATTCGAAGCCCTGCAATGACCGTCACGGCCCACCCGATCGACCTCCAATCCGTCACCAAACGCTATGGCGCGCAGCGCGCCGTGGACGACATCAGCCTGTTCATCGAACCCGGCGAATGCGTGATCATGGCCGGCCACAACGGCGCCGGCAAAAGCACCCTGATCAAATTGATCCTCGGCCTGATCCGCCCGGAAGCCGGTTCGGTGCGCGTCCTGGGCGAAACCGCCGGTACGCCGGCCGCCGCCCGCGCCCGCCGCCACATCGGCTACCTGCCGGAAACCGTGGCCCTGCACCCGTCGCTCACGGGCGCCGAGACCCTGGCTTTCTACGCCCACCTGAAAGGCCTGTCCACGGACGGCAACGCCGCCTTGCTGTCGCGCGTCGGCATCGCCGAGGCCGCCAAGCGCCGGGTGGGCGGCTATTCCAAAGGCATGCGCCAGCGCCTGGCACTGGCGCAGGCGCTGCTCGGCTCGCCCCGGGTGCTGCTGCTGGACGAACCCACCACCGGCCTGGACCCGGCCTCCCGCCTGCTGTTCTACGACATCGTGCGCGAGCTGCGCGACGCCGGGGCCGCCATCCTGCTGTCCACCCACGCCCTGGCCGAACTCGAAGGCCAGGCCGACCGCGTCATCGTCATGCGCAAAGGCCAGAAGATCGCCGATGGCTCGCTGGGCGACCTGCGCCGCGACGCCAACCTGCCGGTGCGCATCCGTCTGACGCTGGACGCCGACGCCATCCAGCTCCCCCAGGGCTGGCGGCGCATCGGCGCCGACCGCATCGAGCTGACCTGCTCCGAAACCGACAAGCTGCGCCGGCTGCGCGAAGCCCAGGACATGCCCAATATCCGGGACATCGAACTGGAACACCCCGGACTCGACGAAATGTACGCCCAATTCCTGCGTCGGGAGGATGCATGAACCCGACCCTGATCCTGATCCGCAAGGAAATCCGCGATGGTCTGCGCAACCGCTGGGTGCTGGCCATCACCGCGCTGCTGGCCATGCTGGCCCTGTCGCTGGGCTTCCTGGGCAGCGCGCCGACCGGCACCGTCAAGGTCGATCCCCTGACCGTCACGGTCGTGAGCCTGTCGAGCCTGTCGATATTCCTCATCCCGCTGATCGCCATGCTGCTGTCCTACGACGCCATCGTGGGCGAGATCGAACGGGGCACCATGGCCCTGCTGCTCAGCTACCCGATCGCGCGCGGGCAGGTGATGGCGGGCAAATTCCTCGGCCACCTGGCCATCCTCTCGCTGGCCACAGTGGCCGGCTACGGCATCGCGGGCGTGGCGCTGCAACTCGCGCATGGCGGGCTGGACTTCACCACCTGGACGCCTTTCGCCCTGCTGATCGTGGCCAGCATCCTGCTGGGCGCGAGCTTCCTGTCGCTGGGCTACCTGATCAGCTCGCTGGTCCAGGAACGCGCCACCGCCGCCGGCATCGCCATCGGCGTCTGGCTGTTCCTGGTCGTCATCTACGACATGGCGCTGCTCGGCGTCCTGGTCGCCGACCAGGGCCGGATCATCACCGCCGAGATGCTCAACAACATCCTGCTGTTCAACCCGACCGACGTCTACCGCCTGCTGAACCTGACCGGCCACGAAAACATCGCCATGTTCGCCGGCATGGCGGGCCTGAGCGACCAAGCGACGCTGCCCACCAGCGTCCTGCTGCTGGCCCAGATCCTGTGGATCATCATCCCCTTCGGCCTGGCGGTACTGGCCTTCAAACGGAGGGCGCTATGAAATCCGCGTCCGGACACCCAGGCATCATGACCGTGACGCGCCTGATCGGCGCGGCCCTGCTGGCTGCCGTACTGGCGGGATGCGGCGGCGAGCAGACCGCGTCCGCGCCTCCCCCGCCCGTGGCCATCACCGATGAAGCCATCGGCCACTATTGCAGCATGAATCTCTACGAGCACATCGGCCCCAAGGGCCAGATCCTCTTGCGCGACCGGGACATCCCAGTCTGGTTTTCCACCATCCGCGAAGTCTTCGCCTACACCATCCTCCCAGAGGAACCCAAGGCGATCGTCGCCATCTACGTGCAAGACATGGGCCGCGCCGGCGCGGACGGCAATCCGCCGGACGACGCCTGGATCGATGCCCGGACCGCCCATTACCTCATCGAAAGCAGCGTAGTCGGCGGCATGGGCGCGCCCGATGCCCTGCCCTTCTCCCGCCTGGAGGACGCCCAGTCCTACGCAGCCCGCTACGGCGGGCGGATCGTCGGTTTCAAGGACATGCCGGAAGACTACATCCTGCGCGCCCCCGAGCCCGCCCTCAACGCGGGCAGCGAATCCGTCGGAGCACCCTCATGAATACACCTCGCCTTCCCCGCCGCCGCTTTCTCAGCATCCTGGCCGCCAGCGCCGCCCTGGCCGGACCGGGCGCCGTGCGCGCCGCCCTGAACGCCCCTGCGGCGCAGATCAAACCCGTCGTCTGGACCGGCATCGCGCTGGGCGCCGACGCGCAGCTGCAACTGCTGCATCCCGACCGCGCCCATGCCGAACAACTGGTGCGCATGGCCGTCGCCGAAGTCCGCCGCCTGGAACAGGTCTTCAGCCTGTACCTCGAAGACAGCGCCCTGGCGCGCCTGAACCGCGCGGGCCGCCTGGACGATCCGCCCCTGGACCTGAGCCGCCTGCTGTCCCAGTCCATCGCCTTCGGCGAGCGGACCGACGGCTTGTTCGATCCCAGCGTACAGCCGCTGTGGGATCTGTATGCCGCCCGCGTGCTCGCGGGCCAGCCTCTGCCCCCGGACCCCGATGCCCTGAGCGCCGCGCTGGCCCTCGTGGACTACCGCGCCATCCGCGTGGAGGAAAGCGCGATCGTGCTGGAGCGCCCCGGCATGGCGCTGACCCTGAACGGCATCGCCCAGGGCTACATCACCGACCGCGTGACCGAACTGCTGCGGGCCAACGGCCTGGAGCACGCCATGGTCGACATGGGCGAAGCCCGCGCCCTCGGCCGGCCCGCAGCCGACCGCCCCTGGCGCGCCGGCATCGCAGACCCCCGGGAACCCGGCCACGCCCTCGAGACCGTCGACCTGACCAATCAGGCACTGGCCACCTCGGGCGGCTACGGCACGCCCCTGGATGCCGGCGGCCGCTACACCCACCTGTTCAACCCGCATACGGGACAGGCGACACCGCGCTGGCGCAGCGTCACCGTGCGCGCGCCGGACGCGACCACCGCCGACGCGCTGTCCACGGCCTTTTCCCAGATGCCCGCCGATACGATCCGTGGTATGATTTCGCGCTTTCCAGTCCAGGCATGGCTGATGGCGCCGGATGACGGCCGGCTGATCCGCCTGGGGTGACTTGAAAACCGCCGCAATGGCGGCGTGACAAGCCTTGGAAAGCACGTTATAATCGTTTTCTTTGCGGCTGTAGCTCAGTTGGATAGAGTACTTGGCTACGAACCAAGGGGTCGTGGG
>JBEBRQ010000045.1:0-24651 GCA_040394755.1 Castellaniella defragrans | reverse complement strand
CCAGCAGCACCAGCGGCAGCGTCACCACCCAGGGCGACTCGTGCGGCGTGCCGCCGTGATGGCCGTGCTCATCGCCGTGGCCGTGCGCATGCGCGCCCGACGCATCGAAGCGTTCCTTGCCGTGGAAGACCATGAAGTACAGGCGGAAGGAATACAGCGAGGTCACGAACACGCCGCACAGGGTCGCGTAGTAGGCAAAGTTCGCGCCCCAGACCCCGGCCGCGCCCGCCGCCTCGATGATGTGTTCCTTGGAATAGAAACCCGAGAAGAACGGCGTGCCGACCAGCGCCAGCGTCCCGATCAGCATGGTGATCCAGGTGATCGGCATGTATTTGCGCAGGCCGCCCATGTTGCGCATGTCCTGGTCGTGGTGCATACCGAGAATGACCGAGCCCGCGCCCAGGAACAGCAGCGCCTTGAAGAACGCGTGCGTCATCAGGTGGAAGATCGCCACCGAGTAGGCCGAGGCGCCCAGCGCGACGGTCATGTAGCCCAGCTGCGACAGCGTGGAATACGCCACCACGCGCTTGATGTCGTTCTGGATGATGCCCAGGATGCCCAGGAACAGCGCGCCGATGGCGCCGATCACGATGATGAAGGACAGCGCGACGTCGGACAGTTCGAACAGCGGCGAGAAGCGCGCGACCATGAAGATGCCGGCCGTCACCATGGTGGCGGCGTGGATCAGCGCGGAGATCGGGGTCGGGCCTTCCATCGAGTCGGGCAGCCAGGCGTGCAGCGGAACCTGGGCCGATTTGCCCATGGCGCCGATGAACAGGCAGATGCAGGCGACCGTCAGCAGCATCCAGTCGGAACCGGGCAGCGTCAGGGTGGCCAGCTTGTCGGCCTGGGCGAAGACTTCACCGTAGTGCATGGTGCCGGCGTAGGCGAACAGCAGGCCGATGCCCAGCACGAAGCCGAAGTCGCCGACGCGGTTGATCAGGAACGCCTTCATGTTGGCGAAGATCGCCGTGGGGCGCGTGTACCAGAAGCCGATCAGCAGGTACGACACCAGGCCCACCGCTTCCCAGCCGAAGAACAGCTGCAGGAAGTTGTTGCTCATCACCAGGGTGAGCATCGAGAAGGTGAACAGCGAGATGTAGCTGAAGAACCGCTGGTAGCCCGGATCGTCGGCCATGTAGCCGATGGTGTAGATGTGCACCATGAGCGAGACCGAGGTGACCACCACCATCATCAGCGCCGACAGCGGATCGATCAAGAAGCCGATCTCGAATTTGGCCGCGCCGATGAGCGACCAGGTATAGACCGTGCCGTCGTAGACCTGCCCATCGAGCACCTGCTGCAACACGAGCAGCGAGCCCGCGAAGGACACCGCCACCCCGAGGATGGTGATGATGTGCGAGGTGCGCCGGCCGATCCAGTTGCCCATGAACCCGGTGCCGAACAGTCCCGCCACGATGGCGGTCGCCAAAGGCGCCAGGGCAATCAGTAGATAAAGACTCTGTGCGTTCATGATGCGCCTGTCATCCCTTGAGCTGGTCGAGCTTTTCGACGTTGATCGTGGCGAGGTTGCGGAACAGCAGCACCAGAATGGCCAGCCCGATGGCGGCCTCGGCCGCCGCGACCGTCAGCACGAAGAACACGAACACCTGTCCGGACGGATTGCCCGACCAGACGGAGAACGCCACGAAATTCATATTGGCCGCGAGCAGGATCAATTCGATCGACATCAGCAGCACGATCAGGTTGCGCCGGTTGAGGAAGAATCCGAACATCCCCATGACGAGCAGGATGGCGCCCACGATGAGGTAGTGCGCGAGGCTCAGTGTCATCATTTGTTTTCTCCTTCCTTGGCTTCGACCTGCGCCGGCATACTCACCAGGCGGACCCGGTCGGCGGCACGCACGCGCACCTGCCGCGACGGGTTGGTGCGCTTGTAGTCGGCGCGCCGGCGCATCGTCAGCGCGATCGCCGCGATCATCCCCACCAGCAGGATCACCCCGCCGATCTCGACCGCGTACACATATTCGGTGAACATGGCCGTGCCCAGCGCCAATGTATTGTTGAAATCGTTGGCCACCGGCGCCGGCGCGGACACATCGCCCCACGCGCGCAGCATCACGAAGGCCATTTCGATCACCATCACCAGACCGATGCCCAGCCCCACGGGCAGGTACACCCGGAAGCCTTTTTTCAGCCCCTCGGTGCGCATGTCGAGCATCATCACCACGAACAGGAACAGCACCATCACCGCGCCGACGTAGACCAGCACCAGCACCAGGGCGAGGAATTCGGCCTGGATCAGCATCCACATCATCGACGCGGTAAAGAACGTCAGGATCAGGTGCAGCACGCCGGTGACGGGGCTGGTGGCGGTGATCACGCGGAACGCGGCGACCACCAGCACCAGGGCAAAGACATAAAACAATACGGTATCGAACGTCATGGTCAGTGTCCGGCTTTAACGGTAAGGCGCGTCGGCCGCGCGGCGCGCGGCGATCTCGGATTCGTAGCGGTCGCCGATGGCCAGCAACATGTCCTTGGTGTAGTACAGGTCGCCGCGCTTCTCGCCGTGGTATTCGGATAAATGGGTCTCGACGATGGAGTCCGTCGGACAGCTTTCCTCACAGAAACCGCAGAAAATGCACTTGGCCAGATCGATGTCATAGCGCGTGGTGCGGCGCGTGCCGTCCTCACGCTGCGCCGACTCGATGGTGATCGCCAGCGCCGGGCAGACCGCCTCGCACAGTTTGCAGGCGATGCAGCGTTCCTCGCCGTTGGGATAACGGCGCAGCGCATGCAGGCCGCGGAACCGCGGCGAGGCCGGGGTCTTTTCCATCGGGTAGCGCAGGGTGATCTTGCGCTTGAAGAAATACTTGCCCGTCAGGCGCATGCCCTCGAGCATTTCCTTCAACATCAGGCTGCCGAAGAAATCCTTGATCGCTTCCATCTCGTTCCTCTCAGTGCCAGATGTTCCAGGGCGTCTGCATCCAGATCGCCACCACCACCAGCCAGATGCCGGTCAGCGGGATGAAGACCTTCCAGCCCAGGCGCATGATCTGGTCATAGCGATAGCGCGGGAAAGTCGCGCGGAACCAGATGAACATGGACACCACGACAAAGGTCTTGATCCCCAGCCAGAGCCAGCCCGGCACCCAGGTGAAGGGCGCATAATCCAGCGGCGGCAGCCAGCCCCCCAGGAACATGATCGAGGCCATGGCCGAGAGCAGGATCATGTTGGCGTACTCGCCCAGGAAGAACAGGGCGAAGCCCATCCCCGAGTACTCGACCATGTGCCCGGCCACGATTTCCGATTCGCCCTCGACGACGTCGAAGGGATGGCGGTTGGTTTCGGCCACCGACGAGATCACGTAGATCACGAACAGCGGCAGCAGCGGCAGCCAGTTCCACGACAGGAAACCCAGGCCCATGTCGGCGAACCAGCCCGTGCCCTGCCCCCGGACGATGCCGCCGAGGTTGAGCGTCCCCGAAACCAGCAGCACCGTCACCAGCACGAAACCGATCGCCAGCTCGTAGGACACCATCTGGGCTGCCGCCCGCAACGCGCCCAGCAGCGCATATTTGGAGTTGGAGGCCCAGCCCGCGACGATCACGCCATAGACACCCACCGAGGTGAGGGCCATGATGAACAGCAGACCGGCGTTGATGTCGGCCAGAACCATGTCGGGCTGGAACGGAATCACCGCCCAGGCCGCCAGCGCCGGCATCAGCGTGACCACCGGGGCCAGGATGTAGAGCACGCTGTTGGCCTTGGCCGGGACGATGAGCTCCTTGGTGAGGAGCTTGAACACGTCGGCGAAAGGTTGCAGCAGGCCGCGATAGCCCACGCGCGTGGGGCCGAAGCGCACGTGCATGGCGCCGATCATCTTGCGTTCCCAGTAGGTCAGGTAGGCCACGCACAGGATGATGGGCACCGCGATGACGACGATCTTGATCAGGGTCCAGACCACCAGCCAGGGCGTCGCGCCGATCAGGTCGGCGCCAAAGGCGTTGAGGGCGTTCAACCAGTCCATTAGATTCGCTCCACCGTGATTTGGCCCTGACCGCAGCCCAGGGCGGCGGTCTGCTCGAATGCGCCCGCGATGCGCACCCCGCCGTCAGCCACCGCGGGGTCCAGCGCCGCGGGCAGTTCGATCGCGCCGTGGGCGCTGGAAATCCGCAACGCGGCGCCGTCCTGCGCGCCGAGAGCCTGCAAGGTGGCGGCGTTCATGGCCGCGCGCGGCGCCGCCGAGGCGACATGATCCTGCAAAGGCTGCGAGCGGCGCACCAGCGCGTCGCTGCGATAAATGGGGATCTCGGGAATGCGTTCCAGCCCCTGGACGGGAACATGCAGGCCCGGCGCCGTGCGGATCGCGTTCGACAGGCGGCCCTCGAGCCCGCCCACCATCACGGTATCGCGCACCGACTCGGAGGTTTCGTCATCGAAGCCCTGGAGCTTGAGCAGATTGCCCAGCACGCGCAGGACCTTCCAGGCGGGACGGGCGTCGCCCAGCGGCGCGGCCACGCCGCGGAAGCTCTGCGAACGGCCTTCGGCATTGACGAAGGTGCCCGAGGTTTCCGTGAACGGCGCCACCGGCAGCATCACATCGGCCCAGTCCTCGGCCGCCGAACGGTACGAGGTCAGCGCCACCGCCATCGCGGACCCTTGCAGCGCGCGCACGGCGCGCTCGCCCAGATCGCTGTCCAGACGCGGCTCGGCATGCAGCACGAGGTACGCCTTGAGCGGCTCGGCCAGCATGTGCGCGGCATCCAGGCCGCCCTGCGACGGCACCGCGCCGGCCAGATAACCGCCGACCGTATTGCCGCCGGCGGTGAGGAAACCGAAAGTGCCGCCGGCCGCCTGCGCCACGGCGCTGGCATTGGCCGCCAGCAAGGCGGCCTGCCCGGAGGCGACGGCCATATTGCCCAGCAGCACGGCCACGCGCTCGCCCGAAGCCAGGCTGGCGGCGATCGCCTGCGCGGCCTCGCCCGGCTGCACGCCGGCGAACGCCTCGGGCACCGCCTGGCCCTTTTGCCCGGCCAGCGCCACCAGGACCTCGGCCAGAGCATTGACACAGGCGGAAGGCGCCACCGTCATGCGCGCAGTGACCGGCACCAGCGGGTCGGTCGCCACGGAATCGATCAGGGAAAGCTGCATGCCGCGCTTGGCCGCCTGGCGCAGACGCTGCGCGAACAGCGGATGATCCTTGCGCAGGAACGAGCCCACCACCAGCACGCGGTCGAGATTGTTCAGCCCGGCGATCGGCAGGCCGAGCCAGGGCGCGCCCGAGAGCGCGCCGTCCAGCGCGGCGCCATCGCCGCGCAGGCGGAAATCGACATTGTCCGAACCCAGGGCGCGCGTCAGGCGCGCCAGGAGGGCGAGTTCCTCGAGCGTGGCGGTCTCGGTCCCGAGCGCGCCGATCTGGGCCGGGCCGGATTCCTCGCGCACCCGGTCGAGGCCGTCGACCACGGCCTGCAGCGCATCGGCCCAGGAGGCCTCATGCCACTGGCCATCGCAGCCCTTGACCATGGGATGCTGCAAGCGATCCTCGGTATACAGCCCGCAATAGGCGAAACGGTCGCGGTCGCTGATCCAGCACTCGTTGACGTCCTCGTTTTCGAACGGCACGACGCGCATCACCCGGTCCAGCTTGGTCTGGACCACGAGATTGGCGCCCACGCTGTCGTGCGGGCTGACCGAACGGCGGCGGGCGAGTTCCCAGGTACGCGCCGACATCATGAAGGGCTTGGACAGCAGCGCGCCCACCGGGCAGGCGTCGATCATATTGCCCGAGAGCTCGGACTCGACGGCCTCGCCGACGAAAGTCGTGATCTCGGAGAACTCGCCGCGGTTGAGCATCCCGATTTCCATCATGCCGCCGATTTCCTCGCCGACGCGGATGCAGCGCGTGCAATGGATGCAGCGCTGCATCTGCTCGGCCGATATCAGCGGCCCCATGGACTTGTGAAAGACCGTGCGCTTGGGTTCCTTGTAGCGCGAGGCGGTCTCGCCATAGCCCACCGCCAGATCCTGAAGCTGGCATTCACCGCCCTGGTCGCACACCGGGCAGTCCAGCGGGTGATTGATCAGCAGGAATTCCATGACGGCGCGCTGCGCGGCCACGGCCTTTTCCGAGCGCGTATGCACCACCATGCCGTTGGTGACCGGGGTCGCGCAGGCCGGCACCGCCTTGGGCGCCTTTTCCACCTCGACCAGGCACATGCGGCAGTTGGCCGCGATGCTCAGTTTCTTGTGATAGCAGAAATGGGGAATGTACAGGCCGGCCGCATGCGCGGCCTGGATGACCATGCTGCCCTCGGCGGCTTCGACCTTGAGGCCGTCTATGGTGAGTTCTACCATGAGCGTGTCCTGATCCTACAGATATTTGGACACCACACAATCTTTGTGCTCGATGTGGTGTACGAATTCGTCGCGGAAATGCTTGATGAAGCTGCGTACCGGCATGGCGGCGGCGTCGGCCAGGGCGCAGATGGTGCGTCCCATCATGTTGTGCGCGACCGAGTCCAGGGTTTCGATGTCCTCGGGCGTGCCCTGCCCGTGCTCGACGCGATGCATCATGCGGTAGAGCCAGCCGGTGCCCTCGCGGCACGGCGTGCACTGGCCGCAGGACTCCTCGAAATAGAAGTACGACAGGCGCATCAGGGACTTGACCATGCAGCGGGTCTCGTCCATGACGATGACCGCGCCCGAACCCAGCATGGACCCGGCCTTGGCGATCGAGTCGTAATCCAGATTGGTCTGCATCATGATGTCGGCGGGCAGCACCGGCGAGCTGGACCCGCCCGGGATCACCGCCTTGAGCTTGCGTCCGCCGCGCACCCCGCCGGCGAGTTCCAGTAGTTTTGCAAAGGGCGTGCCCAGCGGAATTTCGTAATTACCCGGCCGCTCGACGTCGCCCGAAATGGAAAAGATCTTGGTCCCGCCGGCGTTGGGAATGCCCGCCTCCAGGTATTCCTGGGCGCTGTGGCGAAAGATCCAGGGCACGGCGGCGAAGGTTTCGGTGTTGTTGACGGTGGTGGGCCGGCCATAGAGGCCGAAGCTCGCCGGGAACGGCGGCTTGAAGCGCGGCTGGCCTTTCTTGCCCTCGAGCGATTCCAGCAGCGCCGTTTCCTCGCCGCAGATGTAGGCGCCGAAACCATGAAAGGCGTGCAGCTCGAAATCGAAGTCCGTGCCGAGGATGTTCTTACCCAGGAACCCGGCCTTGCGGGCCTGCTCGAGCGCCTGCTCGAAGCGCTCGTAGATCTGGAAGATTTCGCCGTGAATGTAGTTGTAGCCCACGGCGATGCCCATGGCATAGCCGCCGATGATCATGCCCTCGATCACGGCATGCGGGTTGTAGCGCAGGATGTCGCGATCCTTGAACGTGCCCGGCTCGCCCTCGTCGGAGTTGCAGACCAGGTATTTCTGGCCCGGCAGGTTGCGCGGCATGAAGCTCCATTTGAGGCCGGTGGGAAACCCCGCGCCCCCGCGGCCGCGCAGGCCGGCGGCCTTGACCTCGGCGATCACGTCCTCGGGCTTCATGCCCGTCGACAGGATACGGCGCAGCCCCTCGTAGCCGCCGCGCGCGACGTAGCCCTCGAGGTCCCAGTTATTGCCGTCCAGGCCGGCGAGAATCTGTGGCTGGATGTGGCGGCCATGAAAAATCATGCTGCGCGAGGGGTCCCCGCCCAGGTCCGGCGACAGCGCGTCCGTGGAGAATTTCTGCAGTACGTCCAGGCCGCTCATGCCGACTCCTGTTTGAGTTCGCCGATCAGGGCGTCGATTTTTTCCGGCTGCATACGGCAGCACATGTGCTTGCCGTTGACGATCATCACGGGCGAATCGCCGCAGGCCCCCATGCACTCGCCCTCGACCAGGGTGAACAGGCCGTCGGCGGTGGTTTCATGGAAATCGATGCCGAGCTTTTCCTTGAGGTACTCGGCGGACTTGACGCCGTCCTGCAAGGCACAGGGCAGGTTCGTGCAGATCGTCAGCGTGTAGCGCCCGACGGGCCGGGTGTTGAACATATTGTAGAAGGTCGCGACCTCCTGGATCGCGACGGGCGGCTGGCCCAGGTACTGCGCGACGTCGCGGATGACCTCGGGCGATACCCAGCCCAGCTCGTCCTGGGCGATCGTGAGCGCAGCGATCGCGGCGGAGCGTTTCTGCTCGGGCGGGAACTTGGTCAGTTCCTGGTCGATCTTGCGGTAGGCTTGTTCGGAAAGCAGCATATGGATCCCTGATTGGCGTCCTGGGGCGGTGGCGCGGCCGGCTAGCGGTCGATCTCGCCGAACACGATGTCCTGGGTGCCGATGATGGTCACCACGTCGGAAATCATGTGGCCGCGGGACATTTCCTCGAGCGATTGCAGATGGGCGAAACCCGGCGCGCGGATCTTGACCCGGTAGGGCTTGTTGGCCCCGTCGGACACCATGTAGATGCCGAACTCGCCCTTGGGGTGCTCGATGCCCGCGTAAGCCTCGCCCTCGGGGACGTGCATCCCCTCGGTGAACAGCTTGAAGTGGTGGATCAAGTCCTCCATGCCGGTCTTCATGCGCTCGCGTTTCGGCGGCGCGACCTTGTGGCTGTCGACGATGACCGGGCCGGGGTTGTTGCGCAGCCATTCCACGCACTGACGGATGATGCGGTTGGACTCGCGCATTTCCGCGATCCGCACCAGATAGCGGTCGTAGCAGTCGCCGTTGACGCCCACCGGAATGTCGAAATCGACGCGGTCGTAGACCTCGTAGGGCTGGTGCTTGCGCAGGTCCCATTCGACGCCCGAGCCGCGCAGCATGGGGCCGGTGAAGCCCAGCGCCAGCGCGCGTTCCGGCGACACCACGCCGACGTCGACGAGGCGCTGCTTCCAGATGCGGTTATCGGTCAGCAGGGTCTCGTACTCGTCCACGCAGCCCGGAAAGCGGTTGGTGAAGTCCTCGATGAAATCCAGCAGCGAGCCCGAGCGCGCCGCGTTCATGGCGCGCATTTCCTTGTCGCCGCGGTACTTGCTGGGCGCGTACTGCGGCATGGTGTCGGGCAGATCGCGGTAGACGCCGCCCGGGCGGTAGTAGGCCGCGTGCATGCGCGCGCCCGACACCGCCTCGTAGCAGTCCATCAGATCCTCGCGCTCGCGGAAGGCATACAGGAACACGGCCATCGCGCCCACGTCCAGCGCGTGCGACCCCAGCGACATCAGGTGATTGAGGATGCGCGTGATCTCGTCGAACATCACGCGGATGTACTGGCCGCGCAACGGCACCTCGATGCCCAGCAGGCGCTCGGCCGCCAGGCAGTAGGCATGCTCGTTGCACATCATCGACACGTAGTCGAGGCGGTCCATGTAGGGCAGCGCCTGCAGAAAGGTGCGGTTCTCGGCGAGCTTTTCGGTGGCGCGATGCAGCAGGCCGATGTGCGGGTCGGCGCGCTGCACCACCTCGCCGTCAAGCTCGAGCACCAGGCGCAGCACCCCGTGGGCCGCCGGATGCTGCGGGCCGAAATTGAGGTTGTAGTTCTGGATTTCTGCCATGTCAGTACCGCTCTATTCCGTAGTGGTCCTCACGCACCACGCGCGGCGTGATTTCGCGCGGCACGATGGTCACCGGTTGATAAATGACGCGTTTCTGCTCGGCGTCGTAGCGCATTTCCACATGGCCCGAGATCGGGAAATCCTTGCGGAACGGATGGCCGATGAAACCGTAGTCCGTGAGAATGCGGCGCAGGTCGGGATGGCCCTCGAACACGATGCCGAACAGGTCGAAGGCCTCGCGCTCGTACCAGTTGACGGCGGGCCAGACATCGACCAGCGAGCGCAGCACCGGGAACTCGTCGTCGGGCGCGAACACGCGCACGCGCAGCCGCCAGTTGCGGCTGACCGACAGCAGGTGCGCCACCACGGCGAAACGGCGCGGATAGGCAGCGGCGGCGGCGGACGGCTGGGCCGGGGCCTTCCAGGCCGAATAGTCCATGCCGCACAAGTCGATACAGGACTCGAAGCGCAGCCGTGCATCGTCGCGCAGGATGCGGCAGGTCTCGATCCAGGCCTCGGCGGGCACTTGCAGCGTCAGCTCGCCGCGCGCCTCGACCAGATCGGCCGCCGCGCCGAAGACCTCGCGCAAGTTGTCGTGTAGAGTCTGTAGCCGTGTCATATGCAGATCATCGAAAGAAGTTCGGCCAGGGCCGGGGCGCGCCTAGCGGGCGATGGTGTTGGTCAGGCGGATCTTGTTCTGCATCTGCAGCAGGCCGTAGACCAGAGCCTCGGCCGTGGGCGGACAGCCCGGCACGTAGACATCCACCGGCACGATCCGGTCACAGCCGCGCACCACGGAATAGGAATAGTGGTAATAGCCGCCGCCATTGGCGCACGAGCCCATCGACACGACCCAGCGCGGCTCGGGCATCTGGTCGTAGACCTTGCGCAGGGCCGGAGCCATCTTGTTGCACAGGGTGCCGGCCACGATCATCAGGTCGGACTGGCGCGGGCTGGGGCGAAAAATGATGCCGAACTGATCCAGGTCGTAGCGGGCCGCGCCCGCGTGCATCATTTCCACCGCGCAACAGGCCAGACCGAAGGTCATGGGCCACAGCGAACCGGTTTTCGCCCAGTTGAGGAACTTGTCCGCGCTGGTGGTGATGAAGCCTTCTTTGAGAATGCCGTCGATAGCCATGATTGATCCCCCGGATTATTCCCAGTCCAGCGCGCCGCGGCGCCACTCGTAGATGAAGCCCACCGTCAGCACGGCCAGGAATATCGCCACCGCCCAGAAACCGACCATCCCCACCACCCCATTGGCCATGGCCCAGGGAAACAGAAAGGCGATTTCCAGATCGAACATGATGAACAGGATGGCGATCAGGTAGTAGCGCACGTCGAAGTTCATGCGCGAATCGCCGAACGCCTCGAAGCCGCACTCGTACACGGACAGCTTTTCGGCATCGGGCCGGTGCGGCCCGAGAATCCGCCCCGCCACGAGCAGCGCCATGCCGATGAACGTCCCCACCAGGATGAAAAGGAGCACAGGAAAGTACTGCTGCAGATTCATACGTGAGGCCCCTTATCGGCAAATAACTAAACTCTGGGATTGTAGCATTTCGACAGGGTCTTTCAGTGGGAAAACGGGCGCGCAAACATTGTCACAGGATAAGTTTTTTCCAGGTATGCGCCACGGAGGCGCGCGCAATGCCGCCCCACGGCGTGCATGACGGCCGGATTGACGCAGGCGCGGCGGCAGTCTGCCAACAATCCGACTGCCACGCGCCCTCGGCTTGCCACTCGCCAAAAAGGAACTGCGGCCTGGATAGCTGCGATTTTCCTTGAATGCCCCATAGCAAAAAACCACCCCGAGGGGTGGTTTTTTGCTATCAAGAACCTGTGTTCCTGAACCGGGTTCATGCGGCCCGGCGAACCGGGCCTCGCGGCATGGGATACCCCATGCGTGGCGATCAGAACTTGTGGTTCAGACCCAGGCCGAGTTCGCGGCCCTTCAGGTTGTCGACGTAGGCCAAGCCCGTACCGTAGCTGCCGTAGGCGTACACGGAGGTGCGCTTGGACAGGGGGTAGTTGTAGTTCAGGTGGTAGATGTTCTGCGACTTGGTGTCCCCGTAGTAGTCGTCCAGGTTGGACGAGGAACGGCTCCACGAAGCAACCGCAACACCGCCACCGAGCGGAGCCGACAGGCTGACATGGTAGTTGTGTGAGCGGAAGCCTTCGGGCAACTCGAGGTCAGCCGCATCAGCCAAACCACCGAGAGGCGCAGCCCAGCCCGGCAGCTTGCCATGACGATCCTGGCCGTAGGCCAGAGCCAGCTTGACGATTTCGAAGTCATAAGCGCCGCTAACCACCCAGGCGGTGAGCGCCTTGCCGTCGTCCTGGCTCAGACGATCATAGCTAACGCCAGCAGTGAGGGGGCCATTCTCATAGCCCAGACCAGCGGACGTCCAGTTGCTACGATTGAGGTCATCAGAGACACCAAAGACATCTTCGCTACGAACAATCGTGGTGTTGGGGTTGCCGTATGCAACACCCGCCTTGAAGCCGGAGAAGTCCGGGGTCATGTACTTGAACGAATTGTTCATGCGGTTGCCCAGACCCACGCTGCCGAAGGTCTTTTCCATATCACCCATGGCGACCGACGAATTGACGTTGTAGGTGAGTTGGGTGGCGATGTTGTACTGGCGGCCCATGGTCAGGCTACCCCAGTTATCGCTGGCCAGACCGACGAAGGCTTGGCGACCGAAGAAGCTGCCACCCTGCTGGTGGTTGCCATTACCGATATCAAAGCCCGATTCCAGGGTGAAGATGGCGCGCAGGCCGTCGCCCAGGTCCTCGGAACCACGGACGCCCCAGCGGTTGCCGTTGAAAATGCCGGAGGTCAGACCGGAACTCGTAGCCTTGATGGTGAAATCATCGCCATTCAGCTTGTAGTTCGAGTAGCCGTAGCCGGTATCCAGAATACCGTACATCGTGACGGACGTTTCTGCTTGAGCAACGCCGGCGAAACCGACGATCAGAGCAGCAGCGAGCAGAGTCTTTTTCATGTAAGAAATCTCCGTAGATTGAGTAAATCAGAGCAGCCCAACAACCACCTTGTGCTGCTGCTCTTTCTAACTCCGCGATGGGAAGTTGTAGGTATTGCATCAAAAATCCCGCCCGAGCGCCACGATGAGCCTTGCAAACCGGCCAGTTTCCGCCCAGGTCGTTGCATTTGAACCACAATTCCGGCCAGCAGGTTTTCAAGCCCTAGGGATAACCCTTGATCGAGCCATCCAGCCCGCAAACCGGAAAAATCCAATCGGGAAAACGGAAAAATCCAGTTGCGCCAAACGGCCAGCGGCCGGAAATGATCGGCCCGGCCGCCTCATCGCGCATGGCGCTTTCGCGCCCCCGCCGCATCGCTGCCGCGCCCCCGCGCCGTATCATAATGGCACGGCGCCCATCCGGCCCGCGCACCGCATCGCCCCGCAACACCCCAGGAGACCCCTTTGTCCACCCTCGCCCGAATGACCTGCGTCGAAGACTTCCGCCGGCTCGCCCGCCGCCGCGTGCCGCGCATGTTCTACGACTATATGGATTCGGGCTCGTGGACCGAGAACACCTACCGCGCCAACGAGGCCGATTTCCAGGCCTTGAAATTCCGCCAGCGCGTGGCCGTGGACATCAGCCAGCGCAGCCTGCGCACGACCCTGCTGGGCGAGGATGCCGCCCTGCCGGTAGCCCTCGCGCCCACCGGCCTGATCGGCATGCAGCGCGCCGACGGCGAGATCCTGGCCGCGCGCGCCGCCGAAAGGTTCGGCATCCCCTTCACCCTCTCGACCATGAGCATCTGCTCGATCGAGGACGTCGCGGCGCGCACCCGGCGGCCTTTCTGGTTCCAGCTCTACGTGATGCGCGACCGCGATTTCATCGGCCGTCTGATCGACCGCGCCAGGGCTGCGGGCTGCTCGGCCCTGGTCGTCACCCTGGACCTGCAAGTCCTCGGCCAGCGCCACAAGGACATCAAGAACGGCCTGTCCACCCCGCCCCGGCCCACCCTCGCCAACCTGCTCAACCTGGCGACCCGGCCGCGCTGGTGCCTGGGAATGCTGGGCACCTCGCGGCGCACTTTCGGCAACATCGTCGGCCACGCCCCGGGGGTCACCGACCTGCATTCACTCTCGGCCTGGACGGCGGCGCAATTCGACCCCTCGCTGAACTGGAAAGACCTGGCGTGGATCAAGGAACGCTGGGGCGGCAAGCTCATCGTCAAGGGCATCATGGACGCCCAGGACGCGCGCCTCGCGGTCGCGGCCGGCGCCGACGCCCTGATCGTCTCGAACCACGGCGGCCGGCAGCTCGACGGCGCGCCCTCCTCGATCTCGGTCCTGCCCGCCATCGCCGACGCCGTGGGCGGCGACATCGAGGTGCTGATGGACGGCGGCGTGCGCGGCGGCCAGGACGTGCTGCGCGCCGTGGCGCTGGGCGCGCGCGGCGCCATGATCGGCCGCGCCTTTCTGTACGCCCTGGCCGCCCTCGGCGAACCCGGCGTCGTCCGCTGCCTGGAACTCATCGCCAACGAACTGGATGTGTCCATGGCCTTTTGCGGCCGCACCCGCATCCAGGATGTGGACCGGACGATCCTGCTGAATCCGGGGATTTTCGACTGATACGGCGGCGGTTGCGGCGGGGCAGGTTCGGGGTTGGGTGGCTCGGATTCTTGGGAATATTTGTAGCGATCCAAACAAGAACAATAGCCGGACAAACCCAAAATGGGTATGATAGAACCCAATATGGGTACAACCAGCACCGTCCCGGCGCCCCGAAGCCTGTCCGACGCCCTCTTTCCCGGCACCAAACAACGCGTGCTGGGGATTCTCTATGGCCAGCCTGATCGCAGCTTTTATGCCAATGAATTGATCGGTCTGGCCGCCAGCGGCTCGGGCGCCGTGCAGCGTGAGTTGGCGACACTGACCAACAGCGGCCTGGTGACCGTGAAAGCGGTCGGCAACCAAAAACACTACCAAGCCAATCCAGAGTCGCCGATCTTCAACGAGCTATGCGCGATCATACAAAAGACAACAGGCCTGGCCGATCCGCTGCGCAAGGCGCTTGAACCCATATCGCCCCAAATCACCGCCGCGTTCGTGTATGGCTCCGTCGCAAAGAAAACGGATACCGCCAGCAGCGATATCGATCTGATGCTGATCAGCGACGAACTCAACTACAGCGCACTTTTCTCCGCCCTGGAAGACGCCAGCACGGCGTTGGGCCGCCCCGTCAATCCCACGATTCTATCGAGAGCAGATTTCGATAAACGCATCGCCCACCAAGAGTCGTTCCTGACTCGTGTCGTGTCGCAACCCAAAATCTGGATCATAGGGGAAAGCAATGACCTCGGCATTTGAAAACTTGAGCGGCCCAGGCTGATGCCTGGGTATGTGCGCTTTAAAAATGCAGCCCGCTGCCTCGTCGTGTGGCCAGCTCGTCAGGCGTGACGATCAGGCCGGGGAAATCGTCGCGCATGGCGAGGATGTCGCCATCGCCCGTGACGAGAGCCTGGGCCTGGCCGGCATGCGCCAGCACCAGAAACACCTGGTCCTTTTCATCGCGGCAGGCCGGCAATGGGGGCCACGGCTGCGGCAACTCGACCACCTCGGTATACGGCAGGAAGTCCTCCAAAAGCGCCTGCCGATCCTCAGCCGTCAAGCTGAATTTCGGATACGCGAGCACACGCAGCAACTCGCTGGCTGTTTCCTTGCACACCAGGGGCTGAATCTTTCTGTGCTGCCAGGCCCGGCGTATCCACGCGAGACGGCCAGACGTGAACAGCAGCGCCGAGAGCACGACATTGGTATCCAGAACGACACGGATCATTGCCGAGCCCAGGAAACGGCATCCTCTATATCCTGTTCTGTAATACCGAGCCGCTGTAGCTGGTCGCGAACGGCTTGAGCCCCCTGGACACGCACCGGCGTCAGCACGATCCGGCCGTTCTCGACGGCCACCTCGAAGTAATCCGCCGCGTCCACCTCCGACACGACGGCCTTGGGCAAGGTGATCTGGTTCTTTGACGTCAATTTGGCAAGCATGGCAGCCTCCGTCGAATCATGAATACAAGGAAATCTTACTTCCTTACTTTCTTGGGTGCAAGCAACCGAAAGGCAGCAACCGAAAGGCGCTCCGAGCAGCCAAAGCGATCCCTGGCCGACCGATGCAGCAAAAGGACCAGCAATCTCCCACTTTCGTAGGCGGCCGGAGCCCAGGGAGGCGCGGCGCTTTCGAACCCGCTGTCGGATCAGGCGGAATCGGGGAGGCAAGGGCGCCACTGTTTGAGTGGGACGCTTGTGGTCGGTCCAGTGGACCGACCACCCCACGAGTTTGGCGACCGCCCCGATTCCGCCTGATCCGACGGGAAGTCCCGGCAAAGCCGGGACCGGGTGAGGTGCGCCGCGCCTCCCTGGCTCCGGCCGCGAGCTCGCACAAAAAAACAAACAAAGCAGCCCTTCTCGACAAGCACCTTTTCGTGCACCCGCCCCGCCATAAACGGTAAACCTTACGCCACGCCACAGAGTCCCGCGCTACACTGCCCCGCATGTTGAACATTCTATGGCTCGGATTCTTCCTGGTGGCCGCCGCCGCCAGCCTGTTCCAATGGCTGGTCCTGCGCGATGCCGGGGTCTTCGCGCGCCTGATCGCCAGTCTGTTCGAAATGGCGGGGCTATCCGTCCAGCTCATGCTGCTCCTGTTCGGCACACTCACCCTGTGGCTCGGATTCCTGCGGATCGCCGAATCCGCGGGCCTCGTCGAACGGCTGGGCCGCCTGCTCGCGCCGCTGTTCCGCCGCCTCATGCCGGAGGTCCCCGCCGGCCACCCGGCGCTCGGCCTCATCACATTGAACTTCGCCGCCAACGGCCTGGGCCTGGACAACGCCGCCACGCCCATCGGCCTGCGCGCCATGCGCGCCCTCCAGACCCTTAACCCCACCCCGGGGACCGCGACCAATGCGCAGATCCTGTTCCTGGTGCTCAACTCCTCCTCGCTGACCCTGCTGCCGGTCACGATCTTCATGTACCGCGCCCAGCAGGGCGCGCCCGACCCGACACTGGTATTCCTGCCCATCCTGCTGGCCACCTCGGTCTCGACCCTGGTGGGCCTGCTGTCGGTCGCCTTCATGCAGCGCCTGCGGCTGCACGATCCAGTGGTGCTCGCCTGGCTCGGCACGGGCGTGCTGGCGCTGGGCGGCTTCATGGCGCTGCTGGCCTCGCTGAGCGCCGCCGCCGTGGCCGCCCTGTCCTCGCTACTGGGCAACCTGACACTGTTCGGCATCATTATCGTCTTCCTCATCGCCGGGGCCTGGAAGCGCGTCCCGGTCTACGAACAATTCATCGAGGGCGCCAAGGAAGGCTTCGAGGTCTGCAAGAACCTGCTGCCCTATCTGGTCGCCATGCTGTGCGCCATCGGCGTGCTGCGCGCCTCGGGCGCGCTGGACGTGCTGCTCGATGGCATCCGCTGGGCGGTGCAGATGGCCGGGCTGGATGGGCGCTTCGTGGACGCGCTGCCCACCGCGCTGGTCAAGCCGTTCTCGGGCAGCGCCGCGCGCGCCCTGATGATCGAAACCATGCAGCACTACGGCCCGGACAGCTTCCCCGCCCTGCTGGCGGCCACCGTGCAGGGCAGCACGGAAACCACCTTTTATGTGCTGGCCGTGTATTTCGGGGCCGTCGGCGTGCAGCGCGTGCGCCACACCGTCGGCTGCGCGCTGCTGGCCGACCTGTCGGGCGTCCTGGCCTCGATCGGGGTGTGTTACTGGTTTTTCGGATAGGGCAGTTTCGTGATGGCGAAACCCGTCAGCAGCAGCGCGGTAAAGCCTGCCAGCTCGCGGGACAGCGCCGCCCCCTCGTACCAGGCGCCGATGACGATGGCAAAGACCGGAAAAATGATGAACACGAACGACAGCGCCACCGGACTCAGCCGCTTGAGCAGAAAAAAGTAGACGATGAAGCCCCCCACCGAGGCCGCCAGCCCGAGGTAGGCCAAAGCCGCCCAGGACCTTGCGGCGACGCGGGCAAGATCCGGCTGCTCGACCAGCAGCCCGGCGGCGAACAGTCCCAGACCCGCGATGCCGATGGGCAGTGTATTGAAGGTGATCACCCCGATCTCGGCGCCGCGCTGTTTCGTGATGACGTAGACGAGCGCATGCATCACCGCCGCCGCCAGAATGGCGGCCACGCCCCGCAGCGTCGAATACTCCAGGTGCAGCCCCTGGGATTTGATGATCATGAAAAGACTGCCGAACCCGATCGCGATGCCGATGACCTGCGATGCCCGGATGCGTTCCCTCAGAAAGATCGCCGAAAACAGCAGAATGAATACCGGCATGGTGCTGAACAGCAAGGCCGTCAGCCCCGAGGCGACGTATTGCTCGCCATAGTTCAGCAAGTAGTACGGAATGCCGAAATAGCCGAGCATGACGAACACGGAAAACGCCCGGTACTGGCGGGGGAAAAAGACCGGCTCGCGGCGCATCGCGGCAAACAGCAGAAACAGCGGAAAAGCAATCAGGAAGCGCAAGCCTGCCGCCGTGAGCGGCGGCACGCTTTCCACGGCGACCTCGATCCCCAGCCAGGTCGTCCCCCAACTGAGGCACACCACCAGGAACAACAGAGCGGTGACCAGACCGGCCAGAGACTTGCGCTGGCCGATCTCTGATATGATGTCAATCGACACGAATGAATCCCTTTAAAAAGATGTCAATTTTTTAAACTAGATTTTTATTGAGTTATTGACTCGATCCACAAAGGATATATTCGGATAATGACACCAGTCAAACCCAATATTGGCATCATTTCAATTATCGAAAATTCCCTGCATGAAGGTGTCGGGCCGAAGTACAAACGGCTCGCCCGAGGCATCGGCGAGGCCATCGGCAATGGCACCCTCGCGCCGGGGGCGAAACTGCCGCCGCACCGCATCCTGGCGGACAAGCTCGGCATCACGCCCGGCACCGTCAGCCGGGCCTACGGGGAACTCGAACGCCTGGGCCTGGTGACGGCCCGCGTCGGCGATGGCACCTTCGTCCGCGAACCGGGCCGGGAACACCCCCGGGAAAGGGGCTTTCGCAACGTTGCAGACGACGCCGGCCCGTGCAACGACATGAGCCGCAACATGCATATCCCGGGCGACGACGAGGCCGAAGCGCTGGCGTACAGCCTGCGGCAACTGGCCGGGGAATCCGCGACACTCGCGGACTTGATGCGCTACTGCCCGGACGTCGGCCTGCCGCGGCATCGCCAGGCCGGCGCGGCGTGGCTGTCGCACGGCGAATTCCAGGCGCAGGCCGGACAAATCGTGTGCGTCAACGGCAGCCAGCACGGCCTGCTCGCCGTGCTCATGGCGCTGCTGCGCGCCGGCGACACCCTGGTCACGGAATACCTCTCGTACCCCGGCCTGATCAGCGCCGCGCGGCTCCTGGGCATCAAAGTGCTGGGACTGGACATGGACGCGGAAGGCATACTGCCGGAATCGCTGGAAGAACTCTGCCGCAGCCATCGGGTCGCTGCCGTGTACTGCACCCCCACCATCCAGAATCCGACCACGGCGGTGATGTCGATCACGCGCCGGCAGGAAATCGCGCGCATCTGCCGCGCATACAACCTCATCGTCATCGAGGACGAAACCCACGCCGTGCTGATGCGCCAGCGCCCGCCCCCCATCGGTCATCTGCTGCCCGAACGCGGCATCCTGATCGGCGGCATGAGCAAGGCCGTGGCCGCGGGGCTGCGGACCGGCTATGTCCATGCACCGGCGGCCATGATGAGCCGCATCGCCGCGGCCGTGCGCAACTCATGCTGGATGGCGACGCCCTTGACGCAGGAACTCGCGAGCCGCTGGATCGCGGACGGCACGGCGCAGGCGCTGCTGGCGCAACAGATCGCGGAAATCGAACGGCGCCAGGCGCTGGTCGCCGATCTGCTCGATGGCCTGGGCTATCGCTCGCATCCCAATTGCCCGCACTTCTGGCTCGAAGTCCCCGCCCCGTGGCGCGCCGGCGAGATCGAGCAGGACCTGCGCAAACAAGGGCACCTCGTCGCGAGCGCGGAGGCTTTCAGCGCCGGCCGCGGCGCGCCGCCCCAATACATTCGCGCCAGCATCAGCCACGCGCCCGGCGGCGATCAGGCGCTGCGCGCAGGTTTCGCGGCCCTGGCCGACAGACTGCGCAACGGGCCGGACGAGGCACAAACGCTGCGGGCCTGAGCACACGCGCGCATCCATGTGCCGCCTGCCGGCGGGCTCATGATGCGGCCGGCGACCCTATGCCGCCGCCCGGCCCGGGGGCCCCTGCATCAGTCCGGCACTGGACTGGTGCAGGGGTTCCAGATAGTTGATGCTGAAATAGTATAGATATGTTGTTTCTATCGCCCGGGTGTTACAGTGTTCATGGAATATTCTGAACCAAAGGGTTTCTTGGGTGCTTTCCCACGGCTCAATTTTCAGGACGGAAAATCATGACGAATGAAAACATCAGCATTCACACCCCCAGCGAACAAATCGCCCGATCGCTCGATGCCATGCAGGCGCACTGGGGGTGGTTCGTGGCGATCGGCGTCATCCTGCTGGTGCTGGGCGCCGCCGCCCTCGTCCAGGTGCTGGCGGCCACCCTGGTGAGCGTGCTTTTCATCGGAATCATGATGCTGATCGGCGCCGGCAGCCAGCTCATCCAGGCCTGGCGGGTCAAGGGTTGGCGCAGTTCCCTGCTCTGGGCCCTGAGCGGCCTGCTCTACGCGGGCGCGGGCATCATCGCCATTGCCAATCCAGTCGTCGGCGCCATCCTGCTGACGCTCGCGCTCGGCGCCACGCTCATCGGCGCCGGCGCGTTCCGGCTGTGGGTCTGGTTCCAGAACCGCGGCCAGCGCGGCTGGCGCTGGCTGGCGCTCTCGGGCCTCCTGACGTTCGCCGTCGGCATCCTGATCGCCATCGGCTGGCCCGCCAACAGCCTGAAGATCCTCGGCTTCCTGCTGGGCTTCGACTTGCTGTTCCAGGGGTGGTCGCTGGTGTTCACGGGCCTGGGCCTGCACAAGGTGAATTGACCGCCGGGCCCGCGGCCTGCCCGGCATCGGGCAAGGCCGGAGACTGGCCGCCGCCGTCCCCCCGGACAGCGGCGGTTTCAGCGTTTTTCGGCCAGTTGCAGACGCACCGCGCCAAACCCCTCCACCGACGAATGGGTGCTCACGAGTTCGAATCCCTTTTCATCGAGCAGCGCATCGAATTCCTCTGGCGGGCACAGGGGATGCTTGAAGCTCTGGAATGCCCTGGACAGCGCCTTGACGGCGCCCATGTCCTCCAACGCCTCGCCACCAGGGGCGCGGAACCAGTGATTGCTGATGAACACCCCGCCGGGATTGAGGCTGGCATGGACGGCATCGAAAACAGGCGCCAGATGCCTTCTGTACAGCAGATGGGAAATGAGGACGATGTCGTAGCCTGCGCCGAGAGAACCGCCAGACACGTCGCCGACCTCTGCGCTCACCCGATGCTCGAGCCCATGGCGGGCGATATGCCGCCTCGTGGTTTCCACGACCCCGGCCTGATCGAGCACGACCCCCTCCAATCGAGGATTGGCCTGGCACAAAGCGATCGTATGCAGGCCGTGCCCGCCGCCGACATCGAGAATCCGCCGGGCCTTTTCGAACCCTCGCCACCCTGAAATGGCCTGCGTCATCGCCTGCAGTTGCCCGCGCAGGGCCTTCTGGCCAAGCGCGGTCACGAAGCCCGATTTGGGGCCGCCCGAGGCAGCGCGCCGGCCCTGCGAATCCTCCCGGCGCGCCATCGCGCCGGACAATTCGCCCCAGAAGGAATTCCCGGCGATATTGCGCACCACATCGCCTTGGTAGAACAGGCTGGCGGGCACGAGAAAGTCCGCTGCCAGCCTGGTATTGCGATACTGGCCGCCCTCCAGGGACAACAGGCCGCAATCGACCAGGATGCCCAGAAACTCGCGGGCGAACATCTCGTTGATCCCGATCGCCTCGGCAATCTCGCCGTACTGGCTGGCGCCCCGCTCATCCAGCAATTCGAAAACCCTCAGGTCCAGGGCCGCGAGCAGGACCTGATAGCGCTGATAGCCCTCCAAAATGCCATCGATCACATCCGCCCCCGGCGGACAGAGAAGGCGCATCAGCGCCTGCCGTTCATTGGTCATGGACATCCCCCCATCAGTTGCGATTGTAAAACGGTCTCTGGCGGCCACAAACCGTTCTTCCAATCCCGCCTGCTTATTGCGCCACTAATATCGTTATGGCTCAGGGCGCCTGCCGCATCAGGCTTTCAATGCCTGCGCATGATGGGCGATGTGTTCACCAATGAAGCTGGCGATGAAGTAATAGCTGTGGTCGTAGCCTGCGCGCAGATTGAGCGTGAGGGGATAATTCGCCGCCTTTGCGGCGGCCAGCAGCAGCTGCGGCCTGAGCTGGGTTTCGAGGAATTCGTCGGCGCCGCCCTGGTCGATCAGCAGCGGCAGGCGTTCCCGCGCATGTGCGATCAGCTCGACCGCATCGTATTGCCGCCATGACTCCCGATCCTCGCCGAGATACGCGGTGAAGGCTTTCTCGCCCCACGGGACTTGCGTCGGCGCGACGATGGGCGAGAACGCCGAGACACTGCGATAACGGCCCGGATTGCGCAGCGCGATCGTCAGCGCGCCATGCCCGCCCATCGAGTGGCCGCTGATCGCGCGTGCATTGCCGACGGAGAAATTGGCCTGAATCAGCGCCGGCAATTCCTCGACAACGTAGTCGGCCATGCGAAAGTGCCGCGCCCACGGCGCACGCGTGGCATTGAGGTAGAAGCCGGCGCCCTGCCCCAGATCGTAGGCCGCATCGTCGGCCACGCCATCGCCGCGCGGGCTGGTATCCGGCGCGACGATGATGATGCCGTGCTGCGCGGCGAATTGCTGCGCGCCGGCCTTTGTGATGAAGTTCTGCTCGGAGCAGGTCAGGCCCGAAAGCCAATACAGCACCGGCAGCAGCGTTTCGGTTTCCGCCTGCGGCGGCAGGTACACACCGACATTCATCGCGCAACCGAGTGCGCGCGATTCGTGCCGGTACACATCCTGCCAGCCGCCGAAGCAGGCGCGGTGTTCGATGCGTTCCATGGGTTCAGATGAAAGTGTAGGAGCAAACCTTGTTGCCCGCCGGGTCACGCAGGTAGGCAGCATAGGCCCCGGGCAAATGGCTGCGCGGACCGGGCCGGCCCTCGTCGGTGCCGCCGGCGGCGAGGCCTGCGGCATGGAATGCGTCGACCTCGGCGGGGCTCGTCGCGGCAAAGCCTATCGTCGCGCCATTGCTCGAAGGCGCCTCGCCATTGCCAGGGCGGGCAATGATGAATGCCGGCTTGTCACGCCCATATAGAACCCAGTCGTTGCCGAAAGGGCCGAGGTTTTTGATGCCGAGCACGCCCAATGCGGCGTCGTAAAACGCAGCGGACTTTTGGACGTCGGCGGCGCCGAGGAATACATGCGAAAAAATGCCATCACCGGAAATGACTGGGGTTGCCATGAGAGTCTCCTTTGGAGTGCATATTGAGTGGACCAACAGTTATCGCGGTTACCAGTGCGATCCTCGAATATCAATAATGAACGACGCTGCGGATCGACTTGCCTTCGTGCATCAGATGGAAGGCCTCGTTGATCTCGTCCAGCGGCATGGTGTGGGTGACGAACGGCGCCAGTTCGATCTTGCCCCGCATCGCATCCTCGACCATGCCGGGCAATTGCGAGCGGCCCTTGACGCCGCCAAACGCGGAGCCAAGCCATTTGCGGCCGGTCACGAGCTGGAACGGCCGTGTGCTGATTTCCTGCCCCGCGCCGGCCACGCCGATGATGACGCTCTGGCCCCAGCCGCGATGCGCGGCCTCCAGCGCAGCGCGCATCACGTTGACATTGCCGATGCACTCGAATGAATGATCGACGCCCCAGCCGGTCATCTCGATGATGACTTGCTGGATCGGCTTGTCGTAATCCTTGGGATTGAGGCAATCGGTGGCGCCGAAAGTACGGGCCAGATCGAATTTCGACGGATTGAGGTCGATGGCAAAAATACGCCCGGCCTTGGCCTGGCGCGCGCCCTGGAGCACCGCCAACCCGATACCGCCCAGGCCGAACACGGCCACCGAGTCGCCCGGCTGCACCTTGGCCGTGTTGTGCACCGCGCCGATACCGGTGGTCACGCCGCAACCGAGCAGGCACACGTGCTCGGGGTTGGCGTCGGGGTTGATCCTGGCCAGCGACACCTCGGCCACCACGGTGTATTCGCTGAAGGTGGAACATCCCATGTAGTGATAGATGGGCTTGCCCTGGTAGGAAAAGCGTGTGGTGCCATCGGGCATCACGCCCTTGCCCTGCGTGGCGCGCACCGCCACGCACAGATTGGTCTTGCCCGATTTGCAGAACAGGCACTCGCCGCATTCGGCGGTATAGAGCGGGATGACATGGTCGCCCGGCTTGACACTGGTGACGCCCGCGCCGACCTCGACCACGATGCCGGCGCCCTCGTGGCCCAGCACCGCTGGGAACAGGCCCTCTGGATCATCGCCCGAAAGCGTGAAGGCATCGGTATGACAAACGCCGGTGTGGGTGATCTTGACCAGAACCTCGCCGGCCTTTGGCGGCGCGACGTCGATCTCGACGATCTGCAACGGTTCGCCTGCGGCGAAAGCGACGGCGGCACGGGATTTCATGGTGGATCCTCCAATAGGGCGGGTGCGATGAACCGCTATTTCAAATAAGAGCGCACCAACGCGGTCATTTCGCTGACGCGTTCGGCACGTTCGGCGTCGGAAGCCGACGCCCGGCCGAATGTGTCGCGCAGGTGTGCCTCCATCACCTCGGACATCAATCCGTTGACCGCGCCGCGAATCGCCGCGATCTGCTGCAATACCGACCCGCAATCAACACCGGCCTCGAGCGCGCGGCTGAGCGCATCACACTGTCCGCGAATACGCTGAACACGCGCCAACACGCGCTTTTTGTCCTCTGGGGTGTGCGGCATCGAATTTCTAATGATAGTGAACTGGGGTACAGTATAGAAAGCCGGATGGCATGCGTCAAGCCCAAATTCCGGGAATCCCGATGTTTTGCGCCCATAAAAAAACCCCCGCAAGGATTAGTTGCGGGGGTTTTGCATAAGAGCCTGACGATGACCTACTTTCACAGATGTCCATC
>JBEBRQ010000044.1:0-25376 GCA_040394755.1 Castellaniella defragrans | reverse complement strand
GTGATCAGTCCACTGGACTGATCACAAGCGTCCCGTTCGAACAGTGGCGCCCTTGGCTCCCCGATTGCGCCTGATCCGACGGGAAGTCCCGGCAAAGCCGGGACCGGGTGAGGTGCGCCGCGCCCCCCTGGGCGCCGGCCGCGAGCTCATCCAAAAAAACCAACAACCCGCAAAGTCTTTAAAACCGCCTGTCCATGCGTTGGCCCTGGGAGCCGCGCACTGACAGTCGCGGAAAGCGCGTCTGGCGCTATAATCCCCGCCGGCATTTCCTTCATGGGTTCCCTCACCCCATTCATCAAAAAGGCCCTCATGACTCCCGTATCCGTCCCGCAGTCGCGGATCCCGTTCTACCTCGCGCTGCTGGTTGCATTCCACATCCTCATCATCATCGCCAGCAACTATCTGGTGCAACTGCCGATCGACCTGTTCGGTTTCCACAGCACCTGGGGCGCCTTCAGCTTTCCTTTCATCTTCCTGGCCACGGATCTGACCGTGCGCCTGATCGGCAAAGCCGAGGCGCGCCGGGTGATCATGCGCGCCATGGTCCCGGCGCTGATCGTCTCCTACATCGTATCCGTGCTGTTCCATGATGGCGTCTTCAACGGCTTCGGCGCACTGGGCGAATTCAACCGCTTCGTGTTCCGCATCGCCTTTGCCAGCTTTGCGGCCTATGTCCTGGGCCAGTTGCTGGACGTGCACGTCTTCGACCGCATGCGCCGCGGCTATATGCAGTGGTGGGTCGCGCCGGCGGCGTCTTCGGTGCTGGGGCAGGCGCTGGATACGGCGGCGTTCTTCAGCATCGCGTTCTGGCGCAGCGACAACCCCTTCATGGCCGAGCACTGGGGGGAAATCGCCGTCGTGGATTACGTCATCAAGCTATCCGTCAGCCTGCTGCTGTTCGTGCCGATGTACGGCATCGCCCTGAACGCCCTGGTCCGGATCATGAAGCGACGCGAAGGATTGCCGGCGGCGGCCTGACGGGTTCATGGCACTCACGGCCACGAACCCAGGCCATCAGGCCAGGCGGCGGACCTTCAGCCCTTGGAGAACCTCTGCCGGGCGCTCTGCCCCTCTTGGCTGTCCCGGCATACCAGCGCCTGATCGGCATCCATATAGATTGCCATCCGATGCAACGCAGTGGCGCTCGCATTGACCGCCTCTTTGCTCATCCTCAGCAGCGCGGGCGGCGTCTGCACGGTCTGGCGCGCCAGCGCCAGCGCAGCGTCGACCGCCCTGCCTGTTTCACTCAGATGATCAAACAAACCCCATGACTCCGCCGTGAGCGCATCCAGCTTTTCACCGAGGATGATGGCCCGTTTGGCGCGCGCGGGTCCGATCAGCGTCGTCAAGCGCGGAATGGCTCCCCATCCCATATTCAACCCCACCTTGACCTCAGGGAGATAGACCGCAGCGCTGTACGCCGCCACCCGCCAGTCGCAGGCAAGCGCCAACGCGGCGGAACCCCCCACTGCCATGCCTTCGATGGCGGCAATCGTAATCTGTGGCAGATTTTCAATGGCCTGACACAGCCGTGCGCCACGCTGCGCGACATTGCGACGCTGCAACAGGCTCATGTCGCCCTCCTGCCATTTCGCCGGGTCCTTCAGATCGATGCCGGCCGAGAAAATATCCTTGCCTCCCGCCACGACCACGGCCTGCACAGCCAGATCGTCACCAAGATCACGCACGGCATCCGTGAGCGCAAGCAAGGTGTCTTGATCGATGGCATTGCGATTGACGCCCCGATCGAACCGCAACAGCGCCACCGCGCCATCGATGTTCAGAGTAACGGCTTTGCCGTATTGCTGTTTCAACTGCGCCTCCCTTTCTGGCATTCAAGCGGATGTGTGGTAGCGGCCCTGGACCCGGTTCAGCCGCGTCACATAGCGGAAGGTGTACGGCGGGTAGTAGCTCACTGCGATTTCCAGCAATTTCCCCGAAGGGTTGCGAAACCGGCGGATCATGAGCAATGCAGGATCGCTCTTGGAATATCCCAGTCTTTTGCCGATCGCCGCCGGAAAAGTCGCCGCAGAGATTTCCATGTCGATAGTCTCGACGGTTTCATTGCATAGCCGTTCGAAAAGCGGATAGACCCCGCCAGGCTGCCGTCCAATATGCGCGACGACCGCTTCATATTCACGGCGAATATAGATGTCGGTCCAGGAAATCGGCCGATCGGTGCCCGGCAGGCAGCGATAGGTGGAGACCTTCAGCCAATCGCAGGGCGCTCCTTCGAGTTGCGCCTCGGCGGGGTGGGCGCTCAGGGTGTGCACCACCCTGTGCACGCCCAATGCCGTCGTTTCGAGATACTGGGTGAGTTGCTCTGTGTCGCCCAACCCCAGTCCAAAGCTGGGCTGGGAGTCCTGCCGCACGACCGTCGTTCCTGCGCGAGGCTTGCGCACGACCAACCCCATGTCGGCAAGCCGCCGGATCGCCTCGCGCACGGTATGGCGGCTGACGTTGAAATGGGTGCACAATTCGGCTTCGGTCGGCAGATTCGAACCGATGGGATAGGTGCCATCGCGAATGAGCGCCAATAGCTCATCGCCAAGGCGCCGGTGCAAAGTCATCCGGCTGGAAATACGTTCATCAGGCATCATAGGTTCAGACTTTTCATTGCCCGCAATGTATCGGCATTGAAGACCTCGGGTTGCTCGCTATGGGGAAAGTGTCCCACACCCGGCCATTCCAGATATTTGGCGGGAATATTTCTATCCTGCAGCACCGCAAAAACCTGCCGGGCCGATTCCGGCGGCACCGACCAGTCCTCATCGCCTTCGACGATGATGCACGGACAGTGGATGTGCTCCAGCAACGTTTCCATGCGAAAGCCGCCGAATGCGCAAATATCGGCAAATGCCACATAGGGACTGCAGCGGCGCGCATCCATGACGATATCTTCCGCCCTCTCAGGGGCCGCGCGGCTGCCCATGAGAGTACGGAAAGTCACTTCGAACCAATCGCCGGGATTGATGCGCGCCATGTCCAGTATGGCGGGGTTGTAGCCGGAACTCTTGACTACGTTCACCGATGCGCCGTCCACGAATACCAGCCCGCGAACGAGTTGCGGCGCAAGCGTCGCGGCAGCCGCGACGATGCCGCCGCCCATGGAATGCCCCATGAGCACGGACGGCCCCAACGCCAGCGCCTCGATCACCTGCACCACATAGCGGGCGTTCTCCATGCTGTCGGTATATGCGCCTCGCGGCGGCAATGAACTCTTGCCATGCCCGGGCAAATCGAGCGCATACACGTTGTAGTGCGCGGAAAAGAATTCCAGATTGTGTTTCCAGGACAGGCTGTCCTGGCTGGCGCCATGCACCATCACGAGCGATGGCGATGCCCGATCCGGAACACCCGCAAAATCAAAGTAGGCACGAATCCCGTCGGCCGTCGTCACGTAAGGCATATCATTCACCGCGCAATTGGCAAAGCCGCAAAACGGCATGAATCAGCAACCAGTTCTGGACACAGCTGCGTAGATCGCCCTCGACGAAAAGGCGATGCTGGCGCACCAGGCGGTTGAACGGGAATCCCTGGGAGAGCGCCTGCAGCGCTCCGGCATCGCCAACCAACGTGAAGGACACGTCTGACTGCCGGTCGATGACAAGGCCATCGGCACGCACATGGAGGCGCACGAACTCACCGCTGCCGCTGTCGCGAATACCCAGGCGCACATTGGCCAAGGTCCCATGCCGGGCAACGAACGCATCATCACGCGCCCGCTGTTCGAGCTGACGCAGAAACTCCGCATCGAAGAATCGACTACCGCTCTCGGTCATACGCTGAATCCTTGCTTGAGCTTGAATTTTTGAATCTTGCCTGAAGACGAATGCGGGAGAGCATCCACCAGGAACACGCGCTTGGGCACTTTGAAGCCCGACAAACGCTGTCGGCAGTGCGCGCGCAAGGCATCTGGTTCTGGGTTGCGGCCCTCGACGGGCACCACGGCCGCCACCAGTTCCTCCCCCCACTTTTCATGTGGCAACCCGAATACGGCGGCCTCACGCACGTCTTCGTGCGCAACCAGGCAGTTCTCTACCTCCAGCGCCGCCACATTTTCACCGCCGGTCTTGATCATATCCTTGCTGCGCCCAACGAAATAGGCAAACCCGTCGTCATCGAAGCGAAACAAATCCCCCGTGCGCAACCAGCCATCTTCGGTGATGGTCTCTGCGGTGAGCTGCGGCTGATTCCAATACCCCTTGAACACCGTAGGCCCCTTGACCTGTAGTTCCCCGGGACCGCGCTGATCAACCAATACCTGCCCGTTCTCGTCCACCAGCCGATGCGCCACATGCCGCCAGAGATAGCCTACCGAACCAGGGTGCTCCGCAATCTCGCGAGTGTAACGGTTCTTGATGGTGGTGACACAGCTCTCTGTCATCCCGAATCCCCAGCCAAATTCGGCATTCGGGAAGACCTTGCGGATCAGCGCCTGGCGCCATTCACCAAGCGGTGCGGCCGCCGTCTGCACATAGCGCACGGAGGGCATGCTCAACGACGCGAACCCGGGATGATCGGTCATGCCGACCCACATGGCCGACAGCAGGAACACATGCGTGGGCTGTATGCTCTGCAAATCCTGGATCACGGCTGCCGCATCGAACCGGGGCGCGACATGGAGGCTTCCACCCGCATACAGAATCGGACCGTTCAGCACGCCAAAACCGCCGATGTGAAAAAGCGGTGTCGCCATCAATGCGCGGCATTGCGCATCGAGCCCGAGCTCCAGGATATAGTTCACCGAATTCCAGACCAGATTCCCATGCGTCAACATCGCCCCTTTGGGGGACGATGTGGTGCCCGAGGTATACATGATGATAGCCACATCATCGTCCTCGACATGCCCCGTCCGCAGCAGCACGGGATCCTCGTCCGCGGCCGGCGCATGCAAGCCCGGCGGCAACCCGGCCATACAACACGGATGATGCGCCTGCGCCACCCGCCCCATCATTTCCTGCACGACCGGCGTGAACTCCGCATCATGGACCAATACCCGCGGCGTACAGTCATCGATCAGAAACGCGAGCTCCGCCGCGCTGTACCGGGTATTGACGGTAACGATACTGAAACCCGCATAGGCGGTCGCATGGATCAGCGCCAGGTAGTCGGCACTGTTGTGCATCAGCACGGCAACCCGATCGTTGCGCCGCACGCCCAGCGCCTGCATTCGCCGCGCCAGGAACCGTGCACGGGCGCACAGCGTGGCGAAGCACCATTGATTGACGCCATCCGTCAGTGCAACGCTCGATGGCGAACGCAACGCATGGAACATCGCGGTTTGATAAATATTTGGCATGTCTTGTCTGTATCAATCGTTCTCAATCGCCCGGTTCAGCCGCCCAGATATGCGGAGGCCACATAGGGGTCGTCGATGATGTCGGCAGAATTTCCCTCCAGCACCAGACGGCCGGTTTCGAGCACCAGCGCATGCTGCGAAAGCTTCAACGCCAGACGCGCGTTCTGCTCGACCAGGATAATGGTCGTGCCATCCTGGCTGATGCGCCGGATCGCCTGGGCCACATCCAGGATCACGCTCGGCGCCAATCCGAGCGATGGCTCATCCAGCAGCAATATCTTGGGCCGCGACATGAGCGCGCGCCCGATCGCGCACATTTGCTGCTCGCCACCCGACAGATGCCGCCCCTGGCTGCCCACCCGCTCCAGCAATCGTGGGAAGTAACCATACACACGCTCGATGTCCGCGCGAATCGCCTGCCGATTCTTGCGCAGATAAGCCCCCATGAGCAGATTTTCATAGGTCGTCAGCTCCGGGAACAGACGACGCCCCTCCGGCGACAAGGCAAGCCCCAGGGCAATGCGTTCATGGGTCGACAGCGCGGTCATGTCACGCCCTTCGAGAGACAGGCTGCCGCTCTGCAGAGGCACCAGCCCGCACAATGCCTTCATGAGGGTCGATTTGCCCGCACCATTGGCGCCAACGACTGCGCACACACTGCCCGCGGTCACTGAAAACGACACGTCGCGCAATGCCGCGACGGGGCCATAGGCCACCGACAAGTTCCTGACATCAAGCATTTTCGATATCCGCCCCCAAATACGCATCGATCACAGCGGGGTCCTGGCGCACGGCATCGGCGGGGCCGTTGGCGAGCAGACGGCCATTCACCAGGACCACCAGCTCCGAACACAAGCGCATCACCATCTTCATGTCATGCTCCACCAGGACAATCGCAATCCCGGCATCGTGGTGGATACGCTCGATCAACGCGGTCATCTCCACGGTTTCATTGGGATTGAGGCCCGCAGCTGGTTCATCCATGAGAAGCATGCCCGGCTGCGTGGACAGCGCCATGCCGACGCCGAGGATTTTCTGCAAGCCATAGGGCAGCGAACCCGCATCAGCATCGGCCTGAGACTCCATCGAGATCAGTTGCAACACGGCCTCGGCATGCGCCATGGCCTGTCGCCGCCCGGCCCGCACACGCGCCGGCATGAGCCAGGCTCGCGGCGTGGGCAACTGCCGCAACAGGGCCGTGCGATACAGGTTTCCCAGCACACTCTGTCCTGGAAACACATGCGTCATCTGAAACGTACGGCATAACCCCCGCCGGGCGATCGCCGCAGCAGACATGCCGGTGATGGCTTCATCACGGAACAGCACATTCCCGGACTGCGCGCGCGTCACCCCGGATATCAGATTCAGCAGGGTCGTCTTGCCAGCGCCGTTGGGCCCGATGAGTCCCGTGATCCCGCTCGCGCTGGTCTGGAAAGACACCGAATCCACCGCCCGGATGCCGCCAAAGGCGCGCGACAGTCCACGGACTTCCAATACCGCATTCATAAGCCCTTCCTGCCGGCGAACAGCCGTCCGACGAAGTCATTCCATAGCCCCGCGATACCCCTGGGCATGAAGCAGAGCAGCCCGATGAGTACCAATCCATAAAACAATCGCTGGTACTGCTGCAGGTCGCGCAGAAACTCCGGCAACGGCACCAGGATGAAACTGCCGAGCACCACGGCGCCCAATGCCGAAACACCGCCCAGCACATTGATGATCACGGCGTTCACCGCCGTCCAGAAGCCGAAAGAATCCGGCGAGATATAGCCCTGATAGTGCGCGAACAAGCTGCCCGCCCACCCCGCCAGCGCCGCACTCAGCACGAAGACGGCCACACGGAATTTGAGCGCCTCGAAGCCGCTTGCCGTGACCAGCATTTCATCCTGATGCAGCGCCGCAGAAAACAGGCCCAACTCACGCCGGTACAGCGCCCTGAGACCGAAGTAGCAAAACGCCGCCAGGCCCATCGTCAGCATGTAGTACCCCGTGCGGCCAAGGTCCTGCCCGCCAAGCCGCGCCGCGGGAATCTGGCCGAATCCGCTATTGCCGCCGAACAGATCCACAAACTCCACGAAACACAATACGATCACCTCGCCGAAGGCAAAGGTCAGCAAGGCAAAATGCACCCCCTTCAGGCGCATGAAGATCGGCCCCGTGATGAGCGCGATCATGGCGGTCACCAGCCCGGACAGGACGAACGCCAGCCAGAACGGCGCGCCGAGATCGCGCGTCAGGATCGCCGATGCATAGGCGCCAATGCCATACAGCGCGCCGTGCGCAAGCGAAAGCTGGCCGATGCGCAGCATCAGATTCATACTCATCGCCAGTGTGATGTAGAGCGCAATCATGACCCCCACATGCAGTACGAACCGCGCCTCATCGACGAACATCGGCCATGCCAATAAGATCGCCGCGATCGCCAGCTCCAGTTTTAGCGAGACACCCGGCCCTCCGGCCCCCTGGCAGCACTTGCTCATCGCGCCCTCCCCATCAGTCCGGCCGGGCGGAACGTGAGCACCGCCATGACGATCAGGAACGACAGCATGGTAGCCACCGTCGCGCTGTAGAACGTGGACGCGATCGCCTCAGTGAAGCTCAGGATCAGCGCCGCAATCATCGCGCCGGGAAGACTGCCCAATCCGCCCAGCACCACGATGATGAACGCCTTGACCACGACCATCTCCCCCATATGCGGATTGATGGTGTAGACCGGCGCCATCAGCGCTCCCGCCAATCCGGCGAGCACGCAGCTCAGGCCGAAAGTCAAGGCCATCATGCGCCAGGACCGCACCCCCTGCAGGCGGGCGACTTCCTGATCCTGCGCCACTGCGCGGATGGTGATGCCCACGCGGGTCTTCTCCAGCAACAGGTAGAACGCAATCAGAACCGCCAGCGTGGCCCCGACCACGACGAGCTGGTCCAACGGTATGAATATGCCGGCAAACTGCAGCACACCCTCGACCGGACGAGTCACCATCAGATCATCAACCGAGAAGACCAGCGCCACAGCCTCCTGGATGCACACGGCCAGCGCCAATGAAATGATCATGCCGCCCATTTCATCACCGACGAATCGACGGAACAGAAACTTTTCGGCCAGCAACCCCATGACCCCCACCACAAACGCGCCAGCCACCAGCGATACACCATAAGGCAGGCCCATCTGCCCATACAACACGTAAATACTGTATGCACCCAGCATGTAAAACTCACCATGCGCAAAGTTCACCACGCGCATGATGCCGAACACCAGGGTGAACCCCAGAGCGACCAACGCGTAGACGAACGCCGTCATCAGCGCGATGATGGAAATCTGAATAGCGATTTGCATCAGGAATCAAACCTTCGCCAGAAAACATCGAAGACGCCCGGGCACGAGCCAGGGACCGTGCATGCGCGCCTTCCGGCGCGCACCGGACAACCAATGCACAAGAGCAGCGCCGCCAGCACGTATCAGCGCGCGTCGAACTTGGCCAGAACCTTGCCCTTGCCGCCTTCGATCACACCAAGGTAGGCGGGCGTTGCGATCTGATGGTCGATGCCATAGGTTTCTTTGCCGCCCCAGACAATCTTCCCCTGGATGCCGTCAAAAGATTTCTCGGATTCGATCGCCGCAACCACAGCATCGGTATCGACCGTGGTCCCCGCCTTTTGCAGAGCTGCAAAAAGCAGCCTGGCGGCATCATAGAAATAGAACGTGAAGTCATCCATCGCATTCGAGTGATACTGCGCGTACGCCTTGCTCAGGTTGCTGAACGTTTCGCTGCCGGGATCGGCGGAGAAATACAGCAGTGTTCCCTCCGCATTTTCCGCGCCCGCGGCCTTTACCGTCTCGGCAACATTGTTGCCCCCGAACTTGGTGAACGGCCCCTTGTAGCCCATCTCGCGCGCCTGCCGGATCACCAGCCCTGCCTGCGCAGGCGGCACCACATCCAGCTCGATCAGGTCGACCTCCTTGGCCAGGATACCGGCCAGCAGCGTGCGGAAGTCGTTCTGCGTGCGTTCGAAAAAGCGCGCGTCGACGACCTCGAAGCCCAGGCCTTCGTATGTCTTCTTCTTGCCCTTCTGCGTGCTCCAACCCGTCGCATCGTTCGGAGAAAGAATGGCCACCCGCTTGATGGCGGGCCGGTTCTGCTTGAGCCAGCCGATCAACTGGGCATCGTACTCATTGGTCGTGGGAAGCACGCGAAACATGTAGCGCGTCTCGGCATCCAGCGCCTCGGTCGTATAGGTATTCGACAGGAGCACCACCTTGTTCTTCTCGGTGATCGGTTTGATTGCCAAAAGAGAGGCCGAGCCGATCGGCCCCAGGATGAACTTCACCTGATCCTGATCGATCAGCCGATTGACCGCGGTCACCGCATCCGCCGCCTTGTAATGATCGTCATAAGAGATGACTTCCAACCTGTAGGTCTTCCCACCCACCTCCAGGCCGCCGGCATTGTTGACCTCATCCGCAGCGATCTTTGCGCCGCCATCGATGGCCAGCCCCCACGGAGCGCCCGGGCCCGTCATTCCGCCAAGCACGCCGATCTTCAACGTTTCCTGTGCGTTTGCCACGAGCAGCGCAGTCATCAACCCCATGGCGCCAAGGCCCTTGAAAATTGTCTTCACGACCATCTTCCTCAACTCCTTTTATCAGCATTAAAAGTTATTTGATCAGTACAAAAAGTTATTTGACCGGACAATTAGAATCCAAGGCGAACATTACCTGATTCATGAAAACAGCGCAAGGGAAAATTGACGCGGCTGCGCATGATCGAAGCACGGCCAAAACAAATGCGCCTGCCCTCGACGGGCAGGCGCATCTTTCATGAAAGCAAGCGTGCTTTACTTCTTGACGAGCGGGCAGGCGCTCTCCGAGAGAGGACGCGATACCTGATCCGCCGGAATGACGGTATTGATCTTGAGCAGATCCCAATCGCCCTTGGATTCGGCAGGCGTCTTGACCTGCGCCAGCAGCATGTCGTAGACCATGCGCCCGTCTTCCCGGATATGGCCGTTATGCGTATAGAAATCGTCGACCGGCGTCTTTTTCATCTGTTCGACGACGGCCAGCGCATTCTCCGGACCGACCGCCTTGACGGCATTCAGATAATGCATGGTGGCCGAATACGCGCCAGCCTGCACCATGGAGGGCATCGCCTTGTGGACATCATAGAAACGCTTGGCGAAAGCGCGCGTCTCATCGTTCCGGTCCCAATAGAAACCCGTCGTGAACTGCAACCCCTGGGCCGCCTGCAACCCCATGCCCTTCACATCGTTGAGGAACACCAGCAGCGTTGCCAACTGCTGCCCGCCCTGGGTAATGCCGAACTCGGACGCCTGGCGCACCGCATTTTGCGTATCCGTCCCTGCGTTGGCGAGGCCGATCACTTTGGCGCCGGATGATTGAGCCTGCAACAGGAACGAGGAAAAATCAGCCGTATTCAGCGGCGCGCGAACGGCGCCCTGGATTTTTCCTCCGGAATCCTGCACGACCGTGCTGGTATCTTTTTCCAGGGAATGGCCAAAAGCATAGTCGGCCGTGATGAAGAACCAGCTGTCACCGCCATTCCTGGTCACGGCGGCTCCGGTGCCATGCGCCAGCGCATACGTATCGTAGATGTAGTGGATGCCATACGGGGAACAGTTTTCATTGGTCAGCGACGAGGACGCGGAGCCCGCAAAGATGACCACTTTCTCTTTTTCCTTGCCGAGCTTCTGCAAGCCCAAGGCCGAAGCGGAGTCCGTGGACTCGATGATCATGTCCACCCCATCCTGGTCGTACCACTTGCGCGCAACCGACAAAGTGATATCCAGCTTATTGTGATAATCCGCGGACAGCAATTCGATCTTGCGGCCATCCACCTCCCCGCCAAAATCCTCGATGGCCATCTTGACGGCGGCCACGACGCCAGGACCGCCATGGGCGGAATATACGCCGCTCATGTCCACGATCGCGCCGATGCGAAGCGGCGCCTTGTCCTGCGCCTGGGCCGCTGCGGCCAAAGCCAGGACGCTCAATACGGCTGCGGCAGGCCGCAGTAGCTTGAATGTTTTCACAATGTGTCTCCTTCAGAAAAGGGTGAAATAATCTGTCTTCACAAGACCGGCCAGCCTCACACGGATGACCTGTTCTTGCTGTATCAAAAGGGGCTGCGGGGATCGAACTTCGGACTGCGCTTCTGCAAAAAGGCATCGATGCCCTCTGTGCCTTCCGGCCCGGCAAAGCCGGTGAACTCCAGGGCCAGGGACGCATCGAAGATCGGCAACGCCTGCCGGATCCAATGGTTCAACATCATCTTGGTCCAACGCTGGGCGGCTGGTGCGCCCTGGGCAAGCCGGCCGGCGATCTCGAGAGCCCGGGCCTCGACTTCTTCGTCCGGCAAGGCCAGGGACACCAGATTCATCCGCTCGGCATCCTCACCCGTCATCGCATCCGCTGTCAGCAGGTAGTATTTGGCCTTTGCCATGCCACACAGGAGAGGCCAGATGATGGCGGCATGATCACCGGCCGCCACGCCGATCTTCAGATGCCCATCGGACAGCTTGGCATCCCGGGCCACGATCGAAACATCAGCCAGCAGCAGCGTCGCAAGACCCGCGCCAACCGCCCATCCTCGGGCCGCCGTAACAATGGGTTTACTGCAATCCAGCATATTGAGGACGAGATTGCGCGACTCTTTCATGGCCTGCATCCGCAAGGCGTAGTCATCGCAGACCTTGCGCTCATGATGCAGGTCGCCGCCCGCCGAGAACGTCTTGCCCTCGCCGGTGAACAGCACGACGTTGACGCCGTCATCGGCGTCGACATCGCGCCAGATTTCCGATACCTCACGATGCATCCTCGCATCCATGGCGCCCATTTTGAGGGGCGATTTCATCGTGATCCGCAACACGCCCGGGCTGGGCCAGTCGAAGGCGAATCGTTCGTAGTGGGCATAGCGATTGGACACGGCCTTGATTCCTTTATAAAGGTGCGAGAAAGACTGGACAGTCAGTCCGTGGAGAGCGATGGTTCGCATCCCCACACCATTGGGCATTCAATTCGAGAGTCGCAAGATACATGCCAAACCCCGCCACCGTCCCAGGATGCACGGACGTCCAGACACGAGAACGGAGGTTCAGAAATCAGGGGGTATAGGGCTTGGACAAGTCGAATACCGCTTAGTTTCTTGGGCTGCGGCCCAGGAAACTGTCCACCATTCAGACATGGTGCGTACACCAAAGAGGCACAAGCCGGCCGGAATGCCACATGTTCTTTGGCCGCCATGATGGCGCGTGGACGATTCGGCGGCGAGGCTTGCGCGCCGGCGCGTGGTCAGTCTGCCGTGCCGTCCGGGCGCTCGTTCATCTGGCCCAGTGCCGGCGACCGATCCACCACGCCGGTCGCGCGCAGCACGGGCGAAACGATGGAAGGCAATGCGGGCACCCGCTTGCCGCCCAACATCAACGGCCTGTCGAAGACACCGCGCGCCGCCCAGTGAGGATCGGCCAGGGCCTCTTGCAAAGTCAGCACCACCGAGCAACACACATCGGCTCCCTGGAAGGCCGCAGCCCACTCCCGCGCATCCCGGCTTGCGATCGCGGCGGCCACGGCGGCCCGGGTCGCACCCGGATCACGGCTGTCATCGGCCAGTTCCGGCGGCAGGCCCAGAATCTGAGTGAAGTTCTTCCAGAATTTTTCCTCCAGGGGCGCGGCGGCGATATGACGTCCATCGCGAGTCCGGTAAATCTGGTACCGGGGGGTTCCACCCGTGACGGTTTCCCCGCCCGCCACCGGCCAACGCGCCAGTGCATGCGCATTGCCCAGCGCCCAGTACAGAAAGGGAAACAGATTTTCACCCATGGCCACGTCAATCCAGCAACCTTGCCGCGTCTGATCGCGACGGCGCAATGCCAGGAGAATGTTGACCATGGCGGGATAGGCGCCCGCGGCAATGTCCGCGGCAAGAATCGGCGGCAGGATCGGCGCCCCGGTTCCATCGACGCTCAGGCCGAGCACACCGGTTTCCGCCATGTAGTTCAGATCATGGCCCGCCAGCGCGGACTTTGGGCCGCTGCTGCCCCAACCATTGATGGAGCAGTAAATGATGTCCGGATTGATCTTGCGCACCTCCTCATACCCCAGACCCAAACGGGCCATGACCCCGGGGCGGAACTGCTCCACGATCACATCGGCCTTTTCCAGCAAAGGCCGCAGCCGGGCCAGGGCGCCGGGCTGCTTGATATCGATCGACAGGCTTTCCTTGCCCCGGTTGAGCATCCCGAAATTGACGCCCTCACCCGCGACCGCCGGCTGATAGGCGCGCATTTCGTCCCCGACCGGCGGGCGTTCGATCTTGATGACCTGCGCCCCGGCATCCGCCAGAAAAAGCGTTGCCATCGGACCAGGCAACAAAGTACTGAAATCCAGAACAAGAACATCCTTCAAGGGAGACATATCGATTCCTTTTCAAAAACCAGGCATGGAAACACGATCTTGGCTCCCTGCGCGTGGGGGAACGGACGCAAGCCAGCGCATCTGCCGGCGCCGCTGCGCTGACGAGGGAATGCGCAATTGATCGCGATATTTGGCAACTGTGCGGCGCGCAATCACGACCCCTTCTCCCTTCAGAGCAGCAACGATCGCCTCGTCCGACAGAATGTGTCCCTGGGTTTCACAGGCCACCAGGTCCTTGATCCGATGCCGGATCGCCGTCGCCGCCCGGTCCTGCTCGCCATCCAGTGAGCCGAGCCCATCCGAGAAGAAATGTTTCAACGGCACCAGGCCCCTTGGGCACAACATATATTTATTCGCAATTGCCCGGCTGACCGTGGATTCATGCACACCGGCCGCCTGGGCAATATCTTTTTGCAGCAGCGGGCGCAAGCTGCTATCGCCATGATAAAGAAAGTCGATTTGGTTCCGGATGATTTCCGTGGCGATCTTCAAAATCGTCTGCACCCGCTGCTCCAGATGATGGATGAGCGCATTGGCATCCCGCAGGCACCCCTGGAGAAAATCCTTGTCCTCCCCCTGCCGCAGCCGGCCCGACAGTTCGGTGAAATATTCCTGATCGAGCAAAACTCGCGGAAGCAATTCCGGGTTCATTTCCACCCGCACCCGCCCCCCGTCATGGACACTCACCAGCACATCCGGCAGGGCGGGCAACGGGGAAGCCGTGTCAAACTGCAGGCCGGGGGCCGGATCCAGCCCCCGCAGGCTGCACAGCAAGCCCTGCAGGGCATCGACCGTGACACCGCAGCGCCTGGCCAAACGCCTGGGTTCGCCTTGGACAACCCACACCAGATTCTCGAGCAGCGCTTCGAGCGGCGGCGTCAATTGCCCACGATCCTCGAGCTGCAACCGGAGGCATTCCGCCAAATCCCGCGCAGCCACTCCCGCCGGCTCGAGTGTTTGCACGACGCGCAAAGCCTGCTCCAGCACGTCTTCGGGAACTTCCAGGACATCCGCCAGGGTTTCCAACGAAGTCCGCAGATAACCATCCGGTTCCAGCGAGTCGATCAGAGACTCCACATGAATCCGCTGCTGGCGTGTGAGCCGGAGCAACCCGGCCTGCTGCCGCAAGTAATCCCGCAGGCTGATTCGATCCTGAATCGTTTCCGCCAGATCCTGCACATCGACCTGAGCCCCGGAGCGGACAGGACGAAAAACGGCGCCGCGAGGAAACAAGTCCGCCCTGGAAACCATTTCGCCCTGCCCAGGTGCCTCAGGAGGATGCGTACACAGCAAGGGATTACGATCCAACTGATCCCGCACAAAGGCATCCAGCTCGTCCTGGCTGTATTCTAGGATTTCGATGGCCTGGATGGCCTGGCGGGTCATCAGCTGAGATTGCTGTACTTCCGGCCGAACTCCAACATTGATTTCCATTTCCATCACCCAGAAAACCTTTGCCCCTCATGAAAGAGGGCCGGATGGATCGAACGATCAAAACCTTACAACCCCTGTGACGCAATTATCGTGCCAAAAGTTCAATATTTGATCCCTGATGATTGAACCGCTTTTTTAGACTGGATTTCTCGATTTTCTGTGCGTCCACACCAAGTCGAATTTGACAGAATGCCCGCAACGAATACATAGTTGCCTTCGAAAATCCAAATCAAAGACACTTTTCTGTAAGCAGGCGGAGACACATATATATGCAAGAGGAAGGCATTCTGGGCGTCGCGCTGATCGACCAGGCCGGCAAGATCCAGTCGCATGCCGGCCTGGCATCGCAAGCACGGATCCGCGCGCTGCTCCTGGACCCCGACTGGCTGCGCAGCGCGCTCGAGCGGCGACTGCAGGCCATCACATTCACCGACGAACGCTATCTGGCAATCGTGGCGCCCGTCCGGGATGGCATGACGCTGATCGTCCTGTTCGGCGAACAGAGCCAGACTGTCATGCGGTTTTTCCTGAATGTCGACTTTGCCTTCGACGTCATCGAGCACCTGCTCTCCGATCCTTTCGACAGCATGGTGATCATCGACGCCAAGGAACGGCTGGTCTTCGTCTCACCAATCCATGAGAAATTCTTTGGCCTGCAGGAAGGCGAAAGCACGGGGCGCAAAGTATCCAACGTCATCGAGAACACCCGCCTGAACCACGTCATACGCACCGGCGTGGCCGAGGTCGGGCAAATTCAGCGAATGAAGGGCCGCGAACGCGTCGTATCGCGCCATCCCATTCGCCATGCGGGCCAAGTGGTCGGCGCGATCGGCCGTGTCATGTTCAAAGGGCCCCAGCAGGTCGAAGCGCTGGCGCGGCGGATCAATGCCCTGGAGCAGGAAATCGAGGCCTACCGGTTCGAGGCCGAGAAAAGCCGGCAGATCGAGTCCTACCTGGACGTCATCATCGGCCAAAGCCCGGCCATCGTCCAACTGCGGGATCAGATCCGCAAGATCGCCCCGCTGGACATCCCGGTCCTGATCCAAGGCGAAAGCGGCACCGGCAAGGAATTGGTCGCCCAGGCCCTGCACATGCTCAGCCCCCGCCACCAGGAACGCCTGGTGACCGTCAATGCGGCAGCATTGCCCGCGCAACTCGTCGAAAGCGAACTGTTCGGCTACGAAGCCGGCTCATTCACCGGCGCAGACCAGCGCGGCCGGGCCGGCAAATTCGAGCAGGCGGACAAGGGCACCCTGTTCCTGGACGAAATCGGCGACATGCCCCTGGAGATACAGGCCAAGCTCCTGCGCGTGCTGCAAGACCACATCGTCGAGCGCGTGGGCGGCGGCAAGCCCAGGAAAATCAATTTCCGCCTGTGCTCGGCCACCAACCGGAATCTCGAGGAATTCGTCGCGCAAGGACGCTTCCGCCTGGATCTGTTCTATCGACTCAGCCCCGTCGTGATCCAGATGCCGCCCCTGGCTGACCGCCTCGAGGACATTCCCCTGCTGCTGAACCATTTTCTGTCTGAATTCGCGACACAGTACCGCCGCGATGTACCAGAGGTGGACAGTGATGTGTATGCTTTCCTGATGAACCGCTCCTGGCCGGGCAATGTCCGGGAATTCCGCCATCTCCTCGAACGCGCCTTCGTGTTCTGCGACAGCGGCCGGTTGCGGATGTCCGACTTCAAGGATGCCGGCACACTCGTCGAAGCCGACACGAATCCGCATTCCGCGCCTGCGACGCATGCCGGCCCGACGGGCAATCTCCGCGAGGCGCTCGAAGACTACGAACGAAAAATCGTGGCTGACGCCATGCGCCGCTTCAAAGGCAATAAAAAGAAAACGGCCGAATACCTCGGGGTCTCCAGGACGTACCTGTACAAGAAGATCGAAAAATAGAATTCCCCCTCCGACACCCGGATTGGCACGCATCTTGCGGCTGTGCTGATAGCAATGGTCATGTCGGAGGACATCAGATGCAAGACAGGCGCATCAAAGAAACAACGGATGAGGCCGGGCTGCCCTGGCAGAAACTGCCGATCCTGGACGCAGCCGAGGGGTTCCAGCTCCTGGCCGGCTATACGATCCTGGATCTGACCACCTCGGTCGCTGGACCATATGCCACCATGCTGCTGTCCGACTTCGGCGCCGAAGTCATCAAGATCGAACGCCCCAACGGCGACGATGCGCGTCATTGGGGGCCTCCCTTCCTGCACGGCCAATCCCTGTGGTTCAATGCCGTCAATCGAAATAAAAAAAGCGTGGTGCTGGACCTGAAGGCGCCCCAGGACATGGCGCAATTCCACGCCCTGCTGGCACAGGCCGACGCCCTGGTCTGCAATCAACCCCTCGATATCCAGCGCAAGCTCGGCCTCGATTACGAGGCGCTGAAACGCCACAAGAAAGACCTGATCTTCGTCGCGATCACCGGGTTCGGACTCGACGGCGCACGCGCGGGCCTCACTTGCTATGATCTGATTGCCGAAGGCTACTCAGGCATCATGGATGTGACCGGCGCCGCAGGTGGCGCGCCGCAGAAAATCGGCGCGCCGGCCGCCGACATGCTGGCCGGCCAGGATGCCGCCATGTCGACGATTGCCGCCTTGCTGGCCCGGCACCGGACAGGCAATGGCGCCAAGATCGACATCAGCCTGGCGGAAAGCATGACGCGATTCCTGTCCTGCCGCATTTCCAGCTACCTGGGCTCCGGCGAGGTTCCCTCCCGCTCGGGCGGCACCGACAGCGTCATCGCAATCTACCAGAGTTTCGATACTGCGGATGAGCCGCTGACTCTGGGCCTGGGGTCCGACGCCATCTGGCACCGCTTCTGGAATGCGGTCGGCAATCCCGCCTACGCCGCTCGTCCTGAGTTCGCCAGCAATGCCGATCGGCGCACGCACCGCAGCGAGATCGTCGCGGATATTCAAGTGCTCTTGCGACAGCGCACCCGCGCACAGTGGCTTGCTCTCTTTGCCCAGGCCCGTATCCCGGCAGGCCCCATCAACCGGATCGACGAAACGGCGCACGACGCTGCATTCCAGCAACGCGGGCTGTTTTTTACGCTCCGGGACGGCGATCGACTGTCGCCGCAAGTCGGCCTGGGAATCCGCATCGATGGCCAACCAACCGTTCCCAGATCCGCGCCACCGTCGCTTGGCGAGCATACCGACGCGGTACTTTCCGCATTGCTGCCTTCCTGATATCACAAATCTCTGAATCATTTTTCTCCGACCTGCGAGCCCACGATGCGTCCATACTTGACTTTGCACGATCCCGCATCCAGCCAGAAATTCTACGAGCAGGGGCTATGGACCCACGATACGTTCTATACCCTGCTGCAAAAGCATGCGTCACGCATGCCCTCCGCCAACGCCTTGCGCGACAGCCGCAATCTGCTGGACTGGCGCAGCCTGAAAGCCCGTGTGGACGCACTGGCGGACAACTTCATGGAACGCGGTATCGGGCCAGGCGACCGGGTGTCGGTCTGGATGTCCAACCGGATCGAAGTCATCATTACCTTCCTCGCATGTTCACGCATCGGCGCCGCCTGCAACCCCTCTTTGCATCGCAGCTACACCTGCGCCGAAATCATCGACCTGCTCAAGGAACTGGAACCCAGCGCCCTGATCACCGAAGACGGCTGGGGGGCGGATCGGGACCGTCACGACTTCGATGCCATGGTCGCCCAGCTCCCCTTCATCAAAAAAGTCTACAAACCCAAGCACTTTCCCTTGCACATCACCGGTGTGCAAACCCCCATCCATGACAACCCCGACTCGGTCGCCTACCTGGCCTTTACCTCCGGCACCACAGGCAAACCGAAATGCGTGATGCATTCCTCCAATACGCTGCTCTCCAATGGGCGCGACCTGGCTCGCGATTGGGCCCTATCCAGCAACGACACGATCCTCACGCTCAGTCCCCTGTCCCACCATATCGCCTGGGTCGCCTCCAGCCAGTGGTTGTCCAGCGGCGCGACCCTGGTCATCGACGACCCCGCGCAAGGCATGAGCAAGCTGGACTGGATCGTCCACACAAGCGCCACCTACGTCATGGGCGTGCCGACTCATGCCATGGACATCCTGGCTGAACAGAAATCGCGCAACATGAAGCGCATGGGCGCGGTGCGCACATTCTATATGGCGGGAGCGCCGATCCCGGAAGTCGTCGCACGGGCCTTTGCCAGCCAGGGCATTACCCCCCAGAATATCTACGGCATGACGGAAAACTCATCCCATCAATACACGCATCCCGATGATCCGCTCGAAACCTGGGTATCGACCTGCGGCAGGGGCGGGCCTTCCTACGAGGTAAGGATCTGGGATCCGGAAAATCCGGACCGGGAACTCCCTGCCGGGGAAACCGGCGAAATCGGAGGACGCGGCGCCGCCCTCATGCTGGGCTATTACGGCAACCAGGCCGCCACCGAAAAGACATTCAACCGCCACGGCTACATGATGTCGGGCGACCTGGGATCCCTGGATGCCCAAGGCAACCTGCGCATCGAGGGCCGGGCCAAGGACCTCATCATCCGGGGCGGGCACAACATCTATCCCTCCAGAATCGAAGCCCTGGCCCTGACCCACCCGGACGTGGCAAAGGCGGCCGCCTTTCCTGTTGCCGATGATCGCCTGGGAGAAAAAGTCTGCCTGGCCATCATCGGCCCGCTCACGGCTGACGCAATGCTGGAGCATCTCGCCCAGGAGGGGCTGTCGAAATACGACATGCCCGAATGGTTCATCACCATGGATAGCCTGCCCATGACCGCCAGCGGGAAAATTCTCAAGCGCACCCTGGTCGATCTGGCCAAACATGGGGAAATCAAACCAGTGGCCGTCCACTATGCCGCCAGGAGGGCCTGAATCATGCCGGTAACACTGAAACGAATCGAAGAATTTGCATGCCTCACGCTGGACCGCCCCGAGGCTCTGAATGCCTTGTCCTTCGACATTCTGCGCCAGATCGGCCAGGCGCTGGATGAGGCGGCAAACATGCGCGACATCCGGGCGCTGTTCATCACCGGCACCGGTTCGAAAGCGTTCTGTACGGGCGCGGACATCAAGGAACTGCGCAACCGGCCCCTGGTTGAACAGCGCCGGGGGGCGGCCCTGGGGCAGGCGGTCTTCGCCAAGCTGGACCGTCTGCCGGTCGCCTCGGTAGCGCTCGTCAACGGCTATGCCTTCGGCGGCGGACTGGAGCTGGCCTTGGCCGCCAGCTTCCGCCTCTGCACACCCAATGCCGTCTTCGGATTGCCCGAGGTGACGCTGGGCCTGATTCCGGGCTACGGCGGCACCCAACGCCTGCCACGGCTGATCGGCCAGGCTCGCGCCCTCGAAATGATCCTGTCCGGTTGCCGCGTGAAGGCCGACGAAGCCGAACGCATCGGCCTCGTTCACCGGATAGTCGACAGTGATCGGCTCATGGAAGAAGGCCTGGCCTTTGCCCGCCGGTTTTCCGGCTATAGCCTGCCCGTCCTGGAGTTCGCCCGCCAGGCCGTCCAGCGCGGAATGGATTTGCCGCTGGACCAGGGACTCCAACTCGAAATGGAACTGTCGACCCTGGCATATCGCACGATGGATGCCGAGGAGGGCATGCGGGCATTCGAGGAAAAACGCAAACCGGAGTTCAAAGATGACTGAAGGACAAATCATCGTGACCGGTGGCTCCAAGGGCATCGGCCTGGCCATCGCGCAGCATTTGGTTTCCCATGGCAGGCGCGTGGTCTGCCTGTCGCGTTCCGGCACCGGGCCGGTGGGCGAGCACATCGCCTGCGACATGACGGATGAAATCGCGGTACGCGCCGCCATGGCGGAAATCGCCGCCAAAGGCCCGATCGCCGGCCTGGTCAACAATGCCGGGGTTCATATCGGCGGCGCGGCCGCCACTCTTTCCGTCGCAGACTTCAACCGCACGATGGCGCTCAACGTCACCGCGGTCATGGTCGCCGCGCGCGAGGCGTTTCCATTCCTGAGCCAGCATGGCGGAACCATCGTCAATATCGGCTCGTTCTTCGACAGGATGGGGGTCCCCGACAATCTGGCCTATTGCGCCTCCAAGGCCGCCGTCGCCGCGATGACCCGCGTCCTGGCCGTCGAATGGGCGCGCCACGGAATCCGCGTCATCAATGTGGCGCCGGGATACATCGAAACGGATCTCAACCGGGACTACCTGGCGCGTGAAAAGGTCCGCGCCTGGATGTCCTCCCGCATACCGACCGGCGCACCGGGCAAGTCGGACGATGTGGCACAACTGGTCACCGCCCTTCTGACCGCGTCCATTCCCTTTCTGACCGGAGAAACCATCTACATCGATGGCGCACAAGGAATCAATCACTGATGAAACTACTCGAACAATTGGCCGGAACACGGCACTGGAATACGGAGGAGCTTCAGATCCTGGAGCAGGTACGGCGCATCTCCGAGGACATCATCGCCCCCAATGCCGCGCGGATCGATCGCAGTGGCGACTTTCCCTGGGAAAACGTCCGGGCAATCAATGAGCTCGGCCTGAACATGCTGTTCATCCCCGAGGCATACGGCGGCCTCGAGATGTCCTATGCCCTGTATCTGGAAGTCGTCTCGATCATCTCGGAGGCCTGCGCCTCGACTGGCATCATCTATGCCACGACCTTCCACGGCATGAAACCCCTGATCCAATACGGCACGCACGAGCAGCGGACACGCCTGCTGCCCCGGATCGCACAAGGCGGCCTGGGAGCCCTGGCGATCACCGAGCCCAGCGCCGGCTCGGACGCCACCGGCATGCGGACCAGCTTCACGCCCGACGGCGACGACATCATCGTGCAGGGTTCGAAGACCTTCATTTCGAACGGCGATGTTGCCGATCTCTACCTGTTGTTTGGCAAGTGGTCCGAATTCGACAACCCGAAGCAGGCCATCTCGGTATTGATCCTGGAAAAAGGCAGCGAGGGATTCCAGGCGGTCTCCAAAGAACACAAGATGGGGCACAACGGCTCCTCGACCTGCACCCTGGCGTTCGACCACTGCCGGGTCCCGCGTGCCAATCTGCTGGGAAATCCTGGCGACGGCCTGAAAATCCTGCTCGCCTCCCTGAACAAATCCAGGCCATCGGTTGCCGCACATGCGCGCGGCATCGCGCGCGCGGCGCTCAAGGATATGGTGGCATATGGCAACGACCGCACGCAGGGCGGCAAGCGGGTGCTGGATTTCCAGGGCAACCAGTTCACCCTGGCCGATCTGGCCAGTGAGCTGCTGATGCTCGAACGCTGGATCGATTATGTGGCGGAACTGGTCGACCAGGGCGTCGAGGACATGGGCCTCGAGGCTTCGATCGCCAAATTGAGGGCTTCGGACCTCGCCATGAAGATCGCCACCGAATGCGTGCAGTTCCACGGCGGCTATGGCTACTGTCAGGACTATCGGGCCGAACGGCTGATGCGCGACGCCAAGATCACTCAGATCTGGGAAGGCACCAACCAGATCCATCGACAACTCATTGGACGGAGCTTCCTCAACAAATGACGACGACAATCAAAAAAGTGGCCGTATGCGGCGCGGGTGGCACCATGGGTGCCGGAATCGCCCTGGTCGCGGCACGCGCCGGTTTCGAAACGGTCTGCTTCGACCAGTCCGCGCAAGGGCTTGCCCGGACACGCCAGGCCGCCGGGGAATTCTTTGAAAAATCGGTCCAGCGCCAGAAAATGTCCGCCGAGGACGCCTCCGCCGCCCTGGCGCGCATGCGGGACACCACCCAGATCGAGGCGCTGGCGGATTGTGACCTGGTGATCGAAGCCATCTTCGAGGACCTGGCCATCAAGCAAGACTTGCTGCGCCGTTTACATGCCGTCTGCAAACCGGAAACGATCTTCGCATCCAATACCTCCACCTTGTCGATCTCGCAAATCGCCGGGGGATGCGGGCGCGAGGATCGCGTGGTGGGCATGCACTTCTGCCTCCCGGCCCAATTGATGAAACTGATTGAAATGTCGCGGGGCCTGCGCACCTCGGACGAGACATTCAAAGCCGCCTGGGCCTGGGCCCAGGCCGCGGGGCAACTGCCCGTCGAAACGCAAGACAAGCCAGGCTTCATCTTGAATGCGCTGCTCGTGCCATTCAACAACGACGTCCTGCGCATGATCGAAGCGGGCATCGCAACGGCGCAAGACATCGACACCGCCATCTGCTCGGCCCTGGGCTACAAAATGGGACCCTGCACGCTGCTGGACCTGATCGGACTGGACACCCAGGTTCGGCTTGGCGAGGCCTTTCATCCGATCACACAAGATCCGCGCGCCGCAGTGCCGCCCATCGTGCGCCGCATGGTTGCCGCAGGTTTGCTGGGCAAGAAATCGGGCCGCGGCCTGCTCAACGGCCAGGCGCGCACGCCCGCGACAAGCGCGCCTGCTTTCAACGTGATCCAGACGGGCGATAGCCGTTCCTTCCCGGCCGGCGACGCGTTTCTCGAACGGGCGGCCGGCATATCGGCCGAAGTCACGCTCTGCCTGGGCGGCGCCTATGCGCCCGACCCAGATAAGGTGGCGGTTCTGGTCGAACTCGGTACGGAATGCCTCGGCTTTCATACCGGCGAAGGCATGGGGGACGAAGGATCCAACGTCGTGGGCTTTGCGCGCTACCGCAATGGCTCGGATGCGCCTTCGCCCCTGGTCGAACTGGTGCATCAACCGCACACGAATCCGCGCGCACTGGAAGCCGCCCGCGCAATCTTCGAAGTCGCCGGCTTCGCCACGGCGCTCTGCGCCGATCGGCCCGGCCGCATCGTCGATCGTCTGGTTCGCCCCAAATACAACGACGCCCTGCGTTTTCTGGACGAGGGCCTGGCACAGGCCAAAGACATGGACAAGACCTGCTGCCTGGGCCTGGGCTACCCGGACGGGCCAATCGAACGCACCCTGCGCGGCGGCCTCGAATGGCACTACGAAGTGTGCGCCAGCTTGCACCGGATGACGGGACAGGCTGCCTACAGCCCAGCGCGCAGAGCCGTGGTCGCCCATGATCGGGCCCGCGCCGAAAAACCTTCTCGATGACCGGAGTGCTGCATGCGTCACTATCGTGTACTGGCCCACGGGGAACCTTCCTCGCTGCAAATCCATGACGCCGCCGATCTCACCCCCGGCGCCCAGGAAATCGTCGTCGATGTCCGCGCGATCAGCCTGAACTTTCCCGATGTTCTGGTCGTTCAGGGCAAGTATCAATTCCTGCCCCCCCTGCCCTTCACGCCCGGCAAGGACTTCTCCGGCATCGTCAGGGCTGTCGGCCCCGGCGTCCAGGGGATCGCACCCGGCGACCGGGTCATGAGCCAGACCGAATTCGGCGCTTATGCCGAGCAGGCCATCACGACCCCGCAACGCACTTCCATCATCCCCGACGAGATGTCATTTGCCCAGGCAGCCGCCATGGGGCTGGTCTACCAGACGGCATACTTTGCCCTGACGGAACGGGCCCGGCTCGAGGCAGGCGAAACCGTCCTGGTGGGCGGCGCCGCGGGCGGCGTCGGACTGGCGGCAGTGCAGATCGCCAAAGGCCTGGGCGCGACGGTCATCGCGGGCGTCCGCAGCGCAGAAGAAGCCCGCATCGTGCGTGAATCCGGCGCTGATTTCACCATTGATCTGTCACGCGACAACCTGCGCGACGCAATCCGCGAACAGATCCGCGATCTGCCCCTGGAAAAACCCGGCGCCGATATCGTGATCGATCCTCTGGGCGGCGATTTCTTTGCCGGGGCCATCCGCGCCCTGGCCTGGTGCGGCCGCCTGGTCGTGATCGGTTTTGCAGGCGGCGGGATTCCGACCGTCAAGGTCAATTACCTGCTGGTCAAGAATATCTCTATCCTGGGCATCCAGTGGAGCGACTATCGCGAATACACACCGGAACGCGTCATCGCCGCGCAACGCAGCCTGTTCGAGCTCTGGCGCAAAGGAATGATCCGGCCTCATATCGGCCTGGAAGTCGGCTTCGAGAACCTGCCGCAAGCCCTTGACCAGGTCGCGCACGGCAAGGTGCGCGGCAAGGCCATCGTGCTCACCGCCAAGGATCCCTCATGAGCGACCTCATTCTCGAAACCCGCCAGCTTTCGAAAAACTTTCTCGGCTTCACGGCTGTCGGCGCGGTGGACCTGAAGGTCCAGCGTGGCCACATCCACGCCCTGATCGGTCCCAACGGCGCGGGCAAGACCACCTGCTTCAACCTGCTGACCAAATTCCTCGAAC
>JBEBRQ010000043.1:0-25938 GCA_040394755.1 Castellaniella defragrans | reverse complement strand
TTGCGATCAGTCCGGGGGACTGATCGCCCCGCAAGTTTGGCGACCGCCCCGATTGTGCCCAATCCGACGGGAAGTCCCGGCAAAGCCGGGACCGGGTGAGCTGCGCCACGCCCCCCTGGGCGCCGGCCGCGAGCTTATACAAAAAACTCAAGCCAAGCCCTTACATACATTCACCCAGCCATCGCCCCCACCAAACACCCACAGTACAATAACCATTTTCCCACCCACACATCACAGCCCCCGGGATGTCAACCCGTCACGGCGACCGACCATGCAAGAAACCACCCTGCGCCGCCCCGGCGCCCCGGCCCCCGCGCCCGCAGCCCACGACAACGACCAGACCCTGTCGGCCCTGCTGCAACCCGTCGAGCCCAACGCCCCCACCCGCAAACTGTTCATCCGCACCTTCGGCTGCCAGATGAACGAATACGACTCGGAAAAAATGGCCGACGTCCTGCGCGAAGCCGAGGGCGTCGAACTCACCCAGGACCCCGAGGATGCCGACATCATCCTGTTCAACACCTGCTCCGTGCGCGAAAAAGCCCAGGAAAAAGTGTTCTCCGACCTCGGCCGGGTGCGCCACCTCAAACAAGCCCGCCCGGACCTCGTCATCGGCGTGGGCGGCTGCGTCGCCAGCCAGGAAGGCGAGGCCATCGTGCGCCGCGCACCCTACGTGGACGTGGTATTCGGCCCGCAGACCCTGCACCGCCTGCCCGAACTGATCGGCCGGCGCCGCGCCACCGGCGAGGCTCAGGTCGACATCTCCTTTCCCGAAATCGAGAAATTCGACGCCCTGCCCCCCGCGCGGATCGAGGGGCCGGCGGCCTTCGTCTCGATCATGGAGGGTTGCAGCAAATATTGCAGCTTCTGTGTCGTCCCCTACACGCGGGGCGCCGAGGTCTCGCGCCCCTTCGACAGCGTGCTGGTCGAGGTCGCCGACCTCGCCGACCAGGGCGTGCGCGAAATCACCCTGCTGGGCCAGAACGTCAACGCCTATCGCGGCCCCACGGGCGGCGCCGGCGGCGAGGTCGCCGACTTTTCGATGCTGCTGGAATACGTGCACGAGATCCCCGGCATCGAACGCATCCGCTACACGACCTCGCACCCCAAGGAAATGACCGCCCGCCTGATCGAGGCCCACGGCCGCCTGCCCAAGCTCGTGCCGTTCCTGCACCTGCCCGTCCAGGCCGGCAGCGACCGCGTGCTGGCGGCCATGAAGCGCGGCTACACCGCGCTGGAATACAAATCCATCATCCGGCGCCTGCGCGCGGCGCGGCCGGACATCACCCTGTCCTCCGACTTCATCGTCGGCTTTCCGGGCGAAACCGAGGCGGACTTCCAGAAAACCCTGGACCTCGTGCGCCACGTCGGCTTCGACCAGTCATTCTCGTTCGTCTATTCACGGCGCCCCGGCACGCCGGCGGCGGACCTCCTGGACGAAACCCCGCAGGATGAAAAGCTCGACCGCCTGTACCGCCTGCAAGCCCTGATCAACGAACAGGCCGCGGCCATCAGCGCCGCCATGGTCGGCAGCACCCAGCGCCTGCTGGTCGAAGGCCCTTCGCGGCGCGACCCGCGCGAAATGAAAGGCCGCACCGAAAACAACCGCATCGTGAATTTCGCCGGCCATCCGCGCCTGATCGGGCGCATGGCCGATGTGCGGATCACCCAGGCCCTCGCCAACACGCTCAAGGGCGAAATCATCCCCGAACGCATCGAGACCCGCCCATGAGCGAACGCCGCAAACCCACATCGCTGCAACTTGCCGGCGACAACACGCAGCTCGCCAATCTGTGCGGTCCGCTGGACGACAACCTGCGCCAGATCGCCCAAGCATACGGGGTCGATATCTCGCGGCGCGGCAGCCGCTTCACGCTGCGCGGCGAAGGCGCGGCGCGCGCCGCAGAGGCACTGCGCTGGTTCCACACGCGCGCGGCCCAGGCCCCGCTCTCGCTGGACACCCTGCAACTAGGCCTGGTCGAACTGGGTGCCGGCGAAACCGGGGCGGCAGGTCTGCAACGCGACCCATCCTCGCTGCCCGAACTCCCGCCCGTCGACGATGCAAGCCTGAACCTGCGCACCCGCAAGTCCGACCTGCGGCCACGCACGCCGCGCCAGCGCGATTACCTGAACGCCATTCTCAAGCATGACGTGACCTTCGGCGTGGGCCCGGCAGGCACCGGCAAGACCTGGCTCGCCGTGGCCTGCGCAATCGACGCCCTCGAACGCGAATCGGTTTCGCGTCTGGTGCTGACCCGCCCGGCCGTCGAAGCCGGCGAGCGCCTGGGCTTCCTGCCCGGCGATCTGGTCCAGAAAGTCGATCCCTACCTGCGCCCTCTGTACGACGCCTTGTACGACCTGCTGGGCTTCGAACGCACCCAGCGCCTGTTCGAGAAGCAGACCATCGAAATCGCTCCCCTGGCCTACATGCGCGGACGCACGCTCAACCACGCCTTCATCATCCTCGACGAGGCGCAGAACACGACCCCCGAGCAGATGAAAATGTTCCTCACGCGCATCGGCTTCGGCAGCAAGGCGGTCATCAACGGCGACCCCTCGCAGGTCGACCTGCCCCGGGGCCAGCAAAGCGGACTGCTGCATGCGCTGGAGGTGCTCGACGATGTGCCTGGCATCGCCTGCACGCGCTTCACCAGCCGCGACGTCGTGCGCCACCCTCTGGTGGCCCGCATCGTGGATGCCTACGAACAGGCCGGCGACCATGTCTCCTGAATTCTCATTGTCCATCCAGTACGCAGAGCCTATGGCGGAGCTGCCGCGCTGGCGCCTGCGGCGCTGGGTCGGCCGCGCGCTGGCCCGCGCCCTGGCGCCGCCGGCGCCACATGCCGGGCAGCCCATCGCCCTGACCCTGCGCCTGGTCGGCGAGGACGAGGGCCGGGCGCTGAACCAGGCCTACCGCCAGCGAGACTACGCGACCAATGTCCTGACCTTCGAATACGGCGAGGACCCCTCGGGCCTGGTCAGCGGGGACATCGTCCTGTGCGTGCCGGTGCTGCGCCGCGAGGCGCGCGAACAGGGCAAGCCCCTGGCACACCATGCCGCCCATCTGGTCACCCACGGTGTGCTGCATGCCCTGGGCCATGACCACATCGACCCGGACGAGGCCCGCGCCATGGAATCGCTCGAAACCGCCATCCTGGCCGATCAAGGGATACCCGATCCCTACCGGATACCGCCAGCCGAGGCCTGATCGCAGGGCTTTTCGGTTATGCTAGAAGTTCCGTAAAGACGTCCCCAGGACAATGCCAGACCCCAACTCTCCCGAATCCGAACCTCGACCTGCGCGCCCGACCAGCAAACGCCTGTTCAACCGCCTCACCGCCTTCCTGAGGCCGGCGCCTCCCGCGGACCGCAAAGACATCAAGGCCGTCCTCGACGCGGCCCATGACCAATCGGTACTCGATGGCGAATCCTACGCCATGATTTCAGGGGCGCTCGAGGTCGCCGACAAGACCGTTTCCGACATCATGGTGCCGCGCTCGCGCATGGATCTGCTCGACGTCAGCCGGCCTCTGTCCGAGCTGATGCCCGACATCATCGAAACCGGCCATTCCCGCTTTCCCGTCTACGAGGGCGACCGCGACAACATCCTGGGGACACTGCTGGCCAAGGATCTGCTGCTGGCGCTGTCAGACAGCCAGCTCGAGGTGCGCGCACTGATACGCCCACCGGTTTTCATTCCCGCCACCAAACGCCTGAACGTCCTGCTGCGCGAGTTCCGCAGCAACCGCAATCACCTGGCCATCGTCGTCGACGAGCATGGCGGGATCTGCGGTCTGGTCACCATGGAGGACATCCTCGAACAGATCGTGGGCGACATCGAGGACGAATACGACGAGGGTGCCGAAAAAACCATCTTCCGCACCGGCGACAACAGCTGGCGGGCGATGGGTTCGACCGACATCGAGGTCTTCAACGAAACATTCGGCGCCGCGCTGCCGGACGAGGACTACGACACGCTCAACGGCTGGCTCGCCGAGGCGCTGGGACACATCCCCCGCCGGGGCGAGCGCCTCGAACACGACGGGCTACTGCTGACCGTGGTCGGCGCCGACAGCAAGCGCGCGCGCTGGCTGCACATCCAACGCCAATCCCCGCAGCCCCACGACGATGCCGCCTGAAGCCGTACTCGGGACCACGCGGAAAAGCGCCGCGTTGGGAGGTCCGCTGGCAGTGCTGGCGGCCGGCGCGCTACAGGCGCTGAGCTTCGCCCCGGGCCCCCTGCCCGCCTGGTGCCTGCCCTTCGTCCAGATCATCGCCCTGGCCGTCCTCGCCCATCAGGTCCTGCGCGCGCCCGGCCCGCGCCAGGCTGCCTGGCGCGGCTGGCTGTTCGGCTTCGCTTTATTCCTGGTCGGCGTGTACTGGCTGACAGTCAGTATGCACGAATTCGGCGGCCTGCCCCTGCCGCTGGCCATCGGAGCCCTGGCCCTGTTCGCCGCCGCGATGGCCCTGTACCCGGCCCTGGCCGCCGCGCTCACCGCGCTGGTCTGCGGCCGGCGCGGCGGCGTGGCCGAGCGCGCGCCGCGCCAGATCCTCAACGCGATCATCTGGGCCTCGGCCTGGACGCTCTGTGAATGGCTGCGCGGCACCCTGTTCACCGGCTTTCCCTGGCTGAACATCGGCTATGCGCATGCAGAGGGCATGTTCACCGGCTGGGCCCCGATGATCGGCGTCTACGGCCTGGCATGGCTGGCGGCCTTCTCCGCAGGCGCCATCGCCCTGATGGCCCGCGCCAAGGATACCGCCTACGACCGCTCGGCCGCCGCCGCCATCGCCCTGGCCATCGGCGGCGGCCTGCTGGGCATCGCCTGGACGCACATCGCCTGGGTGCAATCCGCAGGCGCCCCCATGATCGTGCGCCTGGTGCAGACCGGCACCCCGCAATCCCAGAAATTCGACCCCGCCCAATTCCAGGCCGCGCTCGTCAAAGACCTGCGCCTGGCGGCCCTGCCGCCGAAATCCCCGGCCGACGCCCCAGGCCTGATCGTCCTGCCGGAAACCGTCATGCCCGCCCCTCAGGACAGAATTCCGGACGACATCTGGGCACACTGGCGTGCGGTCGCCCGCGCCCTGAACGCACCCATCCTCATGGGCATGCCTCTGCACCGCATGACACCCGCTGGCGAGCGCCTGACCAACGGCGCGCTCGTCATCGAGCCCAACGACACCAGCGGCCCCGCGCCCGACCTCGTCTGGCACTACGACAAGCGTCACCTCGTCCCATTCGGCGAATTCATTCCGCCGGGGTTCCGCTGGTTCATCGACGCCATGAACATTCCATTGGGCGATTTCGACCGCGGCGCCGCGCACCAGCCGCCCCTGCGCGCCGGCTCGCAGACCTTTGCCGTGGACATCTGCTACGAGGATACTTTCGGCGCCGAGATCGCCGCCACCGTGCGCCCCGGCCCGGCGGGAGACAGCCCCGGCGTGCTGGTGAACCTCAGCAATCTGGCCTGGTTCGGCAACACCTGGGCCCTGCGCCAGCACCTGTGGATCGCGCGGCTGCGCGCCCTGGAAACCGGACGGCCCATGATCCGGGCAACCAACACCGGCATCACGGCGGCCATCGATCCCCTCGGACGCGTGCGCGCCGCACTGGACCCCGTGACGCCCGGCGTGCTGGACGTCGAAATCCAGGGGACGCAGGGCCTGACCCCCTACGTGCGCTGGGGCGATGCACCTATCCTGGCCTGGACGCTCGCCTGCCTGCTGCTGGGGCTGTGGCGGCGCGGAAAAGGCCGGAGCGCGCGGCCGTGAACTCTCACAAAAAAACAAAAACAAGCAAGCCCCGCCCACCAGAACCCGCCAAAAGTTTAGGTATAATGTGCTTCTTTGCGCCTGTCGTTCAATGAACGGCACGAGAGTTTCCGATGCCCTCGAGGCAGGTATACGGCACCAGCCAGATACCCACCCCGCACCCACGAAACAAAGGCGCCGGTGACTCACGAGCAAGCACGGAAATGGCCTGGTTGTGAACTTGAAACACACTAACCTGGAAAAATCCGAATCGATGAAAGCGCCGGACGACCAATCCGAGAGGCTGCTCAAGGCCCTGGCGCACAACATCCGCACGCTCAGGGAACTGCGCGGCATGACCCGCAAAGGGTTGGCCCAGGCGTCCGGGGTTTCTTTGCCGCATCTGGCCCGCATCGAGAATTCGCAGGGCAATGTGTCGGTCATCGTCCTCAGCAAGATCGCCAAAGCACTCAACGAATCAATGGAACGGCTGTTCTCCAGGAACGGAACCGGATCCGAAGACCTGTCCGTCATCATCGAACTGCTCAAGCGCTGCGCGCCCGAACAACTCGACAAGATCCGCGGACAGCTGCTGGCCGAATTCGCAGTCGATGGCGACAAGTCCAAGCGCATCGCCCTGATCGGTCTGCGCGGCGCGGGCAAATCCAGCGTGGGGAAACAACTCGCCAGCCTGCTGGGATACGTATTCATCGAACTCGACCGAGAGGTCGAACGCGAGGCCGGCATCACCCTGCCGGAAATCATCGGCCTGTATGGCCAGACCGGGTATCGCAACCTCGAACGCCGCTGCCTGGAACATCTGCTGGCCACGAACCCGCAAATCGTCCTGGCGACCGGGGGCGGTATCGTGGCCGAGCCGCTGACCTATGAAATCCTGCGCAACTCGTTCTTTACCGTCTGGCTGCACGCAGAAGACGAACTGTATTTCCAGCGCGTGATGGGGCAGCGCGATTCCCGTATCGCCGATCCCCTGCTGTACCGCGAGGCCATGGAAAACATCCACCGCACGATGGCGTCGCGCGACTACCTTTACCGCATGGCGGATCTCGATATCGACACGACCCAATCGAGCGTGGACGAGGTCGCGCGGCATATCCTGCCGCACGTGCGGATGAAAGCCTCGGCCTGAGCGGGCCCACCCGCCCAGGCCTCATCCGATCAGAAAATATCGTCGCTTTGCTCGAGCAGGAATCCGCTGTCGGACTGCACGGTGATCGCCAGACCGGCCGTCCGGGGCAACAGGTGATCGGCATAGAACCGCGCCGCGACCAGCTTTTCCTGATAGAAAGTATCGCCCGAGCCCTTGGCGATCGCATCGGCGGCAATGACGGCGGCCTTGCCCATCAGCCAGCCGCCGATCACCGTGCCCATCAATCGCAGAAAGGGTTCGGCGACCGTCAACCCCGCCGCGGGCTGGCTGGACATTTTCTGCAGAATCGCAGCCGCCGCGGCCTGCGCGTCGGACAAGGCCTGCTCCAGGCGCGGGGCAATGGCGCGCACCGAAGGATCGCCGCTGTCTTGCATGGCGGCCTGATCGCGGCGGATATCCGCCAACAGCGCATTCAAGGCGTCACCGCCATCCCGCGCGACTTTGCGGCCCGCCAGATCGGCCGCCTGGATGGCGGTCGTTCCCTCATAGATCGGCGTGATGCGCACATCGCGCAGGCATTGCGAAACGCCGGTTTCCTCGATGAACCCCATCCCGCCGAAAACCTGGATGGCCATTGACGTCAGCTCGATGGCGCTTTCCGTGCTCCAGCCCTTGAGGATGGGGGTGAGCAGTTCGACGCGGCGCTGCGCCGCCGCGCGCTCGGCGGGATCGGCAGCGTGATGGGCGACGTCCTGCAAACCGGCGACCGTGTAGGCAAGGCCCCTGATCGCCTCGGTGACACTGCGTTGCGTCATCAGCAGGCGCCGCACATCGGGATGGCGGACGATAGCGGCCTTTTGTCCCGTCCGGGCATCATTGCCCTGGATACGCTCCTTGGCATATGCCGAGGCCATCTGCCAGGCAAGCTGCGATACCCCGAGGCTTTCCGTGCCGACGGACAGGCGCGCGGAGTTCATCATGATGAACATGGTTTCCAGGCCGCGGCCGATCTCGCCGACCAGGAATCCCAGCGAACCGCCGTGATCGCCATGGACCAGCGTCGTCGTCGGGCTGCCGTGGACGCCGAGCTTGTGTTCGATGGACGTGCAATACACGTCATTGTGCTGGCCGGGATTGCCGTCCGCATCCGGGATGAACTTGGGCACGAGAAACAATGACAATCCCTTGACGCCAGGCGCCGCATCCGGGGTGCGCGCCAGGACCAGGTGCACGATGTTGGGGGCGATGTCGTGTTCGCCATACGTGATGAAAATTTTCTGGCCGAACACTCTGTAGGTGCCATCATCCTGAGGCAATGCCCGGCAGGTGATCGCGGCGAGATCCGAACCGGCCTGCGGTTCGGTGATATTCATGGTGCCGGTCCATTCGCCCGAGATCAGCCTGGGCAGATAGGCCGCCTTCAGTTCCTCCGAGCCGGCGATGGTGAGCGCCTCGATCGCGCCATGGGTCAATGTAATGACGTGCGAGAACGCCATATTGGCCGACTTCCACATCTCGCTCACGGCGGTTGCCAGCAGGCGCGGCAACCCCTGGCCGCCATAGCCGGTTTCGCATGGCAGCGCCATCCAGCCGTCTTCAGCAAACCGGCGATAGGCGTCGGGAAACCCTGCGGCGGTACGGACCTCGCCTTTGCCATCGGCGGCCTGCTGCCAGCGCGCGCCCTCGATGTCGCCCACCTGATTCAGCGGCGACAGGACTTCGCCGGCAAAGGTGGCCGCCTCGTTCAGCACCGCGTCGATCAGATCGGGATCGCATTCGGCGGCCTGATAGGCGGGAAGCGCGCAGATCGAACTCGAGCCGACGAGTTCATGGATCGCAAAGCGGATGTCGCGTAACGGCGCTACGTATTGGATCATGATTCCTCCAGATATCTAATAAGAGTTCTTGCCAAACCTGAAATGATTATATAAGATATCCGCACGAACAAAAAATATCGTATTTGATACTTACACACCCGGAGGCTGACTTGCCCGAGGGATGAGGAGGCCATATGAAACAAGTGTCATCCAGGCTGGGGCGGACAACTCGCCAAGCCATGAGCTGGTGAGGTGCGGTCATGGTTACGCTGATTCGTGATCCAAAGCAGTTGTTCGCACCCGCGCAAGTCTCTGTCGACAAACGCCCCGACGGCAGCCAGATCCTGCGTTCGCCGATGCCCCTCGGCGAGCACGCCCAAAGTATAGGCGCCTATCTGGAGCAATGGGCGCGCGACACCCCCGAGGCGGTTTTCATAGCAGAGCGCGATGCCAGCGGAGAATGGGTCAAGGTGACCTACGCGCAGGCACGGGCACGCGTGCGATCGGTGGCGACCTGGCTGCTGGGCCAGAACCTCTCCCCCCAGCGCCCCATCGCCATACTCTCGGACAACAGCATCGAGCACGCGCTGCTGATGCTGGCCGGCATGCACATCGGCGTGCCCGTCTCCTCCATGTCGCAAGCCTACTCATTGATGTCGCGCGACTTCGCCAAGCTCAAGACCAATATCGACCTGCTCACGCCCGGCGTGATCTTCGTCGAGGATCATGCGCGATTCGCACCCGCGCTGAGCGCGCTTGCCGGGCGGCACGACGGCGTCGTGGTCGCGGGCAGCCGCTCGGGTGAAAACGGCCCGTTCACGCCGTTCTCGGCCATGCAGGTGCCGACCGACGACGCGGCCGTCGATCGCGCCCTGGCCAAGGTCAATGCCGATACCATCGCCAAACTCCTGTTCACTTCCGGCTCGATCGGCGCACCCAAGGCGGTCATCAACACACAACGCATGCTGTGCGCCAACCAGCAGGCCAAATCCCAGATCTGGACCTTCCTGGCGCAAAACCCGCCGATCATCGTCGATTGGCTGCCCTGGAGCCACACGTTCGGCGGCAATCACAATCTGAACATGATTCTGCGCAACGGCGGCACCTTTTACGTCGATGCCGGCAAACCGGCGCCCGGCGCCTTCGATGTCAGCCAGGCGAACCTGCGCGAGATCGCGCCGACCGTCTACCTGAATGTGCCTCGCGGTTTCGATCTGCTGGTGTCCACGCTCCAGGCCGATGAGGCATTGCGGCAGAATTTCTTCAGCCGCCTGCAAGTCATTTTCTATGCCGCCGCCGCGCTGCCCCAGCATTTGTTCAACGCCATCAACCGTCTGGCCGAGGACACCCTCGGCCACAGCGTGCCGCTGGTATCGGGCTGGGGCTCGACGGAAACCGCGCCCGTCTGTACCGACAGCCACTTCATGACGGAACGCTCCGGCATCATCGGCGTGCCGGTGCCGGGCGTCGAACTGAAACTGGTGCCCACGGCCTCCAAGCTCGAAGTCCGGGTGCGGGGTCCGAACGTCATGCCGGGCTACTGGAAACAACCCGAGCTGACCAAGAACGCATTCGACGACGAAGGCTTCTACCAGATCGGCGACGCGGTCGAGTTCGCCGACCCCGAACGGCCGGAAAAAGGCCTGATCTTCAACGGCCGGGTCGGCGAAGACTTCAAGCTTTCCTCAGGCACCTGGGTACACGTCGGCAGCCTGCGCATGAAGGGCATCGAAGCCCTGCTGCCGATTGCGCAGGACATCGTCATCACGGGCCACGATCGCGACGAGATCGGTTTCCTGATTTTCCCGAACGTGCCAGAGCTGCGCAAACTGTCCCCCCATTTGCCCGCCGACGCATCGGTGGAGGAACTGCTGATTCAGCCGTCCATCCACGACATCGTGGCGCGCGGCCTGGCCAAGCTGAAAAAAGAAGGCGGCGGCTCGTCCGGATACGCGGCACGCGCCATGCTGCTTGCCGAACCGCTGTCGATCGATGCCGGGGAAATCACCGACAAGGCCTATGTCAATCAACGCATGGTGTTGACCCGGCGCGCCGATTTCGTTTTGCGCCTTCATGCCGACCAGCCCGACCGGGATGTGATCCTTCCTGCCCGGACGATCGGCTGAATTTACCTCAGATGCAACAAAGAGAAAGCCACAATCATGAACCCTGACACGATCACCCTGACCCTGGATGGCCACATCGCCCATATCCGCCTGAATCGCCCCGCCAAGCGCAACGCCATCAACAACCACCTGCTCACCGAGATCGAAGAATGTTTCGACCACTTGCCGGACTCGGTGAAAGTGGTCGTCATGTCCGGGGAAGGATCGCATTTCTCGGCCGGCCTGGACTTGTCCGAACACCAGAGCCGCACATCGTTCGAGGTGTTTCAGCATTCACAGTGGTGGCACCGCGTCTTCCACAAGATCCAGTTCGGCGGCCGCCCCGTGATCAGCGCCCTGCAAGGCGCCGTGGTCGGCGGGGGGCTGGAGCTCGCCACCAGCACACACGTGCGCATCGCGGAGCGCAGCACCTTCTACCAATTGCCTGAAGGACAACGCGGGATCTTCGTCGGCGGCGGCGCCTCGGTGCGCGTCTCCAAGATCATCGGCCCGGATCGCATGACGGAAATGATGCTGACGGGCCGCATCTACAACGCCGAGGAGGGCCTGCGGCTCGGCTTGTCTCATTACCTGGTGGATGACGGGGCCGCGCTGCAAGAAGCCTTCCGCCTGGCGCGCCAGGTCGAAAGCAACGCGCCGCTTTCCAACTGGGCCTCGATCAATGCCGTCGCCAACATCGGCGAAATGTCGATGAACAACGGCTTTTATACCGAATCGATCGTGGCGGCGATCGCCCAGACCAGCGATGAGGCGAATCGCCGCATGCAGGAGTTCCTGAACCGCAAGAATGCGTGATCGCGACAGGGACGGCACAGGGGTGCCGGCGCCGCGAAACCATTCAATCACAGCGTATCCCCGGCGCGCGCGGCGCGCCGGATGGGGATCTTTCAAAATTTTTGTGGACGAACAGACATCATGAAACTCAAGAATTCGACTTTCATCATCACCGGCGGCGCTTCGGGGCTGGGCGCGGCAACCGTGCGGGCATTCCATGCCGAGGGCAGCAACATCGTCATCGCCGATGTGGGCGCCGAAAAAGGCGAGGCGCTGGCAGCGGAGCTCGGTGAACGCGTGGTCTTCCGCAAGACGGACATCACCAGCGAGGACGACGGCAAGGCGGCGGTCGACCTCGCGGTCAGCCGCTTTGGCGGACTGCAAGGCCTGGTCAACTGTGCCGGGGTGGGGACCGCCTGGAAAGTCCTCGGCAAGGATGGCCCGCACAAGCTCCAGGATTTCGTGCGCACCGTCAACATCAACCTCATCGGCACTTTCAACATGGTGCGCCTCGCAGCCGCGGCAATGGCCCAAGGGGAACCCAATGACGAGGGCGAACGCGGCGTGATCATCAACACCGCCTCGATCGCCGCCTTCGAAGGTCAGATCGGGCAGGCGGCCTATGCCGCGTCGAAAGCCGGGGTTGCGGCGATGACGCTGCCGATCGCCCGGGAAATCGCGCGTTTCGGCATCCGCATCGATACGATCGCCCCCGGCCTGTTCCTGACGCCGATGATGGAGGCGCTGCCCCTGGACGTCCAGGAATCGCTCGGCAAGGCGACGCCGTTCCCGCCACGCCTCGGCCGACCCAGTGAATTCGCCGCGCTGGCCCGCTCCATCGTCGAGAACGTCATGCTCAATGGCGAGACGATCCGCCTCGACGGCGCCGTGCGCCTGACCGCCAAGTAGGCGACAAGGGGTAGATGACAATGAGCAAGGTCATTACGGCGGATCAGGCGGCTGCGCTGATCAAGGACGGCGATACCGTGGCATGGACGACAGTCGGCATGTCCTTTTTCGCCGAGGAAATCGCCATGGCGCTGGAGGCGCGCTTTCTCGAAACTGGCGCGCCGCGAGGCATCACGCCGGTGCATGACTGCGGCTGCGGCGACCTCAAGACCCGCGGCATGGGGCATCTCGCGCACGAAGGCCTGGTCAAGCGCCTGATATCGGGCCACACAGGCCAGGCGCCGGCCATGGGGCAATTGATCAACGAACACAAGATCGAGGCATACCTGCTGCCCCAGGGCGTGCTGGCCACGCTGTGGCGGCAGATCGCCGGCCACAAACCCGGCGTGATCACCAAAGTCGGCATGGGCACCTACGTCGATCCGCGCCTCGACGGCGGCAAGGTAACGAACAAGACGACAGAGGACCTGGTCAAGCTCATCGAAATCGAAGGCGAGGAATGGCTGCTCTACAAATCATTCCCGGTCAACGTCGCGGTGATCCGCGCAACGACTGCCGATGAGCACGGCAACCTGACCATCGAAGAAGAATCGATGATCGCCGAGGCCTTGCCGATGGCACAGGCCGCGAAAAACACGGGCGGCATCGTCATCGCGCAAGTCAAGTACCTCGGAAAGACAGGAACCTTGCACCCCAAGGACGTCAAGGTTCCCGGCGTGCTCGTCGATCATATCGTCGTGGCCAGACCCGAAAACCACATGCAAACCATGGGGACGACATACAACCCGAGCCTTGCCGGACACGTGAAGGTACCGCTCGACAGCCTGCCGCCGATGGCGTTCGGCGAACGCAAGGTCATCGCCCGCCGGGCCGCGATGGAACTCTCGCCAAAAGCGGTCGTCAATCTGGGCATCGGCATCCCTGACGGCGTGGCGAGCGTGGCGGCCGAGGAAGGGGTCGCCGACTTCTTCACCCTGACCACCGAACTCGGCACATATGGCGGCGTGCCGGCCGCTGGCCCGGACTTCGGCAGCGCCTACAACGCCGAAGCCATCATCGAACACGAAGCGCAGTTCGATTTCTACGATGGCGGCGGTCTCGACGTCGCCATTCTCGGCCTTGCGCAGACCGACCCCGGCGGCAACCTGAACGTCAGCAAATTCGGCTCGCGGGTCGTCGGGCCCGGCGGCTTCATCAACATCACCCAAGGCTCGAAAAAGGTGGTTTTCTGCGGCACGCTGACCAACGGCGCCGAGCTCGAGTTCAATGATGGCCAGCTGAAAATCCTCAAGGAAGGCAAGACGCGCAAGTTCGTCAAGCAGGTCGACCAGGTGACGTTCAGCGGCCAATTCGCGCAACACAATGGCATTCCCGTCCTTTACATCACCGAGCGCGCGGTGTTCGAGCTCCAGGATGGGGAACTGACGCTCATCGAAATCGCGCCGGGCCTGGATCTCGAGCGCGACGTGCTGGCGGCAATGGATTTCCGGCCCCGCATCTCACCCGACCTCAAGGAAATGCCAACCGAACTATTCGTGGACCGCTGGGGCGGCCTGAAGGCATTCATGCTGTCCCGCTGCCATTGAACCCCCGGAGAGAATCAAATGAAAAAAGTCGTCATCACAAGCTATGCCCGTACCGCGGTGGGCGCCTTTCTCGGCTCGCTCAAAACCGTTCCTGTCGAACAACTGGCGGCTGCCGCCATCGGCGAAGCCGTCAAACGCTCCGGCCTGCAAGGCAGTGACATCGATGAGGTAATCATCGGACATGTCACCTCCAGCGCCGACTCGCCGCAACTCGCGCGGGACGCAACGCTGCTGTGCGGCATGGTCGACACACCGGCGTTCACCGTCAACCGGATCTGCGGCTCCGGGTTGCAGGCGGTGGCGTCGGCCTGGCAAGAGATCGTCACGGGCGCGGCCGACATCGTCGTGGCGGGCGGTGCGGAATCCCTGTCCCGGGCGCCGTTCTACCTGCCGCTGCCGGCGCGCTACGAAGGCCTGCGCAACGGCTCGCAACAGCTCAAATGCGCCAACGAACAGTCGCATTTCAATGCCGCGCCGCATCCGCAGTATCCCGCGGTCTGGATGGGCAACACCGCCGAGAACGTCGTCGCGCACCATCAATTGCCGCGTGAAGACCAGGATCGCTTCGCCTACGACAGCCAGATGAAGGCCAAGGCCGCGCGCGATCAGGGCCGGCTGGCCCAGGAAATCGTTCCGGTCGAGATCAAGTCCCGCAAGGGGTCCACTTTCTTCGACGTCGACGAGCATATGCGCCCCGACGTCACGATCGAGGCGCTGTCGACCATGAAACCGGCCTTCCAGAAGGTCGGAACAGTGACGGCGGGCAACTCCACCGGCCTGAACGATGCGGGCGCCGCCATGGTGGTGATGTCCGAGGAAAAGTGCCAGGCGCTCGGCCTCGAGCCCCTCGCCTACGTGCTCGACTGGAGCGTCGCCGCGCTGGACCCGATGATGATGGGCCTGGGACCGGCATACGCCATTCCCAAGGTGCTGAAAAAAGCGGGGCTGGACATGGCCGACATCGACCTGTTCGAAATCAACGAAGCCTTCGCTGGCCAGGTGCTCGGCTGCATGAAGCAGATGGGCTGGTACCTGGACTCTCCTCAATATGAACGGCTGAACGTCAATGGCGGCGCGATCGCGCTGGGCCATCCGCTGGGCGCAAGCGGCGCACGCATCACCGGATCGCTGGCCCTCGAGATGCAGTTGCGCAAAGCCCGTTACGGCGTGGCCAGCGCATGTATCGGCGGCGGCATGGGGATCGCCGTATTGCTGGGCGGCGCCTGACCACGCGCCGATGCGCAAGCCTCGCCGTTTGCGGCGAGGTCGAGCGCGGCAATTTCAAAGCCGTGCCAAGGCAACCCTGCATGGAAATGAAAAAGCGCCGGCTGACAGGCTGGCGTTCTCCACATGAATCAAGGCGATCAAAGGGAAAGGAGCCAAAGGGGAAATAAAGACGCAAAACCAAAGAAGCAAAGCCAAAGAAGCAGAACCGAACGTGCGGTCGCGGAGCCGCGCAAAAGGAGACAAAACGATGAGTAACATGTGGACGCGGGTACGCGCCAACCCGAAATTTGACGACCTGGTAAACCGCCGGCGGCGATTTGCCTGGCTATTGACGGGTCTGGTGCTCGGTATTTTTTTCGCCTATCTGATGATCGGGATACTCCAGCCGGCATGGCTGATGGTTCCCTTGTTCGAGGGGAGCACGACAACGATCGGCTATCCATTGAGCGCGGCGCTGGTGGTGCTGGCCTGGGTGAGCACTGGCATCTACGTCCGGCGGGCGAACAATGAATTCGATCCCAAGGCCGAGGAAATCTTGCGGGAGGCAAAAGAAAAATGACATCGACCAAAAAACTCTTACCTCTGGCCTTTCTGGCCATGACAAGCATCGCCAATGCGGCGCCCGCCGCAGTGGCCGACAGCGTCGAAAAACAACCTGTCAACATCATCGCCGTCGGCATGTTCCTGTTTTTCGTCGCCGTCACCCTTGTAATCACGTATTGGGCGGCATCGCGCACCAGAAGCGCATCCGACTTCTACACCGCCGGCGGCGGAATCTCGGGCTTCCAGAATGGGCTTGCCATCGCTGGTGACTACATGTCCGCGGCAACGCTGCTGGGCTTCTCCAGCCTGGCGTATTTCAGAGGCTACGACGCCATGCCGTTCGCGGTCGGCTTCTTCATTGGCTGGCCGGTCATCCTGTTCCTGCTGGCCGAGCGCCTGCGCAATCTCGGCCGCTACACTGTTGCGGACATCGTGTCATTTCGCCTGGACGAAACCCGGATGCGGATTCTCACCGCATCCGGCTCGATCACGGTGGTGCTTTTCTACATGATCGTCCAGATGGTCGGGGCGGGCCAGCTGATCCAGTTGCTCTTTGGTCTCGACTACGTCTACGCGGTCCTGACCGTGGGCGTCCTGATGATCATCTACGTGACCTTCGGCGGCATGATCGCGACGACATGGGTGCAGATCATCAAGGCCTCCCTGTTGCTGGTGGGCGGCACGGTCATGTTCGTCCTGACGATGTCCCAGTTCGGTTTCAGCTTCGAAACCATGCTCAAGGAGATCGTCACGACCCACAAGGCCGGTGCGGCCATCGCCGCGCCGGGCATGATGCTCAAGGATCCGATCTCGACGATATCGCTCTCCCTCGGCATGATGTTCGGCACCGCGGGCCTGCCGCACATCCTCATGCGGTTCTTCACGGTGACAGATGCCAAGGAGGCGCGCCGCTCCGTTTTCTACGCCACGGGCTTCATGGGATATTTCTTCCTGATCGTCGTCATCATGGGTCTGGCATCGATCGTCGTCGTCGGCACGAATCCGCAATTCTTCGTCGGCGGCGATGTGAACGGCGCCCTGATCGGCGGCGGCAATATGGTCATCATCCACCTGGCCAACGCCGTGGGCGGCAATCTGCTGCTGGGCTTCATGTCCGCCGTTGCATTCGCCACCATCCTCGCGGTCGTTTCGGGTCTGGCCCTCGCCGGAGCATCGGCGATCTCGCACGACCTGTACGCCAAGGTCATCCGCAAGGGAGACATCAACGAGTACGAAGAAATCCGCGTCACGAAACTCGCCACGCTCACGATCGGCGTGCTGGCCGTGCTGCTCGGCATCGTCTTCGAGCAAATGAACATCGCCTTCATGGTGGCGCTCGCCTTCGGGGTTGCGGCATCGGCCAATTTCCCGGTCCTGATCCTGGCCATATCGTGGAAAGGCCTGACGACGCGCGGCGCGTTGTGGGGCGGGTTTTCCGGCCTGATCATGGCGGTCGTCCTGGTGATCCTGTCCCCTGCCGTATGGCAGACGGTTCTCGGGAACGCCGAGGCGATCTTCCCCTACGAGCACCCGGCCATCTTCTCCATGCCGCTGGCATTCCTGATGTGCTATGTGGTCTCGAAACTGGACCGCAGCGCATCGGCGCAAAAGGAAAGCGAGGGTTTCGAGGCGCAATTCGTGCAGGCGCAGACAGGCCTGGGCATGGCGGCAGCGGCCCGGCATTGAGCGGATGACTGCGTGATGAGATCCGGGGTTTTTCCCAGAATAATGGGGAAAAGCCCGGATCAATATCACTGCAATATTCGTTATCGATGACAGAGCCATTCCGGCACGCCACATATGTCAATCAGCCCGCTTCGGCGGGCTTTTTCACATCCAAGGCCGCCCCGGCGGCGCCTCGCTGTCTATTTGCGCAAAGCTCAAGTATCCTTTGTCCCAATAACAAAACCCACCCGCCCGTCATGCCCCCACGCCAAGCAAAAAAAAACATCGCTCAGCGCCTGCCTGCCGAACTGCTTTACGCCGATGAACTTGCGCATCTCGCGGCGCACGACCAGGCGCCGAAACCACCGGGCTGGAATCTATCCATGCCCGCCGTGCGCGATTTCATCGGCGGCGCGGCGATCAAGGGAAAGACCATCCATCAAAAGATTGTCTGTACGCACAGCCTGATAGAGCGCGCGCTGGTGACGCTCGCTTCCAATCGCGCCCTGTTGCTGGTCGGCGAACCGGGCACCGCCAAAAGCCTGCTGTCCGAGCTGCTCGCCGCCGCCGTCAGCGGCACCAGCACCCTGACCATCCAGGGCAGCGCCGCCACGACCGAGGACCAGATCAAGTACGGCTGGAATTACGCGCTCCTCCTCAACGAGGGACCCAGCCCGCGTTCGCTCGTTCCTTCGCCGCTCTATCGCGCCATGCAGGAGGGACGCATCGCCCGTTTCGAGGAAATCACGCGCTGCCCGCCAGAGGTGCAGGACAGCCTGCTCTCGATTCTCTCCGAGCGCCTGCTGATGGTGCCCGAACTGCCGGCAGAGGACGCCGTCCTCGCCCGCCCCGGCTTCAACCTGATCGCCACGGCCAACACCCGCGACCGCGGCGTCAACGAAATGTCCGCGGCATTGAAGCGCCGCTTTTCCTTTGAAACCGTCTTTCCGATCGCCAGCTACGACAGCGAGCTCGCCCTGGTGCTGAACGAAGTTTCCCGCCTGCTGGCGCAGGAACGCATTCCCGTGACGCCGAACGAGCCATTGATGGAAGTCCTGGTCACGACTTTCCGCGACTTGCGCCAGGGCGTCGACCGCGAGGGCGGCGCCGGCGACAAGCTCTCCAGCGTGCTCAGTACCGCTGAAGCCGTCAGCGTCGCCCATGCCGTCACCCTGCGCGGCTATTATCTGCGCGGCGACAATGGCCAGGCAGCCGATCTGGTCGAGGCCCTGGCCGGCGCGGCGGCCAAGGACAATCCGGATGACCTCAAAAAGCTGCGCCGCTATATCGAACATCGCGCCGCCAAACGCAAGGGCGAACACTGGGCGGCCTTCCATGCGGCCCGGCAAGCGCTGCCTCAGTAACGTGCCTTCGCACGCCGCCTGCTCATGCCGCCCCGCCTGCTCGGTATCCGCCACCACAGCCCGGCTTGCGCCAGGCTGGTGGCCCACCTGATCGCGACACAACGCCCCGTCGCCGTCCTCATCGAGGGGCCAGCGGATTTCAACGCCCGCCTCGATGAGCTGCTGCTGCCGCACCGCCTCCCCATCGCCCTCTACAGCTACAGCAACGACGAGGCGGGCGCGCGGCAATGCTGGTTTCCCTTCGTCCGTCACTCGCCAGAATGGGTGGCGCTGACTGAAGGCCGGGCCCGTGGCGCCGAGGTCCGCTTCATCGACTTGCCGCACTGGCAGTACCGGACCGTTTCCGACCAGGAGCGACGGCGGCCCGGCACCGCGGACAGCCGTTCACCGCAATCTCCCGGCCGCTACGCCTGGATCAATCAGGCGCTGGCCGAGCGCACCCATTGCGATGGCGGCCACGCCCTGTGGGATCATCTGTTCGAGGCCGGCCCGCCGGCGACGCCCGCCGCGTTCGCCGAACTGGAAGCGCGCCTGGCCGTCTATTTCCACGAGTTGCGCGGCGACCCGGCAGAAAGCGGCAGCCCCCAGGATGCCGCCCGCGAACAATACATGGCCAACTGGCTGGCCTGGGCCGTCGCCCACTTTCCTGAACAGCCAGTGCTCCTGGTGTGCGGCGGCTGGCACAAGCGCGCCATCGAAACCCTGTGGCCCAGCCTGAGCGTCCGCGCAGAACCGAGTACCCCGGCCCCAGCCGACCCGCTTGCAGGCGGCGCCTACCTCATCCCTTACGAATACCGGCAGCTTGAAGCCCTCTCCGGCTACGCCGCCGGCATGCAATCGCCCCTTTATTACGAATGGCTGGCGGAGCATGGCCCGGCCATCGCCGCCGAGCGCGCCACACGCGCCATCGTCGAACGCCTGCGCATGAAGGGGGTCGCCGTCTCCACGGCCGACTGCATCGCCTTCCACGAAACCCTGTCCGGCCTGACGCGGCTGCGCGGGCATCCGGCGCCGCTGCGCACGGATGTGCTCGATGCCGCGCAGACAGCATTCATCAAGGAGGCGCTGGACACCCCTTCGCCCTGGAGCGGCGACGGGCTCCTCAGTTCCCAGGACCATCCTGTCTTGCGCGAAGCCCTGCTGGCGCTAACGGGCGACGGCGCGGGGAGACTGGCGAGCGGCACGCCTTTGCCGCCATTGGTGCAGAATGTCGAACAACGCCTGGCGCAATGCGCAATCACGCTTTCCTCGACCCCCCAAGAACGCGTTCTGGACCGCCGCCGGCCCGAGGACACCCTCGCAGCGGAAACCCTCTGGCGGCTGCGCCTCATCCAGGCCGATGGCATACAACTGGCGCAAATGCGCGCGCCACGGGCGGCCCGCAGCCTTGCCGCCACGCTGGCCTTCGAGGAACATTGGGAACTTGTCCGCGGCGCCCGCTGGCTCCCCAGCCTGATCGAGGCCGCTGCCCACGGCGGCACGCTGGACGCCGCCGCCCGTGCCTGTCTGCTGGCGCGCCTGGGAGGCAGCGATCAGGCGCAGAGCATCGTCGAGGGCTTGACCGATGCGGTGCGCGCCGGCTTTCATGATCTGGGGGACGAACTCGTCGCCGCGCTCGAACAGCGCATCGCCACCGCCCATGACCACGGCGAACTGGCCCGCGCCGCACTGTCCCTGCTCGACGTCGCCCTGGCGGGCTTCTGGGGGCGCGATGTCCGCCCGCTCATGCAAGGCGCGCTGGTCGCGCTCGGCGAACGGCTGCTCTGGCTGCTCGACGGCCTCGAACCACCCCCCCCGCCGACCAGCAATACGACAGCCGTGCCAGCGCCCGCAACCACTGCCCGCGGCAGCGACGCCGACATTGCCGCCGTGCGCGCCCTGGCTGGCCTCTTGCGCCTCCAGCAGAGCCAGCCTCTGCCCGAATTCGATGAGGCCTTTGCGCTCAACAGCCTGCTGCGTTTTGCCCGCGCCAGCAGCAAACCACCCACGCTGCGCGGTGCCGCAGCCGGTCTGGCGCAGACCTTGCACCACCGCTACCCGCCCGGCGCCGGCCTGGGCGATGGCGAACTCATCGCGCTCACCCGCGCCGTCCCGCCGCGCAGCCAACTGGGCGACTATCTTTACGGCCTGTTCGCCCTCACCCGTTCCGTCATCGACGAGCAGCCCGAACTGATCCGCGCCGTGCACGCCACACTCGTCGAGTTGGGCAACGACGATTTCCTCGTCGCCCTGCCAGCGCTGCGCGCCGCCTTCGGCTGGTTTCCGCCGCGCGAACGCGGCAACATCGCCGCCCAGGTCAGCGATCTCCTCGGCCTTACCGCCCCGGAAAGCGCGCGCCTGACCCACCTGCCCCAGGGTGGCGAACGCTACCTCGCCGCCCGCCGCGCCGAAGCCCTGGCGCTCGCCTGGGCCGCGGAATATGGATTGAACGATTGAGCAGACCAGGAGGACGCCATGGCCAAGATCAAACCCGACCCGAACCACACAAAGGATTGACCGGACATGGCCACGCAATCCGCGACCTCCGAATTCTCTCCCGCCGAACGTTGGCGCCTGCTGCTGGGCGAAGCGGCCCAGCCCGGCCTGCAAGGCGGTCTGCAAGGTGGCCTGTCGAATGCGGCCGCCGGGCCGGGCATGGCAATGGATCAGGCGCTGGCCTGGCTATACGGGCGCGACGATGGCGCTTTCGGAGTCGACACCCTGGACCGTCACGGCGGCGACCAGGCCTCGCGCCTGAGCGTGCCGGAATGGATCAACCAGATCCATACGCTTTTCCCCAAGGAAACGATCGAGCGCCTGGAACGCGATGCCATCGAGCGCTACAACATCGACGAGATCGTCACCAACCCGGAAGTTCTCGAACGGGCGCAGCCCAATCCCGCGCTGCTGGCCGCGGTGATGCGCACCAAGCACCTGATGAACCCGGCCGTGCTGGCCATGGCGAAAAAGCTGGTGGCCAGGATAGTCGGTGAGTTGATCGAGAAACTCTCCCGCCAGATCGAGCGCACCTTTTCCGGCAGCCGCCAACGCCAGACGCTGTCCCGCCATGGCGCCGCCAGCCAGTTCGCCGCCCGGGAGACCTTGCGCCGCAATCTCAAGCATTACGATCTCGAACGCAAAAAACTCGTCATCCGCCAACCGCTTTTCTACACCCATACGCGCAAGCGGCTGGAACACTGGCAGATTCTTCTCGTCGTCGACCAGAGCGGCAGCATGGTCGGCAGCGTCATTCATGCCGCCATCACAGCCGCCTGCCTGTGGAACCTGCCCGGCATCAAGACCCATCTGATCGCTTTCGATACCGCCATCGTCGATCTGAGCGACGAAGTGCACGACCCAGTAGAAACGCTGATGAAGGTGCAGCTCGGCGGCGGCACCTTCATCGGCAAGGCCGTCGCTTACGCGGCGCAACGGATCGAGGTACCCAAACGCGCCATCGTGATCGTCATCAGCGATTTCTTCGAGGGCGCGAGCCCGCACGTCCTGCTCGACCAGGTGCGCTCTCTCATCGCCCAGGGCACGCAGGTGCTCGGACTCGCCGCCCTGGACGAAAGCGCCAACCCGGTCTATGACCGGAATCTGGCACGCAATCTGGTGGAACTCGGCGCCCATGTCGGCGCCATGACGCCCGGTGAACTCGCTGGCTGGCTGGCGGAAAAACTGCGATAACAGCCCCGCGACGTCATGCGCCCCGACCTCCTCCACCTCTCGCCGCAAGCCCTCGCCCAGCACACCAACGCCGGGCTGGTCAAACGCGCCATGCGCGAGCGCGAGGCGGGCTATACGCCCACGCTGTCGCTGGAGGCCGACGCAACGTTGGTGGCGGCCTTTCCCGATGGCGTCATCACACGCTGGCCGGCAGGCAAGCCGATCGGCCAGGCGCATTGCAGTTGCATAGCAGCGGGGATCTGCCGCCATCGCCTGATCGCCGTCCTGCAATTCTGCGCCGAGGCGAATGCGACGCAAGCCCCGGACGTCATGGCCGGCGCACCCGAAAAAATCGCCGCCCCGGACCCGGGGTCTCCGGGCGAGGCGAGCGATGAGACGCTTGCCGCCCTGCTGCCGGCGAGCACACTGGAACAAGCGAAAAAGGAACGGGATGCCGGACTGGCCGTCCACATCCGCCGGCGCGCTGCTGGCGAACCATGCGATACAGCGCGGCTTCCCGCCGCGACCGTGCGATTCTGGGCCGGCGCGGCCATCGAAGCGGCGCGCTGCGACTGCATCCGCCAAAGCGCCTGCGAGCACGTCGCCCTGGGCGTCTGGGCCTTCCGCCAGGCCGACAGCGAAACGCCAGCCGCCAGCACCGAAGTGCGCCTGGGGGCGGCCGCCTCGGCCATACGGCTCGATCCCGCCCCTGACCTCGACTACCTGACGGCACTGCTGCGCCACGGCGTCGTGACCGGCGCCACCGGCAGCGCCCAGGCCGCGAGCCTGGCACGGGCGGCGGCGCTGGCCGCCAGAGCGGAATGGATCATCCAAACCCTCGCCGACCTGGAAACCTGGAGCATGGCCTACAGCCAGCGCAGCGCACGCTACGCCGCGGAAACCGGCGTCGACCTCATGGCCGAACTGCTGCTGCGGCTCAAGCTGGGCGCCGCGCCCGGCCAGGCCAAGGCAATCCTCGGCATCGGCCAGCCGCGCGAAGTAACCCTGGATCGCCTGCGCCTGTTCTGCCTCGGCGCCCGCACCGAACGCGATGGCGATGCGCGACGCACCCGGCTGGCATTGGCCGACCAGGATACTGGCACACTGATGGCCCTGGTCCATGATTGGCGGGTGCCGGCCCCTCCGACGAGCACGGCCACACCACAGGAAGCCGTCCAACGCGAAGACTGGCAACGGGCGAGCGAACGCGCGGCGCCCGGCGTCAAACTGGCGCAACTGGTCACGAGTCAACTGCTGTGCCAACAGGCGCGGCGCTTTGCCGATGGCCGCATTGTCCTGGCCCGCGCCCGCAGCACGCAAAACAGTCTGCTCCCCCAATCCGGTGACTGGGAGGGACTGGCACGCCCCGTGCGCTTCACGCAAGTCGCCGATCTCATCGGCGAACGGCCGCGCCATCCACTGACGCGCACCCGTCAGGCGGCTGGCCCCTTCATCGTATTCAGCCCCGCCACGATCACCGGCGCGCTCTATGACCCGCATCTGCAAACCGTGCAATGCACCGCGCTGGATACCGGCGGCGCCCCGCTCCTGATCTCGCGCAGCCACGCCGCCCACACGCGCCAGGCGCTGGAAACATTCGCCGCCGCGGTCAGCGGCCGCCACGGCGCGCTTCGGCACATCAGCGGTCTGCTTTCCTGGCAAGGCGATCTGCCCACCCTGGAACCCTGGAGCATCGTTTGCGACCAAGTGATGTCGCTCGACTTCGGCACGACGATTCCCGGCGCCGCCGAAGCCCTCGCCGCGCTACCCCTCGGGCGGGCCAGCACGGCGGCGGATGACCCGCTGATGGCAGCCCTATGCGAAATCAAAACCCTGCTGGCGACGCTACTGCACCACGGCATCGACGCCTTGCCGCTGGTCTGGCCCGCGGACAGCCGCGCCGCCGCGGCCCGCCTGCGAAATCTTGGCTGGCCGGCATTGGCGCAAGCGCTGGCGGCACTGACCGACGCCGTTCTCGAACAGCACACGCCGGATCACGCCAGGCAACTGACACGCGCATTCTGCACCCTCCTGACACTGCGCCAACTGCATGAAGACGCCCTGGCGCATGCGCAACCCGATCAATGAACAGAATGATTTCACGAGGACATCTCAATGACACACTTTGAGCAGAAAATAATCGCTGAATCATCGACGCCGGAGTCTCTGCCCTGGCCGACAGGCGGGTTCACGGGCAGCAACAAGAAGGTCAACCAACGGTTCGTGGAGGTCTGCGGCGATGTAGAACTTCCCATCGTGCGCGGCATCCACTGCCCGCCATTTCGCAAGGAATTATCGCTGCTGACCAACCCGCTCGCATTCGACGAGGACCTGAGCGGAAGTTACGACGGAATCCTGCAATCCCTGGCCCAGGGCTGCGGACGACGCTGGACATTATGGCAACCCGCCCGCAGCCAGCCGGAACTGACGCGGGACAAGCTGATGACAAACGATCCCGAATGGTGGCTGGAAGCCGCCGCGCAATGCCATGCCAACAACAATTATAAAAACTCGGCTGGCGCGCGGCTGGTCCAGGTTGGCCTTGCGCTGCACGGCACGGCCTTCATGCTCGACATTCTGCTCAAGCTCTTTCGCGCTTACCCGAACTATCATTGTTTTGCCCAAACACTGGCAATCCTGCGCCACGCCATCGCCAGCGCCGACGAGCCGGAATACGCCGCCGCCTTTGCCCTGGCCGAATCGGCCCGCGCCGAGGCGACCCTGCCCGCGCTGGCGCATCTATTCCCTCATCACCGTCCCTGGGTCGACGAAGCGCTGGCATTTGCCGAGCCGAAGAACTATCGCCTGCTCGAAGAATGCGTCATGTCGGTCGAGCAATTCATCGGCCTGTGGCGCCAGTGCGGGCATTTATACGGCGAAAATTCGAGCATCCGCCTGCAAGTGGAACTGCATGGCCCCGATACGATGCGTTTCCTCGCCAAACTGCTGGCCAGGGCAACGGACCGATGGCCCCTCGAAAACACCCTGGCCTGGATAGAAGCGCTGTCTTGTCCGGCACAGATCGGCACGCTGGTGAAACACATGGAAAAGGCCAAGGAAACCCGCGCCGCGCTGGATCGTCTCGCGGAAAGCTTCCCGGCCGCGACACTGTATACGGCCATCGGCGAATGGCACCAGCGGTCTTCGCGCATGTTGGAAGGCTGGACCTTGCGTCTCGCCGCGCGCCAGGAGGCGGCATTGGCGCAGGCGCTGACCGCCTTGCCCACAGCCCAGGCCGACGCCTGGCGCCAGCTCATGGCCACACTCGATCGAACAGAAGCGCCGGCCGACGCCTTGCCCGGCCTGCTGCGCGAACCGCCCTGGACTCGCAAAACCCGCCCACAGACGCTGCCCGTGCTCGAATTCCCCCTGCTGCCGACGCCAACCGTCATCATCTGGCCCACCGGCGAAGAA
>JBEBRQ010000042.1:0-27480 GCA_040394755.1 Castellaniella defragrans | reverse complement strand
GATGGACATCTGTGAAAGTAGGTCATCGTCAGGCTCTTATGCAAAACCCCCGCAAGAAATACTTGCGGGGGTTTTTTTATTCTGGCAGCAGGCTGTTATGACGGTAAAATGGGACTCTGACAGCAACTGACTTTGCGCACGGGTGCGCCTAGGAGACCCCCCGATGACACAGGGAGACACCCCCGAAAACGAAAATGGGCTGACCATGCGTCAGCTCATCCACCTGATGTACGCCCTCTTTGCCGTCGGCGTCGTGACTTGCGGGTTCTTCGGCGTGGCCGTCATCGCGGCCGTGGTCCTGGCCTATCTCAAGCGCGGCGATGCGATCGGGACGGTCTATGCCGGCCATATCGACTGGATCATCCAGACATTCTGGTGGGGACTGCTGTGGCTGGTGCTCAGCGTGGCGACCGCGTGGGTGTACATCGGCTGGGTAGCCGGGCTGCTGGCGGTCATCTGGATCGTTTATCGGATCGCCAAGGGCTGGCTGGCCCACGTCGCTGGCGAAACGCCTCTACCCGGATTCTGATTTTTCGGAATTTTCCGATGATGCCTGGGCTGGAGGCGGGCCCGGAGTATGCCGGATCCACGATCCGGCCACTCGGGAGCGCGGCTGAATTACTTCAGGTGCTGGCTGACCAGTTTGGTCAGTTCGAACATTGAGACCTGGTCTTTGCCGAACAAGGGCTTGAGCTTGGCATCGGCATTGATGTTGCGGCGATTTTTGGGATCTTGCAGGTTGTTTTTCTTGATGTAGTCCCAGATGCGCTTGGTGACCTCGGTGCGGGGTACGGCTTCGTTGCCGATGACCGCGGCCAGCGTGGCGCTGGGGGTCAGCGGCTTCATAAAGGCGGCGTTAGGTTTGCGCGCGGACTTTTCGGTGGTTGCCATGGAAACGGGCTCCTTCTTCGTTGGAAAATATGATGCCCTCGCAGCATACCGCGTGTTTCCCTGAAAGACAAAGCGGATTACATATTATTTTCATGAATCAATTCTTTCTCGGAGCATTCCATGCGCGTTCCGTCGCAGACTTTCACGATCCGTCAGCCCGATGACTGGCACCTGCACCTGCGTGACGGCGCGGTATTGAGGTCGGTGGTCGGCGATAGCGCCCGCCAGTTCGGCCGGGCGATCATCATGCCCAACCTCAAGCCGCCGGTGACGACCACGGCGCAGGCGGCCGCCTATCGCGATCGCATTCTGGCCGCGCTCGTCGCGCTGGGGGAGGATGGCGCCACGGCCTTCCAGCCCTTGATGACGCTCTACCTGACGGACCATACAGCCCCCGACGAGATTCTGCGCGCGCGCGAGTCCGGCTTCGTTCACGGCGTCAAGCTGTATCCAGCCGGTGCGACCACGCATTCCGATGCCGGCGTCACGGATCTGCTGGGGCGCTGCGGCGGCGTACTGGAGGCCATGCAGCGTCACGGCATGCCTTTGCTGGTGCATGGCGAGGTGACTGATCCAGAGGTGGACATTTTCGACCGCGAGGTGGTTTTCATCGAGCGTGTCATGCTTCCGCTGCGCCGCGCTTTCCCCGAGCTGAAGGTGGTTTTCGAACACCTCACGACCCTGGAGGGCGTGGATTACGTCACCGAGGCGTCCGGGCCCGTTGCCGCCACGATCACCGCGCACCACCTGCTGTACAGCCGCAACGCCTTGTTCAAGGGCGGCTTGAGACCCCATTGGTATTGCCTGCCTGTGCTCAAGCGCGAAAAACATCGCCGGTCGCTGCTCAATGCGGCGACCGGCGGCAGCGCGCGGTTTTTCCTGGGCACTGACAGCGCGCCGCATTCCCGGGGAGCAAAGGAACAGGATTGTGGCTGTGCGGGCTGTTACACCGCGCGTCATGCCATGGCGTTGTATGCCACGGCGTTCGATTCCGTGGGGCGGCTCGATCGGCTCGAGGCCTTTGCCAGCCACAATGGACCGGCGTTCTATGGCTTGCCGGTCAATGACGCCACCTTGACGCTCGAACGCATCGATACCGGGATTCCATCCGAATTGCCCCTGGGGGACGATGTGGTGGTCCCTCTGGCGGCGGGCGAGTCGCTGCCCTGGCGGGTGCTTGGTTGAGCCGATGCCGTCTGGACCTGGCCGGCGGCGCGAAGGGGCCTCGCGGACCGTTGCGCGCTGGCCCTAACCCTTTTTTTCCTCCAGGAGTTCCCAGCGGGCGTAGCTCGCTTCGAGCTGCGCCTCCACGGCCGTGATCGCCTGTTGAACGGACTCGGCCTCTTGTGGCCCCGCGCGGTAGAGATCAGGATCGGACAGGCGCACAGCGAGGCGTGATTGTTCGGCTTCCAGTTCGGCGATGCGTCCTGGCAGGGCATCCAGTTCTTGCGCTTCCCAGGGGGCCAGGCGGTTTTTGCGGGTCTGGGCGGCAGTATCTGGCTTGACACTGGTTTCGGCTCGGGAGGGGGCCGGGCCGCGTGCCTCGGATTGCGGGCGTCTGGCGCAATCCGGCGCGGGGCGCTGGGCGATCCAGTCTTCGTAGCCGCCCACGTACTCCCGCCACAAGCCGTCGCCTTCGGCGACGAGGGTCTGGGTCACGACGTTGTCCAGGAAGCTGCGGTCGTGGCTGACCAGCAGCACGGTGCCGCCAAAGTCCTGCAGCAGGGATTCGAGCAGTTCCAGAGTCTCGATGTCCAGGTCGTTGGTGGGTTCGTCCAGAACCAGGACATTGTGCGGTTGCGCGAACATGCGCGCCAGGGCCAGCCGCGCCCGCTCGCCGCCCGACAGGCTTGAAACCGGCGAACGGGCGCGGCTGGCCGGAAAGAGGAAATCCTCGAGATAGCTCATGACATGCTTGCGCTGGCCGCCGATCTCGACCCATTCGCTGCCTGGACTGATGGTGTCCGCCAGGGTGGCGTTGTCGTCCAGCATACCGCGCATCTGGTCGAAATAACCGATGGACAATTGGGTGCCCAGGCGCACCGAGCCATGGTCGGGCGCCAGCTCGCCCAGGATGATGCGCAGCAGGGTGGTCTTGCCTGCGCCATTGGGGCCGATGATGCCGATGCGGTCGCCGCGCTGGATGGTGGCGTCGAGGCCGCGGATCAGAGTCCGGTCGCCGTAGCCGTGCGTGATGCCGCGCAGTTCGGCGACGAGTTTGCCCGAGCGCTGGCCGTCGGCCAGCGAGAAGCGGACCAGGCCTTGCTGCTCGCGGCGGGCGGCGCGTTCGCGGCGCAGGGCCTCCAGGCGCCTGACGCGGCCCTCATTGCGGGTCCGGCGGGCCTCGACGCCTTTGCGGATCCAGACTTCCTCCTGGCTGAGGAGCTTGTCGAACCGGGCTTCGGCCAGACGCTCGGATTCCAGCCATTGCGCCTTGCGCGCCTGCCAGGCGCTGAAGTTTCCGGGAAAACTCAATAGTCGTCCGCGGTCCAGCTCGATGATGCGCGTGGCGACCACGTCGAGGAAGCGGCGGTCGTGGGTGATGATCACCACGGCGATCCGCGCGGCCAGCAGCAGGCCTTCGAGCCAGGTGATGCCGTCGAAGTCCAGATGGTTGGTGGGCTCGTCGAGCAACAGCAGATCGGGTTCCCCGACCAGGGCGCGCGCCAGTGCGACGCGTTTGCGCATGCCGCCCGACAGGCCGGCGATCGGCGCCTGTGCGTGCAGGCCGAGGGAATCGATGAGTGCGTTGGCGCGTGCCGGGCGCCCCCAGTCCTCGGCGTCGAGCATGTCGCCGCAGAGGGTTTCGAGCACAGTGAGGTCCCCGGGCAGTTCGGGTTCTTGTTCGACGGTGGCTACGCGCAACCCGCCTTTGCGCCGGATCTCGCCGTCGTCGAGCTGTGAGCGGCCATCGAGAATGCGCAGCAGCGAGGATTTGCCTGCGCCGTTGCGGCCGATCAGGCCGATGCGTTCGCCCGCCTGGATGGCCAGGTCGGCATGATCAAGCAGGGGGTGGTGACCGTAGGCGAGCTGTGCCTGGGCCAGGGAGATGATCGTATCGGACATGGAAATCAGAGAGTGGTCGGCCAGCGGAAGCAAGCCGTATTGTCGCAGTTTAGGGTGGCGATTGCCGTACAATCCGGACTGCGGGGCAGATCGGGCAATCGCGGTGCCTTCGGGTATCGAGGAAGGTCCGGACTCCACAGGGCGCGATAGCGGCTAACAGCCGTCCGGCGACCCCTTGCGGGCGAGCCGAGGACCAGGGCCACAGAGACGAGTCTGCCACGGGGGTGCGCTTTCGGCGCACACCGGTACGGTCATCTCCGTACTGTAATGGCGGTGTATGTCGCCATGCCGTGGCAGGGTGAAACGCGGCAACCTCTATCGGGAGCAACATCAAATAGGCATGCGCAGGCTTCGGCCGGCAGGGCGGCCCGCCCGAGCATGCGGGTAGATGGCTAGAGCAGTCCAGCAATGGTCTGCCCAGAGGAATGATTGCCCGCCGGGGCGACCCGGCGTACAGAATCCGGCCTACAGATCTGTTCCGCACCTTCTTTTTTCTTATCGGGCCCGTCGGCTCCCCCGGTCTGGGCGCCGGCGGGTGTCCGTCGGGGACGGAAACTCCCCCTGCCGCTTGTCCATTTCCCGCTCTCTTGTTCATAAAGAACTTTGAGTTAGTTCTGCAATCCATTGATTTCTCAGAGGTTTATGCGCCGAGTTTTCCTTTAAAAAGGATGTAAGTGCTTGTTGTCATTGAATAAATTTGAATTTAGTCCTTGACCGATAGGAGGTCCATGTCGTAGAGTGGGGAAAAGTAGGCTGAAGTGCAAAAAAGTGGGAGGATTTCCTCGTGTTTCAAGGAAGCAGCGCGCTCACGCTGGATGCCAAGGGCAGGATGTCCATCCCGGCCCGGCATCGTGACGTGCTGTTGTCTGCGGAACAGGGGCGTTTGACCATTACCCGGCATCCGGATGGGTGCCTGATGATTTACCCGCGGACTGTCTGGGAGGCCAAGCGCGAGCAGATCGCGGTCTTGCCCATGAACGCGCGGGCCTTGCAGCGGCTGCTGCTGGGCAGCGCGCAGGACGTCGAGCTCGACGGCGCCGGCCGCATCCTGGTGGCCCCAGAGCTGCGCGCCGCCGCGCATTTGGCACGCGAAGTCATGCTTCTGGGGATTGGTACGCATTTCGAGTTGTGGGATAGCGCCGAGTGGGCGCGTCGCGATAGCGAAGATCTCGAAAACCTCGATCCAGCGGTTCTGGAAAAGTTCACTTTCTGAGTCCGCCATGGCGTTTTCACATCGAACCGTTCTCCTCGAACCGGCCATCGACGCATTGTTGAATCCGGCATTCGGGCGTCGGGCGCGGGATGTCGGGGACCTCGAGGCGGGTGCGCGGACCCGCCTGGGCGGAATCTACGTGGATGGCACTTTCGGTCGTGGCGGACATAGCCGGTTGTTGTTGCAGCGGCTTTCGCCCGAAGCGCGCCTGATTGTGTTCGATAAAGATCCCCAGGCGATAGAAACAGCCCACGCGCTGGGCGCGACCGACGCCCGGGTGCACGTGATCCATGATGGTTTCGCCTCGATGCCCGGTCACCTGGAGGCGTTGGGTATCGAAGGCGTGGACGGTGTCCTGCTGGATCTGGGGGTGTCGTCGCCGCAGATCGACGATGCGGGACGGGGATTTTCATTCATGCGCGATGGTCCTCTGGACATGCGCATGGATACGAGCCGTGGCCTGACTGCCGCGCAATGGCTGGCGCAGGCCAGCCAGGAAGAATTGAAGGAGGTCATAGCTGATTATGGCGAAGAACGGTTTGCTTTCCAGATTGCAAAGGCGATTGTTGCGGGCCGCGAATCCCGGCCGCTGCGCACCACGCACGAGCTTGCCCAGCTCGTCGCCGGTGTCGTCCGCACGCGCGAAAAAGGTCAACATCCGGCCACAAGGACCTTTCAAGCTATACGGATTCACCTCAATCAAGAGCTCGAGGAGCTCGCGCATGCCCTCCCGGCAATTCTAGGACTCTTGAAACCCGGCGGGCGCCTGGCGGTCATCAGTTTCCACTCTCTCGAGGACCGCATGGTCAAGCAGTGCCTGGTGGCGGCGGCCCGGCCCGGCCAGGACCAGGCGCGGCTGCCGATCGCCGAACGCGACATGCCCAAGCCGTATGTCGTCCTCTTGGGGCGCATCCTGCCAGGCGAGGCCGAAATCCGCGAGAATCCGCGCGCGCGCTCCGCTGTGCTGCGCGTGGCCCAACGCACCGGCGAGTGCCTGACGCCCGCGGCGGTCCAGGCGTTCACGCCCGCGCGTCGCACGACGGCGGCGCGCAAGACGCGAGGGGGCCGCTGACATGGCCCGCCTGGTCGTCCTGTTTGCCGTGTTGTTGATGGTTTCCGCGCTTTCCCTGGTCACGGCGCGGTTCCAGTCGCGGGAGCTTTTCGTGGCTTCCGAACGCCTTTCCTCGCGCGCGCACGAGCTGGATACGGAATGGCGGCGCTTGCAGCTCGAGCGCGCCGAGCTGGCGCGCAATGTCCGCATCGACCAGGTGGCGCGCAATGAGCTGGGCCTGGTTTCGACGACGCCCGATCGGACGATCTACCTGAGGCCGGGCGAATCTTCCGTTCCGCCGCCGAGCCCCGAGGCGGGAGGGAGGCCATGAAGCGTTTCGGATTCCACGAAAGCCCCGTGCTCGCGGGGCGTCGCAATTTTTGGCGTGCCCGGCTGGTGCTCATCATGCTGCTGCTGGGGTTTGTCGCGTTGGTCGCCAAGGCCCTGTATCTGCAGATTCTGTCCAATGAGTTCCTGCAGCGGCAGGGCGAGCGCCGCTACGAGCGTGCGCTGGTGCTGCCGGCCACGCGCGGCAAGATTTTCGATCGCAGCGGTTCGGTGGTGCTGGCCTCCAGCGTGCCGGTCAAGGCGGTCTGGGTGATCCCCGAGGATTTCCGCAAGGCTGATGATTCGCAGATCCAGGCCTTGGCCAAGCTGCTGGATATGGATGTGGCCGATATCCGGCAACGCACTCGCGATGAGGAAAAGAATTTCGTCTACATCAAGCGGCAGGTGCCGATCGATGCGGCCGATCAGATCCGCGCGCTCAAGATTCCGGGTGTCCAGCAATTGACCGAGACCCGCCGCTACTACCCCGAGGGGGAGGTGATGGCGCATGTGGTCGGCTTCACCAATATCGAGGACCGGGGAATCGAGGGAATCGAGCTTGCCTTCAACGATGTGCTGTCGGGGCAGCCGGGCTCGCGCCGTGTCATCAAGGATCGCCTGGGGCGGGTGATCGAAGACGTACAGGCCGTGGTGCCGCCGGTCGATGGGCAGAACCTGAGCCTGTCCATCGATTCGGGCGTGCAGTTCGATGCCTATACGGCGCTCAAGGCCGCTTTGGAGACGCATCAGGCGCGTGCCGGGGCGGCCGTGGTGCTGGATGTCGTGACCGGCGAGGTTCTGGCCATGGTCAACCTGCCGACCTACGATCCGAACGATAACGCCCAGCGCAGCGGCCTGGCCTTGCGCAACCGGGTGATGACCGATACGTTCGAGCCGGGGTCGATCATGAAGCCTTTCACGGTCGCTCTGGCCCTGGACGAGAAAAAGGTCGATCTCAAGACCCGTTTCGATACCGGCAATGGCCGCTATCGCTATCAGGGCGCGCTGATCTCGGATGTGGGCCACTATGGCGTTCTGGATGTGGCGGGCATCATCCAGCATTCCAGCAATGTCGGGATGACGATGATCTCCGAGCTGTTGTCTTCGCAGGCGATGTGGACCAAGTTTTCGGAACTCGGTTTCGGCCGTGTGCCGCAGACGCATTTCCCGGGGATGGCCTCGGGCCGGCTGCGGCCCTGGCAACGGTGGCGGCCGATCGAGCGGGCGACGATGGCGTATGGCTACGGGCTTTCGGTGTCGCTGATCCAGGTGGCTCATGCATATACGGCCTTTGCCCGCCAGGGCGATATGGTGTCCCTGTCCCTGCTGCGCCGCGAGGGCAAGCCGACCAGTGTCCAGGTCTATTCCCCTCGCGTCACCGAGATGATGCGCACGATGCTCGAGGCGGCGGCCGGACCCGATGGCGCCAAGCGCGCGCAGGTCCAGGGCTATCGCGTCGCGGGCAAGAGCGGCACCGCGCGCAAGATCATCGATGGCCAGTACAGCAAGACCAAATACCGCAGTTCCTTCGTCGGTTTCGCGCCCGTCTCGAATCCGCGTATCGTCGTCGCGGTTTCGATCGATGAGCCGGGCGCGGGGGGCTACTATGGCGGCCGCGTGGCCGCGCCGGTTTTCTCCGATATTGTTTCCAGCACTTTGCGCCGGCTCGGTGTACAGCCCGATGCGCCGGTCGATTCCCTGGTCGCCGCCGCCAGTCCGAAGGCGCCTTCACGATGAATATGATCGACATTCTTTCCTGGCTCGATGAACGGGTGGACCGCAAGGCCGACTTGTGCCTGGACTCGCGCCAGATCCAGCCGGGCGACGTGTTTTTCGCCTGCCCCGGCATTTCCGCCGATGGCCGGCAATACATTGGGCAGGCCATTGCCGCAGGGGCGGCCGCGGTGGTCGTCGCGGCGGACGGCCCGGCCTTGCCGGACCTGCCGGAATTTTCCGTGCCCGTCCTGCGGGTCGAGGGACTGCCGGGACTGCTGGGCGAGATCGCCCATCATTGGTACGGACGGCCATCGGATGCCTTGACGGTGATTGCAGTTACCGGCACCAATGGCAAGACCTCGACGGTGCAGTGGATCGCCGCCGCCATGAATTCGGAAGGCCGGCCTTGCGGCACGGTGGGCACTCTGGGGGTGACACTGGCGGATGGCGGCAATCTGGGCGGCGTACTGACTACGCCGGACGTTCTGACCATGCACCGCAGTCTGGCGGCCATCGCCGCCGCTGGCTGCGAGGCCGCGGCAATCGAGGCGTCGTCGATTGGCATCGAACAGGGGCGGCTCGCGGGTGTGCGCATCCAGGTTGCGGGCTTCACCAATCTGACGCGCGATCATCTCGACTATCACGGCACACCTGAGCGCTACAAGGCGGCCAAGTTCGCGCTGTTCGAACAGTGCGGCCTGCGCAGCGCCGTGATCAATGCCGATGATCCGGCGGGCGTCGAACTGCTGTCGATGGCTGGCGGCCTCACGCGCATCGGCTATACCCTCGCGCGCGATGTCGATGCGCCGTTCCGCGCAGAGGACATCCAGAACGGCATCGAGGGGCTCGTTTTCAATCTCGTGTCGCCGCAAGGCAGCGCCCAGATCTTTACCCACCTGGTAGGCCAGCACAATATTTCCAACCTGCTGCTGGTGGCGGGCGTGCTGCGCGAACTCGGCTGGGGCTTGGGGCGTATTGCGCGGGCGCTGGCCGTCCTGCGACCGGTCAATGGCCGCCTGCAGGTGGTCGAGGCGCTGGGCGGCGCGAGCAATACGCATCCCCAGGCGCTGGTGGTGGTTGATTACGCGCATACGCCGGACGCGCTGGAGCGCGCCCTGCTCGCGTTGCGTCCGGCCGCGCAATCCCGTGGCGGCCGCTTGGTCTGCGTGTTCGGCTGCGGCGGGGATCGTGACGCGGGGAAACGCCCGTTGATGGGAGCGGTGGCGGCGCGGCTGGCCGACGAGGTGCTGCTGACGACCGACAATCCGCGCGCCGAGGACCCGCAGGTCATCGTCGACCAGATTGCGGCCGGTATGCCAGGAGCGGCGCGTGTCGAGCTGGATCGGGCGCAGGCCATCCTGGGGGCGATCTGGCATGCGGACGAAAAAGATGTGGTGCTGCTCGCGGGCAAAGGGCACGAGACCTACCAGGAGGTCGATCATGTGCGCAGCCCCTTCGATGATCGGCAGTGGGCCGGCTTTGCGCTGACTTGGCAGCGCGGTCCGGGCCTGTCCACGGACACGCGCGGCATCCAGCCGGGCGAGCTGTTTCTCGCGCTCGGCGGCGAGCGTTTCGACGGCCACGATTATCTCGAGGCGGCGCGCGCCGCGGGCGCGGCGGCGGCTATTGTCGCCCGGGCCGACGCGCGCGTGAACCTGCCGCAATTCGTGCTGGGCGATACGCGCGCGGCCCTGCGGCGCATCGCGACGGTCTGGCGGGGGCGGTTCACCTGCCCGGTGATTGCGGTCACCGGCAGCAACGGCAAGACCACCACCAAGGAAATGATTGCTTCGATCCTGGCGGCCTGGGTCGGCGAGGATGCCCGATTGGCCACGCGCGGCAATTTCAATAACGATATCGGTCTGCCGCTGACGGTGCTGCGCATGCGCGCCACGCATCGCGCGGCGGTGCTGGAGCTTGGGATGAACCATCCGGGCGAGATCGAGGTGCTGGCGCGCATCGCCCAGCCGACCATCGCCCTGGTGAACAATGCGCAGCGCGAACACCAGGAGTTCATGCGCAGCGTCGAGGCGGTGGCCCGCGAGAACGGCGCGGTCATCGAGGCCTTGCCGGCCGACGGCGTGGCGGTGTTTCCGGGGGACGATGAATATACGGCTTTGTGGGCCGGGATGGCTGGAGAACGGCGCGTGCGGCGGTTCGGCTTCGAGCCGGCCTTCGATGTGTATGCCGCGCAGATTCGCGCGGGCCTGGAACGCACCGAGTTCCGCCTGTGCGCGGATTCCGAGGAGGCGCCGGTCATCCTGCATGCGCCCGGGCGCCACAATCTGCGCAATGCCCTGGCGGCGGCCGGGTGCGCCCGGGCTGCCGGCGTGCCCCTGGCGGTGATCGCCGAGGGGTTGGCGGCATTCCGTCCGGTGGGCGGGCGTATGCAGCCGCAGGCCATGGCTGACGGTTTCCAGTTGATCGATGACAGCTACAACGCCAACCCGGACTCGGTGTGTGCCGCGATCGAGGTCTTGTCCGGACTCGATGGCCGCCGGATTTTGGTGCTGGGTGATATGGGCGAGGTCGGCGACCAGGGGCCGGAAATGCATGCCGAGGTTGGCGCATATGCGGCCCGCAGCGGGATCGATTTCCTCCTGACCCTGGGCCAGGCGTCGCATCATGCAGCCGCGGCTTTTGGCGCAGGCGCCGAGGCGTTCGATGCGCTGGATGCGCTGTTGCGCCGGTTGCTGGCCCTGCGGCCGGGTCATGTGCTGGTCAAGGGATCGCGCAGCATGCGCATGGAGCGCGTGGTGCAGGCGCTGCGCGGCGATTGCGCCGGCAAGGAGGATAACCATGCTGCTTGAACTGGCGCGTTGGTTGTCGGATGAACATTTCCGCGCATTCGGAGTGGTGGAATACATCACCTTTCGCGCCTTGCTGGCGTGCGCGACGGCCCTGGCGATCGGTCTGCTGGCCGGTCCCTGGCTGATCCGCAGGCTCACCGCCCTGAAGATCGGACAGGCGGTGCGTACCAACGGGCCGCAGTCGCACCTGCAGAAGAACGGGACGCCGACGATGGGCGGTGCGCTCATCCTGATCGCCATCGGGGTGAGCACGCTGCTGTGGGCCGACTGGACGAACCGCTTCGTCTGGGTCGTGCTGCTGGTGACCTTCGGCTTTGGCTGGATCGGCTGGGCCGATGACTATCGCAAAGTGGTCAATCGGGATCCCGAGGGCATGCCGGCGCGCCAGAAATTCTTCTGGCAGGCACTGATCGGCCTGGTGGCGGCGGTCTATCTGAGTTTCGCCGTATCGGCCCCGGCCAATACGGCCCTGTGGCCGCTGTTCACCGACTGGGTGATGAGCGGCTTTTCCATGCCGCTGCCCGAGCGCGCCGATTTGATCGTGCCGTTCTTCAAGACGATCAGCTATCCCCTGGGCGTGTTTGGCTTCGTGATATTGACCTGGCTGGTGATCGTGGGCTCCAGCAACGCCGTCAACCTTACCGATGGGCTCGATGGCCTGGCCATCATGCCCACCGTCATGATCGGCAGTGCCCTCGGGATTTTTGCCTATGTGGTCGGCCGCGTCGACTATTCCAAGTACCTGCTGTTTCCCTACATTCCCGGCGCCTCCGAACTCATGGTGATCTGCGCGGCGATCGCCGGGGCGGGGCTCGCATTTCTCTGGTTCAACACGTATCCCGCTCAGGTTTTCATGGGCGATGTGGGGGCATTGGCCCTGGGCGGCGCACTGGGCGCGATCGCCGTGGTCGTGCGTCAGGAGATCGTGCTGTTCATCATGGGCGGCGTGTTCGTGGTCGAGACTTTGTCGGTGATGCTGCAGGTGACCTGGTTCAAATACACCAAGAAACGCTATGGCGAGGGCCGGCGGATATTCCGCATGGCGCCCCTGCACCATCATTTCGAGGTCGGCGGCTGGAAGGAAACCCAGGTCGTGGTGCGGTTCTGGATCATCACCATGATGCTGGTCATGATCGGTCTTGCGAGTCTGAAGCTGCGATGAGTGCGTATGTCTTTCCCTCCGTGCGGCGCGTTGGCCTGACCCTGATCCTGGGGTTGGGCGAGACGGGCCTGGCCGCGGCGCTCTGGTGCGCGGGGCATGGCGCGCGCCTGCGCGTGCTGGATACGCGTGCCCAGCCTGGCGGCCTGGAGGGGTTGCGCGAACATGTCGGCGAAGCGGATCTGCGCCTGGGCGCCGGCGCGTTCACGCCCGAGGCGCTCGATGAGGTTCACACTCTGGTCATCAGCCCCGGCCTGAATCCGCGCGAGGAGCCGGTCGCCGGTTTGCTGGCGGCGGCACGCGCGCGCGATGTCGAGGTGCTGGGCGAGATCGAGCTGTTCGCCCGCGCGCTGGCGGATCTGCGCGGCCAGGGCTATGCCCCGGCGGTGGTGGCGGTCACCGGCACCAATGGCAAGACCACGGTCACGGCGTTGGTTCGCAATCTGGCCCAGGCCGCCGGCCGCAAGGCGCGCGCGGCCGGGAATATCGGCCCCTCGGCGCTTGCCAGCCTGCGGCAGGCGCTGGACGAGGCCGACTTGCCGGATGTCTGGGTGCTTGAGTTGTCGAGCTTCCAGCTCGAGGCGACGGAGACCCTGGCGCTGGATGCGGCGGCGGTGCTGAACGTGACCCAGGATCATCTGGACTGGCATGGTTCCCTGCAAGCCTATGCGCAGGCCAAGGCGCGCGTGCTGGCCATGGCGCGCATCGCCATCGTCAATCGTGACGATCCCCTGACGCGCGCGATGGTGCCCAGTCTCGAGGACACGCGCGTGCGCAGCTTTGGCGCGGACGCGCCGAAGCTCGACGGCGACCTGGGCATCGAGATGCAGAATGGCATGGCCTGGCTGTCCAGCGTGCAGGCGGCCGAGCCCGAGGAAGCCGCCGCGCCGCCGCGCCGCGGGCGGGCGCCAGGATCGCTGCCGCGGCGCGGCGCAAGCCCGGTACCGCTGATGCCTGTCGAGGCGTTGCAGATCCGGGGCATGCACAATGCCTTGAACGCGCTGGCGGCGCTTGCCCTGGGGCGCGCGATCGGCCTGGGTTGGGCGCCCATGTTGCATGCCTTGCGCGCCTATCGCGGCGAGGCGCATCGCACCGAGCTTGTGCGGCGGATCGCCGATGTGGACTTCATCGACGACAGCAAGGGCACCAATGTGGGCGCGACGCTGGCCGCACTGTGCGGCCTGGGCCGGCCGGTGGTGCTGATTGCCGGCGGTCTGGGCAAGGGGCAGGATTTCTCGCCTTTGGCGCCCGCCGTGCGTGAACATGCGCGCGCGGTGATGCTGATCGGTCAGGATGGTCCCGCGATCGGCGCGGCCCTGGCGGATGCCGGCGTGCCGATCGAGTCTTGCGATTCTCTGACGCAGGCCGTGGCCCGGGGGATGGCGCATGCCCGGCCAGGCGATGCGGTCCTGCTGTCGCCGGCTTGCGCCAGTATGGATATGTTCCGCAACTACGCCCATCGCGCCGCCTGCTTCGTCGAGGCGGTGCGCGAGCTGGCGGCTGATCGCGGGGAGGTCGTGTGAGCGTATTCGGCGAACTGAGCGCGGGCGTCAATGCCGTGCGTCCCGGCCGGACCACGATGCCCAGCGTGGACGTGGGGCTGATCATCGCGACCGGCACGCTTGTGCTGTTCGGGCTGTTGATGGTGTATTCGGCCTCGATCGCCCTGGCCGATGGACCACGCTACGAAAGCTATGGGCGCTTTTACTTCGTTGGCCGCCATGCGGTGTTCATCGTCGTCGGTGTGCTGGCCGGCCTGTTCGCCGCCAGTGTTCCCATGCGCGTCTGGCAGAAAATCGCCGTGCCGCTGTTCCTGGTCGCCCTGCTCATGCTGCTGGTGGTCCTGGTTCCGGGGGTTGGGCGCGAGGTGAACGGCGCGCGGCGCTGGCTGCCCCTGGGGCCGATCAACTTCCAGCCTTCCGAATGGATGAAGGTCGCCGTGCTGCTGTATGCGGCGGACTATGTCGTGCGCAAGCAGGCGCACATGCAGACCTTCTGGCGCGGCTTCATGCCGATGGCGTGCGCGCTGGCGGCCGTGGGCGTGCTGTTGCTGATGGAGCCGGATCTGGGCGCTTTCATCGTGATCGTGTCGATCGCGGTCGGCATCCTGTTCATCGGCGGCATCAATATCAAGCTGTTTTCCACGCTGCTGCTGATCATGGTGGGGAGTTTCTTCACGCTGATCTGGGCCTCGCCCTGGCGCCGCGAGCGCCTGTTCGTGTACCTGGACCCCTGGAACCCGGACAATGCCTACGGCAGCGCCTACCAGCTCTCGCATTCGCTGATCGCCCTGGGGCGCGGCGAATGGTTCGGCGTGGGCCTGGGCGCCAGCATTGAAAAGCTGCACTACCTGCCCGAGGCGCATACGGATTTCATCGTCGCCGTGGTGGGCGAGGAACTCGGTTTCGTGGGCGTATGCGGCTTGATTGCCGTCTTCGCCTATGTCGTCATGCGGGGTTTCGACATCGCCCGCCAGGCCATAGCCATGGAACGCATGTTCGCCGGCCTGGTCGCGCAAGGCGTGGCACTGTGGTTCGGCGTACAGGCTTTCATCAATGTCGGTGTGTGCCTGGGCCTGCTGCCCACCAAGGGCCTGACCCTGCCGCTGGTCAGCTATGGCGGTTCGGGCATCGTGATGAACATCATGGCCGTGGCCATGTTGCTGCGCGTGGATTACGAGACGCGCTGCATGATGCGGGGGCGGCGCACATGACGGCCCTTCGCACGATCCTGATCATGGCTGGCGGCACCGGTGGGCACATCATGCCGGGGCTGGCCGTGGGCGCCGAACTGCGCGCGCGCGGCTGGCGCGTGCTGTGGCTGGGCAATCCCGAGCGCATGGAGGGCCGGCTCGTGCCGGCGCAGGGCTACGACCTGCTGGCGCTGCGCTTCGGCGGTGTGCGCGGCAAGGGAATCGGCGCGCTGCTCAAGCTGCCGTTCAGCCTGACGGCAGCTTGCGTGCGTGCGGGTCGCCTGCTGCGGGAGCACCGCCCGGATGTGGTGCTGGGCATGGGCGGCTATGTCGCCTTCCCCGGGGGGCTCATGGCGCGGCTGCTGGGTATTCCGCTGGTGGTGCATGAACAGAATGCGGTGGCCGGAACGGCCAACCGCTGGCTGGCGCGCCTGGCGGCGCGAGTGCTGACGGGTTTTCCCGGCGCTTTGCCCGATGCCTTGATGGTCGGCAATCCAGTGCGCGAGGCCTTGTTGCGGGTGGTGCCGGCGGCGCAGCGCTATGCCGCGCGCGAGGGCGCGTTGCGTGTGCTGGTCCTGGGCGGCAGCCTGGGCGCTGCGCCGCTCAATGAACGGGTGCCTGAAGCCATTGCCCGTCTGCCGGCGTCGCGTCGTCCGCTGGTGCGTCACCAGACGGGCGAACGCCATGTCGAGGCGGTGCGCGCGCGCTACGAAACTCTGGGGGTGGCCGCCGAGACTTCGGCATTCATCGAGGATATGGCGCAGGCGCTGGCCGACGCGGATCTGGTGATCTGCCGGGCCGGGGCGATGACGGTGGCCGAGGTGGCCGCCGTCGGCGTGGCCGCGCTGTTCATTCCCCTGCCGCATGCCATCGATGATCACCAGACGGCGAACGCCCGCTATCTGTCGGAATGCGGGGGCGGCTGGATGATGCCGCAGAATACGCTCGATGCCGAAACCCTGGCGGCGTGGCTGGATGCGCGCAGCCGCGCCGAACTGGCGGACGTCGCCCGGCATGCGCGCGAGCATGCCAGTCTGGACGCCGCGCAACGGATTGCCGACGCCTGCGTGAACACGATCGAGGAGGCGGCGTGAAGCACCGCATACAAAGAATTCATTTCGTCGGGATCGGCGGATCGGGGATGAGCGGCATCGCCGAGGTTCTGCTGAACCTGGGGTATGCGATCAGCGGCTCGGACATCCAGGAAACCGCAGTCACCCGCCGCCTGGGCGGGCTGGGCGCGCACATCATGATCGGCCATGCGGCGGAAAACATCCAGGGCGCCGGCGCCATCGTGACCTCGACGGCGATCCGCGCCGACAATCCCGAGGTCCTGGCGGCGCGGGCCGCGCACGTGCCCGTGGTGCCGCGTGCGCTGATGCTCGCCGAACTGATGCGGCTCAAGCGCGGTATCGCGGTGGCCGGCACCCACGGCAAGACCACGACCACCAGCCTGGTGGCCAGTGTGCTGGCGGCGGGCGGCCTGGACCCGACGTTCGTCATCGGCGGGCGCCTGAACGCGGCCGACGCCAACGCCCGCCTGGGGCAGGGGGAGTACATCGTGGTCGAGGCCGACGAATCCGACGCCTCGTTCCTGAATCTCCTGCCGGTGATGGCGATCATCACCAACATCGATGTGGACCATATGGACACGTATGGGCACGACATCGCGCGGCTCAAGAGCGCCTTCGTCGAGTTCACCCAGCGGCTGCCTTTCTACGGCAGCGCGGTCCTGTGCCTGGACGACCCGAACGTGCGCGAAATCATTCCTTTCGTTTCGCGGCCGATCACGACCTACGGCATCGAGTCCCCGGCCCAGGTGCGCGCCGAAGGGGTGCATGCCGATGGCGTGTCCATGTGTTTCGAGGTCCGGCGCCAGGGCGCCCATGGCGAGCTCGCGCCGATGTCCGTGCGGCTGAATCTGCCGGGACGGCACAACGTGCTCAATGCTCTGGCCACGATTGCCGTGGCGACTGAGCTGGGCGTGCCGGATGCCGTCGTGGTGGATGCGCTCGCCAATTTTCGCGGCGTCGGCCGCCGCTTCACTCAAGTGGGCGAGTTTCCGGTGAGCGCGGTCCATGGCGGCGGCACTTATACAGTGATCGATGATTACGGGCACCATCCCGTCGAGATGGCCGCGACGCTGGCGGCGGCGCGCGGCGCCTGGCCCGAGCGCCGGGTGGTGCTGGCCTTCCAGCCGCATCGCTACACCCGCACGCGGGATTGTTTCGAGGATTTCGTCAAGGTCTTGAGTTCGGCCGATGCCGTGCTGCTGACCGAGGTGTATCCGGCGGGCGAGCCGCCGCTGATCGCCGCCGACGGCCGCGCGCTCGCGCGGGCGGTGCGTGTCGCGGGCCGGATCGAGCCGGTATTCGTCGAGCAGATCGGCGATCTGGCGGGCACTATTCGCGATTTTGCGCGGGACGGCGATGTGATCATCATCATGGGCGCCGGTTCCATCAGCCGTGTGCCGGCGCAATTGGGGGAAGCAGCATGAGTCATTCTTATGGCCGGGTTGGCGTTCTGTACGGCGGTATTTCCGCGGAGCGCGAGGTTTCCCTGCTCTCGGGGGCCGGGGTCTGCGAGGCCCTGCGCGCCGAAGGCGTCGATGCCCATTTGTTCGATACCGGCAAGCAGGATCTCGCGGCGCTGGCGGCGGCGGGTTTCGACCGGGTGTTCATCGCCCTGCACGGAAGCCACGGCGAGGACGGCACGCTGCAAGGCGCGCTGGAGCTGATGGGGTTGCCGTATACCGGCAGTGGACCAACGGCCTCGTGCGTCGCCATGGACAAGGTCATGACCAAGCGGCTGTGGCTGCATCATGGTCTGCCCACGCCCGGATTCGAGGCGCTGTCGGTAGCGCCGGACCCCGCGCGCCTTGCTGCCTCGCTCGGACTGCCGCTGATCATGAAGCCGCCGCACGAAGGCTCGACGGTCGGGGTGACGCGCGTCGATGAGGCCGATCAGATCCTGCCGGCCTACGATCTGGCGCGCCGGCACGATGATGTCGTGCTCGCCGAACGCTACATCCGGGGCCGCGAGTTAACCGTTCCCATCCTGGGGTCGGGGGCCGATGCGCGGGCGCTGCCCATCATCGAGATCATCGCCCCTGGCGGCAATTACGACTACGAGCATAAGTACTTCTCGGACGAGACCCGCTATGTGTGCCCAGCTGAACTGGACGCGGCGCTCACGCGGCGCATCCAGGATATCGCGCAGCAGGCATACCTGACGCTGGGCTGCGAAGGATGGGGCCGCGCCGACCTGATGCTGGATGCCGACGGCCAGCCCTGGCTGCTCGAAATGAATACCTCGCCCGGGATGACCAGTCATTCCCTGGTGCCCATGGGCGCGAAGGCGGCTGGCATTGGTTATGGCCGCCTGTGCGTGGAAATCCTGGCGACGGCGCGCTGCAAGCTGCGCCGTCCGGCTGGAACTTGAGCGGAGGATTGCGGACGTGTTCGCCGATGCGCGCCTGACCAACCTGATCGCCAATGTGCTGGCGCTGCTCGCCGTATTGGCGTTGCTGGTTGGTGCGTTGTCCTGGGTGGTGCGGCGTCCGTATTTTTCGATCACCCGCATCGAAATCGCGCCGATGGCCGCGCCCGGGTTGCAGTACGTCACCCCCCTGAGCCTGCGCACGGCGCTGGCCGGCCAGGTGCATGGCAATTTCTTCCTGTTGGACTTGAACGATGCGCGCCGCAAGATCGAGTCGACCCCCTGGGTGCGGCATGCGAACGTGCAGCGGGTCTGGCCGGACATTCTGCGTGTGTACATCGAGGAGCAGCAGCCCCTGGCGCTCTGGAACGAGAACCAGATGATCAATACCTGGGGCGAGGCGTTCACGGCGAACCAGGGCGAACTGCCGGACGATGTGGAACTGCCCCAGCTCAATGGACCCGTCAATTCCGAACGGCTGGTGGTGCAACGCTATGCCGAGATCGCCCGCTGGTTCGCGCCGCTGGACCTGCGAGTGCGCGAAGCCACTCTGAGTCCGCGCTATGCGTGGGAAGTCCAGCTTTCGGACGGCGTGCGCCTGCGCCTGGGGCGCGATCCGGCCGCCGATACGACCGATCCGCACGGGCGCGCGGGTGCCTTGCCGTTCGCCGCGCGAATCGAACGTTTTGTTCAGTCCTGGCCGGCCCTGTCCCGGCGGCTGGGCGAACGTCAAATCACCAGCGCCGATCTGCGCTATCCCAATGGCTTTGCCATCACGCTGGCCCCTGAAACCCAAGCCTCTCCGAGACCTCGAAAGCCATGACCCGTGACATCAAAGATCTGATCGTTGCCCTCGATATCGGCACCAGCAAGGTGGCCGCTGTCGTTGCCGAAATCCTGCCTGACGGAGGGTTCGAGGTGCTCGGCCTGGGCCAGCATGAATCCGAGGGTATGCGCAAGGGCGTCGTGGTCAACATCGAGTCCACTGTCAACTCCATCCAGCGCGCGCTGGAGGAGGCCGAGTTGATGGCCGATTGCAAGATCCGCGAAGTCTTCACCGGTATCGCGGGCAGCCATATCACCAGCTTCAACTCCAGCGGCATGGTCGCCGTCAAGGACAAGGAAGTGACGGCCACCGATGTGGCGCGCGTTATTGAAACCGCCAAGGCGGTGAACATCCCTACCGATCAGCAGGTGCTGCATGTCCTGACGCAGGAGTTCATCGTCGATGGGCAGGAGGACATCCGCGAACCCATCGGCATGAGTGGCATGCGTCTCGAGGTGCGGGTGCATATCGTGACCGGGGCGGTGAGTGCTGCGCAGAACATCGTCAAATGCGTGCGCCGCTGCGGCCTCGAGGTGCAGGATCTGATTCTCCAGCCGCTCGCCTCCAGCCTGGCGTGCCTGACGGCGGACGAAAAAGAACTCGGCGTGGTGCTGGTGGATATCGGCGGCGGCACGACCGACATCGCAATCTACACGGGCGGGGCGATTCGCCATACTTCGGTGATTCCGATCGCGGGCGATCAGGTGACCAGCGATATCGCGGCCATGTTGCGCACGCCCACGCCGGATGCCGAGGAAATCAAGCTGCGCTACGGCATCGCCAAGCAAGTGCTGGCCCATGCCGATGAAATGATCGAGGTGCCGGGCCTGGGCGACCGCCCGAACCGCAGCGTCAAGCGCCAGGCGCTGGGTGCGGTGATCGAGCCGCGCATCGAGGAATTGTTCAGCTTCGTGCAGCAGGTGGTGCGCGAGTCCGGCTATGAGGAATTGCTGTCCTCCGGCGTGGTGTTGACCGGCGGGACGGCGCTCATGCCCGGCATGGTCGAACTGGCCGAGGATGTGTTCCTCAAGCCGGTGCGCGTGGCCGTGCCGATGTACGAGGGCAGTTTGTCCGATGTGATGCGCAATCCGCGCTTCTCGACGGTGATGGGATTGTTGATCGAGGCGCGCACGCAGCGCGCTCGGGGTCGCAAGGTTGCGCAGCAAAAGGGGACGGTCAAGTCCATTTTTGCTCGCATGAAAGAGTGGTTCATGAATTAGGGCTCGTCGATACTGCGACGCGATCTGTGGACGTCGTTTCGATGGGCTCTGGGGCCACGCCGTAGTTCAGGGGATTTGTTTTTGTTTTTTCGATATGTGAGGGAGTCACCATGATGAATTTCGAAATGCTGGATACCAGCAGCAATGGCACCGTGATCAAAGTCGTCGGTGTCGGCGGGGCAGGCGGCAACGCTGTCGCCCACATGATCCGCGCGGGTGTGCAGGGCGTGGATTTCATTTGCGCCAATACCGATGCGCAGGCGCTTGCGACCAGCGAGGCGCCCGTGCAGATCCGCCTGGGCCGCACCGGCCTGGGCGCTGGAGCCAAGCCCGAACAGGGGCGCGCAGCGGCCGAAACCGCGCGCGAGGAAATCCGCGCGGCGCTGACGGGCGCGCACATGGTGTTCATCACCGCCGGCATGGGCGGGGGCACCGGCACCGGGGCGGGTCCCGTGGTGGCTGAGGTCGCCAAGGAGCTCGGCATCCTGACCGTGGGCGTGGTCACCAAGCCGTTCATGTTCGAGGGCGCCAAGCGGATGAAGATGGCCGAGGATGGCATCCGCGAACTGGGCAAGCACGTGCATTCGCTGGTGGTGGTCCTCAACGAGAACCTCTACGAGCTGATGGACGACGACGCCACCCAGGAGGACTGCTTCCAGGCCGCCGACGACGTTTTGCACAATGCTTGCGCCGGGATCGCCGAGATCATCAATGTCGAAGGCAATGTGAACGTCGACTTCGAGGACGTCAAAACCATCATGGGCGAGCAGGGCCAGGCCATGATGGGAACCTCGGTGGCGGCGGGTGCCGACCGTGCCCGCGTGGCCGCGGAACAGGCCATCGCTTGCCCGCTGCTCGAAGGCGTGGACCTGCATGGCGCGCGCGGCATCCTGGTCAACATCACGGCCAGCCGCACGCTGAAGATGCGCGAGACCCGCGAGATCATGGACACCATCCGCAGCTATGCGTCCGAGGATGCGACGGTGATCTTCGGCACCGCCTACGACGAGTCGATGGGCGAGAACCTGCGCGTCACCGTGGTGGCCACGGGCCTGGGCGCCGGCAACAGCCGTCCGCAGCTCGTGTCCAACAATGTCGAGGCTCAACGCACCGGAACGGACAATCTGCCGCTGGTCGGCGGTTTCACCAACACCGATGTGCCTTCGGTCATGCGCAATCCGCGCAGCAATGCGTCGGCCCAGGTCCGGGCTCTCGAGACCGCCGGCATGGATCACTTCGACATCCCGGCGTTCTTGCGCAAGCAGGCGGACTGAGCGGACGTTTCCGCTGCGTTTCGCTCTCACATATCGACCCGTCGTTCGCGGCGGATCGAAGCGCCGGCACGCGCGCCCCTTCCCCTGGGGGTGCGCGTGCCCTCGTCTTTGCGCGAGGCGTTCCAGATGTTTCAAGAATAAAAAAACAGGATAGGCGGTCCGCGTTTTGGTTACAATACGCGGGTATATACGGATAGGGGCTTGACCTCGTCGCCCCCACAATTCATCGGCTGCATTCATGCTTCTTCAGCGCACCATCAAGCAAGCGATCTCCACCAAGGGTGTCGGCCTGCATTCGGGCCGCCGGGTGGATCTCACGCTGCGTCCGGCCCAGCCGAACACCGGCATCGTGTTTCATCGCGTCGATCTGCCGCAGGTCGTGGACCTGCCCGCACGCGCCGATGCGGTGGGCGACACGCGTATGGCCTCTGTTCTGCAGCAGGGCGATGTGCGGGTTTCGACGGTCGAGCACCTCATGTCGGCGCTGGCTGGCCTGGGGGTGGACAATCTGCACGTGGACCTGAACGCCGAGGAAGTCCCCATCATGGACGGCAGCGCGGGCACTTTCGTGTACCTGCTGCGCTCCGCCGGCCTGCAGGAGCAGGCCGCGCCCAAACGGTTCCTGCGGGTACTCAAGCCCGTCGAGGTGCGCGAGGGCGAGGGCGAGCACCAGAAATGGGCGCGCCTCGAACCTTACGATGGCTTCGCGCTGTCGTTCTCCATCGATTTCCAGCACCCGGCCATCGACTCGACGGCGAATATGGCCGAGGTGGACTTCGCCCGTGATTCCTATGTCAAGACCATCGCGCGCGCGCGCACCTTCGGCTTCGCCAGCGAGGTCGAGGCGTTGCGTTCGATGGGTCTGGCCCGTGGCGGCAGTCTCGACAACGCGATCGTGATGGACGAATACCGGGTGCTCAATACCGACGGCCTGCGCTATGACGATGAATTCGTCAAGCACAAGATTCTCGATGCGATCGGCGACCTGTACCTGATCGGCAAGCCGCTCGTCGCCCGCTATGTCGCCTGCAAGTCCGGGCATGCCATGAACAACCAGCTCATTCGCGCCGTACTGGCGCGGCAGGATGCCTGGGAACTCGTCAGCTACGAGTCGCCGACGGCGCCGGCCGCCTTTACGCGCGACTGGCGGCTGGCCTGATCCGGGCGTGCCCCCGGCGTTTCGGGGGGGGTCTTGCCGCGCACTGGCGCGGCCCCGGGTTTGTCGCTGGCGGCTCCGGCGGAACGTGAAGTCCCGGATGATCGTTCATTGGCGGTGGTGGCGTAGCAGGCGGCTGACGGCATCGGCCAGCGGCCCCGGCTGCAGCGCCTGGCGCAGGGCTTCGAACGATTCCAGCGCGCCGTCGTCCAGCACCTCGGCTTGCCGAAGGGGCGGTTTTGTCGCCGATCGGCCCAGCGTGGCATCGATGCGTACGACAATGTCCTCGATCGGCCATCCGGCGCCACGCAGATGGTCCGTGACCGAGGGCGCCAATTGGCGCAGCCGGGCCGCGTGCGCCGGGCTGGGAACTGAAACCGTCAGGCGCTGTCTGTCGAACAGGGCTGCCTTGCAGTGGCGCGCCAGGCCCGGGGGCAGTGCTTGGGCCAGCAGCGTTTCGGCCGCCATCAGGCGGCGGGCGGTATCGAGAATGCCCGCGCCGCGCTGGTCGCCAGCGATCCAGTCCAGCAGCGGCGTGCCGGCCTTGGAGGCCTTGCCGTGGGTGGATCGTGGACCGTGGCTCATGCCGGATCAATTCCTGAACTGATGATGATGCATAATTTTCTGTCCCGTTTGAGACATTTTAACGCCAGGGGGCTCAAGATCCTTGCGGGGGTGTGCGCCCTGGCCGCGGCCGCCTGGGGCGGGGCGCAGTGGCAGGCGCGCATGGCCGCGCCCCTCGATCCCGAACACCGGCAGGCGCTGGACCAGCGCCTGCAGCGGGAATCCACTCTCATCGACGATAGCATCGCCGGCCTGGCGGCCAAGCTCGGCGAGCTCCAGGCCCGCCTGATCGCCATGGATGCCGTGCGGCAGCGTGTCACCGATGCGGCGGGGCTTTCCTATAGCGCGCCAGAGCTCGACGGCGTGCCGGACGGCGCCGCCACGCCGCCGGTCATGGACGATATCGCGCCCGACGCGCCTGCAAATGGCGCGCCGGGGGCGGCCGAGGCGCTGGGCCGGGGGATCGACGCGTTGCGCAATCGCGTGTCGGCTCAGGAGGATGTCTTCACTCTGATCGATACCGCGCTGTCCCGCCGCGCGGGCCTGGAGGCCAGTCTGCCGACCCTGTCGCCGGTCGATTACCCCTATCTCAGTTCGTCCTTCGGCTGGCGCCGCAATCCGGTCAGCGGCCGGCACCGCATGCATGAGGGCCTGGATTTCGTCGCGCCCCGCGGGGCGCCGATCCGCGCCGCATCGGGCGGCCTCGTCCTGCGCGCGGGCACGGTCCGCGGCTACGGCAAGATGGTCGAGATCGATCACGGCAATGGGCTGGTGACCCGCTATGCCCACGCGTCCTCGCTCGCGGTCCGGGCCGGGGATCTCGTCCGTCAGGGGGAATTGATCGCGCACGTGGGCAATACCGGGCAGTCCACGGGCCCGCACCTGCATTTCGAGGTGCGGATGGCGGGCTACCCCTTGGACCCGACGCTTTTCCTCGGGGCGTCGGCGGGCCGGCCGGACCTGCTCCTGGCCCAGGCCGACGCGTCCGCCGGTTCGGACGCATCCGATGCGACCACCCCGCAGCTGCGTTAAACTGTATCGTTTACCTGCGGCTGCCATAGGGCAGCCGTGTCCATACAACCGGGCTTGCCGGGATCGTCTCCGGGGCCCGAACCGATGACACGACATGGTTTCTCTGCTCAAAAAAATCCTAGGCAGCCGCAACGACCGTTTACTCAAGCAATACCGCAAGCAGGTCGTGCAGATCAATGCGCTCGAACCCTCGATGGCGAGCCTGTCGGATGATGAGCTCAAGGCCAAGACCGGCGAATTCCGCCAGCGTCTGGCCGATGGAAAGTCGCTCAATTCCCTGCTGCCCGAGGCCTTCGCGGTGGCGCGCGAGGCCAGCAAGCGAGTCTTCGGGATGCGGCATTTCGATGTCCAGCTGATCGGGGCGATCGCCCTGCACAATGGCAAGATCGCCGAAATGCGCACCGGCGAGGGCAAGACCCTGATGGCCACGCTGGCCGTCTACCTCAACGCCCTGACCGGGCGCGGGGTGCATGTCGTCACGGTCAACGACTATCTGGCGCGCCGCGACGCCGAGTGGATGGGACAACTCTACGGTTTCCTGGGCATGAGCGTGGGCGTGGTGGTGCCGCAGCAGGAAAACGAGGAAAAACGCGCCGCCTATCAGGCCGACATCACCTACGGGACGAACAACGAATACGGATTCGACTATCTGCGCGACAACATGGAGTTCCGCCCGGGCGATCGCCGCCAGCGCGGCCTGGTATTCGCCATCGTCGACGAGGTGGACTCGATCCTGATCGACGAGGCGCGCACGCCGCTGATCATCTCGGGGCAGGCGGACGACAACACCGATCTGTATATGCGCATGAACGCGATCCCGCCGCTGCTCACGCGCATGGCCCAGGAGCCCAAGCCCCACGAGCCCGAGCCCGAGGGCGATTTCTGGGTCGATGAAAAGGCGCAGCAGGTGCATCTGTCCGAGGCCGGGCAGGTCAAGGCCGAGCAGATCATGACCCGGCAGGGCCTGCTGCCCGAGGGCGAGTCCCTGTACGATCCCCGGCATATTTCGCTGATTCATCATCTCATCGTGGCGCTGCGCGCGCATAACCTGTTCTTCCGCGACCAGCAGTACGTCGTCCAGAATGGCGAGGTCGTGATCGTCGATGAATTCACGGGCCGCCTGATGGTGGGCCGGCGCTGGTCCGACGGCCTGCATCAGGCCGTCGAGGCCAAGGAAGGCGTGCCGATCCAGAACGAAAACCAGACGCTGGCCTCGATCACGTTCCAGAACTATTTCCGCATGTACGAAAAGCTTGCGGGCATGACGGGTACGGCCGATACCGAGGCCTACGAGTTCCAGGAGATCTACGGTCTCGAGACGGTCATCATCCCCACCAACCGGCCGATGATCCGCAATGACCAGAATGACCAGGTGTTCAAGACGGATGCCGAAAAGTATCAGGCGATCCTGGCTGATATCGTGGACTGCCACAAGCGCGGCCAGCCGGTGCTGGTGGGGACGACCAGCATCGAGAATTCCGAGAGGCTGTCGGCCGCGCTGCGCCGCGACGGTCTGCCGCACGAGGTCCTCAATGCCAAGCAGCACGCTCGCGAGGCCGAGATCGTGGCCGAGGCGGGCAAGCCGGGCCACATCACCATTGCCACCAATATGGCTGGGCGCGGCACGGATATCGTGCTGGGCGGCAGCGTGGAAAGGCAGGTCGGTCTGGTGCGCGCCAATCCCGATCTGACGCCTGAGGAAAAAGAGGCCCGTATCGCCGCCATCCGCAGCGAGTGGGCGCCGGCCAACGAGGCCGTCAAAAAGGCGGGCGGGCTGCGCATCATCGGCACCGAGCGCCACGAGTCGCGCCGGATCGACAATCAGTTGCGCGGCCGCGCCGGGCGCCAGGGCGATCCGGGGTCTTCGCGATTTTATCTGTCGCTGGACGATTCGCTGATGCGGATCTTTGCCGGCGAGCGCGTGCGCGCCATCATGGAGCGCCTGAAGCTGCCCGAGGGTGAGCCGATCGAGGCGCGCATGGTGTCGCGTTCGATCGAGTCCGCCCAGCGCAAGGTCGAGGCTCGCAATTTCGATATCCGCAAGCAGCTCCTGGATTACGACGACGTCGCCAATGATCAGCGCAAGGTGCTGTACTCGCAGCGCAACGAGGTCCTGGAGGCAAGCTCGGTGGCCGATACGATCGCCCATCTGCGGGATGCCGAGATCACCGCGGTGTTCCGGCGCAACGTTCCCGAGGACACGGTGGAGGAGCAATGGGACATCCCCAGTCTGCAATCGACGCTGGAATCCGACTGGTCGATCGTGCTGCCCTTGGCCGAGATGCTGGAAAAGGAACCCAATCTCACCGACGATGATCTGCTGGAACGCGTCCTGGCCGAGGCGCGCCGCCTGTATGAGGCCAAGGTCGAGCTGGTCGGCCGCGAGGGCTGGGAGCCCTTCGAGCGTTCAGTGTTGCTGCAGTCCCTGGACTCGAATTGGCGCGCGCATCTGGCGGCGCTGGACCATTTGCGCCAGGGGATTCATTTGCGCGGTTATGCGCAGCAGGATCCCAAGCAGGCTTACAAGCGCGAGGCGTTCGCGCTGTTCTCCGATATGCTCGACCGGGTCCGCAACGAAACGGTCCGTGTCCTGATGACGGTGCGCATCCAGTCGCCCGAGCAGATCGAGGTCGAGGAACCCGAATCCCCGGCGCTCGAGAACGTGCGCTATCACCATGCGGACTATGATGCGGCGCTGCGTGGCGAGGACCTGGAACCCGACCAACCCGCCGCAGGCCAGCGCCGTGCGGCGGGGGTGCTCGGGGGGGCGCCCAAGGTCGGGCGCAACGATCCTTGTCCCTGCGGCAGCGGCAAGAAATACAAGCATTGCCACGGGCGGTTGGCCTGAGAGCAATGCGGTGCCGGATAGGCTCTGGCCAGGCGGCCGGAGCTCACGGGGGCTACGGCCCCTGTTTTTTTGCCGCCGGGCCGCCCCAAGGCAAAAAGCGCCCCCTCGGGGGGCAGCAAGCCGAAGGCGCAGCGTGGGGGTATTTTTTGCCGCCGGGCCGCCCCAAGGCAAAAAGCGCCCCCTCGGGGGGCAGCAAG
>JBEBRQ010000041.1:0-27662 GCA_040394755.1 Castellaniella defragrans | reverse complement strand
CCAGTGGACTGATCACCCCGTGAGTTTGGCGACCGCCCCGATTGTGCCCAATCCGGCGGGAAGTCCCGGCAAAGCCGGGACCGGGTGAGCTGCGCCGCGACCCCCTGGGCGCCGGCCGCGAGCTCTCGCATAAGAACTCTCGCATAAAAGCCCGCACATAAAAACCAACCCACCCAAAAAGCAAACAAAACAGCCCCCAATCCGACGCAAGGCATAATAATGCTTCCAAGCCACCGCCCCACGGACCCGCAGGCTTTCCGGCCCGCCCGACACATCCCAGACCATGACCGAAGACATCCTCATCAATGTCACGCCCTTTGAAACCCGCGTCGCCATCACCGCCAACGGTATCGTCCAAGAACTGCACATCGAGCGCAGCATCCAATGCGGCCATGTCGGCAATCTGTACCTGGGCCGCATCACCCGGGTGCTGCCGGGCATGCAGAGCGCCTTCGTGGACATCGGCCTGGAACGCGCCGCCTTCATCCATGTCTCCGACCTGCGGCAAAACCGCCTCGGCCGCGCCGGCGGCGAGCCAACGGCGCCGACCCCCATCGAAAAGCTGCTGTTCGAGGGCCAGTCCCTGCTCGTCCAAGTCATCAAGGACCCCCTGGGCACCAAGGGCGCGAGACTCTCGACACACATCAGCATCGCCGGGCGCATGTTGGTCTACCTGCCGCACGAACCCCACATCGGCGTGTCCCAGCGCATCGGCTCCGAGGAGGAACGCAATGCCCTACGCGACCGCCTCCAGGCCCTGCGGCCAGCCGACGAAGCCGGGGGATTCATCGTCCGCACCCAGGCCGAAGGCGCCACTGACGAGGAATTGACCGCAGACATCGCGTATCTGCGTATCCTGTGGACGGAAATACAGACCCGGATCAAACAGCAGCCGGCGCCCGCTCCCGTCTATACCGACCTGACGCTGGCGCAGCGCGTCCTGCGCGACATGGCTTCGCCCGAGACCCACTCGATCCAGGTCGACTCGCGCGCCGTGACGCAAGAGCTGATCGACTGGGCGCACCACTACACCCCGTCCATCATCGACCGCATCCACCACTACAGCGGCAACCGGCCGCTGTTCGACACAGCCAATGTGGACGAGGAGATCGCCCGCGCCCTGTCCCGCCGCGTCGAGCTGAAATCCGGCGGCTACCTCATCATCGACCAGACCGAGGCCCTGACCACAGTAGATGTGAATACAGGCAGCTACGTCGGCGGCCGCAATTTCGACGACACGATCTTCAAGACCAATCTCGAGGCCGCGGTCGCCATCGCCCGGCAATTGCGGCTGCGCAATCTGGGGGGAATCATCATCCTGGATTTCATCGATATGGACGACGAGGGCCACAAGGCCTCCGTCCTGGAGGAACTGAACAAGGCCCTGAGCCGCGACCGCACCCGCGTGACCGTCAGTGGATTCAGCCAATTGGGATTGGTCGAAATGACGCGCAAACGCACGCGGGACTCATTGGCGCATCAACTCTGCGAGCCCTGCCCCACCTGCGCATCACGAGGCACCGTGCGCACGCCACGCACCCTGTGCTATGAGATCCTGCGCGAGATCCTGCGCGAGGCGCGCCAGTTCAATCCCAAGGAATTCCGCATCGTCGCCTCGCAGGCGGTGATCGATCTGTTCCTCGAAGAAGAAAGCCAGCATCTGGCGATGCTGGGGGATTTCGTGGGCAAGCCGATCTCGCTGCAGGTCGAAGCCTCGTACATCCAGGAACACTACGACATCGTCCTGCTGTAGCGTCCTGCCCATTGTGCTGCGCCTGGGACGCTGGACTTATCCAGATGATCCTCAATGGCTGAACGAGTTCTCCCAGCCCTCGGCGATGCCGCACACCTCTGGCTTCATCATGGCGCTGAACATCCGGTAGACGATCTCCAGATTGCCGGCATAGTAGCTGTAGGCCTTGGCGTTGACGCTGCGATTGTGCAGCAGAACCAGATTGATCACGACGCTGCGGTCCCAGCCTGCGTCGGGCGTGGGCCGGTAGACCACCCGCCCGTATGCGGAGGCATCGGGTTCCATCTCGAATACAAAAGTCTCGCCGCACAAGGCCTGGTGCCTGAACAGGGCCTGCTGGATCTGCGCGAAATCGATCGGCAGACGGCGCCGCTCGGTCACCAGATGCGAGGGCGTTTCCAGCTCATTGAGCGTCACCCCCCGGGGCTGAGCCGCGCAGGCCGCGAGGCCGGCAATGAGGATCGAGGCAATCAGGGCTTTCATGGGAACTCCGTGGATGCGGACGGAACACTGCGTCCTAGTCATTCTGGAACTGCATGTGGTACAGGGAAGCGTACAGTCCACCACACGCCAGCAGGCTGTCATGCGTGCCCTGCTCGACGATGCGGCCACGGTCCAGGACCACGATGAGGTCGGCCTTCTGTACGGTGCTCAGGCGATGGGCGATCACCAGCGTGGTGCGGCCCGCCATCAGGCGTTCGAGCGAGGCCTGGACCTGGCGCTCGGATTCGTTGTCCAGCGCCGAGGTGGCCTCGTCCAGGATCAGGATGGGCGCGTCCTTGATCAAGGCGCGCGCGATCGCCAGGCGCTGACGCTGGCCGCCCGAGAGCATGCTGGCGTTGCTGCCCACCCGCGTATGCAGGCCGTCGGGCAGGCCATCGACGAAATCGAGCAGGTTGGCCGCCTCGAGGACCGCCCGGATCCGGGTTTCGTCGGCCTCGTTGAGCGCGCCGTAGGCCACGTTCTCGGCGATCGTGCCCTCGAACAGCACGACGTCCTGGCTGACCAGCGAGAGCTGTGTCCGCAGCGACCGCAATTCCAGATCGGCGATCTCGATGCCATCGATACGGATCGAACCGGCCGTGGGCGACACAAAGCGCGGCAGCATATTCACCAGGGTCGTCTTGCCGCTGCCCGAGCGGCCAACCAGCGCCACGGTCTGCCCGGGCTCGACTTCGAGGGACACATCCGTGAGCGTATCGGCGGCCGCATCGGGAAAGCGATGGCTCACCCCCTGGAAGACCACCCGCCCCAGGACCCGCCCACTGATCCGCCGCGATCCGGTTTCGACCTCGACCGGCTCGTCGATCAGCGTGAACACGCTCTCGGCGGCCACCAGCATACGCTGCATGGCGCCGGCGATGTTGGTCAGGCGTTTCATCGGGTCGAAAATCTGGCCCAGGGCCGCCATGAAGGCGGCGAAACTGCCGACCGTCAAGGCCTGGTGGTTGGCCTGGTAGAGCGCCATGGCGACCACGGCGGCGACCGACAGGGCAACGAAAAACTGCGAGATCGGCGACATCGCGGCATCCGAGCTGACCGCCCGCATGGCAAAGCGGCGCAGACGCGCGTTGACGTAGCCGAAGCGGGAACGCTCGCGTTCATAACCATCAAAGAGCTTGATGACGCGTTGCCCGGAAATCCCTTCGCTGACCACGCGGGTCAGCTCCGCATTCATGTCGAGGGTGTCGCGATTGATGCGCCGCAGGCGCCGGATGAATACTCGCGCCGTCACCACCGACAGGGGCAGCATCACCAGCACGATGAGGGTCAGCTGCCAGGACATGTACAGCAGCACGGCCAACAGGGCGACCACGGTCAGCGACTCGCGCACGATCACCATGATCACCTCGGTCGCCAGCCCGCTGACGGTGCCGGCGTCGATGGTGAAGCGGTTCAGCAGACGGCCGTGGTCGCCGCGCCGGTAGGTCTCGTCGGACAGGCCCAGCAGGCGCTCGAACATGTCGTGCCGCAGGCCCAGCAGCATGTTGTTGGCGATCCAGGACAGCAGGTAGGTGCTGAAGAACGTGCACAGGCCGCGCAGCAGCATCAGGCCGATGACGGCCAGCGGGATCGACCACACGTAGGAGGGCCTGGCGCCCGAGAAACCATCGTCGAGGAGCGGTTTCATGATGACCGCCAGCACCGGTTGGGTGGCAGAGGCGATCGTCACCAGGAACAAGGCGAGCAGGGCGGCCTTCCAATCCTTGCCCAGGCGGCCGTAGATACGCCGCCACAGGAGGAATTTCAAGGGACGGCCATCGGCCGCTTGCACTCGATCGGACTTCACCCGAGGCACTCTCTTATATACTTGTAAATCATGCATTTTAGCCTGCCAACCCGCAAGCTTCAGTGATATCGCCTATGCCAGCCTCCGCCACGCCCGCCATCCAGGCCATCTACGTCCGCTTGCCGAACTGGGTCGGGGACGTCTGCATGAGCCTGCCGAGCCTGGATGCGCTCATTGCCACGGAGATTCCCGTGGTGGCCTGCGCCCGTCCGTGGGCGCGGGATCTGCTTTCAGCCTATACACTGGCCGGCTTCGTTCCCATGACGGGCGACTGGCGCGCCGACCGCCGCGCGGTGCATGCCTGGCGCAAGAAATCCCGCCACATCCGCGCCGCGGGCCTGCTGCTGCCCGATTCGCTTTCGAGCGCGATGGTGTTCCGCTTTGCCGGCATTCCCTGTGCGGGCTACCGGGACGACGGCCGCAGCCTGATCCTGCGCTGGCCGGTCCGCAAACCGCGCGACCCGATGCACGCCGTGCAGTCCTGGTTCCACCTGACCCGGCTGGCCCTCGAACGCTGGGGCCTGGCCGCCGGCCCGCAGGCGCCGGACGCAGAACTCGACTGGCAGGCGGCGAGCGCGCACATCCAGGCCGCACACGCGGCGGTCGAGGCGGCCGGCGTCGCAAATACCCCCTTCGTCCTGATCGCCCCCACCGCCGTCGGCCTGCACAAGGGCCGGATCAAAGTCTGGCAAGGCTTCGATTCCCTGGCCCGCTCGCTACAGGCCCGGGGCTACCCGGTGCTGATGGCGCCACCCCCGGCAGAGCATGACGCGGCGCTGGCCGCCGCGCCCACGGCGCAATGCCTGCCTCCCCTGCCGCTGGGCGCTTTCGCAGTCCTGACACGCTTGGCCGCACTGTCGATCTGCAACGACTCGGGCGTCTCGCACCTGTCGGCCGCCGCCGGCGCGCGCCAGATCACCCTATTCGGCGTCACCGACCCCGCGCGCACCGGCCCCTGGTCCCCCGAGGCCGTCCGGCTGGGCGGCCCCGGCGCCTGGCCCAGCGCGCCCGAGGTGCTGTCCACCGCCCTGTCCCTCCTGGAGCCCTGGAAAGCCGCATGAACGTCAATACCCTGCTGGCCAACTTGATCATTCCACTGAATCTTTCCATCACGCTATTAGTGCTGGCCGCCATCCTGTTCATGGCGCGCCAGCGCAAGACCGCCATGCTGCTCGCCGTCGGCGGCATCGGCTGGGTACTGTTCTGGTCGCTGCCGACATCCTCGCTGTGGGCTGGCGGCCTGCTCGAACAACGCTATCCCTACGTCCAGGCCGACCGGCAACCCGTGGAGCAAGCCATCGTGGTCCTGGGCGGCAATACGGGCAACAACCGCGACAACTGGTTCGAGCCTTACGACCCGTCGACCGCCATCTCGCGCACCGAAACCGCCCTGAAACTCTATGAGGCGGGCCGTGCGCCGATCATCATCGTCTCGGGCGCGGCATTCGACGGTGGCCAGAGCGAAGCCCATATGATGGCCGCGGCCCTGCGCAACCGGGGGGTTCCCTCGCAGGCCATCCTCCAGGAAGGCCGCAGCTTCACGACGCGCGAGAACGCGGTGTACACCGCCGAAATACTGCACCACCTGGGAATCGATCAGGTCCTGTTGGTGACCTCGGCCCTGCACATGCCGCGCGCGATAGCGAGCTTCCAGAAAATGGGCATCACACCAGTGGCCGCGCCCTCTCCCCCACAGATCGTGGTTCCGGATCAGCCGGGCTTTTCGTTCTGGGAGCCGGACATGCGCACGCTCGACGCGAGCCGCTCGATCGTCAAGGAATATCTCGGCCTATTGGTCTATTGGGTGCGCGGCTGGGTTTAAACCGCGCTCGCGCAGAATCGCGGCATACAGATCCTGGTACTGGCGCGCCACCTCGGGCCAGGCGTGGCGCGCGAGCAGGCGCCGGGCGCCCGTGGACAGCGTTTGCCGCAAGGCCGCATCGGCACGCAGACGCCCGACGGCCTCGGCCAATTCGTCCGGCCGTTCGGGATGCGAGAGCACCAGGGCATCCTCGCCCGATCGCACATACTGGGCGAATCCGCACCAGGGCGACGGACTGAGCACCACCGGCAGGCCGAAGGACATCGCCTCGAGCGGCGCCATTCCAAAACTGTCGTTCAGGGTGGGATGCACATAGCAGTCCGCCGCCTGATAGTAGGGGGTCACATCCGAGGTTTCGGCCACCAGATGCACGCGTGCGCGCAGGGGCTCGGGGGCGCGCCGGACATGTTCGCGCGCCGCCGCATTGACCCCCACCACCAGCAGGTGGACGCTATCGGGCAGGCGTTCGAGCGCCTGGAGTACCGTGGGCAAGCCCTTGCGCATGGGGTTGCGGGCCACCAGCAGGCAGACGTAGACATCCTCGGCCAGTGAAAATTCCGCCCGCGTCGCGGCACGGCGATCGGGCACGTTCGCATCAGGCAGGGTAACCCCTGGCGCGATCACCGGCGCCTCCAGGCTTTCGCCATAGGCCTGGCGCAGTTGATGGGCGATCAGGGACGACACCGCGACTACCCGGAATCCGGGGCGCGGCACGATCCTGCGAGCCTCCAGGCCCAGATAGGCCCACACGCGCAGACTGAGATACGACAGCAAGCGCCTGGTCATGGACATGGGCTGGACGCGCCAGCGGTAGCGCACGGGGGTGACATGGACCACCTCGACATCGCCGCACCACCCGTTCATGTGGGAATGCACGATATCGAACCCTTTCCGGGTTGCCCGCGCCGCGCGCCGCGCAAACAGCAGGGAGCGGATCCAGCCGGGCCAGCGGCGGCTGACGGCGATCGGCACGAAGGGCAGATCCAGGCCGCAGGCCGGATCGTATTCGCGGGCAAAGACCGTGATCCGGTGGCCGGCCGCGGCCAGCTCGCGCATCAACGCCACCCCATAGGCCTCGGCGCCGCCAAAGCGCGCACCGAAACGATCAACGACGAAGGCGATCGCCAGGGGCCGGGCAGCGGCGGGAGACACGGAGTCGGGCATGGAATTCAGACGCCCCTCATCGGGCATATGAGGACAGAGATCATGGGCGGATTATATCGGCCGCACCAGCGTCACGCGCAGACCTCACGGTAAAAATCCATCGTTTGCCTAGCGAAAACGGGCATGGAAAAAAGCGCGAGTGCACGGGCGCGAGCCGATTTCGCAATATCCGACTGAACGGTCGTATCGAGACGTTCAAGCAACCAGGCGTGGACGGCATCGACGTCGCCCGTCGAGACAACCCAGCCATCAATGCCATGACGAACCAGTTCCGGCAGGCCACCGGCATCGGAAACCAGCGTCGGCAGACCCATCGCCAGGGACTCGCAAACGGCATAGGAGCCCGCCTCATGCAGTGAAAAGACGAAGCTCATATGGCTCGCCGCCAGCACCCGGCGGGGATCTGCTACCTGGCCTGGAAACACCACGATTTCCTCCATACCCAGGCCCTGAACCTCCCGCTGCAAGGATTCCGCCGGCGGGTCCCCGGCAATCAGCAAGCGCAAGCGCATACGCCTGGCCAGCGGCAGTCGAGCCGCGGCCTGCACGAGAAAGAACCAGCCCTTTTCCCGATCCGTCCCGCCCACACTGCCAAGCACCAGGACGTCCTCGGGAAGTTCACCCAGGAATTCCCGCCGCGCCTGCGCCACAGCCTGCGGCGCAGGCGGCAGAAAATGATCCGTATCGACTCCCAGGCGGATCGTACGGATCGGCAGGCGGCCATAGGGGGATGCCCGCAATTGACGGCTCACGAAATCACACACACCGATGGCGCCATCGGTGCCGAAACGGGCCCGAATCCGGTTCCCGAAACTGGCCACGGGCTTGGTATTGTGCTTGGTCCAGATGATCCGCGGCGCACGATGCAAGCCAAGACGCGCCAGCATCGCCAGCCGGTGATCGGCGGCGCCATTGACATGCACAATATCGAAATTCTCTTTGCGGAGCAGGCGCCGCAGCCTGAGAAACTCGGCGACCATTGGCCACAATCGCGTGCTATAGGACATGTCCACGCAACGCACTCCCCGAATCTGGCTGGCCAGCGCAAACAGGCGACTCGTACCGGGGGTGGCCAGGGTGATCTCGTGATCTTCCAGAAAAGATCGGACCAGATTGATAATGTAGGGAGCATGACCCCCACTGCCGCGGGGATGGAAGTTGGTATAGAGGATTTTCATACATTAAAGGGCGCGGGCCGAATCAGTGGGAGGCTCCATCAGAGGGGGTATCCACGGCGACTGGCCTGCCCGCCCGTTCGGCCTGGATGCGCTTGCCGTCCTCGAGCCGCGTCAGGCATTTCTGCAGGAAACGCGGCAGCCATGTGGAACGCATCACCGCGACACGCGGCAAGGCGAACGGATCGTCGCCCAGGCGGGCCAGCCCACGCGCGGTGGTCGTCGCGCTGGCGTAGCCGCTGTCACGCACACAATCGGCCAACGCCGGCGTGAATTTACCGTAGGGATAGCAGAACGCGGTCACGGACGTCCCCGCGATCTGCTCGAGCGCATCCCGCGAATCCCGGATCTCGTTGACGGCGAGTTCTGGGGAAATGCGCGGCAGGACGGGATGGTTCAAGGTATGGGAGCCGGCCTCATGACCCGCCGCGACCCAGGCGCGCACCCCCTGGGCATCCATCAGGGGCGAGGATGGCACGCCCTCGTCGTGGTCCCAGACGTTGGCGCCGCCCAACTGGCGGACGACAAAATAATTGGTCGCATGAAATCCGCAGTCCTCGAGGATCGGCAGCGCATGATCGAGCACGTTGCAATAGCCGTCATCGAAGGTGATGCCGACAACCTTGCCGCGTTTTTCACCCCGCAGATAGGGCATGAGCTGGGCCATCGACAGGCCCCGGTAGCCCATGCGCCGCAGCCACAGCATCTGCCTGCGGAAATCGCGCGGATGCACGGTCAGACCCCGATAGGGCGTGCCGCGCGGAGCAGGTTCGCCGATCTGGTGATACATGAGGATGGGAATCATGAGTAAATTATATCGGCCGGACGGTGGGAAGGCGCCGCCGTCCGCTCAGGCCCCGGAACCGCGGCCGAGCCGGTACAGTTTCACGTAACGGTAGAAGCTGCCCGTCGCCGCCATCCCCGCCAGCACCAGACCCTGCCAGCCATCCAGGAAGCCGCGCCGCAAGAGATAGTGGCGGATGAAGGTCCAGGCCCCATGCCAGAAAGGCCCCAGGACACTGGTGCGCCGGCCACGCTCGAAGGCCGCGCGCGCCGCCTCGGTCGAATAACGGTTGATCTTGTCGATGAAGATTTCCAGGCTGGCATAGGGATAGTGCAGAAAATGCCCGGACAGTGTCTGCACCCGGCCCTGGACCTCCACCCGCTCATGAACGGCGGCATCGGTGAAGCGCCCCGCCCCGCGGCGAAACAGACGCACGACGTAATCCGGCCACCAACCGCTGTGACGGATCCAACGGCCGCAGAAATCCGACAGGCGCGCAATCCGGTAGGCATCGGCACGCGGCGCGCGCAGCGCCTCCTGGATCGCCAGCGCCAATTCAGGCGGGACCCGTTCGTCGGCATCGATCGACAGCACCCAATCGCCGGTCGCCAGATCGAGCGCGCGATTTTTCTGGGGACCGAATCCCGGCCAGTCCCCGGAGGACTCGACCCGCGCCCCATGCGCGCGCGCAATGTCGCAGGTCCGGTCGCTGCTGCCGGAATCCAGGACGATGATCTCATCGGCGAAGGCCACGGAATCGAGACAGTCCCCGATGTGGGATTCCTCATTGAGGGTAATGATGATGACCGACAGGCGCATACCGATCTCCTGGGGCCTGCCCATGCGCGGCTCCCTTTTGGTGTGAACAAGCCCTAGCGCAGGCCTTTCTTCCAGCGTTTCCAGGCATTGAATACGGGGCCGATCAGCGGATGAGCCGCCACCTGGATGCGCCGCCCCACCGAGGCGCCCGTGGTGTCACGGACCGCGAAACGATAGATGTTCAAGGGGTCCGCGCCCGGCCGGTTGCGGCCGAAGGCCTGCGTCGTGTACAGATAGCGAAAGCCCGCGCGCTGCGCAAGGGCCACGTAATCGGCATCGAAATACCCCTGAGGCCAGCACAGGTGCGGCGACGCCTCGCCCAGACGCCGCGCCAGGCAGGCGCGGGACTGGGCCAGCTCATCGGCCATGCGCGCATTCTTGTCGGCGGGATCGCTCAGGTCCCACCGGGTATGCGTGTGGGTGTGGCTATGGAATTCGATCAGGCCCTCGGCGCGCATGGCCTCGATTTCCGACCAGCGCAGCATCGCCTCGTCCGCGCGTCCTTCGGCGATGCGCTGTTCGCAATCCCGATGCTCGGGGGTTTCGGGCAGTGCCCGCCCCTGCCCCATGAAGGGCCGCGCCGGCCCGTCACCGACCCAATCGGTGACGAGGAACACCACGGCCTTCATGCCATAGCGGCGCAACAAGGGCGCGGCGTACACCCAGTTGTCCAGATAACCATCATCGAAAGTGATCAGCACCGAGCGGCGCAGGGCGCCGCCCTCACGCAAGTGGCGGGCGAATTCGTCCGCCCCGAGTGCGGTGTAGCCGCGCCGCGCCAGCCAATCGAGCTGGTCGGCGAAGTGTTCAGGCGTCGCGGCGATCATGCCGCCGCCCGGACGGATGTGGTGGTACATGAGCACCGGAACGGTGACTACGGACGCCATGCGAGTTCCTCCAGCCAGCGCAGATAGCAGGCTTCAGTTTCCCGCCCCAGGGACTCGCGCGAAAACCGGCCCTCGTCGAGGCAGTAATGCCGCCCTGCCCGGCCCATGCGCGCGCGCAATCCGGGATCGGCGATCAAGCGTTCGAGAGCCCCGGTCAGCGCGGGGATGTCGAACAATGGAACCAGCAAGCCTGTTTCACCTTCCACCATCATTTCGGGCACGCCGCCGACCCGGGTGCCCACGACGGGCAGACCGGCCGCGCCCGCCTCGACAAAGGCGGTGCCCGACGCCTCGATGTGCGTGGCCAGGGCAAACAGATCGAAATCGGGCAGCAGGGCCGGCACGTCGTTCCGATTGCCGAGCAGGTGAATATGCCCGTCCAGACCCAGGCCACGGACATGATCCCGTAATTGCTCCAGCGCGGGCGAGCCGCCGCCGACGATCACCAAATGCAGATCGGCGTGGCGCGCGAACAGGGGCTGCATGGCCTCGATCAACTGGGCATGGCCTTTTTCCTTGCGCAAGACGCCCACGCTGCCGACCACCACCGCCCCGGCCCCCAGGCCGAGTTCCGAGCGGAGCACAGGCGTGGGCATGGGATCGGGAAAATCGACGGCCGGATAGACCACGGCGACATGGCCCGGCGGCACGCCGCGCTCGATGAGATGACTGCGCACGAACTGGCTGGCCGCGATCACGCGCCTGGGCACGCGGGTATAGGACAGCAGGGAGCCCACCGGCTTGGCCAGGTGCCGGGTGCGCACAATCAGCGGCACCCCAGCCAGCCGCGCGGCGGCACCAACCAGCAGGGTATCCCGGCGGCTGTGGGTGTTGACCACATCGAAGGCGCCGCGCCGCAACAGGCGCACCAGACGCGGCAGGCCCCGGGCATGATTCCAGGCGCCGTCCATGGCCAGGGTGTCCACGGAAAAACCCGCCTCACGCAGGGCCGGCGCCAGACGCGCGGTAGGCTGGCAGACGGCCTGGACCTGATGGCCGCGCGCCCGCAGGGCATGCAGCAAACGGAAGATGTACTGTTCCTGGCCGCCAAACCCGGTGGCCGCCTCAGCATGCAGGATACGCAAGGGCCTCATCCGTAATTCACCAGGACACTGTCGGCGGACAGCCAGCGGCGCGCGCCGGCGATCAGCTCGTCGTCCATGTGGACGCGCCAGTCCTCCCCGAGCCGCAAGGCGCAGGAAAATGCCGGCCGGCGCAGCCGGACCTCGACCGGGACACCCTCGCCCGAGGGCGCGCGCCAGGGTTCGAGCAGATCGCGCAGACGACGCTGATCGACGGCCTCGGGCAGCAGCAGGCGCAACGACTGCGCGCGTTCCTCGCGGATGCGCCGCAGATCGTAGAGGTCGTCGGCCGAGATCCGCAAACCGCCCGAATAGTCGTCGTGGCTGACCCGCCCATGGACGACCAGCAGGCGATCCTCCTTGAGGCGCTGGCGGTATTGCTCGTAGAGTTCGTTGAAAATCGCCACCTCGACCTGGGCGGTGCCGTCATCGAGCAGGGCATACAGCATACGGCCGCGGCGCGTCATGCGCGGGCGCACCGCCGCCAGCACCCCGGCGATCCACTGCGGCCCGCGCGAGGGCGCCAGCCGGGCCAGCGGCGTCGGCGCCACGCGCCGGACTTCGTCGCGCCAGGCATCGAACAAGTGACCGCTGAAATAGAATCCCAGCGCTGCTTTTTCCTCGGTCAGGCGGGTCTGCAAGTCCCAGGGCGCGACGCGGGCGAGTTCCCCCGCCACTACCTGACCGGTATCGTCGTCGAACAGCGACACCTGGTTGGCATTGCGCTCGGCCTGCTCGGCCGCCTCGATGGCGCTGCCCAGTGTTTCGAGCAGGGCCGCCCGATTGGGTTCGAGCGTGTCGAAAGCGCCGGCGCGAATCAAGGCCTCGATACAGCGGCGATTGGCGGTATGGCGATCGACCCGGGCGCAGAAATCGAACAGGCTCGTGAACGGCCCGCCTGCCGCGCGGGCGCGCAGGATTTCCTCGACCGCGGACTGGCCCGTCCCCTTGATCGCCCCCAGCCCGTAGCGAATGGTGCGCGGCGGCTTGCCACGCGCGGTGTGCTCGTCCTCGACCGGTTCGAAACGGTAGGCCGAGGCATTGATGTCGGGTGGCAGCACGGCCACCCCGTTGGCCACGGCATCGCGCCAGAACACCTGGACCTTGTCGGTGTCGTCCATGTCCGAGAGCATGGTCGCGGCCAGGAACTCGGCCGGATGATAGACCTTGAGCCAGGCCGTCTGGTAGCAGATCAGGGCGTAGGCGGCCGAGTGGCTCTTGTTGAAGCCGTAGCCCGCGAACTTTTCCATGAGGTCGAACAGATGGGCGGCAAGCTCGGCGTCATACCCCTTGGCGACCGCGCCCTTTTGAAAGATGGCACGGTGTTTGGCCATTTCCTCGGGCTTCTTTTTGCCCATGGCGCGGCGCAGCAGATCCGCGCCGCCCAGGGAATAGCCGCCAATGATCTGCGAGATCAGCATCACCTGCTCTTGGTAGACGATGACGCCGTAGGTGCTCTTGAGGACGGGTTCGAGATCGGGGTGGAAATAATCGACCTGCGCCCGCCCGTGCTTGCGATTGACGAAGTCGACCACCATGCCCGATTCCAGCGGCCCCGGCCGGAACAGGGCCAGCAAGGCGATCACGTCCTCGAAGGTGTTGGGCTTCAGGTTCTTGAGCAGCTCTTTCATGCCGCGCGATTCCACCTGGAACACCGCCGTGGTGTTGGCCTCGGACAGCAACGCATAGGTGGCGACATCGTCCAGCGGCAGGCTCATCAGGTCGAAATCGCGCTTGTCGGGATTGAACTGGCGCACGTAGCGCACGGCCCAATCGAGAATCGTCAGGTTGCGCAGGCCCAGGAAGTCGAACTTGACCAGGCCGGCCTCCTCCACGTCGTCCTTGTCGAACTGCGAGACCGCGCTGGACTCGCTGCCCGGCTGGCAATACAGCGGGCAGAAATCGGTGAGCTTGCCCGGCGCGATCAGCACCCCGCCGGCATGCATGCCGATGTTGCGCGTCAAGCCCTCGAGGGGCCGCGCCAGATCGACCAGGGCGCGGATTTCCTCGTCGTTGTCGTAACGCTCTTTGAAGGCGGGCTCGTTTTCGAGGGTGCGATCCAGCGACCAGGGGTCCGCCGGATTGAAGGGGATCATCTTGGAGAGGTTGTCGCAGACGCTGTAAGGCATCTCGAGTACTCGCCCCACATCGCGCACCACGGCCTTGGCGCCCAGCGTGCCGAAGGTCGCGATCTGGCTGACGGCCTCGCGGCCATATTTTTCCTTGACGTAGTCGATCACGCGTTCGCGATTGTCCTGGCAGAAATCGACGTCGAAGTCCGGCATCGAAACCCGTTCCGGATTCAGGAAACGCTCGAACAGCAGGTCATAGCGCAACGGGTCCAGGTCGGTGATGCCCAGGCTGTAGGCCACCAGGGAACCGGCGCCCGAGCCGCGCCCCGGCCCCACGGGCACGCCGTGACCCTTGCCCCAGTTGATGAAGTCCTGCACGATCAGGAAGTAGCCCGGAAAGCCCATGTCGATGATGGTCTTGCACTCGAGCTCGAGCCGCTCGCGATAGACCGGCGCCTGCCGGGCGCGCTCCGCCTCGTCGGGATAGAGCTGCGCCAGACGCCGCTCCAGCCCCTGACGCGCGAGATCGCGCAGATAATCGTCCAGCGTCACGCCATCGGGCGTCGGAAAGCGCGGCAATTGCGGCTGGCCCAGTTCCAGGGTGAGGTTGCAGCGCCTGGCGATCTGCACGGTGTTGGCCAGCGCCGAGGGCACGTCGGCGAACCGCCGCGCCATCTCGGCGCTGTCGGGCATGTACTGCTCGGGGGTGAAGCGGCGCACCCGCCGCGGATTGCCCAGCAATTCCCCCTCGGCGATGCAAACCCGCGCCTCGTGCGCACGGAAATCGGTTTGCTCGATGAACTGGATCGGATGCGTGGCCACGACAGGCAGGCCCGCGTCCGCAGCCAGACGCAGGGCGGCCTGCACATAGGCCTCGTCGCCGTCGAAGCCGGCGCGCTGCAATTCGATGAAATAGCTGCCGGGGAAATCCGCCGCCCAGCGGCGAGCGAGCTGCGCGGCCTCCTCGGCCCGGCCGGCCTCGAGCGCCTGCCCCACATCCCCCGCCCGGCCGCCCGAAAGGACGATCAGGCCGCTGGCACCGTCGAGCCATTCGCGCCGGACCTCGGCGCGCCCCCGGTAGCCGTTCTCCGTCCAGGCCCGGGTCAGCAGATCGCACAAGACCAGGTAGGCGCCGTGGCCGCTCGCCAGCAGGACAATCCGGTGGGGTTTGTCGCGATCATCGGTATTCTGCAACCAGACATCGCAGCCGGCGATCGGCTTGACCCCTGCCTTGCGCGCCGCCTTGTAGAATTTGATCAGGCCGAACAGATTGCCCAGGTCGGTCAGGGCCAGCGCCGGCTGCCCAAAGGCGACCGCCCGCCCCACCAGATCGGGGATGCGCGCGATGCCGTCGACCACCGAAAATTCGGAGTGGCTGCGCAAATGGACGAACAAGGGGGTATCTGGGCTCATGGTCATGGTGGGATTGTACCTAGGGAACCATCCAAATCAGCCGGGCGCCACAGGCGCTTGCCTGCCGCCGGACTTGTTCAGCGGCCTCCCTGGTGCGGCATGGCGGACCAGGCCTTCTGCAGGCGTTTGACCGACACTGGATAGGGGGTACGCAGAGTCTGCGCGAACAGCGCCACGCGCAGTTCCTCGAGCTGCCAGCGAAACGTTTCGAGCTGCTGGTCCGGGGCCCCTTTCAGGGCGGCGCGGGCGCGCTGCCAGGACAGCGCCAGGGCGGCGATCTCGGCCATCGAGCGCGCATCGCGCGCGGGGTCCTCGCGCAGCTTGTCGATGCGCATCTGGGCGGCCTTGAGGTAGCGCGGAAAATGGCGTAGCTGGTCGTAGGGCGTATCGCGCAGGAACCATTTGCCCATCAGGGCCGATTCCTGCCGGCGCAAGTCCTCGTGCGCCTCGGGCCAGGGCCTGGCCTGGGGCAGTTTCTTGTGCAGGGCCGCCCGTTCGGCCAGAATCTGCCCGGCCAGCCGGGCGATCTCCTGCGCCAGCAAACCCAGACGCCCCTTGCCCTGCTCACGGCGCTGCTCGAACCCGGCCGCGTCCTCGGGCCAGGGTTCGGCCAGACAAGCCTGGTCCAGCGCGCAGTCGATGATCTGGTCGCGCAGTTCCTGCTGCGTTCCCAGGTCCATGTACAGCATTCCCATGCGCGTCAGCTCGGGCAGGTTCTTTTCCAGGAACCGGATCTGTTCGCGCAGGGCGATCCGGAACAGGCGGCGCAGGCCGGCGCGATGCTCGCGCCGGGCCTCGCGCGGGTCGTCGAACACATCCAGATCGCAAGCCTCGCCCCGGTCGCGCAAGGCCGGATAGCCGATGAACGACTGGCCCTTGCGGTGGATCTCCAGCAATTCAGGCAGAGGGCCGAACGTCCAGGCCGTCAGGCCCTCATGGTCGAGCGCCTGGGCCACCTCGCGGTCATGCCCGACGACCTGCTGGAACGAAGCCTGGGCCTGACGGCCATGCTCGGCGCGCAACTGGTCCAGGCTGCGTCCGCCCGAGAGCATCCGGCCATGCTCGTCGATCACCTTGAAATTCATGAACAGATGCGCCGGCAGCGTCTCGAGCTTGAAATCCGCGGGCTGGACGCGCACCTTGCACTGGGCCCAGATATCCTGGATCAGGGCCTCGATCAGGCCGATGTCCGGGGCCGAGGCGCGCTCGAACCAGCGCTCGTGGAACCCGGCGGCATACTCGGGCAACGGCACGCAATGGCGCCGCAGTTTTTGCGGCAGCGACTTCAGCAGCAAGTGGACTTTTTCCTTGAGCATCCCCGGCACCAGCCACTCGCAGCCCGCCGCGTCGATCTGGTTGAGGGCGAACAGCGGAACCGTCAGGGTCATGCCGTCGCGCGGCGAGCCGGGCTCGAAGTGGTAATCCACGGCCATGTCGATGCCGGCGCGCTCGAGGCGCCGGGGAAACACGTCGGTCGTCACCCCGGCCGCGTCATGGCGCATCAGGTCCTCGCGCGTCAGCAACAGGCGCGCCGCCGCCGGGCCATCGAGCCCCCGGACCCATTTTTCCAGGGTCGCGGTCTGGCACACATCGGCCGGGATCTGCTGGTCGTAGAACGCCTGGATCAGGGCATCGTCGACCAGGATATCGGGCCGGCGGCTCTGGTGCTCGAGCCGTTCGATCGAGGCGATCAGCTTGCGATTATGGGCAACGAAAGGCAGCGATGTGTCGATGTCGCCGGGCACCAGCGCGTCGCGGATGAAGATCTCGCGCGCCGCCGCCGGATCGACCCGGCCGTAATGCACCCGCCGCCCCGAATACACCGTCAGGCCGTGGACCGTGCCGCGCTCGTGGGCGACCACCTGACCCGCCTTTTTCTCCCAGCGCGGGTCCGACCAGGCGCGCCGCAGCAGATGGGCCCCCGCGCGTTCGATCCAGACAGGCTCGATGCGCGCCACGCAGCGCGCATACAGGCGCGTGGTCTCGACCAGTTCACCCGCCAGAATCCAGCGCCCGGCCTTTTTCTGCAAAGGCGAGCCGGGGTGGATGGCGAAGCGGATATCGCGCGCGCCCTGGTACAGATTCGCGTCCTCGCCCTTCATGCCGATGTTGCCCAGCAATCCGGCCAGCAGCGCCATGTGGATCTGCTCGACCGTCGCTGGTGTCTGGTTCAGACGCCAGCCCTGTTCGCGCGCCAGCGTCAGCAACTGCACATGGATATCGTGCCATTCGCGCAGCCGCACGGGCGAGAGGAAATTGGCGCGCAGCCGTTCGACGAGCTTGCGCTGCGAACCCTTGTGCGCCACCTGCTCGCCATACCATTCCCACAGCTTGAGCCAGGACATGAACTCGGACTGCTTGTCGTTGAACTTGGCATGGGCGGCCTCGGCCGCCTCGCGCGCCTGCAACGGCCGATCGCGCGGGTCCTGCACCGACAGGGCCGAGGCGATGACGAGAATCTCGGTCAGGCACTGCTGCTCGTGCGCGGCCAGGACCATGCGCGCCACTCTCGGGTCCACCGGCAAGCGAGCCAGCGAGCGGCCGACCGGCGTCAGGCGGTTTTCCGAGTCCAGGGCGCCCAGCTCCTGCAAGAGCTGGTAGCCGTCGGCCACGGCGCGGCCGGTCGGCGGATCGACAAAGGGAAAGGCCTCCACATCGTCCAGCCGCAGCGCCTTCATGCGCAGGATCACCGAGGCCAGCGACGAGCGCAGAATCTCGGGGTCGGTGAAGGCTGGCCGGCGCTTGAAATCGTCCTCGGCGTACAAGCGCAGGCAGATCCCCGGACCCACGCGCCCGCAGCGCCCCGCGCGCTGATTCGCCGAGGCCTGGCTGATGGGCTCGATGCGCAGCTGCTCGACCTTGCTGCGCCAGGAATAGCGCTTGATGCGCGCCAGACCGCTGTCGACCACATAGCGGATTCCCGGTACCGTCAGCGAGGTTTCGGCGACATTCGTGGCCAACACGATGCGGCGGGCATTGCCGCGCGGACGAAAAATCTGCTCCTGTTCGGCGCGCGACAGGCGGGCGTAGAGGGGCAGAATCACGGCCCCCGCCGGATGCCGTTTGCGCAGCGCCTCGGCGCACTCGCGGATCTCGCGCTCGCCGGGCAGGAACACCAGCACATCGCCCGATCCATGGCGCGCGCATTCGTCGACGCCGTCGGCCACCGCATCGATCAGGTCGCGCTCCTCGTCGCGCGCCGGCGCGCCATCCCCGCCGCCCGCGTCGGGCGCCATCACCGGCCGATACAGAACCTCCACCGGATAAAGCCGGCCGGAAACCTCGATGACCGGCGCCGGCCGCTGGTCCGTGCCGAAGTGCCGGGCAAAGCGCTGCGCGTCGATCGTGGCCGAGGTGATGATGAGTTTCAGGTCGCGCCGGCGGGCCAGCAATTGTTTCAGGAAGCCCAGGAGGAAATCGATGTTCAGGCTGCGCTCGTGCGCCTCGTCGATGATCAGGGTGTCATAACGGCGCAGCAGCGGATCGCGCTGCGATTCGGCAAGCAGGATTCCGTCGGTCATGAGCTTGATGGCCGTGGCAGGCCCCGCCCGCTCGCTGAAGCGGATCTGATAGCCGACCCAGTCGCCGAGTTCCGTTCCCAATTCCTCGGCCACGCGCTGCGCCACCGAGGTCGCCGCCAGCCGCCGGGGCTGGGTATGACCGATCATGCCTTGGCGCCCACGCCCCAGCTCGAGGCAGATCTTGGGGAGCTGGGTGGTCTTGCCCGAACCTGTCTCGCCGCAAACGATCACCACCTGGTGCCCGGCGATCGCGCGCGCGATGTCCTCCCGCCGGGCGCTGACGGGCAATTCCTCGGGATAATTCAAGGCCGGTAATGGCCGGTCGACGGCGGCCGGGGCGGCGCGCCGTTGAGTTTTTTCGGACGGATCCATGGTTTCCCGGACAAAAGGGTCGGGCCCGTGCCGCAAACGGGGGCCTGCTGGCACCACCAGATTCACGACACCGGGAATCATCGATCATTATAAATTTTGGCGCGATCCTTTTTTGCCGCCGGGCCGCCCCCAAGACAAAAACGGCCCCCTCGGGGGGCAGCAAGCCGAAGGCGCCGCGTGGGGGCCTTTTTTGTCGCCGGGCCGCCCCAAGACAAAAACAGCCCCCTCGGGGGGCAGCAAGCCGAAGGCGCAGCGTGGGGGCCTTTCTTGAACCCTGACCGGCGGCCTCCTGCATTGCGCAGGGCGCGCAGCTTCAGCCCCAGCCTGCGCCAGCCGATCACAACCCCCGTCAGGCTGAGCATCAAGCCGCCAAGGCTCAGGATGATCAGCACGGCATCCCAGAGCGGACGCCGCTCCAGCAAGGGTAGCCAGTCCCAACTGTGCAGCATGGCAAACAGCCAGCGGCTGGCGCGCCGGCTGCTGTCGATGCGGCCCAGCACGGCCCCCGTGTGCGGATCGACATGAACCCAGGTGGCACGCGCGTCATCGAAGACCACGCGCAGGATGGGCAGGGGCTTGTCGACGCCTCCGGTCATCGTGTGCGCCTCGCGGGCGTAGTAATAGAGATCATAGGCCGTCAGCACCTCGATGCGCGCGACCGGATCGGGCAAAAGGCCCGCCGCAGCCGCCCGCACGGCCTCAGGGTCAAGGGGAGGGGCCAGCGCGCCGCGGCTGTCGAGCAGTGCGGGTTTGCCGTCGGCGCCCTGGGCGAGCACCGTGGTCCGGCCCAGGATGCGCTCCCAGCGCAACTCGCGCACCGCGCCGCCCGCGGCGGCCAGCAGCGCCTGCGGCGCGGCCTCCTGCGTCGTGATCACGAGCGGGCCGCCGCGCAGCGTTTCGGCGCGCAGCGGGGCCGCCCCATTGTCGAAAACGCGCCACGGATTCATCGACATCAGTCCGCTGAAAATCCAGGTGATGGTCACCAACGCAAACGCGATTCCCAGGATGTGATGCCAGCGCATCATCCCCTGGTAAGGCGAGCGCGCGCCACTGCGATAGGGCTGCGTGAAGCGCCAGCGTTGTACGCCAACGACGATGCCGGTCAACGCCATCGCGATCCCGAGGATCGACAGCCAGTCCACGATATCGGTCCAGTAGCGGTCGAGGACACCACCCCGCAGCGGATACAGCCAGTGGATCCAGGCGCCGGCATAATTCCACAAACGCTCGGCGCGAGGCGCGTCGCGCACGACCTCCCCGGTACGGCCCGACACATAGAGCAGCGTGGCGCGCGCATCGGCCAGTTGCACGCGGTGCAGCGGCCGGTGCGCATCCAGACCGCGGGAATGGGTGAAGGCGTCCTCACCGATCGCGCCCCGGTAGTCCAGGCCCACCCCGGGGCCGGCATAGCTTGCCGCGCTGGCCAGCGCGATGCGTTCATCGACGGACGACAATCGGGCACCGTTGCGGGCGTCGATCGTGATCACCCCGCTGCCCGGCGGCGCCGTCCGGCGCGCGCCCGCCGCGGGGGCGGCCGCCAGCGGCGTCGCGAAATAGACCGCGCGGCCGCCGCTGGCCACGGCCAGCCGCAGCGCCTGCAGCGGCCCGGCGACACCGGCCGCATCCAGCGCCTCGCGCGGCGCCATCAGCCCACTGCCCGTTCCCAGCGGCGGCAGGTGCCGCAACCGTTCGGCATCCGTGAGCTTGGGGTAGCCCACGTACATCATGACCACCCCCGAAAGAAACCACATCGCGAAAAAGGCGCAGGCGATGATGCCCAGCCAACGATGGATCAGGAACAGCCAGCGCTTTGCATGGATTCGCATGGCTTTCCCCTAGAACGCCACGCGCACGCTGACATCGGCCGTGCGCGGCGCGCCCAGATAAGCCATCGTGCTCGTGATGTTGGCCGCGTAGCGCCTGTCCGTGGCGTTGCGGACGCGCCCGACGACGGACACATTGCGGTTGAGCTGGTAGCTCAGACCCAGATCGACCAGCGTGTAGTCGGGCCGGATCAAGGTATTGGCGGCATCCGCATAGACCTTGCCGACATGGCGCACGCCCACCGTACCCCGCAGCGCCGGCGTGAACGCGTATGACACCCAGAGATTCGCCACCGTCGAGGGCGTGTTGGTCGGCGTCTTGCCGGCCAGCGATATGCCGCCCTGCTGGTAGTTCTCGTAGCGGGCATCGACATAAGTCACATCGCCCTGGATCGACCACTGCGGCGTGGGCTGCAGGCCGACCGTCAGTTCCACGCCCTTGGCCGACTGCTCGCCCACCAGCACCGTGAGCGTGCTGTCGTTCGGGTCCTGGGTGGCGATATTCCTGCGGGTGATGTGGTAGGCCGCCAGCGTTGCCATGCCTTTGCCCTGCCAGAAATCCAGCTTGCTGCCGACCTCGACCTGCCGGCCCGTCGTCAGCTCGCTGTTGTTGCGCACATCCGCGAACGTGGCGGTCGACAGGATACCGGACGGTGGATCAGCGGCAGTGGCATATTGGACGTAGACATTGGCCCCTGGCGTGATGTCCCAGACCAGGCCGACGCGGCCGGTGGTCGGGTTGTAGCGGCGCTGGAAACTGGCTGGATTGGCGGCCGTGATTTCGCGGCGATTGGTCAGATCCAGCTCGATGCGCTCATGCCGCAAAGCCGTGACCAGGTTCAGCGCAGGCATGAGCGCCGTGCGATTCTCCAGGTACAGCGCGGTAGTCGTGACCTTGTTGTCGCGGTCGGGACGAAAGCCTGGCGTCATGCCTGGAATGTCGAAGAAGTTCTCGGTGGTGAAGTCGTACGGATCGACGGTGCTGACCGTGGCCGACAGGCTGTTGGGGAAACGGGTCTGCTTGTTGACGCTCACGTCCAGCCCGAACGCCCAGTCACTGCGATGGCCGGCGATCCGGCCTTGGTACGTGCCCTCGATGCGATCACCGACGACCTTCTGGTCGTGCCGCTGCAACAAGGCGCTCGAACGGATGACCGCCTTGTTGGCCGCATCGAAGCGGTAGTTTTCCACATTGCGATAGTCCCGCAATGCATCGTAGACGTAGAACGTGTTCTTCAGTTGCAGGACGTCGGACACACTCCAGTCGGCGATCGAGCGCAACCATTGCACGCGCTGGGCATACAGGCCATCGGCGCTGTTGTAGTTCTTGAAACGCGTGTCGTCGTCGATGCGCAGCGTCCCGGCGACGGGATTGAGCAATGGCGTACCCCAATAAGGACGGTCGACTCTCTCGTCCTGGAATTCGTAGGCCAGGGTATACGTGAAATCACGCCCGAGAACGGACAACAGCGATGCCGCGAGCTGGGTAGATCGTATGCCGGTGCCCTCGATCCAGCTATCGGCATCGCGGTGATTCAGGTCGATGCGGACATAGTGATCGGCGCTGCCCATGCCGTCGCCGGCGATGCGCCGGTTCAGCCCGATGGAGGCTTCCTTCAGGCCATGCGTGCCCAGGCGCAGCTGTCCCTCCGAAATATCGCGGCGCTGGGCGAGCTTGGTGATGTAGTTGATCGTGCCGCCGACACCGCCCGCACCATGCAGAAAGCTGGACGCGCCGCCGATGGCCTCGACGCGATCGTAGATCCAGCTGTCCACCGGCCGCGCCGCGATGGTGTATTGCACGTTGATGCCGTTGAACAGCTGATTCAGCGAGGCGCCGCCGAATCCCCGGTAGCTCACGCCGATGCTGCCGGGCGCATTGTGGGCGGTGACGCCGGGGATCGCGCGCAGGATCTCCTGCGTGTCCTGCGCGCCACGGGCCTCGATGATTTCCCGGTCGACGATCGTGACCGTGGCCGGGGTTTCGCGCGGCGTCAAGCCAAGACGGCTGCCCGTGTCGGCCGGCGTGTCGAGGTTGACGCCGGGACTGCGCGTGGGCGCGGCCGTGACGGTGATCGCATCCAGAACCGCCGCGCTGTCTGGATGATCCGGCAAGGCCGTCGACGCGCCGGCAGCTTGTTGCGCATGAGCCAGGCTGGCCGCCAGCGCACAAGAGGCGGCCAGCAACACATACGGCGCGCGGGAAAACGTGGAATGGAATGATCGCGCCAGCGCGATGCATTTGGTGGACTGTGAAGCAAACTGCGCATGAATGGCAGCCGCGAGCGCGCAGCGGCGCAGACGCACAGGGACGATGCCCTGTGCGGAGGGAACTCCGGACATGAGAAGACTCCAACGATGATCGTGAATGCCGCCGTCCAGGACGGTCATCCTGCGGCGACGCGATACGCAACGGATCAGGCGTTGAAGGGTGGCGCGCGCGCCTGGTGCGCGGTTTCGAAACCCTCGGCGACAAAGGTTTCGACAGGTGGCGCCTGGGGGGCGCGCGTGTCGAGATCGGTGACGGGCGAGAAGGCCATCGAAGGCGGCATGGCCACGCCATGCACCAGCGGACACAGCACGCACATGCCGCCCGAGGGCATCGTGTCAGTGTCCTGCTGGTCTCGATCGAGGTGGATGCCCAGGTCCGACAGCGACACGGTCTGCATGCCGGAACCCGTGCAGATGATGACCGTATCCTCATCCGCCGAAAGGGACACCAGGGGCATGCTCGCCGCAGCGAAAATCTGCAACAGGAACACGGCCGCGACGGCAACGGTGCCGAAGCGGCGCATCCTGTGACGCAGTAGCCTTCGCAAGAGCATATCGTTTCTTTTTGGTCTCTATAGATGCACCAAGGCTCTATAGAGGTTATTGAGATGCAGAACCCCGGGCGCCATGTTACAGCTATCCTCCCCAACAGTCCAAATCCATGACACCACTGCGGCCGTGCCGGGTTTCCAGCCCATCCGCGGGCTTGAGGCACCACATCGCAACCTATTCGCCACACTACGATGCGAACATGCCCGAGTCCCGGCACGGGCTGCGGCATAATGAGGGGGACCGAAACGTTCCGACTCATCTCCGGATTGGAAAATACTCTCCGCCCCTGACACCCGCCATGACGACGCCAGACACCGATACCTACTCCGCTCAGGACGCCCCCGAGTTCGCTCCCGCGCAATTCGTGCGCTGGTTCCGCGAAGTTGCGCCCTATGTGCATGATTTCCGGGGCAAGACCTTCGTGGTGGCCTTCGGCGGCGAGCTGATCAGCGATGGCGCCCTCGAGCCCCTGGTGGCCGACCTGTCGCTGCTGTCGGCCCTGGGCATCCGGCTGGTGCTGGTGCACGGCTCGCGACCCCAGGTCAACGAGCAACTACAGCTCAAGGGCTACTCCATCCAATTCGCGCGCGGCATCGAGCCCACGGTCGCCGAGGCACTCGAGTGCGCCAAGGAGGCCGCGGGCGAAATCCGCCTGGACATCGAGGCCGCCTTCAGCCAGGGCCTGCCCAATACGCCGATGGCGCACGCCAAGATCCGCGTCATCTCCGGCAATTTTGTCACCGCGCGGCCAGTCGGGGTCATCGACGGCATCGACTACAAGCACACCGGCGCGGTTCGCAAGCTCGATGTGGACGCGATCCGCAACATCATTGGCCAGGGCGCCATCACGCTGCTCTCGCCCCTGGGTTTTTCACCCACCGGCGAGGCTTTCAACCTCGCGATGGAGGATCTGGCCACCAGCGCGGCGGTCGCCCTGCGCGCGGAAAAACTGATTTTCCTGACCCAGAACAGGACCATCACCGAACAGGACGGTTCAGTGGACACCGAGCTGGCCCGCAAGGATGCCGACGAGATCCTGGCCCAGAACACCCTGGATGAGGACACCGGCGCGTTCCTGCGCCACGCGTCGCTGGCCATCAAGCGCGGCGTGGCGCGCGCGCATCTGGTGCCCTACACGCTCGACGGCAGCATCCTGCTCGAGATTTTCACCCACGATGGCGTGGGCACCATGGTGGTCGAGGACACCCTCGAGGACCTGCGCCCGGCGGTCGCCGACGACGTCGGCGCCATCGTCCAGCTCATCGAGCCCCTCGAGGCCGACGGCACACTGGTGCCACGCGGGCGCGCCACCATCGAGCGCGAGGTCGAGCATTTCACCGTGCTCGAACACGACGGCGTGATCTACGGCTGCGTGGCCCTGATTCCCTACCTGGATGAAAGCATGGTCGAGATGGCCTGTCTGATCGTCCAGCAGGAATGGCAGGGCGCGGGCGACGGCGAGATGCTGCTGCGCCACGCCGAATCCAGCGCCCGTGCCATGGGCGCGCGGCGCCTGTTCGTGCTGACCACGCGCACCTCGCACTGGTTCATCAAGCGCGGCTTCGTCCAGGGCGGGATTTCAGACCTGCCCAGGGCGAAACAGGCGCACTACAATCGCTCGCGCAACAGCATGGTTTTCATCAAGCGCCTGTAGAAAAACAACCGTCATCGCATGACCGACACCCGCATCCCCATCCGAATCATCAATCTGCCCGCCCGCGCCGACCGCCGGGCGCAGGTCGCCGCGCAGATGGCGCCATTGGGCGATTATCCGTACAGTTTTTTTCCCGCCGTGCATGGCATCCAACAGCCAGACCATCCGCTGTTCCGCCATTACGATCCCGCGGCGCGCCAGCGGGTCAAGGGCCGCGACAATCCGCTCAAACCGTCCCAGCTGGGCTGCTTCGCCAGCCACTACCTGTTGTGGCAGGAATGCGTCGCATCCGGCACCCCGCTGATCGTCGTCGAGGACGACGCTATCCTGCGGCCCAATTTCGGCAGTTTCCTCGCTCAGGCGCCCACGATTGCCCAGCACTGGCCTTTGGTATGGCTGCACGGCAACGACAAACCGGGACACGATCCCAGCATCGCCGTCGAGCGCGCCGGCCCCTTCGTGCTGCGCAAAAAACTAAAAAGCCACTTTCGCACCGTCGCCTACCTGATCACCCCCGAGGGCGCCAGCGCCCTGCTGCGCCACAGCCAGACCTGGATCTACCCGGTGGACGACACCATGATCCGCTTCTACGAGCATGGCGTCGAATCAATCGCGCTGCAGCCGGCCTGCGTGACGCACGATGACGATTCGGAATCCGACATCACCGGCCCCGACACGCGCACGCGGCGCAGCTGGGGCGACAAGCTGCGCCGCGAGGCCTTCAAGCTGCGCGACAATCTGCGCAAGATCGTCCACAACGCCAGATTCCGCCTGCGCCACCGCCGCTTGCGGGCGTGATCCCTGTAAAGAACCGGCGGCTTGTGCCGTGCTCCGAGAGGCTACAATAATCGCAGTACAGCCACCTGGAGTCGATACACATGGCCCGCATGATCCATTGCCGCAAACTCAACCGCGAGGCCGAGGGGCTGGACTATCCGCCCTACCCCGGCGATCTCGGCGTGCGGATCTGGCGCGAAATCTCGAAGGATGCCTGGGCCAAATGGCTGGACATCCAGACGCGCCTGGTCAATGAAAATCACCTGTCCCTTGCCGATGCCGAGGCGCGGAAATTCCTGTCTGGCCGTATGCAGGAATTCCTGTTCGAGGACCGCGACGTCGAAGCCCAGGGCTACGTGCCGCCGGACCGCTGAATCACTTTTCCTTGGCCTCGGGCGCCTCGCCGCGCGCCATGCGCTCGGTGTTGGCGACGCCCATGTGGCGCACATCGTCGCCCAGCACCATATAGATCACCCGTTCGGCCATGTTCTTGGCATGATCGCCGATGCGCTCGAGCGCGCGGGCGATGAAGACCAGATCGATCGAGCGCGAGATCGTGCGCGGATCCTCGATCATGTAGGTAATCATATGGCGCAGCGCGGCCTTCCATTCCCGGTCGACCTCTTTGTCGCTGCGCACCACCTGGGCGGCCGCCACGGGGTCCTCGCGGGCAAAGGCGTCCAGCGATGCGCGGATCATGCCCGCCACGGCATCGGCCATGTGGCGCAGCTCGACCACCGGCTCGTAGGACGAGTCGGCCTCGTGAAGGCGGCGCGCCACCTTGGCGACCTTGACCGCCTCATCGCCGCAGCGCTCCATGTCGGTCAGCATCTTGGAAATCGACAGCAGCAGGCGCAGATCGACCGCCGTGGGCTGGTTGCGCGCAATCAGCAAGCCGATGCGCTCGTCGATGCTGACCTCGAGCTGGTTGACCTGACGCTCGTGCTCGCGGACTTTGTCGACCAGTTCCAGTTCGCCATCGGCCAGCGCGCGCATGCCATCGAGCACCATGGATTCGACCAGGCCGCCCATCTGCAGGAACATCGAACGCGTGGTTTCGAGTTCCGTGTGAAATTGCTTGTTCGTGTGCTCCAGCATGTCCTGACCTCAATAACGGGGAATCGCATGACCGCAAAGGGTAGCACCCCGACAATGCCTTGTGAAGAAGCGCAACCACCTTTGGCACCGCCCGGAGATCGCCCCGCCGGCCTCGCCGCGCATGGTCATGGATGCAGAGCATATACCCCGCCCATGACAATGTCATGACACGGCGTATGACGGGGGGATGCGGGATGGCGGCACGAGGGAAATCGCAGCGAGCCATATTGGGGTTTTGGGGTTATGGGGTTCTTGAGCCGCGTCTGGCGGGAAAACCATTTTTCTCCGCCCCTCCGGACGGTCCGGCCTGCGGCCGGACTTCCCGGATCTGCC